>NZ_CP163443.1:1877142-2502857 GCF_041053055.1 Streptomyces sp. R41
GTGCCCCAGGCGGCACCGGCGACGATCAGATAGAGGAGGCCTCGCCCGATGGGCAGGCCGGATGCAGCGTTCGACACGTGTTCTCTCCGCAGATACGCAGAAGTTCAGGAAGGGACCACGTCGCAGCCCAGGCCGACGGGCAGGGGCGTACGGAAAGGTCCTCGGACTTCTTCTGCGGGCAGCACCGTTCCGCCCGGCTCAGGGCCGGGCGCGGATTCCGGAGGGCCCGCCTCAGACGGCCGGAGGCGGAAGAACGAGCGTCAAAGGCATGGTCAGCACCCTACGCGGCGGTTCCGTGGGCCGACAACTCACGTTCGACGTCGCTCCCGCCGCTCGCGACGGGGCCGTCCGACGGCTTGGCGGGCGCCGACGATTGCGCGATGAACGCGCCGAGCAGCACCACCGAGCCGCCGACGATCTGCGGCGCCGAGAGGTGCTCGCCGAGCAACACCCAGGCGAGGACGGTCGCGATCACCGCTTCGAGACAGGCCACGACGCCCGCGACCTGCGGGGAGAGTCTTCGCACGGAGAGCACTCCGGTGCCGTACGCGAAGACGGTCGCGATCAGCACGATCCAGCTGAGGAGCAGCGCGGCGAGCACGGACGTCCCGTTCATGTCCGCACTGCCCCCGAGCGCGGACCAGTCCATGGTCCAGGGCCGCGCGATGACCGTCAGCACGAGGGCGCCGACGAGCAGCCCGTACGCGATCACGCCGAGCGGGTCCGGCGCCTCGTCGCCCGCGTCGCTGCCCTGGTCGGACAGGACGAAGTAGCCGACCTGGCAGCAGGCGGCGCCCAGCGCGAGGAGCAGTCCGACGGCGTCGAAGCTGAGCCCGGACCACACCTCGACCACGCAGGCGAGTCCACCGACCGCGAGGACGACCCCGAGGGCCGCGGCGCGCGTCACGGGCCGGCGCTGCACGAAGCGCACCCAGCCGAGCACGAGCGCGGGCGCGAGGTATTCGACGAGCAGTGCGACGCCGACGGGGATACGGGAGATCGCGGCGAAGTAGCAGGCCTGGACGCCGGCCACGCCGAGCAGCCCGAAGCCGACGAGCAGTGCGGGGCGCTGCCGCAGCAGGGCCCGATGCCGTACGGCCAGCGGCAGCATCACCAGCGCGGCGCCCGCGACGCGCAGCCACACCACGTGGAGCGGGTCGAGACCCGCCTCGATCAGCGGCTTGGCCGCGACACCCGATCCGCCGAAGGCGACCGCCGACGCGAGCGCGAGGCCCAGGCCGACGCCCCTTCCGCGGTTGCCCTGACTGCCCTGAGACGTATGCACCGGCACATGATGACAGGCGATGACATGAGCGTCATCCCCAATGACACCTGTCTCAACGGCTGGACGTGGATGCGACGATTCGACTTCAACGTCTGCCGCTCTCGGCCGGGCTCAGCGAGCGGTTCTCCCCCGGGCTCAGCGAGTGTCTCTCCGCCGGGCTCAGCGCCCGGCGCTCCGCCCGGCTCACCGCCCGACCCCGCGGGATCACCGCCCGACTCTCCCCCGGGCTCACCGCCCGGCTCCCCCTGGGCTCAGCCCCTGCCCGCCCTGGGCTCAGCAGCCGCCGTCGCCCCGCGAGGCGTACTCCTCGAACCCGGCCTCGATGCGCCCCAATAGCGCCCGGGCATCGACCCCCGCTCGCCCAAGGACCTCCACGGCTCGCGACTGCGGATCGGCGACGACCGCCGCGAGCAGATCGAGACCGCGGGCCCGCTCGTCGCCCCGCAGTACGGCGCGCTCGTACGCGTCCTCCATGGCACCGGCCGCCACCGGAGACCAGCCCGCCTCGGCGACAACGGGCACGGCGCCGGAGTCCTCGACGGTGCCCTGCCAGCGCAGCCCATAGCCGATGCTGCGCTGCACGAGGTAGCCGAGCAGCCGGGCGACCTGCGGCCCGCCGTCGAAGACCGCGCGCACCTCGGGGTCGGACTCCAGCAGCGAGTGCAGCAGATGGGCCGTGTCGATCTGCCGGTCCCCGTCCCGCAGCGCCCTCCTGCGCGCACCAGAGACCACCGAGGCCAGCTCGGCACTGAGCCCGGCTTCGACTTCCGTACGGTTCGGGCCGCTCTCGGCGGCGGACTGCTGGGGAATACGGGATGGCACAACCCCTACCCCATCAGTCTCTGCGAGCCGGGTCATCCCCGGCTGGCAGCATTTGCGCGTCCAACACAGGGTGGGCAACCATGAGCGGGTTCTCCTCCTTACGGATGACTTCGCGCCGATTTCCCCCTGGGGCGCGCGCCGTCTTGCTTCGCGCCCCGCACGCAACCGCGTCGCTCCGGCGCTCGTCCCTCGGGACATGGAGAGCAGGTGCTGGCTGGTGGCCCTGCCGGCGATCGACGGCAGGCAGTACGTGTACCGGGTCTACGCCCCCGAGGACGCGCTGCTCGCCGACCTGTTCTGGGAGGCGTGGCACTGTCACGAGGAGGGTCCCCACCCGCGGGCATGGGACCTGTTCGACGCGGCGATGATACGACGGGTGGGCTGACCCCCTGTTACCACGTCCCCCGCCGCCCCCTCCCGCTGCCGTCTCCCCCGCCACCGCCTCCTCGCACTGCCTCCTGCACAATTTCTGACAGTTCATCAGTATTGAATGTTCCGGGCCTTGCGGCTACGTTCCGCGACACCGTAGCCCGACACGAAGAGGTGGTCGCATGGCCGAAGTCAGCGCGGAAGCTCGCATAGAGGCGCCTGCCGAGAAGGTCTGGGCGCAACTCACGGACTTCTCCTCGTACGGCGAGTGGAACTCGACCCACACCAGCTTCCCGAAGGGCGGCCCCGCGTCACTGGAGGTCGGCGGCACCTTCGAGGAGAACATGAAGCTGATGGGCTTCCCCGCCGAGGTCAACTGGACCATCGAGGAGCTGGAGACCGCCCGCACCCTGGCCATCCGCGGCAAGGGCCCGATGGCGGTGAACGTCGCCACGCGCTACACCCTGACCCCCGACGGCGACGCCACGACCGTGCGGATCGACGGGGAGTTCACCGGCGCCGCCGTCTCGCTGATGGCGGGCAAGCTCAAGGACTCGGCGACGGCCGCCCTCAACGAGTCGCTGCGCAAGCTGGCCGGACTGGTCACCTGAGCCCCGCGCGCTGCCGCCCGGCTCGGCATGGCAACCCGCGCTCCCGTACGCGGAAAGGCGCCCCGCGGATACGCTTCCGCGGGGCGCCGTCAGGTACCACAGCACGCCGTCAGTCCTCGTCGGCGAGGATCAGGTACAGCTTCTTGCGGGCTTCGTTGATGACCGCCACCGCCTTGTCGCGCTGGTCCTTGCTGCCGGTCTTCCAGACCTGACCGAAGGCCTCCATGAGGCCGAAGCCGGCCTGCCGGATCTCGTGCAGCGTCTCCCAGTCGACCCCGCGCCCGGCCTCTTCCCAAGGCGCGTCGGGGCCCTCGTCGGCCGCGCTGCGGCCCGACTCGGTGAGCGAGAACAGCTTCTTGCCGCCCTCGGCCTCGCTGGTGATCAGGCCCTCGTCCTCCAGCAGCTGAAGGGTCGGGTAGACCGAACCCGGGCTGGGCTTCCACGCCCCGCCGCTGCGCTCGGCGATCTCCTGGATCATCTCGTAACCATGCATGGGCCGGTCCTTGAGCAGGGCCAGGATCGACGCGCGCACGTCGCCGCGCCGCGCCCTCCCCCGGGGTCCGCCCCGGCCGCCGCGCCCGCCCCAGGGGCCCGGGCCGAAGCCGGGTCCGCCGAAGCCGGGGCCACCGCCGAAGCCGGGGCCACCGGGACCACCCGGCCCGAAGGGCCCGAAAGCCCCACGCCGTCCCTCGAAGCCGCCCCGACCTCGATGGCCGGGTCCGCCGTGGTGTCCATGTCCGTGTTCATATCCGAAGTCTTCTCCACGGGAACGCATCGCAATCACTCCATTCCATCGTTGATCGGTCGCGATGCGTCAACGATATATCGGAAGCGCTCGCATGACAACCCCTGAGGGCTGGGCAAGGCCGGGCGTCCGGATCAGACTCGCGACATGGGAGATGACGGCGCACGGTCGCTGGACGACGCCTGGGACTGGATGACCGAGTGCGCACGACGCGCGGATGCCGCGACGCGGGAGCGCGGCTCCTGGGTGCCACCGGTGGAGGAGGAGCTGGTGCGGGCCGCGCGCGAGCGAGCTCAGCCGGTGGTATCCGTTCACCAGTCACAACTTCCTCAGGTTCTCGACCGAGCCCGAGTTCTGGACTTCCGTGGAAGCAGCCGCCGGGATCCTCTCCGGATCCATCTCCTTCGACAAAGGCGGCCCGGACGACAGCCCCGTCTTCCGCGTGTGGAGCGGGCAGTTGCTGGGCACCTCCGACCCGGTACTCGTCCTGGTCACCCCTGACGCCGACGCCGCGGTCGAAGCTCTCGTGCGGCTGCTGCCGCCAGACAGCCGGACCGGGTGAGGCGACGACCAGTCCAGCTCCCGGGAATTGGCCTTGGCCGGCGGCTTTGCGACGCGGCTAGCGTCACGCCATGCGGATTCGAATCGTCGACGCCTTCACCGATCGCCCCTTCTCCGGCAACCCGGCCGGGGTCGTCCTCCTCGACACGTTCCCGGACGACGCCTGGCTCCAGAACGTGGCCCTTGAGGTCAACCACGCCGAAACGGCGTTCGCCCACCTCCTCCCCGAGGGCGGCGATGCCAACTGGGCGCTGCGCTGGTTCACGCCCGCCACCGAGGTAGCGATGTGCGGGCACGCGACGCTGGCCACCGCGCACGTTCTGCACACCACGGGCGCCCACGAGGGACCCGTGCGGTTCGCCACGCTCAGCGGCGTCCTCATCGCCACGCCCCACGAGGACGGTTCCATCACACTGGACTTCCCGACCGCGCCGCTCACCCCCGTCGAGGTCCCGGACGGCGTCGCCGAAGCGCTGGGCGCCGAACCACTGACCGCCTTCGACACCGGCCCGAACATCGGCGACCTGGTGGTCGAAGTCGCCGACGAGAAGACCGTCCTGGGCCTCGCCCCGGACCACAAGGCGCTCGCGCGGTACTCCGAGCGCGGCATCATCGCGACCGCCCGCGCCGAAGACCCCTCCCGGGGCTACGACTTCGTCTCCCGCTGCTTCTTCCCGAACGTCGGCATCGACGAGGACCCGGTCACCGGCAGCGCCCACACGGCCCTCGCCCCCTACTGGTCCGAGCGCCTCGGCCGCCCCGACCTCACGGGCCTGCAGGCCTCCCCGCGCTCCGGCCTCGTCCGCACGCAACTGCGCGGCGACCGCACCCTGCTCACCGGCCGCGCGGTCACGGTCATCGAGGGCGAGCTGCGTGCGTAGCGGCACATAGCTCGCACAACGGGAAACAAAATGGGGGCGTACGAGTGTGCCGTACGCCCCCTGAGTCCTGATCACGCAGCTCACACCGGTCACGCCGTGGGCAGCCACCCCACCTTCCCCGCCAGCAGCGCGTACCCCACGAACGCCCCGATGTCGAGCAGCGAATGCGCGACCACGAGCGGGCCGACCCGCCCCCAACGCCGGTACAGGAAGACGAAGACCACGCCCATCGCCATGTTGCCGACGAAGCCGCCGATGCCCTGGTAAAGGTGGTACGAGCCGCGCAGCACCGAGCTCGCCACCAGGGCCGTGCCCGGCGTCCAGCCCAACTGGCCGAGCCGGCGCAGCAGATACCCGACGACGATGACCTCCTCCAGCACGGCGTTCTGCACGGCCGACAGGATCAGCACCGGGTACTTCCACCACACGTCGGGCAGTGCCTCCGGCACCACGGTGAGGTTGAAGCCGAGCCCCCTGGCCGCCAGATAGAAGGCGATGCCCGTGCTGCCGATCACCGCCGCGATCACCGCTCCGCGCCCGAGGTCCGGCCACGGTCGCGTGCGGTCGAAACCGATCACGCGCAGCCCCTGGCCCTCCCGCAGCAGGAAGTGCGCGACCAGCGCGACCGGCACCAGAGCCGACGCGATTCCGAACAACTGCCAGGCCAGATCAAGCCAGGGGCGCCCCGGCGCGGCCGAGGCGTTCAGGGTGGCCGCCTGATCCTTGAGACCCCCCGGTTTGGTGACCGATCCGACAAAGCTGATCAGCGCGGACACCCCGCTCGCACCGAGCGAGAGGCCAAGGACGAGCAGCGTCTCGTCCCGGAAAATCCGTCGTGTCAGCCGCTCCTTCGGAAAAGAATCGGCCACCGACCCCGCCTCCACCTGCACTCCCGCCTCCAGTTGAGTAATCCCGCCTCATCCCCATCTTCGCCCCGCTAGGGTCTCGAAAGAAGTTACGAAGATCGTGCGCGACAGGCCGTTGGGGGGACGGGCGCCGTACGGGGCGTACCTCCCCTTTGTCTGCCTTACGGCTGTCTCACGGCTCGCGGCTCAACAGGGAGGGGCACCATCGTCATGGGACGTCACAGCTTGCCCGACGAGTACGGGGCGGGCGCCGCCGACCCCCGACCCCGCGCGCGCCGGCGCAACGTGGCCATCGCGACGGTGCTCGTACTCACGGTCGCGGCGGGCACGGCGGCCGCGGTCCGCGGTGGCCTGCTCTCCTTCGGCGGCTCCTGCCAGGACCACGCCGTGCGCCTCGAGGTCGCCGCGTCGCCGGACGTGGCACCCGCCCTCAGGGCCACCGCCGACCACGCCCGCAAGAACAACATCACCTCCGACGGCCGTTGCCTCGACGTCAGCGTGACCGCGCGCGAGTCGTACAAGCTCACCGACGCGCTGCGGTCCGGCAAGAAGTCCGACGTCCAGGTGTGGGTGCCGGACTCCGACGTGTGGGTGCAGCGCGTCAGCGAGGACAGCACGGCGACCGATGTGACCAACGCGGGCAACGTCGCGTACTCACCGGTCGGCGTCGCCATGGTCCCGTCGGCCGCGAAGTCCCTGGGGTGGCCCGAGAAGACGTACACCTGGACCGAGTTGGCCGGCGCGACGATGACGAGCGACCGACTGAAACTCGGCGCGGCCGACCCGACGCGCAGTGCGACCGGTCTGCTCGCGCTGACGCAGCTCAGCACCGCCGCGGCGCAGGCCAAGGGCGGGGACACCCAGGCGGCGGCCATGGCGAAGGCCCTCTCGCAGCGCACCTCCGACAGCGACAGCCAGGTCCTGGACACACTCCCCCGCGACTCCTCCGGCACCGAGCAGGGCAATCCGAAGCGCAATCAGGCGCTGATCCTCTCCGAGCAGACGGCGTTCGCGCACAACGCCTCGGCCGACAGCGGCGACGGGCTCGACCTCTTCTATCCCAAGGACGGATCGCCCCAGCTCGACTACCCGTTCACGCTGGTCGACGAGCCACGGCTGAGCACCGACCAGAGTCGCGCCGCCCTGCGCTTCATGACGCTGCTGGGCGAGTCGGAGCCGCAGAAGATCCTGCGGAAGCACGGCTTCCGCACGGACGCCGCGACCGCCTCCAACGCGCTGGTCACCGAGGCCGGCGGCCGCTCCCCGCAGCCGTACGCCCAGGCCTCGGCCGAACCCGCGTCGGCGAAGGCCCTCCAGGAGACCCTCGGCATGTGGACGATCACGGTGCAGAGCGCCCGGATCACCACGGTCGTCGACGCCTCCGCGTCCATGACCGAGCCGGTGCCGGGCACCGACCAGTCCCGTATGGACGTCACCAAGGCATCCCTGCTCCAGGCCCTCGCCACCTTCACCCCCGAGGACGAGATCGGGCTGTGGAAGTTCTCCACGAAGCTCGACGGCGACAAGGACTACCGCGTGCTCGTACCGACGGAACGCCTCGGCGACCGCAAGGGCGGCGGCACCCAGCGGGACAAGCTGTCGGCGGCCTTCAGCGCCCTGGAGCCCGTCCAGGGCGGGGCGACGGGCCTGTACGACACCACGCTGGCCGCGTACAAGGCGGCCATCTCCTCCTATGTGAAGGGGAAGTTCAACGCGCTGGTCATCCTCACCGACGGTGTCAACCAGGACCCGGGCAGCATCTCGCGCTCCAGCCTCGTCGCCCAGCTGCAGAAGCTCACCAACCCGGAGCGCCCGGTTCCGCTGATCGCGATCGCGGTGGGCCCGGACGCCGACAAGGAGGAGGTCGACCAGATCGCCAAGGCGACCGGCGGCTCGGGCCACCAGGTCAACGACCCGTCGCAGATCCACTCGGTGATCCTCAAGGCGATCGTGGCGGCGGGCAGCCAGAGCTGACGCCCTATGGAGGCGAACAACCGAGGACGTCCGCACGCAAGCCCCTCACCCGAGCGGAACCGGCTCCGGCAGCCCCACCGGCCACGTGTGCACGGGCTCCCCGAGGTGCATCAGCTCGCCGTACCGCCGGGTCGTCGCGGCCAGCGCGGCATCCCGCCCGAGCCCCTTCTCCAGGGCCCGGTGGAAGGTGGCGGCCTGCCAGCTGGCGCCGTTCACGCGCAGCCGGCACCGGTCCTCGATCACGCCCAGGTAGAGGTCCCGGTCGGCGGGCTCGACACCCCACGCGTCCAGCCCTGCGGCGGCCAGCGGCAGCAGCTCGTCGCGCACCAGGTTCACGGCGTCCACCTGCGCGGTCCCGCCGTACCGGCCGCGCCGCGGCCACTCCAAACGCGCCTCGATGCCATGACGGCAGGCAGCGTCGAAGTTGGCGGCGGCGGACTCGAACGACAGCCGCGTCCACACGGGCCGCGCCTCCTCGGCCAGCGCGCGCACGAGCCCGTAGTAGAAAGCCGCGTTGGCGATGACATCGGTGACGGTGGGGCCCGCCGGCAGTACCCGGTTCTCGACGCGCAGATGCGGGACACCGTCGGCGATGCCGTACACCGGCCGGTTCCACCGGTACACCGTGCCGTTGTGCAGTACGAGTTCGGCGAGCTTGGGGATGCCTCCGGCGTCGAGGACGGCGAGCGGGTCCTCGTCGTCACAGATGGGCAGCAAGGGCGGGAAGAAGCGCAGGTTCTCCTCGAAGAGGTCGTACGCCGACGAGATCCACCGTTCGCCGAACCAGGTGCGCGGCCTGACCCCCTGCGCCTGCAACTCGGGCGGCCGGGTGTCGGTGGACTGCTGGAACAGCGGGGGCCGCGACTCGCGCCACAGCTCATGACCGAACAGGAAAGGCGAGTTGGCGCCCACCGCGACCTGTGCGGCGGCCACCGCCTGCGCCGCGTTCCACACGTCCGCGAAGCGGCCCGGAGTGACCTGGAGGTGCAACTGCACCGAGGTGCAGGCGGCTTCGGGCGCGATGGACCTCGACGTACAGACAAGGCGTTCCACGCCGTCGATGTCCAGGGCGAAATCCTCGCCGCGGGCGGCCACGATCTGGTCGTTGAGGAGGGTGTAGCGGTCGACGTCCGACAGGTTCGAGGAGACCAGGTCGTTCTGGCCGAGGGTCGGCAGAATGCCGATCATCACTATTCCGGCGTCGACTTCGCTCGCTTTGCGATGGGCATACCCGAGCGAGGTGCGCAGCTCCTCGGCGAGCCGGTCGAATACCCGGCCACCCAATCGGTGGGGGGCAATGTTGACTTCCAGGTTGAACATGGCGAGTTCTGTTTGGAAATCGCGGCTCGCAATCCTTTCCAGTACTTGCGCATTCATCATTCTGGGCATGCCGTCGGGCCCTGCGAGATTCAGCTCGATCTCCAGCCCCATGAGATTCTGCGGACGATCGAACCGCTTCTCCTCCAGCAGCCGCTCCAGCCCCGTCAGACACTGCCGGAGCTTGCCGCGGTAGCGCTGCCGATCGGACAGGTCGAACGGCCCTGCCACGACCTTCTCCCCCATCGAAGTGTCCCTCCTCGGATGGGCAGACCGATGCTCCGGCCCCTGGCGTCCCGGGTCACGGAGGATGATGCCCAGGCAACGCGATCGATAACGCCCTGGAGACACCCTCCGCCCGCTACCCTGTACCGGGTACCCGCGGCACATTCACCGGGCATGATGCAATGTGCAAGTTTCAGCCCGACATGATCTCGTGAAAAACGCCGACGAGAATCGGCCGACCGCTCCGGCGAAGCATTCCGAGGTCATCGCGGCACGTCGGCACAGAATCGGGACGAACCTCGCGTTTCGCCGACCGAATAGTGCCTTGCTCTTCATATTTGGGACGGCTAGACGAAACACCGTCTGAACACGTGTCGTATAAACTCCGCAAACGAGGCAGAGAGTTGGCGCTCGCGGTCCTAGGTCCTGTCGTCAAGGTGACTTACGGCAGGCGACACCCTGTTGGCAGATCCAGACCCCTCGCCCTTCTGACCCCGAGAGCTGACAGCGCCGTCCGCCCCCGCCCTCGCGCCACTGTGCCTGTCGAATGAGAGGCGACCCACCATGCCGCTGCACGTACCCCCGGCTCCCGCGCCCGCCCTGCGCACCGTCCTCACGGCACTCGGTTCCCCCACCGCTGTCCGCGAGGCGCGCACTCCGTCCCTGCGCCTGGCGCAGGGACCCGTCACGCCCGAACTCCCGCTGCCGGTGCACGTCCTGGACCGGATCACTCCCGCGGGCGCCTCCGCCACCCGGCTCGCCGGGTGGCGATTCCTGATCCGCTGCGGGGACCGCTCGGTTGCCGCGGCCGACACCATGCTGACCCCCGACGGCTGGGCCTTCTCGCGCTTCTTCGAGGGCCCGTACATCACCGCCACCGAACGCGCCCTGCGCCAGGCGGAGACCATGCAGCAGCCGTACCAGGCACGTCTGTTGTCCGTGCCCGAGCTCTACATGCTCACGCTCTGGCTGCACGGCGACTGCGCCGCGGACGGCGCCACCGGCCATCCGGCCGCCACCGATCTCCTGGTCCCGCTGGCGCCCGCCCCGCCAGGCATCGCCGCGCACCGCCCGCACCGCGTCGCCGAACTGCTGCCGGTGCTCACCCTCCGGGTCACGCGCGCCCCGCTGCGGAGCTCCCCCGCGGAAGTCCCCGCATAGGTCCGCGCACAAGCAAAACATCCGTGCCCCGCCGCCGTTTTCCCGGCCGCGGGGCACGTTG
The DNA here is from genome assembly GCF_041053055.1 of Streptomyces sp. R41. NCBI lineage: Bacteria > Bacillati > Actinomycetota > Actinomycetes > Kitasatosporales > Streptomycetaceae > Streptomyces > Streptomyces sp. R41. The sequence continues at coordinate 1,888,021 of NZ_CP163443.1, forward strand.
CTCGTTAGGGCCGCACCCCGCTCGTACGAGGGAAAACGTGCCGCTCAACCCGACCGGACTAGCCCCTTTCGGTCACCTCGAACCACCCGAAGGGGCAGTGCGGTTGGAATGAACCGACCGCACGGGTGATGCGTCATCAACCTGTGAGAAGCGGTGCCGCTAAATCCCTGCGGATTCACGCCCGTAGGGCAACACTGGGTTCCAGACCACACACCAACGGGGGGCGGCCATGACCACATCGAGCCGCGGGACAGACACCACAGCCATCACTCACATCTCAACCCAGCGAAAGATCCCATCCATGTGCCAGCACCAGCCACCCTGTCCGTCAGCCGAATCAGCCGACCGGGAGTCCGCCCGTCTCGTGGCGCACCACCCGGAGCAGGGATGGAGCCTGCTGTGCAACGGCGTTCTGCTCTTCGAGGACACCGGTGAGCTCCTGCCGGACGGCCAGATCATCGCCCCGCACCGCCCCATGGGCAGCGAACACGTGATGACGGCCGCCTGAGCCGCACAACCGGGTGGCCTCACCAGCGAGCCACCCAGACATAAGAGGGGCCGGCCCGGAGACGTACTCTCCGAACCGGCCCCGACGCATGTCCGAGGGTGATCACTCCCCGTAGCCGTCCAAGTCCCGAGCGCTGATCAGTCCTCGTAGGCGTCCAGCGGCGGGCAGGAACAGACCAGGTTCCGGTCGCCGTACGCCTGGTCGATGCGGCGCACCGGCGGCCAGTACTTGTCCGCGGCCGAGACGCCGGCCGGGAAGACGGCCTCCTCACGCGTGTAGGCGTGCTCCCAGTCCCCGCCGAGCGCGGCGGCCGTGTGCGGCGCGCCCCGCAGCGGGTTGTCATCCGCCGCCCACTCGCCCGAGCCGACTTTCTCGATCTCCGCGCGGATCGCGATCATCGCGTCGCAGAACCGGTCGAGCTCGCCCAGGTCCTCGGACTCGGTCGGCTCGATCATCAGCGTGCCGGCCACCGGGAACGACATCGTCGGCGCGTGGAAGCCGTAGTCGATCAGGCGCTTGGCGATGTCGTCGACGGTGACGCCGGTCGCCTTGGTCAGCGGGCGCAGATCGATGATGCACTCGTGCGCGACGAGCCCGCCCGGACCGGTGTAGAGCACCGGGTAGTGCGGCTCCAGGCGCTTGGCGATGTAGTTGGCGGACAGCACGGCCACCTGAGTGGCCCGCTTGAGGCCCTCGCCGCCCATGAGCCGGACGTACGCCCAGGAGATCGGCAGGATGCCCGCGGAGCCCCAGGGAGCGGCCGAGATGGGGCCGACACCGGTCTTGGGACCGGCCGCGGGCTGCAGCGGGTGGTTCGGCAGGTACGGCGCCAGGTGCGCGCGCACACCGACCGGGCCGACGCCCGGACCGCCGCCGCCGTGCGGGATGCAGAACGTCTTGTGCAGGTTGAGGTGCGAGACGTCACCGCCGAAGTGGCCCGGCTTGGCGAGGCCCACCAGCGCGTTGAGGTTGGCGCCGTCGACGTAGACCTGACCGCCCGCCTCGTGCACCTGCGCGCAGATGTCGGCGACATGCTCCTCGAACACACCGTGCGTCGAGGGGTACGTGATCATCAGCACCGCCAGCTCGTCGCGGTACTGCTCGATCTTGGCGCGCAGGTCCTCGACGTCGATCTCGCCGTCGTCGGAGGTCTTCACGACGACGACCTTCATGCCGGCCATCACGGCGCTCGCGGCGTTCGTGCCGTGCGCGGAGGACGGGATGAGGCAGACGGTGCGCTGCTCGTCGCCATTGGCACGGTGGTAGCCGCGTACCGCCAGCAGACCGGCCAGCTCACCCTGCGAACCGGCGTTGGGCTGCAGCGACACGTTGTCGTACCCGGTGACCTCGGCGAGCCGCTCCTCCAGCTCACGGATGAGCGTGAGGTAGCCCTGCGCCTGCTCGGCGGGCGCGAAGGGGTGCAGCTGACCGAACTCGGGCCAGGTGACCGGCTCCATCTCCGTGGTCGCGTTGAGCTTCATCGTGCAGGAGCCCAGCGGGATCATTCCGCGGTCGAGCGCGTAGTCGCGGTCGGAGAGCTTGCGCAGGTAGCGCAGCATCGCGGTCTCGGAACGGTACTGGTGGAAGACCGGGTGCGTGAGGTAGTCGTCGGTCCGCAGCAGCGCGGCCGGCAGCGTGTCCTGCGCCGTCGCGTCCAGCGCCTCGACGTCACCCTTGACACCGAACGCCGTCCACACGGCGCCCAGTTGCTCGCGCGTGGTGGTCTCGTCGCAGGAGAGCGACACGTGGTCGGCGTCCACGAGGTGGAGGTTGACACCGCCCTCGCGCGCGGCGGCGACGGTCTCAGCGGCCTTGCCCGGCACCCGCACGGTCAGCGTGTCGAAGTACGCGCCGTGCACGACCTCGACCCCGCCCGCCGTCAGACCCGCGGCGAGGATCGTGGCATAGCGGTGCGTACGGCGCGCGATGGTCTTCAGACCATCGGGACCGTGGTACACGGCGTACATGCCGGCCATCACGGCGAGCAGCACCTGAGCCGTACAGATGTTGCTGGTCGCCTTCTCGCGGCGGATGTGCTGCTCACGCGTCTGCAGGGCGAGGCGGTACGCCTTGTTCCCGTCCACGTCGACGGACACGCCGACGAGTCGACCCGGCAGGCTGCGCGCGAAGGTCTCGCGCACCGCCATGTATCCGGCGTGCGGCCCGCCGAAGCCCATCGGCACACCGAAGCGCTGCGTCGTACCGACCACGATGTCGGCGCCGAGCTCGCCGGGCGAGGTGAGCAGAGTCAGGGCCAGCAGGTCGGCGGCGACGGTGACGACCGCGCCCATCCCGTGCGCCTGCTCGATGATCGGCTTGAGGTCGCGCACGGCACCGGAGGCGCCCGGGTACTGGACAAGTACGCCGTTGATCTCACGCTCGGCGATCTCGGCGGGGATGCCTTCGCTGAGGTCAGCGACGACGACCTCGACGCCGGTCGGCTCGGCGCGGGTCTGGATGACGGCGATGGTCTGCGGCAGCGCGTCCGCGTCGACCAGGAACAGACCCTTCTTGTTCTTGCCCATGCGCCGGGACAGCGCCATCGCCTCGGCGGCGGCGGTGCCCTCGTCGAGCAGCGAGGCACCGGAGGTCGGCAGCCCGGTCAGCTCGGCGACCACGGTCTGGAAGTTCAGCAGCGCCTCGAGACGGCCCTGCGAGATCTCCGGCTGGTACGGCGTGTACGCGGTGTACCAGGCCGGACTCTCCATGACATTGCGCAGGATCACCGGCGGTGTGAACGTGCCGTAGTAGCCGAGGCCGATCATCGAGTCGAGCACCTGGTTGCGGTCCGCGAGGGAGCGCAGCTCGGCCAGTACCTCGGCCTCGGTGCGCGCGCCCGGCAGGTCCAGGGCGTCGGCGTTCTTGATGACGTCCGGGACCGCGGCGGCCGTCAGCTCGTCGAGCGAGCCGTATCCGACCTGCGCGAGCATCTTGGCCCATGCCTCGGAGTCGGGCCCGATGTGGCGCTGCTCGAAGGGGATTCCCTGTTCGAGCTCGGAGAGCGGAATGCGGTGGGCGGTCATTGCGGAGGCCTCCTGGTCTGACGCGACCTTCGAGGGGCACCCCGGCACGGGTACCCCGACGGCCTCCCCCTCTGTCATCTCAACCTGAGAGCTTCACCGGCCCGTCCGCTGACGACCCGGTTTTCACCGTCGGTGAGAGCGGAGGCCATCGACACCCGCCCTGCTTTCCAGAGTGACCTCGTCCGTGCGGTACGTGAGCCTGAGAGATTCCGGGGAGGATTTGCTCCTTCGGCGCCTCCGATGAAGTCTGGAGGACTCTCCCGCACGGGGTCAGCAGCCGCCTGCCAGCCTACCAGCGAGGACAAGACACGAGCCTTCGAGTGGCCGCCCTCCTGAATGTGCTCTTTTGTAGTGCTTACGGATGAGTTGCGACCAAGAGGAGGGCCCGTGCAGACCGACATCGATCCGCGCAACCTGATCGGCCGCAAGGCGTTCGACCGCAATGGCACCAAGATCGGCACGATCGACGAGGTCTACCTCGACGACGCGACGGGGATCCCGGAGTGGGCGGCCATACGCACGGGCCTGTTCAGCAGGGACGCCTTCGTGCCCCTGGAGCCCAGTGAACTCGTCGAGGGCACCCTGCGCATCCCCTTCGACCGAGCCCTGATCAAGGACGCCCCCGACTTCGGCGTCGGACGCCACCTCTCACCCGAGCAGGAACTCCAGCTCTACCACCACTACGGTCTCGACGTGGCACCCCCTCCGCCGCCGCCGGACCGGGACTTCGGCCGACTCGCGGGCTCGGAGGACACCTGAGGTCCGGGGTCCGAAACCCGGGGCCCCGGCTCCTGCGGTCTTCGCTCCACCAGGGGCAGCGGATCCGCCGGCTCCAGCTGTGGATCGTCGGTCCGGAACGTCCGTACCCGCCCGGGCCCTGCTGAGTAGGGCGTCTCGAACCGCACCGTGACCCGCCCAAGGCCGCTGCCCTGCACCCACCCGTGCCCGTACTCGGCATGCCGCACATCGTGCCCCGCGGGCCACCGCCGCTCAGCGGGCGGCACATGCTCCTCGGCGGACTCCTGCGGCGTCTCCTCAGCGGAATGCTCCAGGACCACCTGCTCTCCCGCGGCGGCCTGCGCCTGTGCGAACAGGTCCTCCTGCGTGTAGTCGGCGAGCCCGGACACGCCCACACCCAGCAGTCGCACGCCACCGGTCGTGTCCACCGCCTCCAGAAGCCGCGCGGCGGCCTCCCGTACGACCGTGGGGTCGTCCGTCGGCCCCCGCAGCGTCTCGGACCGGGTCAGCGTCGAGAAGTCGTACCTGCGCACCTTCAGGACGATGGTCCGCCCCGACAGCCCGGCCCCGCGCAGCCGCCCCACACACCGGTCGGCGAGCCGCTGCACCTCCAGACCGACCCGCACCCGGTCATGGATGTCCACGTCGTACGTGTCCTCGACCGACACCGACTTGGTCTCCCGCTCGGCCACCACGGGCCGCTCGTCGTGGGCCAGCGCCATCGCGTACAGAGCGTGCCCATGGGCCTTCCCCAGCAGCCGTACGAGCTCGTCCTCGCCCGCCTCGGCGATCTCGTCGACGGTGGTGATCCCGGCACGCCGCAGATGGTCACCAGTCGCGGGCCCCACGCCCGGCAGCGTCCGCACCGACATCGGCCCGAGCAGCGCACGCTCGGTCCCCGGCTCTATCAGCACAAGGCCGTCGGGCTTGGCCTGCTCCGAGGCAATCTTCGCGAGCATCTTCGAAGCCGCGAGACCCACCGATCCCGTGAGGCCTGTGACGGCCCGGATGTCCGCGCGCAGCTTCACCCCTGCCAGCCGCGCCGAGCCCTCGTCCCAGGCCGTTCCCCCCGCCTCCAGGTCCACGAAGGCCTCGTCCAGGCTCAACGGCTCCACCAGGGGCGACAGGGCCCCCAGCAGCCCCATCACCTGCTCGCTGACCTCCCGGTAGAGCCCGAAGCGCGGCACGAGATACGCGGCGTTCGGCGCGAGCCGGCGCGCCTGGGCCATGGGCATCGCCGAGTGCACTCCGAAGACGCGGGCCTCGTACGAGGCGGTGGCGACGACTCCGCGCGGCCCGAGCCCGCCCACCACGACCGCTTTGCCGCGCAGGCTCGGCTTGGATGCCTGCTCCGCCGAGGCGAAGAAGGCATCCATGTCGAGATGCAGGATCGTGGGCGCGGTTCTCACATCTCCGATGCTGCCCTACGCCACTGACAATGCCCCGGTACGGCCCGCGCCCGTGGACCTCGCCCGTCGCGGCCGACTCCCCTGCGGCCCCGCCCGGGCCTCAGACGGCCCGGTTGCGGCGTCGCGCCAGCTCGTCCGTAGGGTTGTGTCCGACGAGCGTCTCGCCGGTGTCCACGCGCTCTCCGTGCAGCTGCGAGAGCGCGCTCTCGACGTCCCGCCACACCACACCCACGGCGATCCCGAAGACACCCTGGCCACCCTGCAGCAGCGCGTGGACATCGTCGGGGGACGTGCACTCGTAGACCGTCGCGCCGTCGCTCATCAGCGTCATCCGCTCCAGGTCCCGGAAGCCTCGCTCCCTGAGGTGCTGGACCGTGGTGCGGATGTTCTGCAGCGACACCCCGGTGTCGAGGAACCGCTTGACGATCTTCAGGACGACCACGTCCCTGAAGCTGTAGAGGCGCTGCGTGCCCGACCCATAGGCGGGCCGCACACTCGGCTCGACCAGGCCGGTCCGCGCCCAGTAGTCGAGCTGCCGATAGGTGATGCCCGCGGCGGCGCACGCCGTGGGACCTCGGTAGCCGATCTCCTCGGAAACCGCCCCTCCCTCGCCGGGCACTGCCGTCGGCCGCCGCGGAATGTGATCGGCCGCGCTGCCGTGAAGCGGGTACGGGCCGCTCTCCCCCAGACCGCGTCCGGGGGCACCCCCAGCCGTACCGTCGCCGCTGCTTCTCACGCCGACCTCCGTCCTTGACCTGCCTTCTCGACGGTAGGCAGTCACCAGGGGCGCGTCAACGATCGCCACACTCGGCACGCCGAGTGATAATCACCCTAGGAGTGGTTTCCCGTGCCCCACCGCGGGGAAAGGCTAGCCGAATGCTCTTGGAGCGGACCGGGGCGCACCACACTGGCCGCAGGCAATTGCCGCCCGGAACGTGCTGACGCTTCAGGTCGTCACTGGCTATTGGTCCCGAAGTCCTCGGGCGAGATCTGGTCGAGGAATTCGCGGAACTTCTCCACCTCGTCCTCCTGCTCGTCCGGGATCGCGATGCCGGCGTCGTCGAGCACCCCGTCGCTGCCGTAGATCGGCGTCCCGGTGCGCAGGGCCAGCGCTATGGCGTCGGACGGCCGCGCACTCACCTCGACCCCGCTGGCGAACACCAACTCCGCATAGAAGACGCCCTCACGCAGGTCCGTGATGCGTACTTCGGTGAGCTCCTGGCCGACGGCCTCCAGCACGTCCTTGAACAGGTCGTGGGTCAGCGGTCGCGCGGGGGCCATGCCCTGCTGGGCGAAGGCGATCGCCGTCGCCTCCCCCGGTCCGATCCAGATGGGGAGGTAGCGGTCGCCTCCCACTTCACGCAGAAGCACGATCGGTTGGTTGGAGGGCATTTCGACCCGGACACCTACGACATCGAGCTCGTTCACACAGTAACCCTAGGCCGTGCCCGGGACGTTTGGGTAGTCGGGCACAGAACGGGTGGACGATCCACAGCCTGGGTGGGCGCCCCGGATCAGGGCAAACGCACGCCGAGCGCGGTCTGCACCAGCGCCGCGTGCAGTTTCACCGCGAGCCCCGCCAGCTCCTTCGTACGGGCCTCCGCGTGTGCCCTGGTCTGTGGATTGCGGTGGCGGCGCAGCGGGGCCACCACTTGGTCCACAAGGCCCGCCTCGCGGTCGGCCGCGGCTTTCATCGCGCGCAAATGGCGCGGCTCGATCCCGAACCGCCCCAGCTCGACGACGAGCGCGGCGACGGTCACCGCCTCGGCGTCGTACGCACCGTCCGGAAGCGGCGCGATCAGCCCGTACGACTCCCACTCCTCGAGTTCCTGCTCACCGATCTCCGCGGCCGCCAGCAGCTCGGCACGGCCTACGCGGGCCGCCGTGGGCGCCTCGGGCTCTCCGAAGAGCTCACCGAGCGGCTCACCGTCGCCGGAATCGCGCTGGCGCCCCACGGACGGGAGCCGCACCGGCTCACCGCGCTCCAGGGCGTCCAGATGCTCGCGGATCACTTTCAGCGGCAGATAGTGGTCCCGCTGCATCCTCAGGACGTGACCGAGGCGCTCGACGTCGTTCGCGCTGAACTTGCGATATCCCGAGGGGGTTCGCTGCGGCTCGATGAGCCCCTCCGACTCCAGGAACCTGATCTTGGAGATGGTGACTTCGGGGAACTCGTCACGCAGCACGTTCAGCACCGCGCCGATGCTCATCAGCCCACTGTCCGCGGCGGCGGTGCCGCTGCCGGCACCGCCGCTCGGTCTTTGAAGCATGGACCTTCCTGGGGGTCCCCCCGGACGGAGTCCGGGGGAGGGTCAGATACCCCGCTGGCTCGCGTAGAAGACCAGCCGGTACTTGCCGATCTGCACCTCGTCACCGTTCGACAGAGCGACCTGGTCGATCCGCTCTCGGTTGACGTACGTGCCGTTCAGGCTGCCGACGTCGGCCACCGTGAACGAGCCGTCCGCGGCGCGGCGGAACTCCACATGGCGGCGCGACACGGTCACGTCGTCCAGGAAGATGTCGCTCTGCGGATGACGCCCGGCCGTGGTCAGCTCGCCGTCCAGCAGGAAGCGACTGCCCGAGTTCGGGCCACGGCGCACCACCAGGAGCGCCGAGCCGAGAGGCAGCGCGTCGACGGCCGCCTGCGCCTCCGGGGAGAGCATCGGCGAGGGCGTCTGGCCCGTCACCTCGGCGTCGTAGGCCTCAAGGCCCGAAATGGAGATCGTGGACGTCGTCTCGGACGGACGCTCCGCACCGCCCCGCAGCGGCGCACCACAGTTGGAGCAGAAGCGGCTGTTCTCCGCGTTGCGGTTACCGCACCTCGTACACACCAGGGCCGACATGGACGGATCCTCCTGCCGCGGCTGCCCACCAGGGGCATGGGACGCGTACGGGTCGGAGGCAAACCCTCCACCCGTACTTGAGGCTGACGGTTCCCCGAAACCTATGCGGCCGGACTGGGAAGGGTCAACAGACGGCGCGCCCTGACCACCGGAAATGTCACCGACCTGGTCCCGGAACAGTGGGCGGTCGCCGCCCTGGCCCTCCACGTCTCCATGGCGCGGTGCGCGGTGGCGGGCAGTCGCATTGTCACCGCTGCCCTCTCGCGCGCTCTTGCCGAACAACTTCGCAAACAACTTCACGGGCGATTCCCCTTGACCGAAACAGACCCGCCCGTGGGGCAGGACGAACCCTGATTGAACACACCGGTCGACCCGGACATCCTCACAACGTCCGTATCCACCAGACAGTTTCCACCACGCACCACCCATTCGGTGCGCCGACCCCCCGCAACCTCATGCCCTCGCCGGGCGCCCCCCATGCGGCCCCGGCTCACTGGGAGGACGACCGAGCGTAGTCAGGCCGCTTCGCGGGTCGCAAGGCGTCTACAACGATCTTCGTCGAGCGGTCCACCGTGACGGTGGCCTGCTCCTTCTCCATTGTCTGCACCACGCCTCCGGGGATGTTGAGCGCCGGTTCCAGGTCCTGCGGCTTGCCGATGACCTTGAAACGGTAGGGCTGGGTGATCTTGTTCCCGTCGACCTTCACTCCGCTGCCGGAGTCCGTCAGATAGGTGCTGGCGACGACGCGTACGCCGTTCACCTGGATCGCCTCCGCGCCGGCCGCGCGCAGCTCCTGGATCGCGTCAAGCAGCATGTCCGCCTTGACCGTCCCCTTCGTGTCGTCGATCGTCAGGGTGATGCCGGGTCCCTGCGCAGCCACGGTTCCCGCCAGAATGCCGAGTTGCTTCTCCTTCTCGACCGTCTGCTTGCGAGCCTCCTCGGCCTGGTCCGAGCTGTTCTCCAGCTCGGTGCGCTGATCTTCGAGACCCTGCTTCTCGTCCTCAAGACGCTGAGTTCGGTTGTCGAGTTCATCGAGGATGCGGACGAGATCTTCCTGACGTGCGCCGCGCAGGGCGCTGCCGCTGTCGCTGTTGGAGGCGACCTGGACGGCCAGACCGAAGCCGAGGCCGAACAGCAGCACGGCGACGATGAGTTGCGCGCGGGTCACGCGCGGCGGCCACAGACCCTTGACCATTCGCTGCCGGCCGGTCAGCGACGGTTCGGCATCCTCATCGCGCTTGCCCGGCTCGGAACCCTCGCGAGCCGCCGCGGGCACCTCGTCGGGCAGTTCCTTGCGCAGCCGGTTCTCCGGGGTCTCAGCAGGCTGGGGGGTCTGCGAGGGCTGTGGGGTCTCCTCCTCGTTGCTCATCGGCCTCACGCCCGGAAGACGTGCCGGCGGATCGCCGCGGCGTTGGAGAAGATACGGATGCCGAGGACGACCACGACACCCGTGGAGAGCTGGGCGCCCACGCCCAACTTGTCGCCCAGGAAGACGATCAGCGCGGCCACGACCACGTTCGACAGGAACGACACCACGAAGACCTTGTCGTCGAAGATGCCGTCGAGCATCGCGCGCAGGCCTCCGAACACGGCGTCCAGCGCCGCCACGACTGCGATCGGAAGGTAAGGCTCGACAACCGCCGGAACCTCGGGCCGGACCAACAATCCAGCCACGACTCCCACGACGAGGCCCAGTACGGCGATCACGATGTGCCCTTCTCTGTGCTCGGCTGTGCTGTACGTACGATCACACTCGGTGCGGCGGACAACCGGATGTCGTCCTCGACGGAAATGCTGGTCCGGATGCCGAAGTTCTCCTGCAGGGCGTGCAGATACAGCCCGTCGGCGCTGTTCTGGAACCTGGTGCTGAGCCGCTTGCCGTCCCCCACCGCGAGCACCGTGTACGGCGGCACCAGCGGCTTGTTGTCGACCAGTATCGCGTCACCCGCGGCCCTGATCGCCGACAGGGCCGTCAGCCGCTGTCCGTTGATCGCGATGGCCTCGGCGCCCGACTCCCAGAGCCCGTTGACGACACGCTGCATGTCACGGTCGCGCACGCGTCCGGTGTCGGAGAACCCGGAGGTCTCCCGCGGATTGCCGTCGCCGCCCGTGCTGGCTTCCTTGGCGTCGTTCACGACGAGCTTCACGCCGGGCCCGTGCACATCGGTGGCGCCCGACAGGATGCTCACCAGGTCGGCCTGCTCGCCGCCGTTCTTCTTGAGCGCCTCGCGCTGCCTCGCGCTCACATCGGCACGCAGGGTGTCGACATTGCTCTCGAGCTTGTCGGCGGCAGTGGTCTCTCGCTCGATGCGGTCGATGAGCTCCTGGCGCTCCTTGGCGACGACCGGGGCCGCGATCCGCGCGTTCGCCGCCCCCACGGTCACCACGAGGGCCGCGAGCACCAGACCGGCGGCGAGACCGAGCTTCGCCCGCACCGTCTTCGGCATGCCACCGCCGCCCTCGGCCTTCTTACGGGCGGCCGCCTCGGCGTATCCGTCATCGAGGCTGTGGTCCATGACGTTGGTGAGCAGCGACATGGAGGCGTCCGGGCGCGAGGGGCGCGGAGCGCTGCTCCGAACGGGGGGCTGCTGCGGCATGCCGCACATCGTCGCACGTCGCGGGCGATACCTCCGAATGGCCCCACCGGCGTGCCGGACAGGCCCCCTTGGGGGCACTTGTCCGGCACGCGCGCGTGCTGGGTGTTTCAGCGACCGGCGCTGTCCACGACGGCCGCCCACTCGTCGAGCAGGGCCTCCGCGGAGGCGTCGTCGGGCCCTTCGGCCCACAGATGGGTGACGGCTTCGGCGGGGTCCGGGAGCACCATCACCCAGCGTCCGTCCGTCTCCACGACCCGTACGCCGTCGGTCGTGTCCACGAAGCGGTCTCCGGCCTCTTCCACGACCCGACGCATCACAAGTCCCTTCACGGCCCAGGGAGTCGCGAGATCGCGCTTGAGGACGTGCGCCCGCGGAATCCGCGCGTCGATCTGGCTGAGCGTGAGCTGCGTCCGCGCCACCAGCCCGATGAGTCGTACGAAGGCGGCCGCGCCGTCGAACACGCCGCTGAACTCGGGAATGATGAAGCCACCGCGCCCGTCGCCGCCGAAGATCGTCGACTCCTCGCGCCCGACCCGCGTCAGATCATCGGGAGACGTGGTCGTCCACTCCACCTGCGTGCCGTGGTACGCCGCCACCTGCTCGGCGATCCGCGTGGTGGTCACCGGCAGCGCCACCCGCCCACTGCGCCGCTCCGCGGCCACCAGGTCGAGCATGACGAGCAGGGCCCGGTCGTCCTCGACGATCCGCCCCTTCTCGTCGACGAGCGAGAGCCGCTCACCCACCGGGTCGAAGCGCACCCCGAACGCCGCCCGCGCGGACGCGACGATCTCTCCGAGCCGCACCAGACCGGCCCGCCGGGTGTCCGCCGTCTCCGTAGGCCTCGACTCGTCGAGCCCCGGGTTGATGGTCAGCGAGTCGACTCCGAGCTTGCCCAACAAGCTGGGCAGGACGAGGCCGGCGCTGCCGTTCGAGGCATCCACGACCACCTTGAGCCCGGATTCCGCGATACCGCTGGTGTCGACATTCCTCAGCAGCGACCCTGTGTACGAGTCGAAGACGCTGGACGGGAAGTGCAGATCCCCGATCTCACCGGGGAACGCACGCCGGTACTCCTGCCGCGCGAACACACGGTCCAGCTTCCGCTGCCCACCCTGCGACAGGTCCGCGCCCGCTCCGTCGAAGAACATGATGTCGACGGAGTCCGGCACACCGGGCGTCGTCCTGATCATGATCCCGCCCGCACTGCCCCTGGCGGTCTGCTGCCGGGCCACCGGCAGCGGTACGTTCTCCAGGTCGCGTACGTCGATGGCGCTGGCCTGCAATGCCGAGATGACCGCCCGCTTCAGCGCGCGAGCTCCTCGGGAGTGGTCGCGGGCCGTGGTGACGGTGGAGCCCTTCTTGAGGGTGGTCGCGTACGCTCCCGCGAGGCGCACCGCGAGCTCCGGGGTGATCTCCACATTCAGGATGCCGGACACGCCACGGGCGCCGAAGAGATGCGCCTGACCCCGCGACTCCCAGATCACCGAGGTGTTGACAAAGGCGCCGGCCTCGATGGTCTTGAACGGGTATACGCGTACGTTGCCCTGAATGATCGATTCTTCGCCGACGAGGCATTCGTCGCCGATGACGGCACCGTCCTCGATCCGCGCGGCTCGCATGATGTCGGTGTTCTTGCCGATGACGCAGCCGCGCAGATTGCTGTGCTGGCCTATGTACACGTTGTCGTGCACGACGGCCCGGTGCAGGAATGCTCCGGTCTTGACGACGACATTGGAACCGACGACGGTGTGCTCGCGAATTTCGGCGTTGGCCTCGACCTTGGCGTAGTCCCCGATGTAGAGCGGTCCGCGCAGTATGGCGTCGGGGTGCACTTCGGCGCCCTCGGCGACCCATACGCCCGGGGAGATCTCGAAGCCGTCGATCTCGACGTCGACCTTGCCCTCCAGGACGTCGGCCTGCGCCTTCACATAGCTCTCGTGCGTACCGACGTCTTCCCAGTAGCCCTCGGCGATATAGCCATAGATGGGCTTGCCTTCCTTCATCAGCTGGGGGAAGACATCACCGGACCAGTCGACGGAGACATCGGCCTCGACATAGTCGAAGACCTCGGGCTCCATGACATAGATGCCCGTGTTCACGGTGTCCGAGAAGACCTGCCCCCAGGTCGGCTTCTCCAGGAAGCGCTCGACCTTGCCCTCTTCGTCCACGATGGTGATGCCGAATTCGAGGGGGTTCGGTACGCGCGTCAAACAGACGGTGACGAGCCCACCCTTTTCCTTGTGGAAATTGATGAGGTCGGTGAGATCGAAGTCGGTCAGAGCATCACCGGAGATGACGAGGAAGGTGTCGTCCTTCAACGCCTCCTCGGCGTTCTTGACACTCCCGGCGGTACCGAGTGGCTTCTCCTCATTGGCATAGGTGAGCTCCATACCGAGCTCCTCGCCATCACCGAAGTAGTTCTTGACCAGTGATGCCAAGAACTGGACAGTAACGACGGTCTCGTTGAGCCCATGCCTTTTGAGCAGCCTGAGCACGTGCTCCATGATCGGGCGGTTCACCACCGGCAGGAGCGGCTTGGGCATGCTTGAGGTCATGGGACGAAGGCGTGTGCCTTCGCCTCCGGCCATCACGACGGCCTTCATGTCGGAAGCGTCCTCCTTGAAGAGACGACGGTCTAGCCGACTTCACCCGTCCAGATTGTCCCGCACATTTCGTCCGCGGGCCAACGAGCCACTACAGCCCGCTATCGGCGAGCTCAATCGGCCATGGTGTCCGCCCTGACAAGACGGCGGACCTGAACCACGTAGAGGATCCCTGCCCACCAGTACAGCGTTGTACCCCATCCGGCGAACGCCCATCCGAAAATAGCAGCGAGTGAGGCGATCCATCCACTTGCGTCACTGAGCAGCAGCAACGGGAAGGCGTACATCAAGTTGAACGTGGCAGCCTTGCCAAGGAAGTTGACCTGTGGCGGCGGATAGCCGTGGCGCCTGAGGATGCCCACCATCACCAGCAGAACCAGCTCGCGCGCCAAAAGTACAGCGGTCAACCAGAGCGGAAGAATCTCGCGCCAGGTCAGCCCCACGAGAGTGGACAGAATGTAGAGCCGGTCGGCAGCGGGGTCGAGCAGCCGGCCGAGGCTGCTGATCTGGTTCCAGCGCCGGGCGAGCTTCCCGTCCAGATAGTCGCTGATACCGCTCAGCATGAGCACGAGCAGCGCCCAACCGTCGCTCTTGGGACCGCCGAACTCCGGCCTGAGGATCAGCCACAGGAAGATGGGTACGCCGACAAGGCGCGCCATGCTGAGGATGTTCGGGATGGTGAGGACCCGGTCCGTCTGGACACGGGTCTCCTGGACCTCCACCCGGGGGCCTCCTGTGGGAAACGAGCCAACGATGCCCCCTGACCTTACCCGCAGCCTTCACGCAGTGGTGCGGAGGGGTAGAGAAGCCATCGGAAAACTCCTCGGGAAAACAAAAAAGCTCCGGCTCTTGGGTGATATGCCCAAGAGCCGGAGCTCTAAAAGAAGTTCGGCGGCGTCCTACTCTCCCACAGGGTCCCCCCTGCAGTACCATCGGCGCTGTAAGGCTTAGCTTCCGGGTTCGGAATGTAACCGGGCGTTTCCCTCACGCTATGACCACCGAAACACTATGAAACTGTCAACCGCACCACACCCGGTGGCCCCGGGTATGGGGTTGTTCGTGGTTTCAGAACCAACACAGTGGACGCGAGCAACTGAGGACAAGCCCTCGGCCTATTAGTACCAGTCACCTCCAGCGGTTGCCCGCCTTCCAGATCTGGCCTATCAACCCAGTCGTCTACTGGGAGCCTTAACCCCTCAAGGGGGTGGGAGTCCTCATCTCGAAGCAGGCTTCCCGCTTAGATGCTTTCAGCGGTTATCCTTTCCGAACGTAGCCAACCAGCCATGCCCTTGGCAGGACAACTGGCACACCAGAGGTTCGTCCGTCCCGGTCCTCTCGTACTAGGGACAGCCCTTCTCAAGACTCCTACGCGCACAGCGGATAGGGACCGAACTGTCTCACGACGTTCTAAACCCAGCTCGCGTACCGCTTTAATGGGCGAACAGCCCAACCCTTGGGACCGACTCCAGCCCCAGGATGCGACGAGCCGACATCGAGGTGCCAAACCATCCCGTCGATATGGACTCTTGGGGAAGATCAGCCTGTTATCCCCGGGGTACCTTTTATCCGTTGAGCGACGGCGCTTCCACAAGCCACCGCCGGATCACTAGTCCCGACTTTCGTCCCTGCTCGACCCGTCGGTCTCACAGTCAAGCTCCCTTGTGCACTTACACTCAACACCTGATTGCCAACCAGGCTGAGGGAACCTTTGGGCGCCTCCGTTACTCTTTGGGAGGCAACCGCCCCAGTTAAACTACCCATCAGACACTGTCCCTGATCCGGATCACGGACCCAGGTTAGACATCCAGCACGACCAGACTGGTATTTCAACGACGACTCCACACTGGCTGGCGCCAATGCTTCACAGTCTCCCAGCTATCCTACACAAGCCGAACCGAACACCAATATCAAACTGTAGTAAAGGTCCCGGGGTCTTTCCGTCCTGCTGCGCGAAACGAGCATCTTTACTCGTAGTGCAATTTCACCGGGCCTATGGTTGAGACAGTCGAGAAGTCGTTACGCCATTCGTGCAGGTCGGAACTTACCCGACAAGGAATTTCGCTACCTTAGGATGGTTATAGTTACCACCGCCGTTTACTGGCGCTTAAGTTCTCAGCTTCGCCACCCCGAAGAGTGACTAACCGGTCCCCTTAACGTTCCAGCACCGGGCAGGCGTCAGTCCGTATACATCGCCTTACGGCTTCGCACGGACCTGTGTTTTTAGTAAACAGTCGCTTCTCGCTGGTCTCTGCGGCCACCCCCAGCTCAAGGAGCAAGTCCTCTCACCAGTGATGGCCCCCCTTCTCCCGAAGTTACGGGGGCATTTTGCCGAGTTCCTTAACCATAGTTCACCCGAACGCCTCGGTATTCTCTACCTGACCACCTGAGTCGGTTTAGGGTACGGGCCGCCATGAAACTCGCTAGAGGCTTTTCTCGACAGCATAGGATCATCCACTTCACCACAATCGGCTCGGCATCAGGTCTCAGCCTTGATGTGCGACGGATTTGCCTGCCGCACGGCCTACACCCTTACCCCGGGACAACCACCGCCCGGGATGGACTACCTTCCTGCGTCACCCCATCACTCACCTACTACCACCTTGGGCCGACGGCTCCACCACTTCCCTTTCCCCGAAGGGTCCGGGACGGCTTCACGGTCTTAGCATTAATGGGCTCGATGTTTGACGCTTCACAGCGGGTACCGGAATATCAACCGGTTATCCATCGACTACGCCTGTCGGCCTCGCCTTAGGTCCCGACTTACCCTGGGCAGATCAGCTTGACCCAGGAACCCTTAGTCAATCGGCGCACACGTTTCTCACGTGTGTATCGCTACTCATGCCTGCATTCTCACTCGTGAACCGTCCACCACTGCCTTCCGGCGCGGCTTCACCCGGCACACGACGCTCCCCTACCCATCACAGCCTCCGTTGGGAGTATTGCTGCAATGACACGACTTCGGCGGTACGCTTGAGCCCCGCTACATTGTCGGCGCGGAATCACTAGACCAGTGAGCTATTACGCACTCTTTCAAGGGTGGCTGCTTCTAAGCCAACCTCCTGGTTGTCTGTGCGACTCCACATCCTTTCCCACTTAGCGTACGCTTAGGGGCCTTAGTCGATGCTCTGGGCTGTTTCCCTCTCGACCATGGAGCTTATCCCCCACAGTCTCACTGCCGCGCTCTCACTTACCGGCATTCGGAGTTTGGCTAAGGTCAGTAACCCGGTAGGGCCCATCGCCTATCCAGTGCTCTACCTCCGGCAAGAAACACACGACGCTGCACCTAAATGCATTTCGGGGAGAACCAGCTATCACGGAGTTTGATTGGCCTTTCACCCCTAACCACAGGTCATCCCCCAGGTTTTCAACCCTGGTGGGTTCGGTCCTCCACGACCTCTTACAGCCGCTTCAACCTGCCCATGGCTAGATCACTCCGCTTCGGGTCTTGAGCGCGCTACTATACCGCCCTATTCGGACTCGCTTTCGCTACGGCTTCCCCACACGGGTTAACCTCGCAACACACCGCAAACTCGCAGGCTCATTCTTCAAAAGGCACGCAGTCACGACGCACTGAGTAAACTCAATGCGCGACGCTCCCACGGCTTGTAGGCACACGGTTTCAGGTACTATTTCACTCCGCTCCCGCGGTACTTTTCACCATTCCCTCACGGTACTATCCGCTATCGGTCACCAGGGAATATTTAGGCTTAGCGGGTGGTCCCGCCAGATTCACACGGGATTTCTCGGGCCCCGTGCTACTTGGGTGTCTCTCAAACGAGCCGTTGACGTTTCGACTACGGGGGTCTTACCCTCTACGCCGGACCTTTCGCATGTCCTTCGCCTACATCAACGGTTTCTGACTCGTCCTGTCGCCGGCAGACGACAGAAGAGAGATCCCACAACCCCCCAAGCGCAACCCCTGCCGGGTCTCACACGCTTGAGGTTTGGCCTCATCCGGTTTCGCTCGCCACTACTCCCGGAATCACGGTTGTTTTCTCTTCCTGCGGGTACTGAGATGTTTCACTTCCCCGCGTTCCCTCCACATGCCCTATGTGTTCAGGCATGGGTGACAGCCCATGACGACTGCCGGGTTTCCCCATTCGGAAACCCCCGGATCAAAGCCTGGTTGACGACTCCCCGGGGACTATCGTGGCCTCCCACGTCCTTCATCGGTTCCTGGTGCCAAGGCATCCACCGTGCGCCCTTAAAAACTTGGCCACAGATGCTCGCGTCCACTGTGCAGTTCTCAAACAACGACCAACCACCCATCACCCCCGGTACAACCCGGAGTTCACTGGGGCCGGCACTGAAGGCAGCCGCATTCGGCCGTACCCTCAGACACCCAACAGCGTGCCCGGCACCCTCGCCACTCGTGATCAGCGTTCCACGCCCCGAAGGACAGTACTTGCAGCCCGAGATGACTGAGAGTGCCGAATAATCAACGTTCCACCCATGAGCAACCACCGTCGAACGTGTGCCGACGTAATGGCCCTGGACCACCGAGCAAGCTCGGCGGCCTAGATGCTCCTTAGAAAGGAGGTGATCCAGCCGCACCTTCCGGTACGGCTACCTTGTTACGACTTCGTCCCAATCGCCAGTCCCACCTTCGACAGCTCCCTCCCACAAGGGGTTGGGCCACCGGCTTCGGGTGTTACCGACTTTCGTGACGTGACGGGCGGTGTGTACAAGGCCCGGGAACGTATTCACCGCAGCAATGCTGATCTGCGATTACTAGCAACTCCGACTTCATGGGGTCGAGTTGCAGACCCCAATCCGAACTGAGACAGGCTTTTTGAGATTCGCTCCGCCTCGCGGCTTCGCAGCTCTTTGTACCTGCCATTGTAGCACGTGTGCAGCCCAAGACATAAGGGGCATGATGACTTGACGTCGTCCCCACCTTCCTCCGAGTTGACCCCGGCAGTCTCCTGTGAGTCCCCATCACCCCGAAGGGCATGCTGGCAACACAGAACAAGGGTTGCGCTCGTTGCGGGACTTAACCCAACATCTCACGACACGAGCTGACGACAGCCATGCACCACCTGTCACCCGACCACAAGGGGGGCACCATCTCTGATGCTTTCCGGGTGATGTCAAGCCTTGGTAAGGTTCTTCGCGTTGCGTCGAATTAAGCCACATGCTCCGCTGCTTGTGCGGGCCCCCGTCAATTCCTTTGAGTTTTAGCCTTGCGGCCGTACTCCCCAGGCGGGGCACTTAATGCGTTAGCTGCGGCACCGACGACGTGGAATGTCGCCAACACCTAGTGCCCACCGTTTACGGCGTGGACTACCAGGGTATCTAATCCTGTTCGCTCCCCACGCTTTCGCTCCTCAGCGTCAGTAATGGCCCAGAGATCCGCCTTCGCCACCGGTGTTCCTCCTGATATCTGCGCATTTCACCGCTACACCAGGAATTCCGATCTCCCCTACCACACTCTAGCCTGCCCGTATCGACTGCAGACCCGGGGTTAAGCCCCGGGCTTTCACAACCGACGCGACAAGCCGCCTACGAGCTCTTTACGCCCAATAATTCCGGACAACGCTTGCGCCCTACGTATTACCGCGGCTGCTGGCACGTAGTTAGCCGGCGCTTCTTCTGCAGGTACCGTCACTTTCGCTTCTTCCCTGCTGAAAGAGGTTTACAACCCGAAGGCCGTCATCCCTCACGCGGCGTCGCTGCATCAGGCTTTCGCCCATTGTGCAATATTCCCCACTGCTGCCTCCCGTAGGAGTCTGGGCCGTGTCTCAGTCCCAGTGTGGCCGGTCGCCCTCTCAGGCCGGCTACCCGTCGTCGCCTTGGTGAGCCACTACCTCACCAACAAGCTGATAGGCCGCGGGCTCATCCTTCACCGCCGGAGCTTTCAACCGCAGACCATGCGGTCCGCAGTGTCATCCGGTATTAGACCCCGTTTCCAGGGCTTGTCCCAGAGTGAAGGGCAGATTGCCCACGTGTTACTCACCCGTTCGCCACTAATCCACCCCGAAGGGCTTCATCGTTCGACTTGCATGTGTTAAGCACGCCGCCAGCGTTCGTCCTGAGCCAGGATCAAACTCTCCGTGAATGTTTTCCCGTAATCGGGACGACACCACGAGAGCGGAACCGTCCGAGGAATAATCGAAACAGTTCACAGCGTCCTCGCTGTGCGCCTGCCAGGCATCGCCCGGCAGGACTTTTTCAAAGGAACCTCGTCCCGGCCGATCAGCCGGAGACGGGGTATCAACATATCTGGCGTTGATTTTTGGCACGCTGTTGAGTTCTCAAGGAACGGACGCTTCCTTTGTACTCACCCGAGAAACTCTCTCAGGCTTTCCTCCGGGCGCTTCCCTTCGGTGTTCCAAACTCTATCAGTGTTTCTCTGTCTCTCTGACCACCGTCCTGCGGACATGCAGAACGAGACCCCGAGATAGGATCTGACAAGTTGGGTGCTGCCAGGCAAGGACGCTTGGTTGCGTCGCTCGGCCTCAAGCAGGTGTACGACTCTACATGGGGCCCGGGAGCAGGCGCAAATCGTTTGCGCTGTGCTCTACGGCCGCCAACCGGGACGTCTCATGCGGAACCGGTAGTTCATATGACATACCCTGCTCCACAGTGCGCCGTCCGGGACAGGCAGTGACGGCCCATATAAATCTCCACCCCTGGGAGGCTTCCCATGACCACCGTGACGTCCCCTATTGCAGGACGCGCCATCGGACTCACCGCGGTACCTGATCCCGTGTTCTCCGGGGCGATGGTGGGCCCCGGCACAGCGATCGACCCCGTGCGCGAGCCTTCGGAGGCTGTCGCCCCCGTGGACGGCGTGATTGTGTCGCTTCACCCGCACGCTTTTGTCGTCGTCGACGGCGAGGGTCACGGTGTGCTCACCCACCTGGGTATCGACACCGTACAGCTCAACGGTGAGGGCTTCGAGCTGCTCGTCAACAAGGGTGACACCGTCACGCGGGGTCAGAGCGTCGTGCGTTGGAACCCGGCCGTCGTCGAGAAGGCCGGAAAGTCCCCGGTGTGCCCGATCGTGGCGCTTGAGGCCACCGCCGACTCCCTCTCCGACCTCCAGGAGGACGGAGACACGAAGGCCGGCGACATCCTCTTCACCTGGCGCTGACCTCCAGGCCGTCAAAGACGGCGGCTTGGACAACCACCGCGGCGGCGGGACCCGCCGCACTATCGGAGACGGGTGAGATGGAGACAACGCTGCGAGGCGTCGGCGTGAGCCACGGTGTGGCGATCGGCGAGGTTCGGCACATGGGAACGGCGGTTCTTGAACCGCCTGCCAAGCAGATCCCTGCGGAGGACGCGGAGCGCGAACAGGGGCGTGCCCGCCAGGCCGTGGAGGCTGTGGCAGCCGACCTGATTGCGCGCGGCAATCTGGCGGGGGGCGAAGCCCAGGCGGTGCTCGAGGCACAGGCCATGATGGCCCTGGACCCCGAGCTCATGGCGGATGTGGAACGGCGGATCGCGGTCGGCAGCACAGCGGAGCGCGCGGTCTACGACGCCTTCGCCGCGTACCGCGCGCTGCTGGCCGGCGCCGGTGAGTACCTTGCCGGCCGCGTGGCCGACCTCGACGACGTGCGGAACCGTATCGTCGCCCGGCTGCTCGGGGTGCCCATGCCGGGTGTCCCGGACAGCGACGAGCCGTACGTCCTTATTGCTCGTGACCTGGCGCCTGCCGACACGGCGCTGCTCGACCCCACTCTGGTGCTCGGTTTCGTGACGGAGGAGGGCGGGCCGACCAGCCACAGCGCGATTCTGGCGCGTGCGCTTGGCGTACCCGCCGTGGTCGCCCTCCCCGGTGCCGGTGAGCTCGCCGAGGGCACGTTGATCGCCGTGGACGGCAGCACCGGTGAGATCTTCGTGGAGCCGAGCGCTGAGAAGAAGGCGCAGCTGGAGGCCGCGGCGGCGGAGCGCAAGGCGGCGTTGTCCGCGTCGACGGGTCCGGGTGCCACCTCCGACGGTCACAAGGTGCCGCTGCTGGCGAACGTCGGCGGTCCGGCGGACGTGCCGGCCGCTGTCGAGGCCGGTGCCGAGGGTGTCGGTCTGTTCCGTACCGAGTTCCTCTTCTTGGACGACAGCAAGAACGCGCCGTCCGAGGAGAAGCAGGTCGAGGCGTACCGTCAGGTGCTCGAGGCCTTCCCCGAGGGCCGTGTCGTGGTGCGTGTGCTCGACGCGGGCGCCGACAAGCCGCTCGACTTCCTGACTCCGGCCGACGAGCCGAACCCGGCGCTGGGTGTGCGGGGGCTTCGGTCGCTGCTCGACCACCCCGATGTGCTGCGTACGCAGCTGACCGCCCTCGCGAAGGCTTCGGAGGGGCTGCCGGTCTACCTCGAAGTGATGGCGCCGATGGTCGCGGACCGCACCGACGCCAAGGCGTTCGCGGACGCTTGCCGTGCGGCCGGGCTGCAGGCGAAGTTCGGCGCGATGGTGGAGATCCCGTCGGCCGCGCTGCGTGCGCGGTCGATCCTGCAGGAGGTCGAGTTCCTGTCCCTGGGGACCAACGACCTCGCGCAGTACACCTTCGCCGCCGACCGACAGGTGGGTGCGGTGTCCCGTCTGCAGGACCCGTGGCAGCCCGCGCTGCTCGACCTGGTTGCGCTGTCCGCCGAGGCGGCGAAGGCCGAGGGCAAGAGCTGTGGTGTCTGCGGTGAGGCCGCGTCGGACCCCCTGCTCGCGTGTGTGCTGACCGGTCTGGGCATCACCTCCCTTTCCATGGGTGCCGCGTCCATTCCTTATGTTCGGGCGACGCTTGCCAAGTACACGCTGGCCCAGTGCGAGCGTGCGGCCGCGGCCGCACGTGCCGCGGACACGGCCGAAGAGGCACGTGCCGCGGCGCAGGCGGTGCTGTCCGGCGAGTAACCGGGCCGCGTCTCCGCTCGACCGGGGTCCAGGGGCGCTCCACCCACGGGTGGGGCGCCCCTTCGCGTTCAGTGCGTGTGGCCCGTCCCTTGTCCTTCGTCTCCGAGGTCAGGTGGCACGCAGTAGTCGACACCCGATTCCGGGGAGACGAGGTCACCGGAATCGGCGTCGGTGCAGTAGGCGTCGAAGACTTCCGCGGCGGTCAGGGGTTCCAGGTCTTCGCCGCGCAGGCGCCATCCGTAGACACAGTCGGTGGTGTCGGGCGCGGTGGTGCGCATGACCAGGCCTCCGGCACTCCGTGTCGCGATGCCGAGGGCCAGCACGGTGGTGAATTCGAGGGCTTCTGTCTCGTCGAGGCGGGTACCGCCCTCTGGGGCGCCATCGGCACGGAGTACGGCGACGAGCGTCTCGGGGGCTGTCGAGACGCTGCAGACGAGGTGCAGGTCGCCGCGGCCCGCTGTGTCGATGACGCGGGCGAGCAGGTGGGAGGCGCGGGCGAACGACGCTCGACCGATGTCCTCACCGCAGGACGCGCAGTTGCCGATGCGTGCCAGGAGTGTGGTCGCGTACTCCCAGGTGGCCTTGCGGACTGCCTCGTCGACCAGGTCCGGGACGAGTTCGTCGAGGGGCTGTCCGTCATACGGAACGGTGGGGCCCATAGCGGCCAGCTCGGCGGTGAAGCGTGTGCGGCTGGCCGGGGCGTCGGGTTCCAGGCCGCTTCCGGCGCAGAACTCCGCGTACTCCTCGGGGTCGAAGAGTGCCACCGTGGTGTGGCTGCCCTGGGCGGCGAGGGTCCTGAGCAGGGCTTCCACCTGCTGGAGGTAGGTGGTGTGGTCGTCGAAGGCGAAGGTGCGATAGCGCCGCATCGCCGTGAAGTCTTGTTCGTCGGTCAACAGGCCGATGGTGCCAGCGATTTCGCGGCGCAGAACGCGTCGCATGGTCTGGTGCTGGGTGTGCGCCATGTTTCCCCCTTTGTGCACAGTCGATCAATACTCACTCACAGTAACCGGCGGCACTGACAATGCTGGGCGAGCGAGGTGGTCGCGCACCAGGCGGTGCTGAAACAGGCAGGTCACGGCAATGATCGCGCCGAATGCCGTCCAGCCGAGGGGGCCGGTGGCGATGGCCGCGGTGACAGCCAGTGGCCCGACGCTGCGCTGGGCGGACTGCGCGAGTCCGTGAACGCCCAGGTAGGCGCCCTGGGCCGTCTCGGGGGCGAGGGCGACGGAGAGTTCCCAGGAGACGGTGGCGTGGAGCATCTCGGCGACGGTGAAGGCGGCTGCCGCGGCGGTGAGGAGCAGGGTCGCGGCGACGGCCCCGCCCGTGGCGGAGAGCGCCATGGCGACGCCGCCCAGGGCGAAGACGGCGGAGAGCGGGAGCAGCAGGGCGCGCGCCGCGGCTGTGGTGGCGCCGAACCGGGCGAGGGGGACCTGGAGAGCCACCACCATCACGTTGTTGAGGACCATGAGCAGCGGGGCGAGGCCGTGTGGTGCGTGGTCGGAATGGGCGATCCACAGCGGCAGTCCGACCTTGAACAGGGCGTCGTCGAGGAAGAGGACGGTCTCGGTGGCGACGTACGCGAGGTAGGTGCGGTCACGCCACGGGCCGGCCGGGCGTGTAGCGGGGGCAGGGTCCTTCGATGTGGCGATCGTGCGGGTGGCCGAAGGCGGTTCGCCGCAGCGCGTGGTGACGAGGGCGACGGCCACGAAGGAAAGGGCGTCGCCCACCAGAAGCCACCGGTAGGCCGCGGTGGTGCCGATGGCGAGCGCCCCGGCGGCGGCGAGACCGCCCAGGGCCCAGCCGGCGTTGGCGACAGTGCGGTTGACGGCCTGATAGCGGACGCGGTCCGGTCCCGCGATGCGGGTGGCGTACAGCTTGGTGAGGACGTTGGCGGCGCGGTCTCCGAGACTGCCTGCGGCGGAGAAGGCCAGCAGCAGGGCGTAGTTGTCGGAAGTCAGCAGTGCGAAGGAGGCCAGGGCCCGCAGGAGTTGGAGGGCGATCAGGACGTGGGTGAGCGGCAGACGGTCGGCGATTCGGCCGCCGAGCGGTGCGCCGGCGATGCCTACGGCTCCGGACACGGCGACGAGGGTGCCGACCTCGGCGACGGAGAGACCGGTGACGTAAGTGAAGTACAGGACGGAGACGGATGCCCACAGGCCGCTGCCGATCCGGTCGACGAGGGCGATCCAGAGCATTCTGCGGCCGTCCCGGCCTCCTGGAATGCGTGTCGACCATGCGGCTGCGCGGCGCATCCGACTCACTGCTCCCCCTTGCCTCGCATTATGTATTGATACATATTTGGTAACGTGGCAACACAATATGGGATCAGTGGCACGACGGCCAAGGGAATTGCCTCGTCCGTCGAACGAGGCGTGTCCGAAGGCGCGTTGGAGCCGGGGACGGCGCTGCCTCCGGTGCGCAGACTTGCCGACGAGCTCGGTGTGAGTCCGGGGACGGTCGCGACGGCCTACAAGGACCTGCGGCGGCGCGGGATCGTGGTGACCCGGGGGCGCGGCGGGACCGTGGTCGCCGCCGCGCCCTCGGTCGCGTCGCGGCGGCCGCCGAAAGTGCCGGCCGGACTGCGCGACTTGGCGGGCGGGCATCCGGACCCCGAACTGCTGCCCCATCTGGTGCCACCGTCGCGGCTCTCCCCCGGTGCGCGGTCGCACCGCAGTACACCGCGGCTGGCGCGACTGGAGGACGCGGTCCGGGACTGGCTTGGGCCCGACGGGGTGCCGACGGACCACGTGACGTTCGCGCACGGTGCGCTGGATCTGATCGGGCGGCTGCTGTCGGTGGAGTTGCGGCCGGGCGACGCCGTTGCCATGGAGGACCCCGGATATCACCATCTGCTTGATCTGGTCACGGCATTGGGTTTGCGTACCGTTCCGGTCGCGGTGGACGACGAGGGGATCCTCCCCGAGGCGTTGCGCGGTGCCCTGCGGACGGGTGTACGCGCGGTGGTGTGCAGTCCGCGGGCGCAGAATCCGTACGGCGGATGTTTCTCGGCGGAGCGCCGGGACGCGCTTGTCGAGGTGCTTCAGGAGGAGCCCGATGTGCTGGTCGTGGAGAACGACCACGCGTCCGCCGTCGCGGATGCGCCTTTGCGCACGTTGACCGCGGGTGGTCTGCGGCGCTGGGTGCACGTGCGGACCGTGAGCAAGTTCCTGGGGACCGATCTGCGGTGGGCCGCGGCGGCCTGTGATCCGACGACGCTGGCTCGGCACGACGGTCGACTGCTGTTGACGTCGGGCTGGGTCAGTCACCTGTTGCAGGAGACGGTGTACGGGCTCATGACGGACGACGGCACGCGCGCGTTGGTCGCGCGCGCCCAGAAGACGTACGGGCTGCGGCGCGGCGCCCTCGTCCGGGAGCTCGCGGAGCGCGGGATCGAGGCGCACGGTGAGAGTGGGATGAATCTCTGGGTGCCCGTGCGGGACGAGTCGGCCGTCGTGAACGGGCTGCGGTCGTACGGGTGGTGGGTCGCGGCGGGTGCGCGCTTCCGGCTCGCTTCCGGACCCGGTGTACGGATTTCGGTCGCGGATCTCGAACCCGCCGACGCGGTGCGGGTGGCCTCGGACTTCGCTGCCGTGCTCGGCGAGTCCGAGGCCACCTACGGGGGATGATCAGGCGCGCTTGCGGGCCAGCTCTTCGTAGAAGCGCAGTAGTTCGACGTTGTCCACGGAGCCGACGTTGACCGCCTTCTCCAAGGAGGCGCCCTGGAGGAGGCGTTTGACCGGGACCTCGATGCGCTTGCCCGTGAGGGTGTGGGGCACGCCGGGTACCTCGATGACCTCGTCGGGGACGTGGCGCGGAGAGAGCTGTTCGCGGATGGTCTGCTTGATGCGGTTCAGGAGGGCCTCATCGAGCACGGCTCCTGGGGCGAGGTGCACGAAGAGGGGCATCCAGTAGCCGCCGTCGGGCTGTTCGATGCCGATGACGAGCGACTCCTTGATCTCGGGGAGGCGTTCGACGGCTTCGTAGATGTCGGCCGATCCCATGCGTACGCCCTGGCGGTTGAGCGTGGAGTCGGAGCGGCCGTGGATGATGACGGAGCCGCGTGAAGTGACGGTGATCCAGTCGCCGTGGCGCCACACTCCGGGATACGTGTCGAAGTAGCTGTCGTGGTAGCGGCTCCCGTCGGGGTCGTTCCAGAAGCGGATGGGCATGGACGGCATCGGGTTGGTGACCACCAGTTCACCGACTTCGTCGGTGAGGGGCTTTCCACTGGGGTCCCAGGACTGGAGGTCGGTGCCGAGACCTGGAGCTTGGAGTTCGCCGATGTACACCGGGAGGGTCGGTACGGCTCCCGCGAAGCAGGAGCACACGTCGGTGCCGCCGCTGACGGAGGCGATCCACAGATCCTCGCGGACCTCGTCGTGCAGCCAGCGGAAGCCGTCGGGCGGCAGGGGCGAGCCGGTGGTGGCGACGCACCGCACGCGCGCGAGGTCGAAGTCCCGGGAGGGGTGGACGCCCGCCTTGTGGCATGCCATGACGTACGCCGCGGAAGTGCCGAAGAGGGTCGCCCCCGTGCGTTCGGCGATGCGCCACTGGGCGCCCGTGTCCGGGTAGCCGGGGCTGCCGTCGTACAGGACGATCGTGGTGCCCGTGAGCAGGCCGGAGACGAGGAAGTTCCACATCATCCAGCCCGTGGAGGTGAACCAGAAGAAGCGGTCGTCGGGGCCCAGGTCGCAGTGCAGGCCGAGCTGCTTGAGGTGCTCGACGAGGATGCCGCCCTGGGACTGGACGATGGCCTTGGGGAGGCCGGTCGTGCCGGAGGAGTAGAGCACCCACAAGGGGTGGTCGAAGGGCACCGGCTCGAAGACTGGCTCCACGTCGGCAGAGGTCAGGGCGGACCATTCCAGAGCGCCCTCGGGTGCCTCGGTGCCGAGCAGCGGGATGTGGACTACGGCACGCAGGGTGGGCAGTTCCCGGCGCAGTTCGGCGACGGTGTCGCGGCGGTCGTGCTCCTTGCCGCCGTAGCGGTAGCCGTCGACCGTGAAGAGCACGACGGGTTCGACCTGCTGGAAACGGTCGAGGACACTGCGGGCGCCGAAGTCGGGGGCACAGGACGTCCAGACGCCTCCCACGGCGGCTGTCGCGAGCAGGGCGACCACGGCCTGCGGAATGTTCGGGAGATAGCCGCTGACGCGGTCTCCCGGGCGTACGCCGAGAGCGCGCAGCTCGGCGGCCAGGGAGCCGACCTGGCGGCGCAGCTCGGACCAGGTCACCGGGGTCGGCTCATGGGTCTCGTCGACATACAGGAGGGCCGGCTCGTCCGCACGGGTCTCCGCCGCGCGCAGCGCGTGCTCCGCGTAATTGAGGGTCGCCCCGGGGAACCATTCCGCGCCGGGCATGGAGCGATCGCCGAGCACGCGCGCGTAGGGCGTCGAAAACCGTACGTCGAACCACTCGGTCACGGCTTGCCAGAACGTGTCCAGCTCGTCCACCGACCAGCGGTGCAGCGCCGCGTAGTCGCCGTCGGACGGGGCTCCGTGGTGCTCGGCCGCCCAGGCCTGGAACTTCGTGACCTGCGCCTGGGCGATGCGTTCCTCGGTGGGCTGCCAGAGCGGCGAGGGGTTCGCGATGGACATGGGGCGGCTCCCGGACTGTGCGCGTCGTGTGCGTCTGTCGCGCACGAGCTGGGGTGTGCGCGTCACGCGGCTGACACGGACGATGCCATGTGATCGACTTCTGCACCAGGGTGCGCCACACATAGTCGGCAGAGTGAAGATGTGGCGTCGCCACGGGTGAACGGGAGTTGAACGACTCACCCATTTGGCGCCGGCAATGGCAGGGTGAGCAGCATGGACGGTCGTGACCTGGTGCGTTCGGTGAAGTCGGTCGGTTCGGGGGGTGCCACTCAAAAGTTGCGCATCATGCGGGCCGCGTGGCGCAGGAGGCGTGCCGACGCCACCGGGTTGCCGCGACGGGGCGCCGAACGCGCGCGGGTGCCCGGGCCGGTGCGCGGTGTGGAACCGGGGCCGGGCGGCGGCGTCGTCCGGTTCACGCGGTCCGAGCTGCGGATCATGGTCGCGGTGAGCGGAGCGGTGTTCTGGGGCTGGGACGGGGTCGGCCCGGAGCCGTCGTACGCGCTCGCGGGGCGCTGCCCTGAGCCGGACCCGCGCGCCGTCCTGGAGCCGGACAAGGACGGCGGCTGGCGGGTCGTGGCCGAACGGGCGACCGTCGTCGTCTCACGGCACGGGGCGGTCGAGGTGCGTACCCCCGGTGGCGTGATCCTGCGCCGCGATCTGCCGCCCCGCTGGTGGGAGCCGGTCGACGGCGGCGGAGCCCGCTGGATGCAGCGCTCCGAAGTTGCCGCCGACGCGCGGTTCTTCGGCCTGGGCGGACGCGCGGCGGGCCCCCGGCTGCACGACGGGACGTACCGGCTGTGGAACACGGACCCCGGTCAGGCCTTCGGGCCCGGCGACGATCCGCTGTACATCACCATGCCCGTGCAGATGGTGGTCGCCGATGCTGCCACGCACCTCGTGTTCCACGACACGTCGTGGGACGGCGCGGTGACGCTGCGCGAAGGCGAGGAGGGGGCCGGCTCGGGGCACGACCGGGCCGGGACGTGCGAGCTGCGGATGGACGGCGGCCCGCTGCGCTGCTGGGTGATGGTGGGCACCCCCGCGCGCGTGCTGCACGCCTGGGTCTCGCTCACCGGAGCGCCCGCGCTGCCGCCCGCGTGGGCGCTGGGGCACCAGCACGCGCGGTGGGGCTTCGGCAGCGAGCAGGAGGTGCGGCGGATCGTCGCGGGTTACCGGGAGCGCGGTCTTCCGCTCGACGCGGTCCACCTGGACATCGATCATTACGACGCGCACCAGGTGTTCACGGTCGATCGGGAGCACTTCCCGAAGCTGCCCGTGCTCGCCGAGGAGCTGCGCCGCGAGGGCATCCGCCTGGTTTCGATCGTCGACCCGGCGGTCAAGGCCGAGCCGGGCAACGCCGTGTACGACAGTGGCCTCACCGAGGACGCCTTCGTACGGGATGCCTCGGGGCGGCTCGTGCGGGGTGTCGTATGGCCTGGAGAGTCGGTCTACCCGGACTTCACGCACGCGCGCGTGCGGCGCTGGTGGGGCCGGCTGTACGAGGAGCGGCTCGCGCAGGGGTTCGCCGGGTTCTGGCACGACATGAACGAGCCGACGTCCTTCACGGCGTTCGGGGAGTCGACGCTGCCGCGCTCGGCCCGGCACTCCCTGGACGGACACGGCGGAGACCATCGCGAGGCGCACAACGTGTACGCGCTCGGCATGGCCCGGGCAGCGTACGAGGGTCTGCGAGAACTGGCGCCCCAGGAGCGGCCGTTCCTCTTCTCACGCTCCGGGTGGGCCGGAATGCAGCGCTACGGAGGGACCTGGTCCGGGGATGTGGCCACGGGCTGGCCCGGGTTGCGGGCCTCGCTGTCTCTGGTGATGGGGCTCGGGCTGTGCGGGGTGCCCTACTCGGGACCCGATGTGGGCGGCTTCGACGGGAGCCCGTCACCGGAGCTGTATCTGCGGTGGTTCCAGCTCGGCGCGTACCTCCCTCTGTTCCGTACACACGCGAGCATGCGGGCGGGGCGCAGGGAGCCCTGGGAGTTCGGTGACGACGTCCTGGAGCACGCGCGCGTGGCGCTCGTCGAACGGCGGCGGCTGCTCCCGTACTTCATGACAATGGCGCATCTGGCGCGCCGAACCGGCGCGCCGTACGTGCGACCGGTGTGGTGGGGCGCGCCCGAGGACCGGGCGCTGCGCGACTGCGAGGACGCCTTCCTGCTCGGCGACTGCCTCCTGGTGGCCCCCGTACTGGACCACGGGGCGGACCGGCGGGCGGTGCAGCTGCCTCGGGGGCGCTGGTACGACACGGTCACGGAGGAGGCGTACGAGGGGCCGGCCCAGGTGCTGATCGATGCCCCCTTGTCGCGGATTCCGGTGCTGGCCCGCGCGGGCGCCGTCGTGCCCGTACGGGGGGCCGACGGCGGTCTTGAGCTGGAGGCATGGGCTCCCGCGCGCGGACGCAGCGGGGGCGGGCTCGTCGTGCCGGACGCGGGCGACGGGTGGGAGGAGCCGGAGATCGAGCGCTATGTGACGCGCTGGGAGGGTCGGCACGTGGTCGTACGGCGGGAGGGCGAGGGCGGCCTGAGCGAGCCGCCGTGGCCCGTGCGGGTGCGGGGGCTCGAGGCACATTGACCGGCTCACCGGGCATCCCGAGTGGGCGCTGAGACGTACGGATACGCGGCGGTGCTTCATCGGCACGAGGTCCCGAGCGTGCTTCAGGTGCCCGGGTCCCTCAGAGGTACCGCCCCTCGAACCAGGCCCGCACCGCCAAGGTGTGCAGCGGGAAGGCGAGTTCGGCCGGCCTGCGCAGCAGGTGCCAGCCCTCCGTCTCGTCCGTGGCTGCGGATGGCGGCAGTTCGGCGACAGGGCGCTCCGGGAGGAGTCCGAAGAGGAGCAGATGACCGGCGGGAGAGCTCATCGCGTCGGCGAGCCGTACTTCCCGGCTCGCCGCGTCGATGCCCGTCTCCTCCTTGAGCTCGCGCACGATGGCGTGCCGCCAGTCCTCCCGGTGGTCGATGAACCCTCCAGGCAGGGCGATGCCTCCGCGCGCGGGGGCGATGGTCCGGGTGATGACGACCAGCGAGGTTCCCCTGGCGTCGTACACGGGCTGCAGGGCCACCGCGACCGGCAGCGGATTGCGGTAGGCCACGGTGCCACAGGCGGCGCAGGTGCGGGGCCAGCCGGAGACGGCCTCTCCGTAGGGTGCGCCACAGCTCGAACAGTGCGAGTCCGGTGCGAAGTCGGCGGGCGGGTGCGGGGTTGCGGACACGCCGCGGACTGTATCCGATCACTGGACGGACGTCTTTACCAGAGCGCGCCCTGCTGGGTACGGCGGGACGGCCGGAACCACCCCCGTGGGCCCCGGCCGTCCCCCCGGTACTCCGACGCCCGAGCGGTCCCTGTGGTTCGTCACAACGCCCTGCCCAATTCCCGTTGCCCGTGGCACACTTCTGACGTTCCGTCAGATTCAGTCGTATCCAGTGCCATGGAGGGGTCTTGTCGCGTACACGCACTCCTGTAGTCGCCGGGTGGTTCGCCGGGGAAGGGGAGGACTTCCGTCTCCTCGGTACGCGCTGCTCGGCGTGCTCCTCGGTGTTCTTTCCCCGCGAGGACGCCTTCTGCCGCAATCCGGGCTGCCCTGGCGGCGAGCTGGCCGAGGTGCCGCTGTCCCGGCGCGGCCGCGTCTGGTCGTACACGGACAGCCAGTACCGACCACCGTCACCCTATGTGACCGATCCGGAACTCTCCTGGGAGCCCTACGCGTTGATCGCTGTGGAGCTGGAATCCGAGCGCATCGTGATACTCGGCCAGGCGGTTCCCGGGATCACCGTCGCCGACCTGGCGGTGGGCATGGAGGTGGAGGTCGTCCCCGGCGTCCTGAACGAGGACGCGGAGACGACCTGGACGACGTGGCACTGGCGGCCGACGGGGGAGACGGCATGAAGGGCATGTGGCGTACGGGGGTGACGGCATGACCGACGACGTGGCGGTGCTCGGGGCGGGCATGCACCCGTGGGGCAAGTGGGGGCGCGGGTTCGTCGAGTACGGGGTCGCGGCGGCGCGCGCGGCGCTGGCCGACGCGGGAGTCGACTGGCGGGACGTCGGCTCGATCGTGGGCGCGGACACCGTGCGTGGCGGCTATCCGGGGTACGTGGCCGGGGCGACCTTCGCCAGAGCGCTGGGCTGGCAGGGGGCGCGGGTCACGAGCGTGTACGCGGCGTGCGCGTCGGGAGCGCAGGCTCTCGACACAGCTCGGGCGCAGATCCTTTCAGGCCTCGCGGACGTCGTGCTCGTGGTGGGCGCCGACGCGGCGCCCAAGGGGTTCTTCCGCCCGGCGGGCGGAGACAGACAGGACGATCCGGACTGGCTGCGGTTCCGCGTCCTCGGGGCGACGAATCCGACGTACTTCGGGCTGTACGCACGGCGGCGGATGGCACTCCACGGGGACACGCTGGAGGACTTCGCGCAGGTCAAGGTGAAGAACGCCGCCCTGGGGGCACTGAATCCGCACGCGCGCTACCGCAAAAAGGTCACCGCCGAGGAGGTTGCCGGGTCCGCCGTCGTCGCCGATCCGCTGCGGCTGCTCGACATCTGCGCGACCTCGGACGGCGGCGCGGCCGTGGTGCTGTCCAGCACGGAGTTCGCGCGCCGGCACGGGGCGGCGGATCCCGTGCGGATCCGCGCGGTGTCCACGGTGACGCCGCGCTATCCCAACGCGGTGCTCGATCTGCCCGACATCGCCACGGACTCCGCGGTCGCGGCGGAGCCCGCAGCCGACACCTTCCGGGCGTCGATCGCGCGCGCGGCGTACGAGGAGGCGGGCATCGGCCCCGAGGACCTCTCACTGGCCGAGGTGTACGACCTTTCCACGGCCCTGGAGTTGCAGTGGTACGAGGACCTGGGGCTGTGCGGGGAGGGCGAGGCGGCCAAGCTGCTGCGAGAGGGCGCGACGGCACTCGGCGGGCGCATACCGGTGAACGTGAGCGGCGGGCTCGCCTCCTTCGGGGAGGCCGTTCCGGCGCAGGCCATCGCCCAGGTGTGCGAGCTGACATGGCAGTTGCGGGGCAGCGCGGGTGACCGGCAGGTCGCTGGGGCACGAGTGGGGATCACCGCGAACCAGGGGCTGTTCGGACATGGGTCGTCGGTCGTCGCCGTACGGTGAATCGGCAGGCGTTCGCGGGCAGTCGTCCGGGCGAATGTCCTCGTGCGCTCGTTCCGACAACTGTCTCGTGTGCTTGTTCCGACAACCGTCTCGTGCGCTCGTCCCGGCTGTCCCGTGCGCTCGTTCCAAGAACTGTCCCATGCGCTCGTCCCGGCTGTCCCGTGCGCTCGTTCCAAGAACTGTCCCGTGCGCTCGTCCCGGCGGCTGTCCTCGTGCACCCGTCCCGGTCCCGGCGACCGGCCGCGTGTGCCCGTCCCGGTCTCGACGACCGGCCCGCGTGGGCTGATCCCGGCGGCCGTCCGCACGCCGTGTGACGACCTCGGAATCCTGCGTGAACAGCTCATGAATCGCGCCCGGGCGTGCGCGGGCGGCGCCATCATGCTGCCGTGCCCTCCTGGACGGATACTGTCCGCTTCGCCTTCCAACCGGTCGTCAATCTGACGACCGGAGGGGTTGCGGCGCTGGAGATACTCGCCCGTCCGGAGGCCGGTGACATCCTGGCGCAGGCCCGCCGCGACCCCGAACTCGACGGCCGACTGGCCGCGTTGGCCATCCGGGCAGCGGCCCGCAAGGAGACGCTGCTGCCGCTGCACGTCAATGTGTTCGCCGGAACCCTGGCCGATCTCGGCGGGCTCGCGGCAATGCGCGATGCGGTGCGCGAGGCGGGGCGGCTTCCGTGGGAGGTGACCGTCGACGTCGGGCCGCCGTACACCCATGTGCCGCAGCACGCCCTGCTGGAGGCCGTGGCCGCGCTGCGGGGCGAGGGCTTCCGGATCTGCGCGGACGGAGTGGGCGACGGTGACGTACCCCTGCGGCTGCTCACGGACCTCGCGCCCGAGCTGATGAAGCTCGACGTCTCCCTGCTGACGCGGCCCGCGGCGGTGCGGGCGATGCGGACCCTGTGCGAGCAGTTGGGCGCGCTGCTGTCCGTCGAGGGGGTCGAGACCGAGCTGCAGTGCGCGGCCGCGGTGTCGGCGGGCGCGCAGCTGGCACAGGGCGAGTTGTTCGCGCCGCCCGCTCGGCTGCCCGCGGCGGACGTATACGTTCCCGCCCTCTCCCCCGGCGTCGCGTCGGCGCCCCGGTCGGGGCCGTCCGTACGGCAGTTCGTGCGGCCGGCGGCACTGCTGCCCGCCACCGCCTCCGCGGGGCAGGTGCGGGCGCTGCTCACCGGCTCGACCGACGTGTCCGGGGTGCTGCTCGTGGACTCCTCAGGAATCCCGGTCCGGTCGGTGCACCGGTCGCGGTTCCTGCTGTCGATGTCGGGGCGCTACGGGCATGCCCTGTACGCCGACCGGCCGGCCGCCAAGCTCGGCGATCCGCCGCGCACGGTCGGTGTCGACGCCACCGCGTGGGAGGTTCTCGACGTGGTCGCGGACGGGGAGCGGGACCGCACGTCCGACGACGTCGCGGTCGTCGACCGGCACGGGCGGTGCGTGGGTGTCGTACGGCTGGCGGATCTCGTACGGGCGCTGGCCGAAAACCGGGTCGAGGAGGCCGCGGGGCTCAACCCGCTGACACGGCTGCCCGGTTCGGACGCGATCACCGGCGAGGTGGACCGGCGGATCGCGGACGGCCGGATGTTCGCGCTGAGCTGGCTGGACGTCGACCACTTCAAGCAGGTCAACGACGGAGCGGGGTTCGCGGCGGGCGACGAGCTGATCCGGGCGGTCGGGCGCGCGTTGCAGCACGCGGCGTCCGAAGCGACGCGGGTGGGGCACATCGGCGGGGACGACTTCCTGGTCCTCGCGGACCCGGACACCCTGGACCCGCTGGCCAACTCGGTGCTCGACACGCCCTGGTCGGCGGGCGGACGCATCGTCACGCTGTCGCTGGCCACGGTGCTGTGCGCACCCGGCAGCGTGACCGATCACCGGCAGGCGGCCGCCTGCCTGGCGCCTCTCAAGCAGGCCGCGAAGGCCCTGAACGGGGCGAGTTGGGTGCTGGGGCGCGCGGGTCTGCCGGGCCATGAGATCCGGCGCGGCTCGGGGGCGGCACCCACCCAGCCGTCCGGGCATACGCTGGCGGGCTGAACGCCCCATCCACTGACCGGCTTACCGCCCGACCTGTCGATCGCCGACCCGCCGACCCGCCGACCCGCCGACCCGCCGACCCGCCGACCCGCCGACAGCGAGGGTGCACAGGCCGGTCGACGGCCGGGCCTCGGCGCGTCGACGCCGATCGGGCTCGGCGGTTGCCGTCCCGGAGACGAGGGGCCCGGCCGCAGGCCCGTGCCCGGCCGCGGGGGCGGGCCCCCGGCCGACCCCGCCCCCGCGTCCCCTTTGCGGCCTTCGAACCGTTGCCGTCCGCGACCTTGACGCCCTCTGGGCACCGGTGAACACTTCCGGGTGTCAGTCGGCATCGCCGCATTCGGGCGTCTACAGGCACCGCACCGCTCGGGTTTCCGACCTGTACCCACGGGCCGTCCCCCACGGGCGATTCCGCTGCGACGGCACGCTCGTCACGGACGCCGGGCGGGGCGCGGGACCTCCCTGCCCTCGGCTGAAGTAGCCATGGGAAACGCACCCTGCACGGTGGCCCGGGGCCGATCGCCCCGGGCGAGGCCATAGGAGCCGCCATGAGCAACGGAGACATCATTGTCGGCGAGTTGATCGGCACCGCAATTCTGATCCTGTTCGGCGCGGGAGTGTGCGCCGCTGTCACTCTGAACAAGTCCAAGGCCCAAGGTGCGGGCTGGGTGGTCATCGCCTTCGGGTGGGGCTTCGGTGTGCTCGCCGGTGCGTACACCTCGGCACCGCTGTCCGGAGGACAGATCAACCCGGCGGTGACCATCGGCTTCGCGATCGAGGGCTCCACGAAGTGGGAGGACGTGCCCTTCTACATCCTCGGGCAGTTCGCCGGAGCCATCATCGGAGCCACGCTCTGCTGGCTGCTCTACCTCGGCCAGTTCAACCTCAACGCCGAAGAGGACAAGGCCATCGAGACGCTGGGGATCTTCTCGACGCGGCCCGAGATCAACAACCCCGTGCAGAACCTGATCACCGAGATCATCGCCACCGCCGCCCTGATGCTGCCCATCCTCGGGCTGGTCGGCGGAAGCAAGCACGTCGCGGGCATCGGCGACGCGGGCCTGCCCGTCCTGCTCATCTCCCTCCTCGTCGTCGGCATCGGCCTCTCACTGGGCGGCCCCACCGGGTACGCCATCAACCCGGCCCGCGACCTGGGGCCGCGCCTCACCCACGCGCTGCTGCCGATTCCCAACAAGGGCACCTCGGAGTGGAGTTACTCCTGGATCCCCGTGGCCGGCCCGATCGCGGGTGCCGCCATCGGGGCCGCGATCTACAACGCAGCCTTCTGACGAAGGGGACGTCATGACGGACCATGCCGAGAAGTACGTCGCCGCAATCGACCAGGGCACCACCTCAAGCCGTTGCATCATCTTCAACCAGGACGGCGCGATCGTCGCCGTCGACCAGCGCGAGCACCGCCAGATCTTCCCGAAGCCGGGCTGGGTGGAGCACGACGCCACCGAGATCTGGTCCAAGGTTCAGGCGGTGGTCGCGGGCGCGATCGCCAAGGCCGGTCTGCGCGCCGACCAGGTCAGCGCGCTCGGCATCACCAACCAGCGCGAGACGACGGTCCTGTGGGACCGCGCCACCGGCAAGCCCGTGCACAACGCGATCGTCTGGCAGGACACCCGTACCTCCGCGCTCTGCAACGAGCTGGGCGGTTCGGACGGACAGGACCGTTTCCGCGAGCAGACCGGACTGCCGCTGGCCAGCTACTTCTCCGGGCCCAAGGCGGCCTGGCTGCTCGACAACGTGCCCGGGCTGCGCGCGCGTGCCGAGCGCGGCGAGATCGCCTTCGGTACCATCGACTCCTGGCTGATCTGGAACCTGACCGGCGGCACGGACGGCGGGCAGCACGTCACCGACGTGACCAACGCCGGGCGCACCATGCTGATGAACCTGGAGACGCTCCAGTGGGACCAGTCCATCCTCTCCGCGATGAACGTGCCCGAAGCGGTCCTCCCCGAGATCAGGTCCTCCTCCGAGGTGTACGGCACCGCGGTGGGCCAACTCGCGGGCGTCCCCGTCGCATCAGCGCTGGGTGACCAGCAGGCGGCGGTGTTCGGGCAGGCCTGCTACGACGTGGGGACGGCGAAGAACACGTACGGCACGGGCAGCTTCCTGCTGCTCAACACCGGCAACCGGCCCGTTCCTTCGAAGAACGGTCTGCTGACGACCATGGGGTACAAGATCGGCACCGAGGCGCCGGTCTACTGCCTCGAAGGGTCCATCGCGATCACCGGGGCGCTGGTGCAGTGGTTCCGCGACCAGCTCGGCATCATCCGCAGTGCCGACGAGATCGAGACGTTGGCAGCGAGCGTCGAGGACAATGGCGGCGCGTACATCGTGCCCGCGTTCTCGGGCCTGTTCGCCCCGTACTGGCGCTCCGACGCACGCGGTGTCGTCACCGGGCTCACGCGGTACGTCACGAAGGCGCACCTCGCCCGCGCGGTCCTGGAGGCGACCAGCTGGCAGACCCGTGAGGTCGTGGACGCCATGTTCCAGGACTCCGGAGTGCAGATCACCACCCTGAAGGTGGACGGCGGCATGACCAAGAACAATCTACTGATGCAGCACCAGGCGGATGTCCTCGGGGTGCCGGTGATCCGTCCGAAGGTCTCCGAGACCACCTGCCTGGGTGCCGCGTACGCGGCCGGGCTCGCGACCGGTGTGTGGAACGACCTCGACGAGCTGAAGTCGCACTGGCAGAAGGACGTCGAGTGGACGCCGGCCATGGAGGCCTCCGTGCGCGACCGCGAGTACCACAACTGGCGCAAGGCGGTGGAGAAGAGCTTCGGCTGGCACGAGGACGAGGTCGGCTGAAACAGGGGTCCACGCGCGCGCGTGCGTCTCGCGTGAGCCACGCGCGCGTGCATGACTGCGGCCCGTACCCCGGTCGGCGGGGGTACGGGCCGTACCTCTGCATCGTCGGGCCGTCCTGTGCGTCAGGGCATGACGTCTGCGGGCTGTAGCCGTGCGTCAGGTCGTGACGGTCTGGCGGCGGTCGGCGGCGTACGCCATCGCGTGCTGGACGACTCTGATGAGGACCTCTTTGACGGACTCCCGGTCCCGCGCGTCACAGAGGACGACCGGTACTCCGGGGTCGAGGTCGAGGGCCTGGCGGACGTCGTCGGCGGGGTAACGAGCCGCGCCCTCGAAGCAGTTGACGCCGACCACGAAGGGTATGGAACGCCGCTCGAAGTAGTCGACGGCGGCGAAGCAGTCCTCCAGGCGGCGAGTGTCGGCGAGTACGACGGCGCCCAGCGAGCCGGTGGCGAGCTCGTCCCACAGGAACCAGAAGCGGTCCTGCCCGGGAGTCCCGAAGAGGTAGAGCACCAGGTCCTCGCGGAGCGTGATGCGGCCGAAGTCCATGGCGACGGTGGTGGTGTGCTTGCCCTCCACACCACTGGTGTCGTCGATGGGCCGACCCGCCTCGGTGAGCACCTCCTCGGTGCGCAGCGGTTTGATCTCGCTGACCGCGCCGACGAGGGTCGTCTTGCCCACGCCGAAGCCGCCGGCCACGAGGATCTTGAGCGTGACGGGCTCGACCGGGGGCTTGCCGCGCTCAGAACGCCCGAAGATCATCGAACTCTTCTCCTGCTTGATGGGGGTCGTGCGGCGGTGGGCCGTAGCCCCCGCCGCCGGGGGTTTCGATGACGAGTACGTCGCCGGGGCCGACGTCCGTCGAATCACTTCCGCCAAGTTCGCTGACCGTGCCGTCCGCGCGCTCGACACGGTTGGCGCCGAGCGCTCCGGGCGCGCCGCCCGCCATGCCGTAGGGCGGCACCCGGCGGTGCTGGGACAGCGTGGAGACCGTCATCGGCTCGAGGAACCGGATGCGGCGCACCGCACCGTCACCACCACGCATGCGCCCGGCGCCACCGCTACCCCGCCTGACCGCGAATTCTTCGAGCCGGACCGGCAGTCGCCACTCCAGGACCTCGGGGTCGGTGAGCCGCGAGTTGGTCATATGGGTCTGCACGACGGGCGCGCCGGGGAAACCGTCGCCCGCGCCCGATCCGGAGGCCACGGTCTCGTAGTACTGGTACCGCTCGTTGCCGAAGGTGACGTTGTTCATGGTGCCCGAGCCCTCGGCCTGCACTCCCAGGGCCGCGTACAGGGCGCCGGTGATCGCCTGGGACGTCTCCACGTTACCCGCGACGACGGCGGCCGGGGGCTCGGGGGAGAGCATCGAACCCGGCGGCACCACGATGTCGAGGGGCCGCAGACAGCCGTCGTTGAGCGGGATGTCGTCGGCGACCAGGGTGCGGAAGACGTACAGGACCGCGGCGTTGACCACCGCGAAGGGTGCGTTGAAGTTGGTGGTGAGCTGCGGGGACGTCCCGGTGAAGTCGACAGTCGCGGAGCGATTCACGCGGTCTACGGAGACGCGGACCCGGATGACGGCGCCGGAGTCGGTCTCATAGCCGAACTCACCGTTTTCAAGGGCGTCGATGACGCGGCGTACGGCTTCTTCGGCGTTGTCCTGGACGTGCCTCATGTACGCCTGGACCACGTCGAGCCCGAAGTCCTCGATCATGCGGCCCACTTCGTCGACGCCCTTCTGGTTGGCGGCGATCTGGGCGCGCAGGTCGGCGAGGTTGGTCTTCGGGTTGCGCGAGGGGTAGGGGGCTTCGCTGAGCAGGGCCAGGGTCTCGGCCTCGCGGAAGCGGCCGTTCTCGGCGAGCAGCCAGTTGTCGAAGAGGATGCCCTCCTCGTCGATGGTGCGGCTGTTCGCGGGCATGGATCCCGGTGCGATGCCGCCGATCTCGGCGTGGTGGCCGCGCGAGGCGACATAGAAGAGGATCCGGTCACCCTCCGTGTTCTCCGTGTCGAAGACCGGAGTGATCACGGTGACGTCGGGAAGGTGGGTGCCGCCGTGGTACGGGTCGTTGACCGCGTACGTGTCCCCCGGGCGCATGCTGTCGCCGCGGCGCCGGATGACTTCCTTCACGCTCGTGCCCATCGAGCCCAAGTGGACAGGGATGTGAGGGGCGTTGGCGACGAGGTTGCCGTCGGGGTCGAAGAGGGCGCAGGAGAAGTCCAAGCGCTCTTTGATGTTGACCGACTGGGCGGTGGACTCCAGGCGGGCGCCCATCTGTTCGGCGATGGACATGAAGAGGTTGTTGAAGACCTCGAGGAGAACGGGGTCCGCTTCCGTGCCGAGATCGGAACTCTGCGTGACCGCGACGCGTTCCATGACCAGATGCCCGTCGTCGGTCGCCGCGGCCCGCCAGCCGTCGTCGACGACGGTCGTCGCGCTGGCCTCGGTGATGATCGCGGGGCCGGTGACCGTCTCGCCCGGGGGCAGTTCCTCGCGGCGGTACAGGGGGACGTCGCGCCAGGTACCGCCGGTGTGCAGGCTGACCGTCTCCGAAGCGGCGGAGCGGCCTTCGAGGGCGCTTTCGTAGGGAGCGAGGGCGGAGAGATCGGGGGGTTCGGTGAGACCGGTGGCTTCTACGGAGAGGGCTTCCACGACGACCGGGCGGTCGAGGGTGAAGGAGTAGGTGGCGCGATGACGTTCTTCGAAGGCGCGGGTCATGGTGTCGGGCTCGGTGAGCTCGACCGTGAGGGCTGTATCCGTGCCGTCATAGCGGAGCTGGGCGCGGCGGGTGACCCGGATGCGACCCTCGGGCACGTCCTCGGCGAGGAGCTCGGCGCGGGCGGCACCCTCCAAGTCGTCGGCCGTCTTGAGGATGCCGGGCATCGAGGAGGCTTCCAGGGGCGCCTCCACGGACTGCTCGCGCATGGCCGTCGTATCGGCGAGTCCGATGCCGAGGGCGGACAGGACGCCGGCCATGGGCGGGACGAGGACGGTGCGGATGCCGAGCGAATCGGCGACCATGCACGCGTGCTGGCCGCCCGCACCGCCGAAGGTGGTCAGCGCGTACCGGGTGACGTCGTGGCCCTTCTGCACCGAGATCCGCTTGACGGCGTTGCCGATGTTGGTCACGGCGATCTGGAGGTAGCCCTCGGCGACCTGCTCCGGGGTGCGGTCGTCGCCGGTCCGCTCGCGGATCTCGCGCGCGAGGGCGGCGAACCGGTCGCGGACCAGCGCGTCGTCGAGGGGCTGGTCGCCATCGGGGCCGAACACCCGTGGGAAGTGGGCGGGTTGGATGCGGCCGAGCGCGACGTTGGCGTCGGTGACGGTGAGTGGGCCGCCGCCGCGATAGCAGGCGGGACCAGGGTCGGCGCCCGCCGAGTCGGGGCCCACGCGGTAGCGGGAGCCGTCGAAGTGGAGCACCGAGCCGCCGCCCGCGGCGACGGTGTGGATGTCCAGCATGGGCGCACGCAGCCGGACCCCGGCGATCTGGGTGGTGAAGACCCGCTCGTACTCACCCGCGAAGTGCGAGACGTCGGTGGACGTACCGCCCATGTCGAAGCCGATGACGCGGTCGAAGCCGGCCAGCTGCGACATCCGGGCCATGCCGACGATGCCGCCGGCGGGTCCGGACAGGATGGCGTCCTTGCCGCGGAACTGGCCCGCTTCGGCGAGACCCCCGTTGGACTGCATGAACATCAGCCGCACGCCCTGGAGCTCGTCGGCGACATGCTGGACGTAGCGCCGCAGTACGGGCGACAGATAGGCGTCGACGACGGCCGTGTCACCGCGTGGCACCAGCTTCATCAGCGGACTGACCTCGCTGGAGAGCGAGATCTGCTGGAAGCCGGTGCGGGCTGCGAGCTCGCCGACGGCTTGTTCGTGGGCGGGGTGGAGGTGGCTGTGCATGCAGACGACGGCGACGGCATGGATCCCGGAGTCGTACGCCTCCTGGAGGGGCCCGGCGAGGGCGTCCAGGTCGGGGGCGCGCAGGACCGTGCCGTCGGCGGCGATGCGTTCGTCGACCTCGATGACGCGCTCGTACAGCAGCTCGGGCAGTTCGATGGCGCGGGCGAAGATGCGGGGGCGGTTCTGATAGGCGATGCGCAGGGCGTCGCGGAAGCCGCGGGTGACCACGAGGAGGGTGCGCTCGCCCCTGCGCTCCAGGAGGGCGTTGGTGGCGACGGTGGTGCCCATGCGGACGGCGTCGATGTGCGCGCCCGCGGCGTCCTGACCGTCGCCGCCGAGGAGTTCGCGCACGCCCGCGACCGCCGCGTCGGCATATCTGGCCGGGTTCTCGGACAGCAGCTTGTGCGTGAGCAGGCGGCCGTCCGGGCGCCGCGCGACGATGTCGGTGAAGGTGCCGCCTCGGTCGACCCAGAACTGCCAGCCTGTCACGTCTGTTCCCCGCTTCCGCCCTGCTCAGAGCGCCCGGAGGCCGTTGATCACGTCGCGCAGAATACTCTCGTCCGGTAGTTCGGCAGGGGGTACGGGGCGTGTCACATGGACCATTTCCTCGTCGACCAGGTCCCCGATGAGGACCCGTACCACTCCGATGGGCAGGTCGAGTTCGGTGGCGAGTTCGGCGACCGACTGGGGGGCGTCGCGGCACAGTCCGACGATGTCCACGTGTTCCGGGGACAGCGTCTGGTCCGCTTCCGGGTCGTCGGCGTGCGGTTCCGTGACGACCACCGCGATCAGGTCGAGGCGGTGCTGGGCCGGACTGGTGGTGCGGCCGCGTGTCATGGCGTACGGACGGACCACCGGTCCGGCCTCGTCGTCGAACCAGTGGCGTTTTCCCTGACCGTCTCCGCTCATGTCATCCCACTACCCGCCCGAAGGCAGATCGGTGCGCGGAGTGGCTGCCAGATGTACGCCGACCCGCTTGACGAGGAGTGTCATCTCGTAGGCGACCTGCCCGACGTCGGAGTCCGCGTCTGAGAGGACGGCGAGGCAGCTGCCGTCCCCGGCGGCCGTGACGAACAGGAAGGCCTCGTCGAGCTCGACGACGGTCTGCCGGACGCTGCCCGCCTCGAAGTGGCGGCCGACACCCTTGGCGAGGCTGTGGAAGCCGGAGGCGACGGCGGCCAGGTGCTCGCTGTCCTCCCGGGTCAGGTCCTTGGAGGCCCCGGTGGGAAGGCCGTCGCCGGAGAGCACGATCGCCTTGCGGATGCTGGCAACGCGGTCCACCAGTTCGTCGAGAAGCCAGTTCAGCTCGCCTGACGCCTTGCTGGTCGTGGTGGGTTCTGCGGCCTTCGGTGCGGTCATCGACCGTCCCCCTTTGTCGTTCCTGGTGCTGTGCCGTCCTGGGCCTCGTCGCCCGCGGCGTTCTCCTGGCGGCCGCGCCGCCAGCCCCGCTGGAGCGAGGCCATCCGGTTGCGTACCTCGTCGGCGTCGCGGTCGGCAGGGTCCGCTCCCGTACCGTCGCGGGCCTTGTCGCGCTCGGTGCGGCGTTCGGGGCCGGCCTTCAACTGCGGGGCCAGATTGGCCTGTCTGACGCGGCGGGGCAGCGGGCCCACACCCGATTCTGCCTCTCCCGTCACGGCGTCGGAGCGCGGGGTGGTCTCGTCCGTACTCGGCGACGCGGGGGTGCGACGGGTGCGTTTGGGGAGGGTGGGGGCATCGCGGAGGTCGGGCGCCTCACGCAGACCGGGCGCCTCACGCAGACCGGCGGCTTCTCGCACGCCGGAGGCTTCTCGCAGGCCAGGGGCCTCGGAGCGCTCACCGCCAGGCCGTGCCGGGCTTTCGCCGCGCGCCCCGCGCCGGGCCGGCAGCAGCTTTCCGCCGTCGAGTTCCAGCGCGCCGCGCTCCGCCGGCTCCAGGTTCTGCACCGGCTCCATGCTCTGCCGTGATGCGAAGTCCTCGGCGAGTTCCTCGTCCGTCTCGTCGCGCCGCGACCTCGTCTGGGCCACGGGACGGCCGTGCGAGCTGACGAGCTTGGGGGCCCGGCGCCTCGGCAGCGGGACGGGGGCAGCATCCGGAAGGTCGTCGTCGCCGGAGCGGGCGGGCTCGCCACGGCTGTCACCCGCCTGCTGGTGCTGCTCGCCCGGGACGCCGACGATGGAGCGGCGCGGCCGGAACAGACCGCCGCGCTCGCTCTCCTCGTCGTCGAGGGCGCCCGGGAAACCGGTGAGGGCGTCGAGCCCCCGGTCCACGTCGACCGGCGCCTCCAACTCGACCGGACCGTCCAGGATCGAGGCGGGCAGCCCCGGGAGTCGCACCGGCATCTGGGAGAGCGCGGCCTTGCGGCTCTCCTCGGTCTCGCCCC
This sequence comes from Streptomyces sp. R41, assembly GCF_041053055.1. Classification (NCBI taxonomy): domain Bacteria; kingdom Bacillati; phylum Actinomycetota; class Actinomycetes; order Kitasatosporales; family Streptomycetaceae; genus Streptomyces; species Streptomyces sp. R41. The sequence goes on from NZ_CP163443.1 coordinate 1,932,406, forward strand.
CCTTGGCGGGCAGCGCGCGGTCGAGGCGGAAGCCGATGCCGTTGGTGTCCGGGACGTCGTCGGTGAGCAGCGGGTCGGGGATGAACACCACCGCGGTGGTGCCACCGTAGGGGGACGGCTGGAGGGAGACGCGGACGTTCTGCCGCTGCGCGAGCCGGCTGACCACGAAGAGGCCGAGCCGGTCGGTGTCGGAGAGTTCGAACTCGGGGGTCTCGGCGAGCCGCAGGTTGGCGTCGAGGAGCGCCTCGGCGGCCATGCCCAGGCCGCGGTCGTGGATCTCCAGGGTGAAGCCGTTGGCGACACGCTCGCCGAGGACCTGCACGGCTGTGTGCGGGGGTGAGAACACCGTGGCGTTCTCCAGGAGTTCGGCCACGAGGTGGGTGAGGTCGGCGACCGCGGGCCCCGTGACGGCGACGCGCGGAAGACGCCGTACCTCGATGCGCTCGTAGTCCTCGACCTCGGCGACGGCGGCGCGGACGATGTCCATGAGCTGGACCGGCTTGCGCCACTGCCGGGACGGGGCGGCGCCGGAGAGGATGACCAGGCCTTCCGCATGGCGACGCATGCGCGTGGTCAGGTGGTCGAGGCGGAAGAGGTCGGCGAGTTCGTCGGTGTCCTCGGTCCTGCGCTCCATCGTGTCGAGCAGGGTGAGCTGCTTGTGGAGCAGGACCTGGCTGCGGCGGGCGAGGTTGACGAAGACCTCGGAGACGCCGTCGCGCAGTTCGGACTGCTTGACCGCGGCCTCGACGGCGGCGCGCTGAAGGGTGTTGAGGGCCTGGCCGACCTCGCCGATCTCGTTCTTGTCGTACTCCAGGCGCGGCACTTCGGTCTCGACGTCGACCTGTTCGCCGGCGGAGAGGCGGCGCATGACGCTGGGCAGCCGGACGCCGGACGCCTCGTGGGCCTCCAGGCGCAGTCGGCGCAGATCGCGGATGAGGCTCCGGCCGATGCGTACGGACATGACGAGCGAGACCAGCACGGCGATGAGCCCGAGGACGCCCGCGATGACCGCCTTGACGATGACGCTCATGGCCACGGGCCGGACGCGGTCCTGATAGCGGTCGCCCGCCTTGTCGTCCAAGTCGCCGAGGTCGTCGAGGACATGCCCGGCCGCACTGTCCCAGCTCTTCGCGGTGACGCCGCGGGGTGCCCCGGCGGCGGAGGTGACGACGGAATGCTCGGCCACGCGCAGGGGCGCCGTGTCGGCGTTCTTCCAATAGCGCTCGAAGCGTTCGCGCTCCGAGGAGGGCAGCAGCGGCAGGCTGATGTCGTAGAGCAGGGTGCGCTGGGCCACGAGGTCGGAGATGTCGCGGATCTCGTCGCGCGAGATACGGCCCGCGACGAGTGCGGAGCCGAGGAGGGCGTCCTCGCGGGAGAGCAGCTCGCGGGCGCGGGTGACGTTGAGGAGGGCGCGGGCCTGCTTGTCCATCGCCACGTTGTCGACGCCGTCGAGGGAGGCCAGGAGGGCGTAGCAGGGGTCCACGAGAAGGTTGTACTGATTGAGGGCCTCGGCGCGGGGCACCGTTCCGTCCTCGACGCTGCGGCGCAGCGAGTCGATGCCGCCGACGGCGTCCAGGAGGGAGGTGAGGCGCCCCGCGGTGCCCGCGCCCATCTCCTCGCGCAGGTCCTCGTCCTTGGCGTTCTTACGGATCTTCGCCACGGCCCGGTCGGTGGCAGTCCTGCTGCGCTTGAGCGCCGCAAGCCCGTCGGAGGCGCGGGGATCGGCCAAATAGACGAGGGTCTGGCGACGTTCCTGCTGGAGGACGCGGACGGTGTCCTCGGTGGGGTAGCCGATCTTCTCCACGATGTCCGACACGTTGAACAGCTGGTTGGCCGCGCGGCCCGTGAGCACGGTCGCAAAGCCCCAGATCGCGGTCAAGGACACCAGCGGCACGAGGAGCAGCGCCACGATCTTCCGGCGGATGGACTTCCCGCGAAAGCGCATGGCCTCCCCCAGCTCGCCCCCCTTTGGCCCGGGGGTACACATGTGCGTCAACAAACGGCGTGAGCCTACTACCGACGCACAGGTAACTCGAAGAGCTGTCCGGGCGCAGCCCCCGCTCGATGGGAACGAGACATGGGCAGTTGTCCGTTCATTGGGGGAGATTGCCTCCCCGAATCCGGCACTTGGAGCCGGATCGGATCGGATCGGTGAACTTGGTCAGTTGGCTGGATTTTTTCGCTCGTTGGGAATCTTCGCAGCATGTCGTTCGTCCTTCTGTACAGGAGATGGGGGCGGAATCGGTCACAGGGGCCGCATGCCGCGCTCAGGCGGCGTAAAGCAGCGCAAGCCGGGCAGCCACTGGGGAGCCGGTGTCGCATGACACCAGTGCGAGGGGCCTGCTGGGCGGTGGGGAGTGACGAGTTGATGGGCACGGCGGAGCGGCGCGTGGCGCCTGAGGTCGGCGATGCGGCGCACCAGACGGCGCGGCGGGGTCCCGAGGCACTGGATCACGACATTCCGGCGCACGGGGGTGGGACCGCTGAGAGCACCGCGGCTCAGGAGCAGCCGCACTACCGGCCGTTGTGGTTCGAGGAGCCCGCGCGGCGGCGCCGGATGCCCGATCCGGTGCGTACGGCCGCGGTGCGGGCGGTGCTGATCATCGCCGTGACGCTGATTCAGGCGATGGTGGCGTTCCTGTGCACGCTGGCCGGATCATGGCTGGCGTTCCCGATGGTCCTCAGCAGCGTGGCGAGCACCGTTGTGGCGACGTGGGCCGCACTCGACGTGTGGGTGACGCGCCAGGTGTGGAACCAGCGCAACGGCGTGGTGTCGGCACCGAGCAGCACCGCCCGGTCCCTGCGGTGCGAGCGGCGCAGGGCACGACGGCAGGCGCGTGCCGCGGAGCGGGCTCAGGAGCGCATACGCCCGGGCGGGACGGGGCAGTTGTCGCACCCGTGAGGGAGCCGAGGTCGTCGAGAACCAGGCGGTGCAGCTCGGCCCGCACCCCGGCCTTGCCCCACTCGGCGATCCGGCGCTGGGCCGCGGCCACCGGCGCAGGGCGAGCACTGACCTGCGAACTCGAAAGCGGCGCGCCCGAGGGCCCGCCCGTTCGCCGACTTGTGACGGTCAGGCCTTGGCGTACTCCCAGCCGCCGCAGCTGTACGGGGTGCCGTCGGACGTGTCCTGCAGGCAGGCGCGGATCTGCAGGGTGGTGCCCTCCGCGAAGGACAGGTTCCAGTCGTGGGCGACGGCGTAGCCGTAGCCGTTGTAGTACGAGTGGGTGGCGGAGCTCGAGTTGTAGCGCCACTGGGCGGCGGTGCCGTGGCCGTCCTTCTTCATGTCGAGGGCGGTGAGGATCTCGCCGTCCTCCGCGAACTCGGTCATCGCGCTCGGCGAGGTGATGGAGTTATAGGCCTCGTAGACGTTGCCGGCGGCCTGTGCCGGGGCGGTGGCCAGGACGAGCGCCGACGCGGAGGCAGCGGCTATCCCAAGGACGGTCGTCAGACGACGGTAGGGCATGCGCAAGGCAGTGTTCCTCTCTTCGGACAGCTGATCGAGCCTGAACTTACATGAGAGGAAAGGGAGTTCATCGCCGAATTTCTCCGTGTCCGGCGGAGCGCCAGGAGACGGGAGGGGGCGTTGGAATCCGTTACGGGTCATCTCAATTGGCCAGGTGGGCCCCGCGTCCGTATCGGCATCCGCAACCGCGTCGGCACGGCACCCGGCACCCGGCACCGCACAGGACGGCCCTCGGCTGTGGTGGGGATCGCTCAGCGGATGGTGCCGGACGAATTGTGGGGGCTGTTCCGGCGGGAGGTGCCGCCGGCGATCGTGTTCGTCGCGATGTGGCTGCACATGGCGGAGCTTCGCCCTGCGTCGTTCGGTCCGTCCGGGACCACGGCCCAGCGCCGGTTCACAGAGCGGAGCAAGGCCGGGGTGTGGGCCGAGCCGCACCGCCTGGTCCTCGACGAACCGGACTTCCGCGGCGACCTGGAATGGTTCTCCGCTGTGCGATCGGCTCGCCCGACACGCGAGCCGACCACGCCCACCTGCGACGATGGTTGGCGGCACGGGGTAACCGGCTGCGACGCCGCTACGAACGCAAGACCGAGCACTTCCTCGCTCTCGCAAGCACCGCCTCCACCCACGCCGCGGAGCCGCGTATCGACACAGTCCCGCGCCCCTAGGGGGTGGCAGGCGCCGGGCGTTTGTACATCCGCGTGGCCGTGATCTCGCTGTGCACCGCCTCGTCCCCCTGAGGCTGCTGCGGCAGCCCCGGGCGGAGGTGTTCCTCCACGCTGATGTACTTCAGGCCGGCCCGCAGGTCGGCGTCGTTGCGCAGGCGGATGACCAGCGGGAACTCGGCGAGCGCGGTCGTGTCGAACAGGCCGGTGGTGTAGAGGAGTTGGACGCCGAGCGCGTCTGACACGGCCCGCTGGAGTTCCAGCAGATACGTGGCGTTGGCGCGGCCGATGGGATTGTCCAGGAACAGCGTGCCGGCGTGCCGGTGCTTGTCGCGGCCTCGGTCGTTCGATCGCAGCGCCGCCATCGTGCAGTACAACGCGATGGCCGCCGTGAGCAGCTGACCGCCGGAGAAGACGTCGCCCATCTGCCCGACGGGGACGCGCTCGGCGCGCAGCACGGCGTCCGGCTTGAGGATCTCGACGGCGACGCCCTTCGGCTGGAGCGCGGCGCTGACTCCGCGCAGCAGCAGCGACATGCCGTCGCGGCGCATGTCGGAGTTCTTCTTGACCGCCGCGCGCGTGGCCTCGTCGACGACCTCGCCGAGCCGCTCGGTGAGCGTCGACTGGTCGGGCTCCTCGAAGCGGATGCGCAGGAACTCCTGCCCGGACCACTCACCGAGCCCCTCGGGAAGCCGGGAGAGCCGCTGAGCGGACCGCAGCGTCGCCAGCGCCGACTCCACGAGCCCGCGCAACCGGTCCACGATCGAGTCGCGGTTGCGCTCCAGCTGCTCCAACTCGTCGGTGAGCACCCGCAGTCGGGGCGCGAACGCGTCCGCCCACTTCTGCGCGTGCTCGGGCAGCGCGGACGCGGGCAGCTCGCGGATCTGCTGCCTGGCGGGGGTGCGTACCTGCTCGTACCGCGTGGAGTTGGCATGCCGTACGAGGATGTCGCTCGCCTCGCGCACGGCGGCCTCGGCGGCGGAGAGGTCGGCGGCGCAGCCGCGCAGGGAGCGACGGGTCTCGGCGGCGGAGTGCCGTGCCTCTTCGAGGGTGCCCGGGTAGGGCTCGGGCTCCTCCTGCTCCTCCTCGACATGCTCCCGCAGCAGGTCCCTGAGCAGGGCGGCCGTCTCGTCGAAGCCGCCGGCCGCGTCCTCGGCGGCGCGGTGGGCGTCGAGCAGCTCGGCGTGCGCCTCGCGCGCCTGGGTCAACGCCTCGGAACGGGAGGCGAGTTCGGCGGTGGCGGTGCGCAGCAGGCTCTGCGCGTGCCCGGCGTCGCGCGGCACCAGCTCCTGCGACAGCTCGGTGTGGGCCTCGCCGTCTTCGGGCGCGTGCCGCTCGGCCTCGCCGCGCAGCCGTCCGAGCTGCTCGCTCGCGGTGGACATGCGGGTCTCCAGGAGCTGCACGAGCTCCTCGGCACGCGCGGCGGCGGCCTGCCGGGAGGGCCCGTCGGAACCGTCCGGCGACTCCAGGAGCTGCGCCGCGCGCGTGCGGACCTTGTTGCTGAGCCGGTCCAGCTCCGCGAGCGCTGCGCTTTCGTCGCTTTCGGCCCGCGCCTGCTCGGCCCGCAGGTCAGCGCCGACGCCGACCTTCTCGTACAGCTGGGATGCGGCCCGGTAGGCCTCACGCAGGGCGGGCAGCGACGACTTCGCCGCGCCCGCCTCGTCCTCCGGTACGTCGTCGGGGGCGCCGGCGGTCTCCGCGCGCTCGGCACGCAGTGCGCGGGCCGTACGGCGGGCGTCGTCGGCGGCACGCTGGGCGGCGCGGCGGTCCTCGTCGGCGGCGCGGGCGCGCTCCAGGCAGACCTGGGCGCGGGCCTCCGACTCCGCTGCCTCATCGGCCAGTTCGCGCACCTTGACCTGCCAGCCGGCGCGCTCGCGCAACCGGAAGGCGAGCCCGGCGAGGGCGTCGGCGGCGCGCCGGGCCCGCTGGGCGGCCTCCTGCCGCTCGTCCCGTACGTGGGCCGCCTCGGCCGCCGCCTCGTCGGCCTCCGCCCGGACGGTGCGCGCCTCGGTCAGCTCGGCCTCGGCCTCCTCGGCGAACGCGCGCGCGTCCCGGGCGGCCGTGGCCAGCTCGACGAGCCGCCCCGCGGGGCAGCCGGTCCGCCAGGACGCGAGTCGCGCGGCCAGCTCGCGGTCCTTGCCGAGCCTGGCCGCGAGCGCCCGGATCTCCTCGTCCCGCTGGGTCGCGCGGGCGCGCAGCGCCTGCCGCTCCTCGTCGGCGGCATGCTCGTCGTGCATGGCGGGGTTCGGCGGTACGAGGAACACGTCGCTGTCGCCCGCGCCGGGGGCCGGAGTCGGGGCGAGCAGTGCGGCGGCCGTACCGACGGCGACGGCGGACCGCGGCAGCAGTGCGGCCTCGTTGAGCGCCTCGCGGGCCCGGGTGTGCGTGTCCGGGTCGGTGATGATCACGCCGTCGACCAGCTCCGGCCTGGCGGCCAGCACGCGCGCGTGGTCGGCGGGGTCGACGGCCTGCGCGAGGTAGCGCCAGCCGGGCAGCGCCGGGATTCCGTGCTCGCCGAGGTACTCGACGGTGGCCAGGACATCCGGCCCGGGCGGCAGCAGCCCGCCGTCACCCAGCGCTCCGAGGATGCGTGCGTCGTCGGCCGCGGCGGTCCGCAGCTCGAAGAGCTGGCGCTCGGCGGAGGCGACACCGTCGTCGAGGAGCTCGCGGAGTTCGTCGGCGTAGTGGTCCAACTGCTCGGGGGTGAGGGGGCCATCGGCCGTGGGCCGGGCATCGGCCCGAGCCTCGCCGTATCCACTGCCCGGGCGGGCGGCCACCGCGCCACCGGCCTGCCGACCGCTGCCCGGGACGGCACCCACCGCGCCACCGGCCTGCCGACCGGATCCACCCCGGACGTCGGGGCCGACCGCCCCGGCATCGGTGCCGTCACCCGCGCCGGTGCGCTTTCCCGCTGTGCGGGCACCGCCCTCGCTGTCGTCGCCGATGCCCTCGGGTGCGGCCCCACGCCCGCCCGGACCGTCGGCTCCCGCTCGCGGCACCGGCACGCGGCCACGCCCGCCGCCGGAGGCGCCCGGCAGGCTCAGGAGCTCCGCCAGCCGCTCCTCCCCCGCCAGCGCCTCCGCCGTACGCCGCTCCGCGTCGTACGCCCGCTCCGCGGCAGTCGCCGCATCGGCCGCGCGTGCCGCCGTGAGCTCCGCGCGGGACTCGGAGGAGGCCGCCTCCCGCGCATGGTCCGAAGCGCGCCGCGAGGCCTCGCGTGCGGTGTCCCAGGCGGCGACGGCCGACTTCTCGGCGTCGCTGGCGGCGAGGGCCGCCCGGGCCGGGTCGGCGTCGGGGGCGCTGTCGTCGAGCCAGCCCGCGCGGACCGCCTCGGCGGTCTCCTGCTCGACCTCGCTCAGCCGCTGGCGCAGATGCCCGACCTCACTGCGGGCGCGCTGCGCGGCGGTGGCCGCGGCGGTCGAGTCGGCGTGCGCGGTCTCGCCGACCTCCTGGAGTCCGGCTGACCGCTCCTCCTCCTCGTTGGCGAGCGCCTCGGCGCCTTCGGCGGCGCGGTGCAGGGCGCGAACGAGGTCGACGGCGGCCTTGGCTCGCGCGGCGAGCGCGGGCGCGGCGTCCCGCTCGGCCTCGCGGATCGCGGCGGCCACGCGCGCGGAGCGGTCGGCGGCGGCGCGGTGCCGCAGCACGGCCTCGGCGGCCTGCCAGGCGGAATGCAACGTGCGCGCGTCGGCCAGCTCACGCTTCTGCGCGGCCGCGGACTTCTCCGCCCCGGCGAGCGCCAACGAGGCGTGCCGATAGGCGAGTTCGGCGGCGATCAGCGCGCTGCGCTCACGGCCGCCCTCGGCATGCGTGACGGCGTACGCGGCGGCGGTCACACGCTGCGCGAGTTCGCCGGCGCGTACGCGTTCCTGCACGGCCCGCGCGGACAGCCGCCGCGCCAGCGTCCGCGTACGCCGCTCGGCGCCCGCGTGGATGTCACGCGCGCGTGCCCGTGCCTCGGCGGCTTCGACGATCCGGCCGAGCAGATCGACGGACCCGGCGGTGAACTCGCGCTCGGCGATCAGCTCGGCGCGCCGCCCCAGCTTGTTGCCGAATCCGCCGACCAGGTCGGCGAGCCCGTCCGTGTCCCGGGTGTCGGTGACGGCGCGCAGCAGCAGATCAGTGAAGTCGGAGTCCTTCTTGACGGCGAAGAGCCCGGCGGCCTCGCCCTCGTCGGCGTTCATCTCCCGCTGGTAGCGGAAGAGTTCGGGGTCGAGGCCCAGGTCGCCGAGGTGCTCGTTCCAGCGGTCGTGGATCTCCTCCCAGTGCACTTCGAGGTGCGGGTACGCCTTGCCCCCCTCGGTGATCGCGTCCCGGAAGCCCTTCATGGTGCGCCGCCGGCCCTGCGCGCCGGAGGCCCCCTCGACGGGCGGACGCACGGCGGTGGCCTCGGCGACGGGCAGGTTGTCCAGGCTCAGCCCCGGCCCGGGCCGGAAGGAGTACCAGGCTTCGGCGAACTTCCTCGGGTCGTTGGAGACCTGCCGCCCCCGCCACTCGCTCACCTTGCCGACCACGACGCACTCGCCGGTCAGCGTGTGCTGCCACTCCAGCGCTACATGCCCGCAGTCGTCCGCGAGCAGGAACTTGCGCAGCACACCGGAGCTCGCACCACCCAGCGTGTTGCGATGCCCCGGGAGCATCACCGAGAAGATCAGCTTGAGCAGTACCGACTTGCCGCCGCCGTTCTCCAGGAAGAGCACGCCCGCGGGCGCCGGCCGGCGCGGCGGCCCGACGGGCTCCTCTTCGAAGAACTCCGCCTGGGTGGGCGCGGGGTCGGGCACGGGCTCGCCGACACCCCGCAGGTCAAGCACGGTGTCGGCGTAGCGCGCACCGGCAGGCCCGATGGAGTAGAGGCGGACCCGGGACAGCTCGTACATGGCGGCGGACTCTCGTCGTAAGTCTTGGGAAGATCGAGGAAGTTCAGGCTGTGCAGCCTGTTCAGGAGTGGAACGGCAGTCCGGCTCCGACAGCCAGCTCAAGATCGTCGGTGTCCTCGGCGGGCAGCAGCGTCGCTGTGCCGTCGGTCACCGGGACGATGCCGAGCTCGAGGAGCTCGGCCATGGCCGCACTGCCCGCCATGTCACGGACCTGAAGCTGATAGCGGGCCGTCGTCCGGTACGTCCCGCCGCCGTCGTCCCCGGTGCGCTGCAGGAACCCGGAGTCGGTGAGGAACGCCACCGCCTTGCCGACGATGCCGGTGGTCGAACCGGCCAGTCTTCGCGCGTCCTTGGTAGCACCGGTGGAGCTGCGCCGCGCCCAGATCCGCCAGGCCGTCTCCAGGCCGGGCGCGTCCGTGGCCGGGTCGGTGTTCTCGCCCTGCTCCTCGGCGCGCTCCTCCAGGCGACGACAGGCCTGCCGTACGAACGCGTCGACACCGTTGACCGAGACGCGCCCGATGTACCCGTCGTCCGCGAGGTCCTCGGGGCGCGGGAACGCCATGGCGGCGACGGCGAGATGCGCGAGCCCGTGCAGGAAGCGGTCTGCGGAGTCGGCCGACGCGCGACGCGCGTAGTCGCCCATCCGGACGGCGAACACCGAGTCCTCCGCCGCGGTCACCGCCATCCCCGCGCGCGGGGACACCTCCAGGACGACCAGCCCGAGCCCGGCGGCCACGGCGTCGGCGAGCCGCGCGAACGGCGGGTCCTCGCGGTAGCGCCGCAGCAGCTCCGCGTACTCCTGGTCGCGCGCGGGCTGCAGCTTGGGCTGCAGCCCAAAGGCAACGAGCCGCGCCGCGTCGGCGGCGTCGGCAGGTGTGACGGGCGCGTTCGCCGGAACGGCGACTGCCTCCGGCTCACTCCACTCGACGTGCTCTGTCACGGTTGGGGCTCCTTGATCTGACATACGAAGCTGACAGGAGGCGCCCAGTAAGGGGCGCAGGGCGTGACATCACGCGGCTCCGCCGCGTGGGCGCGACCGGCCACATGCAGCCCGCGGCGAAGGGACGACCCGCAGTTTCCCGGCGATCCCAGCGGAGCGTTCACGCCGCCTCCGAACGGTCGGCCGCCATCCCGGCCGCATCCAGCAGAGCCATCCCCACGATGAGATCCGCCCCACCGAACTCGGGATCGTCCAGCTCGGTCCCGTCGTCCACGGCGAACAGCAGCTTCTCCTCGCCCTGCCGATAGGCGGTCCCGACCGGCGGACTGGCCGCGTGAACGGCCAACAGGGCAACGAGATACGGGAGTTCGGGATCGCGACGCCGGGCCTCGGCCAGCAGCCCCGACAGCCGCCGCGGCGCATCGGCCGGCAGGTCGAGCAACTCCATGGCGCTCGCGAGCTGCTCCTCGCTGAACCGACTGTCGTCCGGGGTGGCGATGAGATCGGGCTCGGGCATCTCCGCCCCGAGATGCTCCCGCTCCAGCGGCGGCGTCAGCAGTATGTCGACCAGGTCCCCCACCCGTACGGCCACAGGCGTGCGCAAACCGGTCCCGCGCGCGAAGAACGCGTCCGTCACGCGCAGCGCCTGCTCCACGGGCAGCGGCAGCACGGGAGCGACGAGGTGCCCGTAGAGGTCGATCCCCGAGGTCGTCATGGGCGTGGCGAAGGCCTGCCGGTCCTGCTCGGCGCGGAACAGCGGGCCGGCCTCCAGGAGCCGGGACTGCAGCTGCGTGTGCCTGCGGATGCAGTCCTTGACGATGTCGACGAGCTCGGCGGCGCGGCGCTTCTGCTCGGGGTCCTCGGACTCGTCGCGGGCCTTGCGGATGTTGGTGAGGATCGCGTTCTCGTGGCGGTATCGGTCGGCGACGTGGTCGAGGGCCTCGGCGATCATGTCGGGCACGGCCTGGAGCCAGTCCACGGCCCGTACGTTGCGCCGGGTCGCGTCCAGCGCCCTCCTGAGCGTCTCCGAGTACTGCACGGTCCGGTAGCGGGCCTGCTCGGCGGCGAGCTGGGCGTCGGCGAGCCGACCGCGGCTGATCAGCACCTCCAGCTTGACCTCGGCGGCGATCTGCGCGCTGGTGACGTCGGTGTCGAGGGCGCCGACGAGGACGTTGACCGCTTCGTCGGTCGTACGGAGATAGACACTCCCCCCGTATCCGGGCACCTCCTCGATCAGCTTGAAGTCGTAGTCGCGGCGCACATAGGAGCCGTCGGGCGCGAAGGTGCCGTATACGGCGCGGAAGCCGCGGTCGACGCTGCCGACGTTGATCAGGTTCTCCAGCACCCAGCGGGCCACGCGCTCGTGCTCGGCGACGGGCCGCCGCGGGGCCTGGGCGGCGATGCGCGGGATGAGCCTGGCCACTATCTGGTCGTGGTCGGCGCCCGTGTCGAAGTCCATGTTCAGTGTGACGAGGTCGATGGCGGCGAGGGCGACCTCCGCCATGCCGTACACCGTGTACTCACCCGCGAGGTTCGCCTTGCGTACGTCGAGGTCGTGCAGCGGCGCGGTGCAGGCGAGCGCGCGCAGCCGCCGCGCCAGGCCCTCGTCGGCGGCCGGGCCCGGAGCGGGGCGCGGCCCCGCGCTGAGCTGGGGCGGAACGCTGTCCGTCGATGCAGGCGAAGTCACGGTGCACAGACTAGGTCCTCGGTCTGACAACGGTCGAAACGGCGCAGAAGGCCCGGCTGTCACCGCTGCTTCACGATCGCGGCCCGATCCGCGGTGACCTCAGCCGCTCAGCTGGGGAAAGAACGGTGACCTGTACCGCGCAGCCGCGGAACGAGCCGTCGTCCCGTACCTCGCGCCCGTCCCCCGCCTCCTCAGCCGATCCCCTGCCCGCCGTCGGCCACCCGCCGCGCGTACACCTCCACCAGCCCCTTGAGCGAGTCGTCGAGGTAGACCGCGAGCAGCCGCTCGGCTCCGTCCCGGTCGCCCGCCTGGAGGGTCTGGAGGATCTCGCGGTTACGGGCGAGATACGGCTCGTGGAGGCGCCGTGGGTCGTCCACCACATGGAAGGCAAGGCGCAGTTCGGCGAAGACGCTGCGCATCAGCTCGTCGGTGCGGGCGCTCCCGGCGAGCGCGACCAGCTCCCGGTGGAAGTGGATGTTGGCGGTGGAGACGCCTTTCCAGTCACCTTCGCGCGCCGCCCGCCGCCCGTCGGCGACGGCCTGGGCGAGGCCGTCCACGGCGTACGGCGGCTCGGCGAGGCCACGGACCACGGCGCACTCGACGAGACCGCGGGTGCGGTAGATGTCCTCGACATCCTCGACGGTCAGCACCCGGACGAAGACCCCGCGATTGAGCTCGTGCACCAGCAGCCGTTCGTGCGTGAGCAGCCGGAACGCCTCACGCAAGGTGTTGCGCGAGACGCCGAGCGCCCCGCCGATGCTGTCCTCGGACAGTCGCGTGCCGGGCGGGAAGAAGCCCTCGGCGATGCGGCTCCTGAGGATGTCCGAGACCCGCTCGGCGGTGCTCGTGCGGCCCAGCAGGGCGCGATCGTCGGCCAGTCCCGTCAGCTCTGCCATGCCCGGAATTCAATCGCAGATACAAGAACGAAACAACATGGGTATTGAGGGATCGTTCAACGATCCTCTACCTTGGCGGTCAGGCGCCGATCGCACGACCGCACCGCATCCCTCCGCACGGCTGTGGCGCCCACCGCTTCCGCACGGCACGGCCCGGTTCTCAACTCCCGCACGGCACGGCTCAGTCCCCAGCACCCTCCGTCCATCACTGTGAGGTGCCCATGAGCACGACCCCTCCGTCCCAGGCCCTGACGGCCGACGCCCGGCCCGGCACGGGTGAACCCACCGCTCAGGAAGGCGCGTTCGCCTGGCTGCACGCGCTCGGCCCGCGCGGCCGCCGGGCCTTCGCCGGCGCGTTCGGCGGCTACGCCCTCGACTCCTACGACTACTTCACACTGCCGCTCAGCATGGTCGCGCTGGCGGCGTACTTCGGCCTGGACAGCGGCCAGACCGGCCTGTTCACCACGGTCACGCTGGTCGTCTCGGCGGTCGGCGGCGCCGTCGCCGGTGTCGTCGCGGACCGGATCGGACGCGTCAAGGCGCTGATGATCACCGTGGCCACCTACGCGGTGTTCACCGTGGCCTGCGGTTTCGCGCCCAACTACGAGACGCTGCTGGTGTTCCGCGCCCTTCAGGGGCTCGGTTTCGGCGGCGAGTGGGCGGTCGGCGCGATCCTGGTCGCCGAGTACGCGAGCCCGAAGCACCGGGGCCGCACGCTCGGCGCGATCCAGAGCTCCTGGGCCGTCGGCTGGGGGCTCGCCGTGCTCGTCAACACCCTCGTCTTCCAGTTCCTGGACGACGGTCTGGCCTGGCGCGTGATGTTCTGGACCGGCGCGCTGCCCGCGCTGCTCGTCCTGTGGGTGCGGCGCCAGGTGCATGACGCCCCGGAGGCGGCCGAACGCCGCGCGGACAGCGCCGAGAAGGGCTCGTTCGCGGCGATCTTCAAGCCGGGCAGGGCCGGCGCGCCCGGGCTGCTGCGGACGACGGTCTTCGCGGGCCTGCTCTCCACGGGAGTCCAGGGCGGCTACTACACACTGGCCACCTGGGTGCCCACGTACCTCAAGACAGAGCGTGGACTGTCGGTCGTCGGCACCGGGACGTATCTCACCTTCCTGATCTCCGGGGCCTTCATCGGCTACCTCACGGGCGGCTATCTCACCGACAAACTGGGCCGCAAGCGCAACATCCTGCTCTTCGCGATCCTGTCCGCGGCGTGCATCCTCGCGTACGCGAACATCCCCAGCGGCGCCAACACCCTTCTCCTTGTGCTCGGTTTCCCGCTCGGCTTCTGCATGTCGGCGATCTTCAGCGGCTTCGGCTCGTTCCTCAGCGAGCTGTACCCGACGGCGGTGCGCGGCACGGGACAGGGCTTCACGTACAACACGGGACGCGCCGTTGGCGCCGCCTTCCCCACCGCCGTCGGCTTCCTGGCCGACAGCTGGGGCGTGGGCGGCGCGCTGGTCTTCGGCGCGATCGGCTACGCCCTGGCCGCGCTGGCCCTGATCGGACTCCCCGAGACCCGTGGGAAGGAGCTCCTGTGAACGACACCGTCCAAGGCCGCCCGTCGAACCTGCTGGAAATCGACGGCCACGCGCACGCGTGGACCCCCAACAAGGCGCGTGCCCAGTTCCGTTCGGGCATGTCGGGCCCCACAGCCGGAGTCGCCGCGGGCTACACCCAGGCGAACCTGATCTCGGTGCCCGCCGACTGGGCGTACGACATGCTGCTGTTCTGCCAGCGCAACCCGAAACCCTGTCCGGTCCTCGACGTCACCGACGCCGGTTCCTGGACCACTCCGCTCGCTCCGGGCGCCGACCTGCGCACCGACCTGCCGCGCTACCGGGTGTGGGAACACGGTGAGTTGGTCGACGAGCCCACGGACGTGGTCGACCGCTGGCGCGACGACCTGGTCTCGTTCCTCATCGGGTGCAGCTCCACCTTCGAGTGGGCGCTGAGCGAGGCGGGCGTCCCGATGCGCCACATCGAGCAGGGCCGCAACGTCTCCATGTACGTGACGGGACGCCAGTGCCGTCCGGCCGGGCGGCTGCACGGCCCCATGGTGGTGTCGATGCGCCCCGTCCCGCCCGAGCATCTGGCCGCGGCGATCAGGGAGAGCAGCCTGCTGCCCGCCGTGCACGGCAGCCCGGTGCACTGCGGCGAGCCGTCGGGTCTGGGCATCGAGGATCTCTCGCGTCCCGACTTCGGCGATCCGGTGGACGCCGCACCGGACGACATCCCGGTGTTCTGGGCCTGCGGAGTGACCCCGCAGGCGGCCGTGATGGCGTCCCGTCCGCCCTTCGCGATCACCCACGCGCCCGGCCGGATGTTCCTCACGGACACCCGCGACGAGCAGTACCGCGTGGCCTGAAGAACCGCCGACGAAAATTCAGCCGCCGAAGGAGAAACCGCACCTCATGACCCCGATCGATCTCAACGCCGACCTCGGCGAGGGCTTCGGCCGCTGGCGCCTCACCGACGACGAACAGCTGCTGTCCGTCGTCACCAGCGCCAATGTGGCCTGCGGTTTCCACGCCGGGGACGCGGTCACCATGCGACGCGTGTGCGAGCTGGCGGCCGAGCGCGGCGTGCGGATCGGCGCCCAGGTCTCCTACCGGGACCTGGCGGGGTTCGGGCGGCGCGCGATGGACGTGCCGCCCGACGAGCTGGCCGCCGAAGTGGCGTACCAGATCGGCGCCTTGGAGGTGTTCGCGCGCGCGGCGGGCACGCGCGTGTCGTACGTGAAGCCGCACGGCGCGCTCTACAACCGTGTCGTGCACGACGAGGAACAGGCGAGGGCGGTGGTCGACGGCGTGCTGCTCGCGGACGCCACCCTGCCCGTCCTCGGCCTGCCCTCCTCCCGCTTCCTGAAACTGGCCGAGCAGGCGGGCCTGCCCACCGCCACCGAGGCGTTCGCGGACCGCGCGTACACCGAGGAGGGCACCCTGGTGCCGCGCACCCAGGACGGCGCGGTGATCACGGACGCGGACACGGTGGTCGAACGCTCGGTGGGCCTGGCCCGCTTCGGCATGGTGAACTCCCACTCCGGGGAACGCATTCCGGTCCGCGCCCGCTCCTTGTGCCTGCACGGGGACACCCCGGGCGCCGTGGAGCTGGCACGCCGGGTCCGCACACGCCTGGAGTCCTCGGGCGTCCGCGTTGAGGCGTTCGTATGAGGGCGTCTCCGGTCGTCGACGGCATGAGGGCGCTTCTTGTCGGCGACCGCGCCCTGCTCGTCGAGGTCTCCTCCGGCGACGCGGCCCAGGCCCTGCACGCCGAACTGCTGCGCCGCCGCGCGGAGGGCTCCCTGTCGGTGCGGGAGATCGTCCCCGCGGCCCGCACGGTCCTCCTGGACGGCCTGGACGACCCCGCGCGCCTGGCGGAGCGCCTCCCCATGTGGGACATACCCCCGCTGCCCGTGCGCGCGGATGAAGCGGTCGAGATCCCCGTTCGGTACGACGGTCCCGACCTGGCGGATGTCGCGGCTCTGTGGGGTGTCTCCGAGCACGAAGTGCCCCAGATCCACGCGGCGGCCGAATTCCGGGTCGCCTTCTGCGGGTTCGCGCCCGGCTTCGGCTACCTCACGGGACTGCCGTCGCGGTACGACGTCCCCCGCCGGGCGACTCCGCGTACGACGGTTCCCGCGGGTTCCGTGGCGCTGGCGGGCCCGTACACGGGCGTGTACCCGCGCTCGTCGCCGGGCGGCTGGCAACTGATCGGGACGACGGACGCGGTGCTCTGGGACCACGCGCGCGTGCCGGCCGCGCTGCTCGCTCCGGGCGCCCGGGTCCGCTTCGTACCGGCGAGGTACTCGTGACCGGCATGGCCCTCTTCCCATCACCGAGGCGCTCATGACCGACCGTGCCCTCTCCGTCGTCCGTGCCGGGGCCCTGACCACCGTCCAGGACCAGGGCCGCCCCGGCCACGCGCACCTCGGCGTACCGCGCTCCGGCGCCCTCGACGCGCCCGCGGCCGCGCTGGCCAACCGGCTCGTCGGCAACGCCTCCGAAGCGGCCGTCCTGGAGACGACGCTCAACGGCTGTGCCCTGCGGCCGCGTTCGGCGATCACCGTGGCGGTGGCGGGAGCGCCTTGCCCCGTCACCGTGGACGGGCGTCCGGCCGCCTGGGGAGCGCCCGTACGCGTACCCGCCGGAGCACTGCTGGACATCGGCCACGCGCGCGGCGGGCTGCGCAGCTATGTGGCCGTCTCCGGTGGAGTGGCCGTGGACCCGGTCCTGGGCAGCCGCTCCACGGACCTTCTCTCGGGCCTTGGCCCCCCGCCGCTCTCGGACGGCATGGTGTTGCCCCTGGGCCGCCCGGACACGCTCCACGCGCGCGTGGACGTCGTCCCGCACGTCGCTCCGCCCGCCGAGCTGGTCCTGCGCGTGACGCCGGGCCCGCGCGACGACTGGTTCACGGCGTCGGCCTTGCGCACCCTCACCACCGGCGCCTACCGGGTGTCGTCCGCGAGCAACCGCATCGGTCTGCGTACGCAAGGGCCCTCACTGGAGAGGGCCGTTACCGGCGAACTCCCCAGTGAGGGCATGGTTCTGGGCGCCGTCCAGGTACCGCCCGACGGCCGCCCGGTCGTCTTCCTCGCCGACCATCCGACCACCGGCGGGTACCCGGTGATCGCGGTCGTCCGTTCCACCGACCTCCCCGCGGCCGCTCAGGCGGTCCCGGGCACGCCGGTCCGCTTCGTGGCCGTACGCCGCCACTGAGCGCTCCTGCGCAGCCGCTGAACGGTCATGCCGCGTCCGGCTGTTCGGCCACCGACAAGGCGGCCAGCGCCGACGCGACGGCGTGCGAGGCGCTGAGGTCGAGCCGGGCGCTGGTGCCGCGCGCCCGGTGGCGTACCTCGGCGGCGGCGAGGGTGAGCAACTGCGGCAGCAGGTCCGTGCACCGCCGGGCCACCCACCCCGTCCCCGCGGTGGCCAGCCACAACAGACTGGCCGACCGCGTGGGCGCGGGAAACTCGGGCTCGGCCGAGGGCGCGGTACCCGTGGCGATGCCCTGCTGCGCGAGCAACGCGTGGAAGCGGAGGGCGAGTTGCCGGTGCCCCTGCTCACCCGGGTGGAGCCGGTCCGCGCTCCACATCGCACGGTCCGTCAGCCACTCCTCCTCCGCGGCGTGCAGATGCACCGCCCCGTACCGCTCGGACAGCGCGTGCACGACCGTGTTGACGGCCCGCTGCCGGCGGGCCAGCGGGCGTGCCAGCGCGCCCGGCAGCCCGAGCATGGAGCCGGGATCGGGCAGACAGGCCGTCATCACCACCGCGTCCCGAGCCCGGAACGCCGCGTACACCTTGTCGAGCCGCGCTGCCACGGAGTGGATGTCGAAGGTGCAGCGCAAGGTGTCGTTGACACCGATCACGACGGAGACGACGTCGGGCTCCAAGGCCAGCGCCGCCGGTGTCTGCCGCTCCAGCACATCCCGCGTCTGTGCCCCGCTGACAGCGAGGTTGGTGAACTCCACGGGCGTCTGCGCGGGGGCCAGCCCCTGCGCGAGCAGTGCGGCCCACCCCCGCCAGGCTTCCCCGACAGGGTCACCCACGCCTTCCGTCAGCGAGTCCCCGAGGGCCACGAACCGCAGCGGTCTCATCCGACGCCCTCCTGCGCGCGCGGCCGCACCGGAACCGTCGCGTCGTGCGCGGCGAGGAAGCCCTCCACCGCGGCGCCCCAGCCGAAGCACTCGGCACGCGCGCGTGCGGCCCGCCTGCGCTCGCCCTCGGGACGCCCGAGCAGCAGCCGTACCGCGTCAGCGAAGGAGTCCCCGTTGTCCGCCGCGGTGGCCCCGGCGGACCCGACGACCTCCGGAAGGGCGGACAGCGCGCTGGCCACCACGGGCGTACCGCAGGCCATCGCCTCCAGGGCGGCGAGCCCGAACGTCTCGGCGGGCCCGGGGGCCAGGCACACGTCGGCGGACGCCTGCAGCGCACCGAGCACGGCACGGTCGGAGACGTGCCCGAGGAAGGTGACGGGCAGCCTCCGCTCCCGGGCACGCTGTTCGAGCCGGGCCCTGAGCGGTCCGTCCCCGGCGACGACGAGCACGGCCCGCTGTCCGCGCCGCAGCAGTGCCTCCAGCGCGTCGAGTGCCGTACCCGGCCGCTTCTCGACGGACAACCGGGAGCACATCACGAGCAAGGCCTCGTCCACGCGCGCGTAATGGGCGCGCAGCCCGGGGTCCCGCAGCGCGGGGTGGCGGCCCACCAGATCGACGCCCAGCGGGGCACGTACGACATTGCGGGCGCCGATGCGGACGAATTCGCGCTCGGCGAACTCCGTGGTGCACACGACACGCGAATAGGTGTGTGCCGTACGGACGTTGAGGGCGTCGGCGGTCCGCCTGGCCATCCCCTCGGGAAGGCCCCAGGTCCGCAGTACTCCGTCGGCGGTCTCGTGGGAGACCATCACGGCGGGCACCCGGGCCCGGCGTGCCCACACTCCGGTCCAGCGCAGGGTGGTCCGGTCGGAGACTTCGAGGCGGTCGGGGGCGAGCGACTCCAGGAGCCGGGCCACCCGCCGCTTGTCCGTGAGTACGCGATAGCCGCCGGTCCCGGGCAGCAGCGGCCCGGGCAGCGTGATCACCCGGCCCTGTTCGGTGTCGCGGTCGGTGGCGCGCTCGCCGGGGATGATGAGCACCGGTTCGTGCCCGGCCGCCCGGTAACCGGCGCCCAGCTCCCGCAGCGCGGTGCGCAGACCGCCGGACGCGGGGGCGACGAAGTTGGCGAGCCGTACGATGCGCAGGCTCATGCCGCCACCAGCTTCCGTGCCGAGAGCACATCGGCGTAGTGCCCGATGAGCTGGTCGCCCACGGCGGCCCAGGTGCGGCCCTCGACCATGGCACGCCCTGCGGCCCCGTAGGCCGCCCGGAGGGCCGGATCCGAGGTCAGGGCCCACACCGCGTCGCGTACGGCGGCGGCGTCGCGCGGCGGCACCAGCAGCCCCGTACGCCCGTGGGCCACCAGATCGAGCGGTCCGCCCGCGGCGGGCGCGACGACGGGCACTCCGCTCGCCATGGCCTCCTGCACGGTCTGGCAGAAGGTCTCGAAGGGACCGGTGTGCGCGAAGACGTCCAAAGAGGCGAAGATCCGGGCGAGTTCGTCGCCGGTACGACGTCCGAGGAAGACCGCGCCGGGAAGGGCACCCTGCAGGCTGGTTTCGCTCGGCCCGTCGCCGACCACGACGACGCGTACGCCCTCCAAGCCGCAGGCGCCGGCCAGGAGCTCGACCTGCTTCTCGGGGGCGAGCCTGCCGACGTAGCCGACGATCAGCTCGCCGTTCGGCGCCAGTTCACGACGGAGCGCCTCGTCCCGGCGGTCGGGACGGAAGCGGACCGTGTCCACACCGCGCGGCCACAGCCGTACCCGGGGCACACCGTGTGCCTCCAGGTCGTGCAGGGCCGCGCTGGACGGGGCGAGCGTCCGGTCGGCGGCGGCGTGCACGGAGCGTATGCGCCGCCACGCGGTGGCCTCACCCGCGCTGATGTATGTACGGGCGTAGCCGGCGAGGTCGGTCTGGTAGACGGCCACGGCGGGGATGCCGAGCCGGGCGGCGGCCGCCATGCCGCGGACGCCGAGGATGAAGGGGCTGGCCAGGTGGACGATGTCGGCGCGGTGTTCGGTGATCGCCGCGGCGACGCGTCGGCTGGGGAGGGCGACGCGGACCTGGGGGTAGCCCGGGAGCGGTAGGGAGGGGACACGGACGACGGGGCACGGCGCGAGAGCGTCGGGCCCGCTCCCGGCCGCTGTGGCCGGGGCGACGACTAGGGGAGCGTGACCGCGATCGACGAGGTGCCGGGCGGTCTGGAGCGCGCAGTGGGCCACGCCGTTCACATCGGGGGGAAAGGATTCGGTCACGATGACGACACGCATACCCGTGTTGTCGCCGTACTGGACGTGGCCGCGTCAACGTGGATCTTTGCGAACGGTGAACGTCCCATGAGCGTTGCGCTGCACACCCGAGCAGGTCGGCCCCCGTCCATGCCCCACTGCCTCCGGGGTCACCGAACGTTCATACGGCCGGCATGTCGGGCCCGATCCGGCTCCGTACCGCTGTCTGGACGTCCGCCTCCTCGGCCGGATCCGCCGCCAGCCGGCGCAGCTGATCCACTACACGGGCATCACCGGTCTCGGCGTGCCGTGCGGCCACCTCGCGGGTGGTCTCCTCGCAGTCCCACAGGCATTCGACGGCGAAGCCTGCGGCGAACGAGGGGTCGGTGGTGGCCAGGGCGCGGGCGGCGCGCCCGCGCAGATGGGATGACGCGGTCTCGCGATAGATGTGCCGCAGCACGGGTGCGGCGCAGGCGATGCCCAGCCGTCCGGTGCCGTCGACGAGGGTCCACAGGGTCGGCGCGTCGGGGCCTTCGCCCCGTACCGCTTCCCGCAAGGCCCCCAGGACCAGTTCGCTGTCCTGCGCTCCGCCCCGGCAGGCGAGCATCCGTCCCGCGGCGGCGCCCAGGGCGTCGGGCCGGCGCGCCCAGCCTCGTGCCCGGTCGATGGCGGCGACACTGCGGATCCGTTCGAAGGCCTCCACGGCGGCCTCGGCGACGGTCGTCGATCCGTTGGCCACGGCTCCCTCGATCAGGTCGAGGGCGTCCGGATCATTACTGTCGGCGAGATAGCGCAAGGCGGTGCAGCGCGCTCCGTCGCCGCCACTGCGGGCGGCCTCGACGATCTCGGGCCGGTCCTCGGGGCCCGCGACGGCGGTGAGGCAGCGGGCGGCCGGGACATGGAGCGCCGCTCCGCGGTCGATGCCCTGCTGGGCCCAGTCGAAGACGGCCTGGACACTCCACCCAGGGCGGGGCCCGGACGGTCGCATCTGTCGCTGCCAGCGGTCGAAGGAGCCCTGTTCCTGAGCGGCACGCACGCGCGTGCCGATGGATTCGCGCGGATCGTCGGCCCACAGCCGCCAGGGCCGGGGCTCGAAGGCGTCGCGCACGGCGGCGGCGAGTTCGGCCTCGCCCTCCGCGTCGGCCGGGAAGCGGGCGAGTACGGGCGCGGCCAGGGCGCGCAGACCCGCGTCGTCGTCGCGCAGGGCCAGCTCGTCGAGGGCCCAGGCCCAGTTGGTGCCGAAGGCGGCATACCTGCGCAGCAGTTCGAGCGCGTCGCGCCTGCCGTACGAGGCGAGGTGCCCGAGGACCGCGAGGGTGAGCCCCGTGCGTGACTCACACGTGTCGAGGACGTCCTCGGCGTCGAAGAGGTGCCGCTCGATCTCGTCGAGCTCACCACTCAGATCGAGGTAGAGACGGGCGTAGTACAGGGAGCGGTTCTCCACCTGCCAGTCGTGGCGGGGGTCGCTCAGTACACAGTGGTTCAGTGCCGCGAGCGCTTCGGCCCGCGGTGCGGTGAGCGCGTGCAGCGTGCCGTCGCCGCGGCCCCTCTGGAGCAGGCCGAGCAGCGTTCCGCTGGGCGCTATGACCGGATCGAACATGGGAAACAGCCTCACATCAAGCGTCGACGCAACCGGGATCCTGCATTACCTGGCCGCGTGACAACACGTCGGAGCGCCCGCCGTTTCTTGCTTGCTGTAGACCATCTTCCTCTGCCTCTCGTCGGTGGCCCATGCGGGCCGCATCACGGCCCGCGCGGTGCGGCAACACCTGCCCAGCCATCGCGTCCGTGAATCACGACGTCATGATGACCCAGCGGTTCTCGCTGCCGCGACCGCATTTCCGGCGGCCCCGCTCCGCCTCCCCTATTTCTTGCGTTTCGCCTGGTCAGGGCGTTCGAGTCAGTGTGCGCCGAACAATTCGAGCAGTTCTGTCTTACCGAACATGCGTGCCGTGTCGACGGCCGAGGGCGTACCCGCGGCCGGATCGGCGCCGCCGTCCAGGAGCACCCGGATCACGGCCTCCTCGCCCTTGAAGACGGCCCCGGCGAGCGGCGTCTGACCCCGGTCGTTGACCCGGTCCGCCTCGGCGCCACGCTCCAGCAGGGCGCGTACCGCCTCCGCGTGGCCGTGGTACGCGGCGAGCATCACGAGCGAGTCGCCGCGGTCGTTGGTGAGGTTGGCCGGAACGCCCGCGTCCACGTACGCGACGAGCGCCTCGGTCTCGCCACGGCGCGCCAGATCGAAGATCTTGGTCGCCAGCTCCACGACCTCGGGGTCGGGGGCTTCACTCATCGGCCGGACCGCCTCTCACAACGACTACCAACGGGGACTGCGGGAGCTTATGACAGCGAGCGGAGCTGTCGTGCCCGGACCAGTACGGCGACGAGCGGTGCCCCGTACGGGTGAATCGCCAGCGTACTGGCTCCGACAGCACATGACCTGCACCGTCAGCGGCAAAGATCACAGCAGGTTCCGTCGGACGCAACAGACCCGCTCGGGCGGCCCAAGACGGCTCCACCACCCGGGTGAAATCCACCGAAATTCACCCAGTTGCACCTTTTATCGTATGGATACATCCTGTGATCCTGGAAGAACTCATGGTGACTGTCCCCACGAACCAGGAGAGCACAAATGATTCTGTCCATCTCAGGCGTCGTCCTGCTCGGTGTCGTCGTCTTTCTCTTCTTCCGCAAGGACGGCCTCAAGGCGTCGCACTGCCTGGTGTCGACCTTGTTCGGCTTCTATCTGGCCAGTACGGCCATCGCCCCTAGCATCAAGGCCGGCGGGGAGAGCCTGGCGAGCCTCCTCGGCGGGATCAAGTTCTGACGTCCCTCCCCTCACACACGCACCATCAGGAGACAGCAGTGGCTCGGCGCCCTCTCCCCCGCATTCTGAGCAACGGCAGCGCACAGATCGCCCGAAGCCGGGAGCTGGCCCGGACGGCAGCCGACAGCGCCACCGACGTCCTCCACCCGCTGATCACGGTCACCCGTGGACTGCGCCGGCTGGCGGGTGCCGGACGGCGCAAGTGGGCCGCCACTCCCAAGGACCGGCGCGGGCCGCTGCTGTTCCTGGTGGCCTCGGTGATCCTGGTCGTGGCACTGGCGCCCTACGGACCGCTGCTCGCCGTCATCAGCCTGATGGCGGCGGCAGCCTGGACCGGCCGCGACCGCACCTCGTCGGCGCCCACGGGCCCCGACGAGGCTCAGACCGCGCGTCTCCAGTCGCTGTACGAGGCCCTGGTCCCGTACTTCTCGGCGGCCGAGGATCCCGAACCCCTCTACGCCCACGGCGGCGACTGGGAGAAGGCCTTCTCCTCGTACGACTTCGACGACGACGGACGCGTGTCCCGACTCCTCATCCGCTACCCCGCGTACTTCACGGACGGCGAAGCGGAGTCCCGCGCCCGTATCGAGCACCTCCTGCACGCCAAGTCGGGGCGTGGCCGCGAGTACCACTTCGAGTGGGACGAGGAGGGCAACGAACTCACCGTCACCGTCCTTCCGCCCCTCCCCGCCGATATCTCCGCCCAGCGCTTCGTCACCGCCCCGGGCGAGACCGTCCTCGGCTTCACCGACCCGGCCGACGTCCAGCGCACGCTCCCTCTCACCTACGGTGAGGAACAGCGCGACGTTCCCCCGGTCGTCTGGCGCACGGGGATCCGCTCCACGGAGCCGCACCTGCTGGTGGTCGGCGAGCCCGGAAGCGGCACGACCACCCTCCTGCGCTCCATCGCTCTGCAGGCCCTTCAGTGCGGCGACGTCGTCGTCGTGGAGGGGGGCAGCACCGGCGAGTACGCCTGTATGACCGGGCGGGAGGGTGTACTGGCCGTCGAGTGCGGCCTGGCGGGGGCGCTCGCCAGTCTGGAATGGGCCGCGCACGAGACGGAGCGGCGGCTGATCGCCGCGAACCGTGCCCGCCAGGCGGGTCATCCCCCGCCCGACGACACCAAGAACCCGCTGTGGATCCTCCTGGACCGACCCAGCGCGCTGGGCCACCTGGCCGCCGCCGACGGACGCAAGGATCCCCTGGCCCTCCTTCAGGTCCCCCTCCGGCACGGCCGTGCGGCGGGCGTCACGGTGGTCGTGGCCGAGCACTTCGACGGTCTGGACTTCCTCAGCGACGCCATTCGGCAGCACACCCGCGCGCGCGTCGTGCTCGGCACGGCTTCCGCCGCCCAGCTGGAGGCGATCCTGGGTGCGCCACCGCACACGACGCCCACCCGGGACGTGCCGCCCGGCCGCGGGTACGCCCGGCTCGGCACCGGTGCCGTCCTGCGCCTGCAGGTCCCGGCCACGCCGGACCCGTACGACGACGCGACGAGCGAGATCCATCGGCGGGCGGTCCTCGATCTCCTCCCGGAGCGGACGACTCCTGCGGACGCGGAGCCGGTGCCCGCGGAGCCGATGCCCGCGGAGGCGGCGGTGGCGGAGGGCTGAGGCCCGGGGGTTTTTCGCCCCCTGCGCCCCTACCCTCCCCCACTCTCGGCTTCGTTCGAGCGGGAGGACCCCCATCGTCCCTGGGGGCTCCGCCCCCAGACCCCCGTATAGCGCTGACGCGCTCGTCCTCAAACGCCGGACGGGCTGAAGATCTCCGGCGCTGGAGGAGCGGGGGTATGGGGGCGGAGGGGGCGAAAACCTACGCCACGAACGTCCGCGGCGTCTCGTTCCCCCCGCTCGCCCCCGTCTCCACCAACCGCGCCGCCGCAGCCAGCCGCACCGCCGCCTCCTCGGCCACCGCACCCCCCACGGTGAACGGCAACCGCACATACCCCTCGAAGGCCCCGTCCACGCCGAACCGAGGACCGGACGGCACCCGCACCCCCACCCGCTCTCCCACTTCGGCGAGCCGCGACCCCGACAGCCCGCCGGTCCGCACCCACAGCGTGAGCCCGCCCTTCGGTACCGAGAACTCCCACCCGGGAAGCTCCCGCTGCACGGCGGCGACGAGGGCGTCGCGGTTCTCCCGGGCCTGGCCCCGCCGGATGTCCACGGCCTGCTCCCAGCCCCCGGTGCTGAGCAGCCAGTTCACGGCGAGCTGCTCCAGCACGGGCGTGCCCAGGTCGGCGTAGGCGCGCGCGGCGACGAGGCTGCGGATCACATCCGGCGCGGCCCGCACCCAGCCGATCCGCATGCCGGCCCAGAAGGCCTTGCTGGCGGAACCGACGGTGATCACGGTCGACCCGGCGGGGTCGAAGCCGCACACGGGGCGTGGCATGTCCAGCCCCTCGTCCAGGTGCAGCTCGCTCATCGTCTCGTCGACGACCAGGACGGTGCCCGCGGAACGCGCCGCGTCCACGAGACCGCGCCGCTGGTGCTCGTCGGCAAGGGCCCCGGTGGGGTTGTGGAAGTCGGCGACGACGTACGCGAGACGGGGCGCCGCGTCCCGCAGGACCTGACGCCAGCGGTCCATGTCCCATCCGGCGAGGCCTTCGGCCATGGCCACAGGGACCAGGCGAGCCCCGGCCTCGCGCATCAGCTGAAGGATGTTGGCGTAGGAGGGCGACTCGACGGCGATGCGCTCGCCGCGCCCGGCGAAAAGGTGGCAGATCGCGTCCATCGCGCCCATCGCGCCCGTGGTCACCATGATCTGCTCGGGCATGGTCGGAATGCCGCGCGCGGTGTACCGCTCGGCGAGCATCGAGCGCAGGGCGGGCAGCCCGGCGGGATAGTCGCCGTGCGTGTGCGCGTACGGCGGCAGCTCCTCCAGGGCGCCCTGCACGGCGCGGGTGAGCCACGGCTCGGGTGCGGGCAGCGCCGCGCAGCCGAGATCGATCACGGAACCCAGCGCCTCGGGCGGCAGGGGTTCCAGGCCGCGCGCGGGCAGCGGGTTCCCAGCCGGCACGGCGGTCCAGCTGCCCGCGCCACGGCGGGACTCCAGGAACCCCTCGGCGCGCAGCGCCTCGTAGGCCGCGGCTACCGTCGTACGGCTGACCGACAGGGACAGTGCGAGCTCCCGCTCGGCGGGCAGCCGCGCGGCGACCGGCACGCGGCCTTCGAGCACCAGCAGCCGGATGCCGTCGGCGAGCGCGCGATAGGCGGGCGGACGGCGGGTGCCCGGCCCGGCGGGGCGCTCCTGCTGGGAGTTGAGGAGCCGGGCGAGCTGTGCGGCACCCACCGCCGAAGTCCACTGCGCCATGATTCCCAGTCCACCTTCCCCGAATTGGCCATGGATGACGTTTCTTCCCAAGCCACAGAGTGTCATGCGTCAGGCCACTACCACCACTGGGGGGACTTTCATGTCCACACGTTCGGAGTCCAGGCGGCTCCCCCGCCGCCTCGTCCAGCTGTACGTCGGCCTGGCTCTGTACGGCGCGAGTTCGGCCCTGCTCGTGGAGTCGGGCCTTGGTCTGGAGCCCTGGAACGTGCTGCACCAGGGCCTCGCCGAGCTGACTGGTCTGACGATCGGCGTGGTGTCGATCATCGTGGGCGCGGCGGTGCTGCTCCTGTGGATCCCGCTGCGCCAGCGTCCCGGCCTCGGCACGGTCTCGAACGTCTTCGTGGTCGGCATCGCCATGGACGGCACGCTCGCCCTGGTGCCGGACGCGCACACCCTGGCCGTACGGATTCCGCTTCTCGTGGCGGGCATCGTGCTGAACGGCGTGGCGACCGGCCTCTACATCTCGGCCAGCTTCGGTCCCGGCCCGCGCGACGGCCTGATGACCGGTCTGCACAAGCGCACGGGCCGCTCCATCCGCCTCGTGCGCACCGTCCTCGAAGTGGCCGTCGTCGCGACCGGCTTCGCACTCGGCGGCACCGTCGGCATCGGCACGGTGCTGTACGCCGTCGCCATCGGCCCCCTCGCCCAGCTCTTCCTGCGGGTGTTCGCCGTCCGCACGGCACCGGGCGGCAGCACCGTCGTTGCCACCGGTCAACCAGAGCGCGCGATACTGCCCCGGTGAGCACGCGCATACGCCACCCGTACCTCGACCACCCCGGCCCGATCGCCTTCGCGCACCGGGGCGGGGCGGCGGACGGCCTGGAGAACACTCTGGCCCAGTTTCGGCGAGCGGTGGCGGCGGGCTACCGCTACATCGAGACGGACGTGCACGCGACGGCGGACGGCAGGCTCGTCGCCTTCCACGACGCGACCCTCGACCGGGTGACGGACGGGGCGGGCCGGATAGCGGACCTCCCGTGGGAAGACGTGCGCCACGCGCGCGTGGCGGGCAAGGAACCGGTACCCCTCTTCGAAGAGCTGCTCGACACCTTCCCCGAGGTGCGCTGGAACGTCGACATCAAGGCCGAGCCCGCCCTCCGGCCACTGCTCGACCTGATCGACCGCACCGACGCCTGGGACCGCGTGTGCGTGGGCTCGTTCTCCGAGTCGCGCGTCGCCCGGGCCCAGCGCCTGGCCGGGCCGCGCCTGGCGACGTCGTACGGCACGCGCGGTGTGCTCAACCTGCGGCTGCGCTCCTGGGGCATACCGACCGCCGTGCGCCGCTCGGCGATAGCCGCCCAGGTTCCCGAGTCCCAGTCCGGCGTGCCGGTGGTCGACCGCCGCTTCGTACGGACCGCCCACGCGCGCGGGCTGCAGGTGCACGTGTGGACCGTGAACGAACCGGAACGTATGCACCGGCTCCTGGACCTGGGAGTCGATGGCATCATGACCGATCACATCGACACGCTGCGCAAGGTCCTGGAAGACCGGGGCACCTGGTTCTGAGCCTCCTCGCGCGGTCCGTTCACGGGGAAGCGAGGGGCACGGGTGGGCACTGACACCGTGCGGGCACAGCCGGCCGACGAGGCCGCCGAGCGGCGACGCGAGCAACACGGCTGGTACTTCTACGACTGGGCGTGCTCCGTCTACTCGACGAGCGTGCTGACCGTCTTCCTGGGCCCCTATCTGACGTCGGTCGCCAAACACGCGGCGGACGCGGACGGCTTCGTGCACCCCCTGGGCGTCCCCGTTCGCGCCGGATCCTTCTTCGCGTACGCGGTCTCCGCCTCCGTCATCCTGTCGATCTTCGTGATGCCGATGGCGGGCGCGGCCGCCGACCGCACGGGCCGCAAGAAGCCGCTGCTCGCGGCCGCTGCCTATCTGGGCGCCGCGGCCACCACGGGCATGTTCTTCCTCGACGGCGACCGCTATCTGCTGGGCGGCCTGTTGCTGATCGTCGCCAATGCCTCGGTGGCGGTGTCGATGGTCCTCTACAACTCCTATCTGCCGCAGATCGCCCCGCCCGAGGAGCGCGACGCGGTCTCGTCCCGGGGCTGGGCCTTCGGCTACGCGGCGGGCTCACTGGTGCTGGTCGCGAACCTGATCCTGTTCACGGCCCATGACACCTTCGGTGTCTCAGAGTCGACGGCCGTCCGCATCTGTCTGGCCTCGGCCGGCGTCTGGTGGGGCGCCTTCACCCTCGTACCCCTCAAGCGGCTGCGCGATCGCCCTGCGGCCGCTGCCGGGACGGCGTCCGCACACGGATGGCGGCAACTGGCGGCCACGATTCGGGACATGCGCGGCAAGCCGCTCACACTCGCCTTCCTGCTCGCGTACCTCGTCTACAACGACGGCATCCAGACGGTCATCTCGCAGGCTTCCGTCTACGGATCGGAGGAGCTGGGCCTCAGCCAGTCCACCCTGATCGTCGCCGTGCTGCTGGTCCAGGTGCTCGCGGTCGGGGGCGCGCTCGGCATGGGGCGCCTGGCGCGGACGTACGGCGCGAAACGTACGATCCTCGGCTCGCTCGTCGCCTGGACCGTGACGCTCGGCGCCGGGTACTTCCTGCCCGCCGGCGCGCCCGTCTGGTTCTTCGTCCTGGCCGCCGGCATCGGCCTCGTCCTGGGCGGCAGCCAGGCACTGTCGCGCTCCCTGTTCTCGCATCTCGTGCCGAGCGGCAAGGAGGCCGAGTACTTCTCGGCGTACGAGATGAGCGACCGCGGCATGAGCTGGTTGGGCCCACTTCTGTTCGGGTTGACCTACCAGCTGACAGGAAGTTATCGGGACGCGATCATCTCGCTCGTGGCCTTCTTCGTCATCGGATTCGTGCTGCTCGCGCGGGTTCCGGTGAGGCAGGCGGTGCGCGACGCGGGCAATCCCGTACCGGACAGGATTTAGCGCCCGAGGCCAAAGGCCGGTAGTGTACGCGTTTGGCCTGCCAGGCGTACCGTTACTGCGCGTCAAAGATACTGAAACGCTGGGTGACATCTGCTGCCAGATGTGACAAACCGGGCGCCGGTGGGTACAACAAGGGGCGGCTACGACGGCGACGCATGACCCGGAACGGGAATCTTTACCGCCGACCGGACGTTGACCGGATGACGACGACAGCGACACCTGTCCTGTGGGCGACAAGCCCGGGAGGCACGATTCATGAGTGAGCGAGCTCTTCGCGGCACACGCCTCGTAGTGACCAGCTATGAGACGGACCGCGGCATCGACCTGGCCCCGCGCCAGGCCGTGGAGTACGCATGCGAGAAGGGACATCGCTTTGAGATGCCCTTCTCGGTGGAGGCCGAAATTCCGCCGGAGTGGGAGTGCAAGGTCTGCGGGGCCCAGGCACTTCTCGTGGACGGCGACGGCCCTGAGGAAAAGAAGGCGAAGCCCGCGCGTACGCACTGGGACATGCTGATGGAGCGGCGCACTCGCGAGGAGCTCGAAGAGGTCCTCGAAGAGCGCCTGGCCGTTCTCCGTTCCGGCGCGATGAACATCGCGGTGCATCCGCGGGACAGTCGCAAGTCCGCGTAGTCCCTCCGGGGGTTGGGCGGCATACAACGCACGCACGTGACCGCGGGCGCCGTACACGATGTGTACCGGTGCTCGCGGTTTCGCGCGTCCAGTGCGGCCTCGTGGCATGCCTGTCCCTGGGGGCCGCGCCCCCAGGGACAGGCGGAGAACTAGCGGTTCAGCGGCGGGTGCGGGCCCGGCTCCGACGTCGGGCCGCGCAGGTCCTCGTCCCTGATGACCTCGCCCTGGACCACCTTGCCGTCGGGGCGGTGGATGCGGGCCTGCTGGAAGGCGTCGCCGAAGGTGCCGGGCGCGGCCTCGCGCATCTTGCGGTCGAGGGTGCGCTCCGCATAGCGGCTGAGGGCCTTCTGGACGGGCGCGATCAGCAGCAGCAGGCCCACGGCGTCCGAGATGA
Source organism: Streptomyces sp. R41 (assembly GCF_041053055.1). NCBI lineage: Bacteria > Bacillati > Actinomycetota > Actinomycetes > Kitasatosporales > Streptomycetaceae > Streptomyces > Streptomyces sp. R41. Next base: position 1,962,841 of record NZ_CP163443.1, read on the forward strand.
GACCGGGGATCATCAGGAGGAGGCCGCCGAGCATCATCAGGCCGTTGCCGTTGCCACCCCCGGTCGTGGGGGCGGCGCCGGTCTGCTGCTGTTGGAGCGTCTCGCTGAGGTTGCGGAAGGCGCGGCGTCCGGCCCGCTTGATGACCCCGGACCCGAGGACGAACCCGGCGACCAGCAGCAGGAAGACGGTGAAGCCGCTTGTCGCACCCGCGACCATCGTCAGCAGCCAGATCTCCAGCACCAGCCACGCGGCGATGCCGAGCGGCAGGAAGGTGCGCAGCCGCGAGCGCCGCGGGCGGGCGGGGTACGTGGGAGTCGGAGCGCCAGTCGTCATGCTCCCAGTGTGCCTGGGCGCGGCTCAGTACGGGATAAGTGGATGATCAACAGCGGCTGGGGACCGACAGGGGCGGCCGGCATCGAGACCGGGCGTCGGAACGGCTCGCGGCCCGTGGGACGTCAGAAGGACTTGCCGCCCGTAAGACGTCAGGGGGGCTTGCTCACCGTGCGGCATCAGGACGGCTTGCGGCCTGTGATCCGCGAGACCCGCTCCCCCACGCCCCACGTGGTGACCCGCCACAGTGCCTCCACGAGGATGTCGCGGCTCATCTTGGAGTCGCCGAGTTCCCGCTCGACGAAGGTGATGGGCACCTCGACGACGTGGAAGCCGGCCTTGACGGCGCGGCGGGCCAGGTCGACCTGGAAGCAGTATCCCTGGGAGGCGACCTCGCCGAGGCCGAGGCCTTCGAGGGTCTCGCGGCGGAAGGCGCGGTAGCCGCCGGTGACGTCCCGGATCGGCACGTCGAGCAGGACGCGGGAGTACAGGCTGCCGCCGCGGGAGATGAACTCGCGGGACTTGGGCCAGTTCACGACCCGCCCGCCCGGCACCCAGCGCGAGCCGAGCACGAGGTCGGCGCCCTTGAGGGCGGTCAGCAGGCGGGGCAGCTCCTCGGGCTGGTGCGAGCCGTCGGCGTCCATCTCGACGAGTACGCCGTAGCCGTGCTCCATGCCCCAGCGGAAGCCCGCGAGGTAGGCAGCGCCGAGGCCTTCCTTGCCCTTGCGGTGCAGCACCTGGACGTGGTCGTCCTCGGCAGCCAGCTCGTCGGCGAGCTTGCCCGTGCCGTCGGGGCTGTTGTCGTCGGCCACCAGGACATGCGCCTCGGGCACCGCGACACGCACTCGGCCGACGATCTTCTTGATGTTCTCCGCCTCGTTGTAAGTCGGAATGATCACCAAGGCTGTGCCGAGCGGGCCGAACTGCCTCCCCTGGGCTCCTGCCGCGAGGGTCCCGTCGCCGTCGTTCACTGCTGCCCCTTCGTGTCCATACGCAGGTGTCCACCATAGTGCGCTCAACCTGCGCTGTTGCGTCGCCGCGTTAGTACAGGGGTGTCGATTCGACAAGAGCCGGGTAAGAGTGGGCTCCAGGCAGCGGATGCGTGTGCTCCCGGCTGCGGAAGTCGTGTGCTGCGGATCGGGGCCCGGCGCCCTTCGGGCCGACCAGGGACCCGCTGGCTGCGGATCGACCGAAAGCCGTTGTCTACTGAACGTCCGGGCCCCACCCGGGTCACACCTGCCGACTTGTCGGAACGTTCCCTCGCCTCGTTGCACGGGCGCTGGGCCTGGCTCCCAGTGGTGGTGCGCCGGTGCGGCACACCACCCCTGACCCAGCGGCACTTCGAGGCCGCGCGGAAGTTCCCCGGTCGGACGTCCGGTGGTGGACCCGGCCGAACCTACCGGCCACCTGAGGCCAGCTGTCAACAGCCGCTTGAGCTGCGGCTTTCCCATCAATCACCTGGTCAGTGCGGAGGATACGCAGGTCGCGCGACGCGGCGGCGGGCGATGAGGGGGACCTCGCCACCCCGGGACATCACTCGTTAGGCCGTACGAATACGGTCCGTCCGCCGACCACGGTGCGCAGACAGACGGGCAGGTCGTTCCCGGGGGTCAGATCCGGCAGCCCGGGGGTGCCGGAGCGGGGATCGGTGGACCAGCGCGCGACCCGGTCGTCGGGGGCCTGCACCACGAGCTCGGCGGTGCGCCACACGGCGTAGTCGGCGGGCGCGCCGGGCACCAGGACACCCGCCTCGTCCCGTCCGATCGCCCGCCAGCCGCCACGCGTATGCGCCGTGAACGCGGCGCGTACGGACACCCGGTGCTCGGGCGTGCGGTGGAAGGCGGCGGCACGGACCGTGCCCCACGGGTCGAGGGGCGTCACCGGGCTGTCGGAGCCGAAGGCGAGCGGCACGCCGGTGCGCAGCAGGGCCGCGAAGGGGTTGAGCGTGCGGGCCCTTTCGGCGCCGAGGCGCTGGGCGTACATGCCGTCCTGGCCGCCCCACAGCGCGTCGAAGGCGGGCTGCACGGAGGCGGTGAGGCCGAGCTCGGCGAATCCCGCGATCGTTTCCGGGGTGAGCATCTCGGCGTGCTCGACGCGATGCCGGGCGGCGCGCACGCGCGCGAGGCCGACCTTCTCGGCGGCGGCCCGCACGCCTTCGACCACGGAGGTCACCGCGGCGTCCCCGATGGCGTGGAAGCCCGCCTGGAGGCCCGCCTCGGTGCAGGCCACCACGTGCGCGGCGATCGCCGCGGTGTCGAGGTATGCCGTGCCGGCGTGCTCGGCGTCGGCGTACGACTCGTGCAGACAGGCGGTGTGCGAGCCGAGCGAGCCGTCGACGAAGAGGTCGCCCGCGGCGCCGATCGCCCCCAGTGCCCGCGCCCTCGCCACACCCTCTTCGGCCCGCTCGGCCCAGTAGCCGACCACCCGGGGGCCCGGCTCCTCGGCGGCGAGCCGCAGCAGCCCGGTGAAGTCGTCCTCGGAGGAGATCTCGGGGCCGGCGCACTCGTGCACGGAGCCGATGCCGAGCGAGGCGGCGTGGGCGAGCGCGGCGCGCTGGGCCTCGGTGCGCTGCTCACCGCTGACGGCACCCAGGGCCGCGGCGCGAACGGCGTGGTGGGCATCGCGCGTCAGCAGGCCGTCGGGCGAGTACCCGGCGCGTGCGGTGACCCCCGGGACCAAGTCCAGCAGCGCGGTGGTGACCACGGCGGAGTGCACGTCGATACGGGAGAGGTAGAGCGGGCGCCCGCCGGTCGCCTCGTCGAGTTCGGCACGCGTCGGAGGGCGCCCGCCGGGCCAGCGGGCCGCGTCCCAGCCGTGGCCGAGCAGCACCCGGTCGGCGGGGCGGGCGAGCGCGAAGTCGCGTACGAGGGCGAGGGCCGCCGCCAAGGAGGGGGCGTCCGACAGGTCGAGGCCGGTGAGCGCGAGCCCGGTGGAGGTGGTGTGCACGTGTGCGTCGGTGAACGCCGGGGTGACCAGGGCACCCTCAAGGTCCACGACCTCGTCGACCCCGTCCGCGAAGGCGTCGGCCGCGCCTTCGGAGCCGACCCAGGCGACCTGCCCGCGCTCGACGACCATCGCTGTCGCGAAGGGGTCGGCGGGGCTGTGGACTTCGCCGCGGCGGAGCAGGACGGTCTTGGCGGGCGGGGCGGTGCGTTCACTCATGACGGACAGTCTCCCGCCCGAACCCACCGGTGCTGCACTTGGGGCACGTTTCCCGGGCACCCTGCGCTGCCCACCCTCCCCGCGCTCGGCTCCGCTCGCGCGGGGGGGGCGCCCCCATTGCCCGCGGAACGACTGCCCGCAGCGGTCAGACCCTCCCCCAGCGGTCAGATCCTGGGCGGTCGGGCCTCGTACGGCGTCGACAGCACCACCGTCGTGCGCGTCGACACCCCCGCCAGTGTGCGCAGCCGGGCGAGCAGCTCCTCCAGTTCGTGCGGGGTCGAGACGCGCACCTTGAGGATGTAGTTCTCGTCGCCCGCGACGCTGTGGCAGGCCTCGATCTCGGGGACGTCGGCGAGGCGTTCCGCGATGTCGTCCGGGGCGCTCGGGTCGAACGGCTTCACCGAGATGAAGGCGGTCAGAGGCAGCCCGACGGACTCGGAATCCACGACCGCGGCATAGCCGCGGATGACGCCACGCTGCTCCAGCCGGCGCACCCGCTGGTGCACGGCGGACGTGGACAGGCCCGTGGCCTTGCCCAGGTCGGTGTAACTCATCCGCCCGTCTGCGACGAGCAGCTGCACAATTTGTCGGTCCAGCTCCTCCATGGCGCAAGAACCTACAGGGCCCCTGATCTCCCCGGATACTCAGCGGCGCAGGTCATACCCGGTTTGTGATGTGGCAGAGAGCGTCCTGTGAGCCGCCAGGGGGACAAATCCACCACGCCGGGCACCTGCGGGCGGCATGTGACGAACGCCACAGTGTCACAACCGGGTCCGTGATGTTCTCGTGATTACCGCAGAGACCGGACGGGAAGTGCTTGCTGTGGTCGAGGCCGCAGTGCCTTGTCGGCCCACCCGAGGGGGAGAAACCCATGCAGAGTCTTAAGCGCCCTGGTCGTACCGCGTCCAAGCGGCAGCAGCCCGTTCTCGAGCCCGAGCCGGAGGGCGTCGAACCGGACGCCCTGGACGGCGAGGAGTTCGACGCGTACGACACCTTCGAGATGTACCGGGTCATCTGCCCGGACTGCGCGCAGCCCATCGCGCTGCTGGCGGACGAGGAGGTCCTGCCGGAGCACGCGCTGTGCGCCTCGCCGTGGAACCCGTTCGGGCTCACGGTCTGCTCCGGTACGGGCCGCACGGCGGCCGACGCACGGCCCGCGGACGAGTCCGCCGAACTCCAGGAGCAGGACACGGCCCTCCTGTTGACGCTCCCTCAGGGCCTCGACTGGCGGACGCAGCCGTTCTCGCACGTCGGCGGCCCGGGTTCGCGCCCGATGCGGGTCCCCGAGATGCGGCGCCAGGCCGCCTGACCGGTCCGCGCGCTCAGCGAGCGACTCCCGGTCCCTCCCAGTAGCTGCCCTGCACCATGGCTCGCAGGCTGCCATGGTGCAGGATCAGTGTGTCCGGGTCCGGGGGCACTGCGATCTCGCCGAAGTGCGCCTGGCGGTAGGCGACGCGGAGCATCACGATCGCGTGCCGCAGCGCGGCGTACAGGGTGTAGAAGTCCATGTCGCGCGGTACGTGGCCGGTGAGTTCGGCATAGCGCCGCTCCACCCGGTCGCGGCGCAGGAAGTCGGGCAGTCCGCGCTGGCCGAAGCTCACGGTCAGGTCCTGGAAGAAGCGGTGCAGATAGACGGTCCAGCCGAGGTCGACCTCGCGCGGGGCCTGCGCCGCCATCTCCCAGTCGAGCACCGCCACGGGGTCGAAACCGTCGTAGATGACGTTCCCGATGCGCGCGTCGCCCCAGTTGAACACTGCCTCGCCCTCGTCGCGCGGCCACAGGTCGTCGAGCCGGTCGAAGGCGCTCTCGATGAGGGGCGAGCGTGACAGCCCGTCAACCACCCATGCATAGTAGGCGCGTTGGCTGCCGACGTGACGGCGCAGCGGGCTGCCGTCGCCGGGCAATGCCAGGAAGTCGGCCTCTCGTACCGGGACTTGGTCGTGCAGCCGTGCGAGGAGTCCTGTCGAGGCCGCCTCCAGGCGCTCGCGCTCCTCCTCGCTCGCCGCGTGCAGCCAATTCCCCTCGTACGTATAGGGCATGACGTCCGGAGGCACGCGCCCCTCGATCCGTTCCATGACGAAGAACGGCGCCCCGAGCGGCCCGGGGTCCTCCTCCAGCCACGGCACACGCGGCACGGGTAGATCGGTGTGCTCGGCGACGAGGCGCATCGTGCGGTACTGCCGTGGCATGTCGTACACGGGGAAGACGGTGTACGCCGCCGGGTCCGCCGCGAGTCTCAACGCGCAGGCACGCAGGGGTGGTTCGGGGTGCTCGATGTCGAAGAGCAAGGTCTCGCTCGACATGCCGTTGGACGCGGGGACGCTCACGTTCACCGCCTTGGCGCCGGGCAGACGCGTGGCGAGCCAGGCCGTCAGCCGATGGGCGAGCTCCTCCGGATCACGTGTGGTCGTACGGGGGCGCGGTGCCGTGGCCATGCCACCACTCCAATCAGGGCGTGAACGGGATTCAAGGCCCCACCGGGATCAGGGCGCGACCGCGTCGAACCCGGTGAAGCCGCTCGGATCATGGCGGCCGAACGAGCCGTGCTCGAAGATCCCGTATCCGACCTGTCCGTCCAGCGTGAAGCGGGCGGCATGGTCGATCACCCCGTACGCGGCGAGAGGGTGCGCGGCCGGGTCGGTGAGGTCGTAGACGCGCCGGTCGGTCCAGCCGGGGCCGCGCCAGGTGCCGTGCTGCCAGTCGTCGGCCGGCGGATAGCCCGCCCCGACCGCGAGCGGCGACGAGGTCAGCACCTCCACGCCCAGTTCCAGGGGCTTGCGGTCCACCGGGTCCATGAGGTGGATGACTGCGGAGGCGGGGTGGCGGGTGCCGGAGCGATAGGTGATGTCGGCCTGGGGCCAGCCGAGTTGGAGGTCGCGCACCCCCTGGCGTACGAGCGTCGCGTCGTTGAGCGAGCGGTAGCCGTCGGCGTCCTCCTGGGTGATGACCATCAGGAAGCGGTCGTCGAAGCGGACCGGGCACCAGAGCCAGTGGAAGCCCTCGGTCGGGTTGTCGTCCGCGAGCCGGCCGCCCTCCTCCCCCGGGATCGGTCGCACACCCCAGCTGCGGTCGCGGGTGCCGGTCCACTCGCCCGCCGAGACCGGTATCTCGTCGCCGTCGACGCGGATGCTCCCCTCGACGGCGCCCGCCTGCACGAAGCGGCGCCCCTCCAGGGTGAGCCGGCCGCCGCGGCGCTGGATGTGGTGCGGTTCCCAGAGGGCCGGGAAGTCGGCGGTCCAGGTGAGGTCGTACGACAGGGAGTCGTCGTCCGACTGGAGGCGCAGGCGGCGCAGCGGCTCCTCCACGGTGATCCGCAGCGGCCCCACGGCGAGGTTCATCCTGTCGTCGCCGAGCGCGTCCGACGCCCGTACCGCGTGCAGGCGGTCACCGAGGCGCAGGGTGGCGTACGCGTCGATCACTCCGACATTCGGATAGACGCCGAGGCCCAGGATCAGCAGCGCCCGGCCCCGGTGGTCGAGGACGTGGAAGATGCAGCGGTCGTAGGCGTTCCGGTCGCCGGTCGCGACATGCTTCATGGACAGGGGCACCTGGTGCACGGGGTACTCGTCGAGTGCAACGGGGCGGTCGTCGGGCACGGCAAGCCTCCCTGGACGCACGGTAGTTGACGCCATCCGAAGGGGTGCGACCCCGGCGGCGCAGTTGACGGTACGTCAGATGACCGCCCGGTGCCAGATATCGCGCCTCGGACGAGGCCCCCATATGGGCCAGACGCGAACTCACGCTCGAATCCGCGGGCGGGTGACCTGCTCGCCCGCCGCGCGTTGCCCTGGTATGACCCCCACATATTCTGCGACCGGGCGTCGGCGCCGGATCCTCGTCCCCGCTCCGGCAGAATCGGTTCGGCAGGGGCCTGTGACGGCCCAGGATCCCCCCATCTACCGCGCCATGATCCGCACCTGGGCCGATCGCGGACGCATGCTGCCGGGGCGCCACGACCCGGAGTGGGTCCGGCTGGCGGCACCCTTGGCGATGTACGGGTACGGGCAGTTCAGCGCCGGCCGGGACCCACGGGGCGAGGGCCGGTTCGGCCCGAGTCGCGACCCACGGAGTGACGGGCCGCTCAGCGCGAGTCGGGACCCGCGAGGTGACGAGCGATGACCATCCGCTGGATCTGATTGGTGCCCTCGACGATCTGGAGGACCTTGGCCTCGCGCATATAGCGCTCGACCGGGAAGTCCGCGGTGTAGCCGTAGCCGCCGAGCACCTGGACGGCGTCCGTGGTGACCTTCATCGCGGTGTCCGTGCACAGCAGCTTGGCCATGGCCGCCTGCTTGGAGAACGGCCGGCCCGCGTCGCGCAGCCGTGCCGCGGCCAGGTAGAGCGCCCGGCCCGCCTCGATCTGCGTCGCCATGTCGGCGAGCATGAAGCGCAGCCCCTGGAAGTCCGAGATCGGCCGCCCGAACTGCTGTCGGTCGGTGGCGTACGCCACGGCCTCGTCGAGGGCCGCCTGGGCGACACCAATGGCGCAGGCCGCGATGCCGAGCCGCCCCGAGTCGAGCGCGGACAGGGCGATCGCGAAGCCCTGACCTTCGTCACCGACGCGCCGGTCGTCGCAGACCCGCACCCCGTCGAAGTGGACCTGGGCGGTGGGCGAGCCCTTCATGCCCATCTTCTTCTCGGGCAGCGCGGCGCTCAGCCCCTCGGCGTCGCCGGGCACCAGGAAGGCCGTGATGCCGCGGGGGCCCTCGCCACCGCTGCGCGCGAGCACGGTGTAGAAGTCGGCGATGCCGCCGTGCGTGATCCAGGCCTTGGTGCCCGTGATCACCCAGTGGTCACCGTCCCGCACGGCCTTGGTCCGCAGCGAGGCGGCATCCGAACCGGAGGACGGCTCGGAGAGGCAGTACGCGCCGAGGAGACCGCCGCCGAGCATCGCGGGCAGGTGCTCGACCTGCTGTTCCTTGGTGCCGTAGTTCGCGAGGGCATGGCAGGCGAGGGAGTGCACGCTGACGCCGAGGCCGACGGTGAGACGGGCCGCGGCGAGCTCTTCGAGGACCTGGAGGTAGACCTCGTACGGCTGATCTCCACCGCCGTACTCGGAGTCGTAGGGCAGCCCGAGCAGTCCCGACTCGGACAACAGGCTGAAGACCTCGCGCGGGAAGTGCCCGGCATCCTCCTCCTCGGCCGCCTTCGGGGCGATCTCGCGCTGCGCGATGTCACGGACGAGCGAGATCAGATCCCGGGCCTCGTCCGTGGGCAGTTCACGGTCCACCGGCTGCGGGGCGCGGTCGGGCATGGCGACGCTCTCCTCCCTGTCGGGCACATCGGCGGACGGACGCCTTGGGTGGGGCGACTCCGCCGGGGTCTCACGGGCCTCAGCCGATGCTCCCCTTCCGGGTTACGGAAGCTGCTGATCAGCGGCTGTGGCGCTGTGAGTATGCCCGATCGGAGGCATGGCGTCACCAGTTAACGACCGCTTACTAAAAGAAAGGGAAATTGGTCCGAACCATTGACGCACTGGTCTAGTCCTCCTAGTGTTCCCCTCACGCGTCAGCGCGTTCATGCCAAACGGCATCGGGAGGCCTCGGAGGCCTCCGGCAGGTCCCAGCACCATCGCCCCCACGCTCCCCTCCCCCACGAGGAGACACGATGCTCAGACCGCACCGCTTCCGCCTCCGGGCACTCCTGTCCGCCGCCTGTTGCGCCGTCCTCGGCGCGGGGCTGCTGGCCGGCGCCGGGACGGCGACCGCCGCCCCGGAGACCGGCACCGCCCAGGCCGCCGCGGCCGGTTCCAAGGTCGTCGGCTACTTCACCGAATGGGGCGTCTACGACCGGAACTACCACGTCAAGAACGTCGAGACCTCCGGCTCGGCCGCCAAACTGACCCACATCAACTACGCGTTCGGCAACGTCACCGGCGGCAAGTGCGCCATGGGCGACTCGTACGCGGCGACCGACAAGGCGTACACGGCCGACCAGTCCGTGGACGGCGTCGCCGACACCTGGGACCAGCCGCTGCGCGGCAACTTCAACCAGCTGCGCAAGCTGAAGAAGAAGCACCCGAACCTCAAGGTCCTGTGGTCCTTCGGCGGTTGGACCTGGTCGAGCGGTTTCGGCGAGGCCGCCAGGAACCCGGCCGCGTTCGCCCAGTCCTGCTACGACCTGGTCGAGAACTCCAAGTGGGCGGACGTCTTCGACGGCATCGACATCGACTGGGAGTACCCGAACGCCTGCGGCAACACCTGTGACACCAGCGGCAAGGCGGCCTTCAAGAACCTGATGTCGGCGCTGCGGGCGAAGTTCGGCAGCGGCAACCTGGTCACCGCGGCGATCACGGCCGACGCCACCGCCGGCGGCAAGATCGACGCGGCGGACTACGCGGGCGCGGCGCAGTACGTCGACTGGTACAACCCGATGACGTACGACTTCTTCGGCGCCTGGGACGCGACCGGGCCGACGGCCCCACACTCGCCGCTGAACTCGTACACCGGTATTCCGAAGGCGGGTTACTACACCTCCGCGACGATCTCGAAGCTCAAGGGTCTCGGCATCCCGGCCTCGAAGCTGCTGCTCGGCATCGGCTTCTACGGGCGCGGCTGGACCGGTGTCACACAGGCGGCGCCGGGTGGCACGGCGACCGGCCCGGCGGCGGGAACCTACGAGCAGGGCATCGACGACTACAAGGTGCTCAAGTCGAAGTGCCCGGCGACCGGCACGGTGGGCGGCACCGCCTACGCCAAGTGCGGGAACAACTGGTGGAGTTACGACACTCCCTCGACCATCGCGGGCAAGATGAGCTACAAGAACGCGCAGGGCCTGGGCGGCACCTTCTTCTGGGAACTGAGCGGTGACACCTCGAACGGCGAGCTGATCAAGTCGATCAACTAGTCATATTCGTACGGGACTTGGGGCGGGGGTCGGATGACCTCCGCCCCTCGCTCATACGTCGCGGCGGGCGTCCGAGGGGGCCGGGTACGCGGGGTCGAGCTCCTCGACGGCGCGCATGGCGCCGCCCAGCATCTTGACCAGCAGCTCGCGCACGGTGTCGCGCGGCAGTGTCGGGTGACCGATCCAGTCGAGGGTGGCGCCCTCGACGCTGTAGAGCCAGCCGAGCAGCGCCATGCGGGGCAGCGGCGCGATCTTGCGCCTGCCGTACGCGCCTTCGGCGATGGTCTCGACGATGACTTCGCGCACGCCCTCGCGTATGGCCTGTACTTCGGTGTCGAAACCGACTCCGCCGGTGATGATCGTGCGGTACGCGGCCTGGTTGTGCTCGGCGTAGCGCAGATAGCCGTCGATGGTGCGGTGCACCCGCTCCACGGGGGGCAGTTCGAGTCCGCCCGACGCCCGGGAGATCAGGTCCGCGACCGAGTCCTCGACGATGGCGAGGTAGTAGCCGCGCTTGGACTTGAAGTAGTAGTAGATGAGCCCTTTGGCGACATGTGCCTGCCGTGCGATGTCGTCCATCGACAGCGCGTCGTAGGACGTGTCGGCGAACAACTTGCGTCCGATGGCGATGAGTTCGGCACGGCGCGCAAGGGAGCGGTCGGTGCCGCGCGCCCGAGGGCGGTCGACGCCGCTCTGTTGACTATTATTCAATTTCGGACCTGGTCTCCAACTGCCAGCGGGACACCGGCAGTATGGCAGACCTGTGCCACCTGCTTGTTCGACTCCGATCGACTGCCTCGACCGCGAGGGCGTCGTCTGCTGGAGGGCCGTCTTCCGATTCCGGAGGGCCGTTTTCCGAGAGCTCAGCTCACAGCAGGCCGAGCTGCGTGACGAGCATGGCCAGGACCACGACGAAGGTCCAGCCCGCGACATGTTCGAGGATCTTGGGGCCGTCGTCCTTGGGGCCGCCGGTGCGGGCACGGAGACGGGTGGTGGTGGCGGAGGTCGCGGTCATGGCATCTCGCTGACGTAGTGGTGCGGTGCTGGCCCCCCGCCTCACGTCGGCTCCCCACCGACTCGACCACCTTGCCACCGAAGCGGGTTCCAGCGGTAGAGACCTAGGTCACGCCGCGAGCGCCGATCACTTCGACGTGCTTCGAATGCCGCGTGATTCCACAACGATGTGCGGGGGCTGTGCGTCTCCTCACACGACAGTGGTCAGTCAACCGAAAGGTCCCCGATGAGCACGTTCCGGACGCCTCGCCGCAGAGCTCGCCTGGCCCTGGCGGCGGCGATCACCGTGGCAGCCGCCTTAACGGGTCCGGTCTCGCAAGCCGCTTCCTCCACGTCCCCGTACACCGCTTCCGCCGAAGCCGGCGCCCCGTCCCCGGGAGCGGCAGGCCTCGGCGACCCGATCTTCCCGCTCGACGGCAACGGCGGATACAAGGTCAGCCGCTACCTCCTCGAGTTCGACTGGCAGGCCCCGAAGACACCCTTCGAGGCCGCCACGACGATCAAGGCGACCGCCACCCAGGCACTGTCCCGCTTCGACCTGGACTTCGCCGGGAACACCCTGCACACCGTGACCGTCGACGGGAAGCCGGCCGCCGCCGAACGCGACGGCGACGAGCTGGTGGTCACCCCCGCGAAGCCCCTCGCCCGGGGCAAGGCCTTCACCGTCAAGGTCACCTACACCGCCGACCCGACCCAGATACGCCACCGCGACGACGCCATCGAGGACTACGGCTGGATCCCCACGCCGGACGGCACGGTGCTGTATCCGCAGCCCAACGGCGCCAAGATGATCTTTCCGTCGAACGATCATCCGAGCCAGCGGGCACCGATCACCTTCCGCATCACCACGCCGCCGGACCTCAAGGCGGTCGCCAACGGCGAGCTCACCGACCGCACCGAGCAGGCCGACGGGCGCGTGAAGTGGACGTACGACTCCGAACAGCCGCTGGCGACGCAGCTCGCACAGCTGGCGATCGGCAAGTTCACCTTCGTCGACGGCACGGGCCCGCACGGGCTGCCGATCCGCGACGTGGTCCCGGACGACCTGGTCGCACCGACCGAGCAGTACCGCAAGCTCACCGCCGACCACATCACCTGGCTGGAGGAGCGGCTCGGCCCGTACCCCTTCAACCGGTACGGCCTCCTCGTCGGCGACACCGACCTGGGCGTGGCCCTGGAGACGCAGACGCTCTCCCTGATCCCGAAGGCCGACCTGCTCGGCGACCAGGTCAGCGCCGAGCGGAACCTGGTGCATGAGCTGACCCACCAGTGGACCGGTGACAGCGTCGGCATCAAGACCTGGTCCGACCTGTGGCTGAGCGAGGGCCACGCCCGCTTCTACGAGCGGTTGTACTCGCAGGCGCACGGCGGCGACAGCTTCGAGGCCACGATGAAGACGGCGTACGCGAACCACGACCAGTGGCGCCACGACTACGGCGCCCCGGCCGAGCCCACCGAGCCGAACCTCTTCAAGCGCATGCGGTACGACGGCTCGGCGCTCGTGCTGTACGCGCTGCGCGAGAAGGTCGGCCAGGAGACGTTCGGGAAGATCGAGCGCGCCTGGGTCACCAAGTACCGCGGCAAGATCGCCGGTACGCAGGACTACATAGACCTGGCGTCGAAGGTCGCCGGCCAGGACCTCGACGGCTTCCTGCACCCGTGGCTGTACGGCGCGAAGACCCCACCGATGCCGAACCACCCCGACTGGGTGGTCAATCCGGTCCAGAGCTGAGCGGGCGGGCGGCCCCTGCACGGGAGGGGCCGCCCTGCTTCAGCGAACCCCCACCGCCGCCAGCGCCTTGCGCTGCCGAGCCGACGGATGCGCGGGGAAGTACAGATAACAGACGCCACCAGTACCGGAGACGACCTTCCCGGAGGCGTTGTACCGCTTGGTCCGCAGCCAGATGTTCTCCCACTCACGCCGCTTGTAGACGCGGCGCACCGCGTCGTCGCTCGGCGACGCCGGGTCGTTGGCGATCACATCGCCGTCCGCGGTGAACCCTATGACGGTCATGAGGTGCCCCGAGGTGCCGTACCCCGCCCCCGTCAGCTCGGACTTGAGGAACGACTGGGACGTTATGGCCGGGATGCCGGCGGCGATCAGCGTCTCCAGATCCGTGAGCGAGCCGAGGCGGGTCACCACGCCCTGGAGGTCCTTGTACGTCGCCGCGTAGGCGGCGTTGAAGGGCCAGTTGCCGCAGCCCGCGTACTGGTAGTCGTATGTGAAGCGTGCCGCGTGGCACACCTGGGGATCGCCGTAGTCCGGGTTCACCCAGGCCAGTTGCTCCGCGGTGGGCTTACGGCCCCAGTACTCGATGATCATCTGCGAGGAGGTGGGGCTGCACCAGGCCTCGCCGCCGTTGTCGTATTCGGGGTACTGGCCCGCGTGGATCTCCTGCGAGTAGCGCGGGACGCCCAGTTCCTGGGCGAGGCCCGGTGTGGAGGCCGGGACGGTGAAGCGGTCGGGGACGTCGGAGCCCATCGCGCCGAGCCGCCACACCGTGGGAGTGATCCGGGTGCCCGGGGTGCGGTAGAGGGTCAGCCGCAGCCGGTACGAGACGAGGCGCAGGCCCGAAGCGGCGGCGTCGATGGAGAAGGTGTCTGTCCAGATGCTGCTCTTGCCGTCGCTCTGGTCGTCCACGGACGTCCGCCTGATGTCCTGGTCTCCGGCCGCCCAGCGGCCCATCACATACCAGGGGGTGTCCGTGCCGTCCGAGTACGTGCCGGTCAGCTCGACCTGGAGCCAGGTGCCCGCCGGGGTGTGCGCGTTCCAGGAGGCGATGGCCTCGGTGGACGGGACCGCGAGCCGGTGGACGGGGGAGGTCCAGGTCGCGTACTCCCAGCCGGCGGTCTTGCCGGTGTGCGGGTCCGTGTAGTCGTAGGTGCCGGCCGGGGCGGCGATCACCAGGCCGGGACGGACGCCCGGCACGGCCCGCGTGCCCTGCGCGCTGCCGCTTCGCCAGTCGGTGTACGAGGTCCAGGCACGGTTGTCCACGAGCGATGAGGGCGCTTCCGCCGACCCGGTCGGAGTGGCCGCGGCCGCGGGGCTCGCGGCGCCGGCCGCTGCCGCGGCGACCGCCGCGGCGAGGACGGCTCTGCGGGACGGCTCTGAAGCTCTGGTCATGGGTGGGTGACCCCCAGTTCGTCCGGAAGCGACGGTTCAGGCGCACGGCTGCAAGCGGCGGGTTCAGACGTTGTCCAGTACATGGCCGTGGGCCAACTATGGACGCCGGGGGCCGACTTCTGCCAGCACTTCGGCCCGCGTCGCACCCACCAATATTGGTCGGGACCACTGGCATGACCTGCGACACCCAGGCCCTGTCGTCACCTTCCCGTCGTCCGCCCGCGAGGCAGGCGGGAAGGTGACGGCAGGGCCTGCGCCCCGGTGCGCGGCGCCGCCGCGCACCGGGGTCGAGGGCGGGAGCCGTCAGATGAGGTCCATCGCCGCGACCTCGTCGGGCCGCCCGTAGCTGACCGGCCCCTGGAAGCGGCGGCGCGCCGTGGCGAACCACCACACCGTGGCGATGATCAGCACCGCGGCCAGGGCGATCGACGCGTAGTTGAAGGTGTCGCCGGTGATCGGCGAGACCTGGGGCAGCATGAACAGCACGCTGCTGGCGAGGATCCAGATCACGGCCACCCAGCCGACGAACTTGCTCCAGCGGCCCAGGTGCCACGGGCCGGGCCGGAACTCGTCGCCGAGCCGCAGCCGCAGGAAGATCGGCACGGCGTAGGCGAGGAAGAGCCCGACGACGTTGACGCTGACGATGGCGGTGAAGGCCGTGTGCGACCACCAGCCGGGCACGACAAGGGCCAGCGAGCAGGCAACCGCCAGCCAGACGGCCTTGACGGGGGTACGGGTGCGCGGCGAGACCGAGTGCCACCAGCGGGAGCCCGGCATCGCGCCGTCCCGGGAGAAGGCGAAGATCTGCCGGGTGTTGCTGGTCAGATTGGCCAGGCCGCAGAAGAGCATGGCCCCGATCACGATCAGCAGGATGGCCTTCGCTGTGCCCATGCCAAGCCCATCGATGAGAATCTGCACGGGCGGCGCCGAAGAGCTCGCCACTTGGCCATAGTCATGAATGCTGTATACAAGGGCGAGCATGAGGATCAGTCCGGTGATCGCCGAATAGCCGATCGCCCGCGTGATCCCCTTGGGCGCGTTGACCGTGGCGCGCACCGTTTCCTCGGACATGTGGAAGCTGCCGTCGAAGCCCGTGAAGGTCCAACTGGTGACCAGCAGGCCGAGCATCCCTCCGTAAAGGCCGTTCGTGAAACCGGTGTTGTTGACGAAATGCGTGACGAACGAGGCCGACTGGTGGCCGTCGGGCATCACGATCAGGGTGCTCACGATCACTACGAGCCCGATCAGCAGCCACCACACCGAGATCCGGTTGAGCAGGGCGACCAACTGCACGGTGTAGGTATTGGCCAGACCCTGGAGCACGATGATCAGCGCCGTGATCATGACCGTCTGCTGGGCGGTCGGCTCGTACGAGTGCCACTGCAGGGCGATGAAGGCCTGGATGAAGGTGGCGGCCGCGTACCCGGTGGCGGCCGTGCCGCCCACCTGGCCGACGAAATTCAGCCAGCCCGTGTACCAGGACCAGGCACCCTTGTGGCGCTTGGCGAGCTTCCCGGCGGAGAAATAGAGCGCCCCGCTCGTCGGATAGGCGGAAGCCACCTCCGCCATGGCGGCGCCGATGAACAGCACCATGACGGAGACGCCGATCCAGCCGAAAACGAGAATGCGCGGACCACCGGCATTCATACCGAATCCGAAGGATGAGAAAATACCGGAGATGATGTTGATGATGGTGAAGGAGATCGCGAAATTGTCGAACGCCTGAAATCGGCGTGTGAGCTTTCGCGGATATCCCATCGCATGAAGTGTCGCGTCGTCGTCGAGCGCGGCGGAATCCTCGCCGACCTGACCTCTCGCGCGCGGGGCCGATATCCGTTCTGACACAACTGACCTTTCTGTGGGAGGTGACCGGACGACTGGGGGTGGCTGGGAGACTCGTCCGGGCGGCCCGGACGGCCGGTTCGGGCCGGGTCAGGCAGATCCCGGCACAGGAAGGCCGCAGGAGCGGCGGGCGCGGGAGAGCTGCTCCTCGGGCTCGCCGAACACGCTCCAGGGCATCCGGCAGGCGTAGGGCCCCATGGCCATGAAGACCGCGCGCGCCTCGAACTCGCGCTGGGCCATGAACAGCGCATGGGCCAGATACGCCAGGTCGAGCACCGGCGTGAACCGGTAACCCGGCACCTCGGGAAGCCAGTTCTGATAGATGGCGAGTGCGGTGGAGCGCCACTGGGGCTGCTCCCAGGTGCGGTCGACGAGCAGCTGCGAGGGGTTGTAGCTCTCCACCAGGGCCACCAGCGGAAGCAGCCGCAGCGGCGAGGAGGCGGGGGCTCGCTGACTCAGGAAGGCTGCGACGTCCCAGGCGGCGTTCACCGAACCGCCGTACCGCGTGAAGAAGAACGCCAGGAAGCGGTGGTGGCCCTCGCGGTTCCAGGGGTCGAGGCGGAGGATGTGCGAGAACAGCTGCCAGGGGCCGGGCGGCTGCGTGAGCAGGCCCTGCGGGGCGGGGTCACGCAGGTCGTGCAGCCGGGCCATGGCCAGTTTGGCGACGCAGGGCGTGGGATCGGCGGGTGCCATGGTCGCGGCCCGGTCGCACGCGGTGATCGCGATGCGCTCCAGGGCCTCGGCCCGGTCGTCCTTGGCGTCCGCCGCGCGCAACGCTCGCAGTACGGCCACGCGCGCCCACATCAGCGCGGCCTCGGGGGTCGGTTCCTCGGCCAGCCAGCGTTCGGCGAGGTCGGAGTCGGCGGCCTCGGAAGCCAGGACCAGGGAACGGTGGGCGCGCAGTCCGAAGTCACCGCGTGTCTCCGCCAGGGCTTCGTGGGCGCTCAGATAGCGGCCGGCCCGGACATCCACGCAGACGCTCGCGAGTCTGCGGTCGTCGGCCGCCGGATGCCACACATACTGCCCCTCGAATAACCCCGCGGCCATCTTCCCCTGTCCATCCCCGTACGACGCTTCACAGTTGCGCAACAGGCACCCTACTCAGCATCAAGGGGAACCGGAACGGCGTTTGCGAAATACCTGGTTCCGCCTCGCCCACGGTTATACGGAGAGCGAAAGGATTTCTTGAGGATTGTTCAATGATTAGTTCAATGCGGCACTATTCGGTGCCCACGGATCCGCTGTGAACGCCATCCGGATAGAATGTCCCCCAGGAATATGCCGACATCTCACCGCACCCCGGGAAGCCCCATTCACGACCTCGCCGCACACCTGCGCCGACTGCCGCCTTCCTGCGGCCCCGTCCGCCTGATCGGCGTCGACGGGCACGCGGGCTCCGGAAAAACCACATTCGCCGGGCAGTTGGCGGCGGCACTGGGCGACGCGCCCGTGCTGCACCTCGACGACATAGCGACGCACGAGGAGCTCTTCGCCTGGACGGAGCGGCTGCTGCGCCAGGTGGTCGAGCCGCTGCGCCGGGGCGAGGCCGCGCACTACACCCCGTACGACTGGATCGCCCGGACTTTCGGCCCGGCCCGTGCGCTGCCGCCCGCGCCCGTGATCCTCCTGGAAGGCGTCGGCGCGGGCCGACGCGCGATGCGCCCGTTCCTGGCGCGACTGCTGTGGATGGAGTTGCCGCACGACGAAGCGTGGACGCGCGGGCGGGTCCGGGACGGGGAGGCGCAGAGCGAGTTCTGGGCCGGATGGGTCCGCGCGGAGCGCCAACACTTCACCAAGGACCCCTCAAGGCCGTTCGCCGATCTTCTGGTGCGGCAGTGTTCTGAGGGGTACGAGGTGCTGCCGGGGCCAGTTGAGACGCCAGGACCGGACCACATCATCACTCACGGTGACGGACCATCCGCAGTGTGCTGAACGTGTGAAGACCCCTGCATGAGAAGTTCCCTCAGTGCTTCAACTCGGCTTGACCGGGGGGCCGTACAGGACTTACGTTCTCAATGTGCGGCTTTCGAGGCCGCCCGCAGTCGCGAAGCCCCCGGTTGTTCCCCCGTGATCGGGGGCTTCGTTCTGCCCAGACCCTCTCTTTCCGGGCGCTGCGTGCCGTGATTCGCTCACCCTCGGTCACCGTGCGAAGTGCGCCCCATCTGCTCCCACCTCGTGGAACGGGGTGTGGCGGCACCCTTCGGCCCGCGTATGCACCGCAGGTACGATGCCTCTCGGTGCGACCTTCGGACGGCTGCTCTGCGCACCGATGCAACTCCCGTCCGCGGCACGGCGGTTCGACCAAAGCTGCCGACGGGCACCGGCCCGGCGGCGAGGGGGTGTCCTGATCCACGAGACACTCCCTGACCATCGGGGGCACGGTTTGTGGGGGACGTGATGGACTTCGGCACGCAGGGCCCTCAGGCCCCGGCCGACCTCGCCTGGCTGCGAGGTGTGGATGCCTACACGATGGGCGCCTATCCGCAGGCGGAGGAGGAGTTCCGCGCCGCGGTCCGGATGGACCCTGGCATGGCGGACGGCTGGCTCGGACTGCACGCGCTGCGGGTGGACACGACGACCGCGCTGCTGCGGATGTTCCGGCACCGGGAACGCTTCGGGGAGCAGCGCACCCGGCATCGTCGCACCCTCAACTCCTGGTACTGGCTGGGCTGGTGGGTCCAGCCGGTGCTGGAGAGCCCGCGCGATCTGCTGCTCGCGCACGCCTCGCACTGGCTCGACGGACGACATGTCCCGGAGCTAGACCGGGCGCTTGCGGGTCTTCCGCCCGTCGACGCGGACCCCCAGGTGCGATTCCTGCACGCCTGCCGCGCCTACCTTGTCAAGGACTGGGAGCAGTTGGTCCGGCACACCGATCCGCTGATCAACGATCCCATGCTGGGCATAGAGGCCGGCCTCTTCGGCGGCATGGCGCGCGTCCGCCTCGAGATGTACGGCCAGGCGGAGCCGCTCCTCGCCTCCGCACTGATGCGCTGTCGCAGCGAGCAGCCCCAGCGCAAGGAGCTGCGCTACTGGCTGGCGCGGGCGCACGAGGGCACCGGGCGGTCCGCCGCCGCGCTCCCCCTGTACCGGGCGGTGCACCGGGTCGACCCCTCCTTCATGGACACCTCGGCACGGCTCGCGGCGATCTCCGAGGGCGACGGGTACGACGATGCCGCCGCCGACCTGGCGGCGATCACGCTCGCCGGGGTCGGGCAGGACGTGATGGAGGGCCCGGACGGTGTGGATCCGCTGTTCGGTGCCGAGGGACGGGACCTGAAGCTCTCGGAGCCCGACCTCCCACCACCGGGCGGGCTGCCTCCGGAGACCGATTCGGTGCGCGAGAAGGCCGTGCTGCCGGTGCAGCCGCTGCCCGCCGGGCCGACCGACCCCGCATTACTCGAAGAGGCGCTCGCCGAACTGGAGCGCATGGTGGGCCTGGAGCCCGTGAAGCGCCAGGTCAAGGCGCTGTCGGCGCAGTTGAACATGGCGAGGCTGCGCGCCGGGCAGGGGCTCCCGGTCCAGCCGCCGAAGCGGCACTTCGTCTTCTCCGGCCCCTCCGGCACCGGCAAGACCACCGTGGCCCGCATCCTCGGCCGGGTCTTCTACGCGCTCGGGCTGCTCGGCGGCGACCATCTGGTGGAGGCGCAGCGGGCGGACCTGGTCGGCGAGTATCTCGGCCAGACGGCGGTCAAGGCCAACGAGTTGATCGACTCCGCCATCGGCGGCGTCCTCTTCGTCGACGAGGCCTACTCGTTGTCGAACTCCGGGTACGGCAAGGGTGACGCGTACGGAGACGAGGCCCTGCAGGTGCTCCTGAAGCGGGCCGAGGACAACCGCGACCACCTCGTCGTCATCCTCGCCGGCTACCCCGAGGGCATGGACCGCCTTCTGGCCGCCAACCCCGGCCTCTCCTCCCGCTTCACCACCCGCGTCGACTTCCCCTCCTACCGGCCCCTCGAACTCACCTCCATCGGCGAGGTGCTGGCCGCGGAGAACGGCGACGCGTGGGACGAGGAGGCGCTGGACGAGCTGCGCTCGATCGCCGGGCATGTCGTCGACCAGGGATGGATCGACGAGCTCGGCAATGGGCGCTTTCTGCGCACGCTGTACGAGAAGAGCTGCGCGTATCGCGACCTCCGGCTGTCGCTGTACCCCGGGACGCTGTCCCGTGACGACTTGTCGACGCTGCGGCTGCCGGATCTGATGCAGGCGTACGGGGAGGTTCTGTCGGGGCGGGGGCCGCAGGATCCGTCCACGATGTGACCGGGGTGGCTCGGGGAAGGTTTTCGCCCCCTCCGCCCCTACCCGTCCCGTACCTGGGGGCTGCGCCCCCAGACCCCCGCTAAAAGATCGCGCAGTTCCCCGCGCCCCTTTTAGGGGCGCGGGGAACTGCGCGATCAACCCCCACCCACCCGCAGCCGACAGGCTGGTCGGGGCGGGTAGGGGCGGAGGGGGCGAGATACCCCTTGGCTCAGCTCGCCAGCGCTTCCTCCGGGGTCTCGCTCGGGCGGGGTTCCGAGACGCGTAGGGGCGGAATCTCTCGGTGTGCCGGGTCCCGTACCTCGCCGACCAGCAGCTCCAGGACGTCCTCCAGGGCCACGAGCCCCAGCACCTTGCCCGAAGCGTCGGCGACCTGGGCAAGGTGGGTCGCGGCGCGACGCATCACGGTCAACGCGTCGTCCAGCGGAAGTTCGCACCGCAGGGTCGTCATCGGCCGCCAGATCTGCTGCGGCACCGCCCGCTCGGACTCCTCCAGGTCGAGTACGTCCTTCACATGCAGATAGCCCATGAAGGCACCGTTCTCGGCGGCCACCGGGAAGCGGGAGTACCCGGTGCGCGCGGTGAGCGCGACGACCTGGCCCGGGGTGACCGAGGGCCCAACGGTCACCAGGGAGTCGCGGTCCAGGAGGACGTCGGTGACCGGGCGGGAGCCCAGCTCCAGGGCGTCCTCCAGACGCTCCTGCTCCTCCGGTTCCAACAGGCCCGCCTGGCCCGAGTCCTCGACCAGCCGGTTGAGCTGTTCGCTGGTGAAGACCGCCTCGACCTCGTCCCTCGGCTCCACACGGAACAGCTTCAGGATCAGCCGGGCGCAGGCGCCCAGGCCGACGGTGACCGGCCGGCACAGCCGCGCGAAGGCGACCAGGCCGGGACTCAGCCACAGCGCCGTCTTCTCGGGCGCGGCCATAGCCAGGTTCTTCGGCACCATCTCGCCGATGACGAGGTGGAGGAAGACGACGAGGGCGAGCGCGATGACGTATCCGAGGGGGTGGATCAGCCCGTCGGGCAGATGAATCGCCTCGAAGACCGGCTCCAGCAGATGGGCGACGGTCGGCTCGGCGACCGCGCCGAGCGTCAACGAGCAGACGGTGATGCCGAATTGGGCCGCGGCCATCATCTGCGGGAGCCGCTCGAGGCCGTACAGGACCTGTCGGGCCCGCGCGGTCCCCAGCGGTTCGATCTGGCTGCGCCGCACGGAGACGAGCGCGAACTCGGCGCCGACGAAGAAGCCATTGGTGAGCACCAGCAGCGCGGCGAAAAGGAGTTGGAGCACGCTCATCGGACGGCCTCCGCAGCGGGCGCGGTCCGCACGAAGCGGACGCGTTCGGCGCGGTAGTGCCCGACCTGGCGCACCGACAGGCGCCAGCCGGGGAGTTCGGCCTTGTCGCCGGGGGCGGGGATCCGGCCGAGCAGGTCGGCGACGAGGCCCGCGACGGTCTCGTACGGCCCCTCGGGCACGTCGAGTCCTATGCGCAGCAGGACGTCCACCCGGCAGCTGCCGTCGGCGTCCCACGCGGGCCGCCCGTCCTCGGGCGGCGCCGCCGCGAGTTCGGGCAGGTCCTGCCCGTCGTGTTCATCGCGGACCTCGCCGACGAGTTCCTCGACGATGTCCTCCAGGGTGACGACGCCCGCCGTACCGCCGTACTCGTCGACGACGACGGCGATCGGCTGCTCGCTGCGCAGCTGCTCCAGAAGGGGCTGCACGGGCAGCGTCTCCGGGACCAGCAGCGGGGCCTGGGCGATCCTGCCGACGGGGGTGCGCAGCCGGTCGCGCGAGGGGATCGCGAGGGCGTCCTTGAGGTGCACCATGCCGACGATCTCGTCGATCCGCTCCCGGTAGACGGGGAAGCGGGACAGGCCGGTGGCGCGGGTGAGGTTGACGACATCCTCGGCGGTCGCCGACGACTGCAGCGCGCTGACCTTCACGCGCGGGGTCATGACGTGCTGCGCGGTCAGGTCGGCGAGCGAGATGGTCCGTACGAAGAGATCCGCGGTGTCCTGCTCCAGGGCACCGGCCTGCGCCGAGTGCCGGGCGAGCGAGACGAGTTCTCCGGGGGTGCGGGCGGAGGCCAGCTCCTCGGCGGGCTCGACGCCGAGAGCCCGTACGAGCCGGTTGGCGACCGCGTTGAGGGCGGCGATGACCGGCCGGAACAGCCGCGAGAAGATGTGCTGCGGGCCCGCCACGAAGCGAGCGACCTGCAGGGGCTTGGACACCGCCCAGTTCTTGGGCACGAGTTCGCCGATGACCATCTGCACGGCCGAGGCGAGCAGCATGCCGACCACCACGGCGACACCGGACACGGCGCCTTCGGGGATGCCGATCGCGGTGAACGGGCCGTGCAGCAGCTCGGCGAGCGCCGGTTCGGCGAGCATGCCGACGACGAGCGAGGTGATGGTGATGCCGAGCTGGGTACCGGAGAGCTGGAAGGACAGCTCCTTGAGCGAGTTCACGACGGTCTGAGCCCGTCGGTCGCCGTCGGCCGCGGCCTTCTCGGCGTCGGGGCGCTCGACCGTGACGAGGCCGAACTCCGCCGCGACGAAGAAGCCGTTGGCGAGAATCAGCAGGAATGCCGCCCCAAGGAGCAGCAGGGGGATGGTCATGCCGCCGCCTCGATATGTCGGGAGGGGGCGGCGCAGGTACTACAGGACGATCCGTCCATCGCTGGAGGGAGTCACTCCTCGGGTAGCAGGGGGCCTCTGAATTCCGGGTGGCACATCAGAGACGGAGGCGCAACGAAAACGCCTCCGCCAACAGATTAATCAAGACATGGGCCCGGCGGGCAGGGTGGAAGGCTGAGAGTCAGCCCTCATGTTTCTCGGGGTCGCCGATGGAGCGGGCCTCGGCGAGGGCACGCAGGGCGCGGGCGTCCTCGATCGCGCGCTGTTTGGCGATGCCCGGCTGGATGCCGAGCGCGGGCAGGCTGGTGCCGTCACTGAGGTTGAGGAACACCCAGGGGTCACCGGGGCGCAGGTTGACCTGGAGGATCTCCGCCCAGTCCAGGTGTCGTTTGCCGGCGATGTTGACGACGGTGACGCCGTTCTCGTCGGCGACGACTTTGGGCCGGGAGAGCAGCAGGAGCACCCCGAAGAGCAGCGCCGCGGTGAAGATGAAGCTGAGCCGCTCCCCCGGGCCGAGCTGCTCCAGGAGCATCGCGACCGTCGTGATGACCACGAAGATCGCGGCGCCCGCGGTGAGCAGCACGGCCCGGGTGCGGGACGGTCGGAATGTGACGGGAAGGGTGGGAAGGTCTGACATGTCCGGCAGTCCCGTCAGAGCCGGCAGGCGTGGATGGCGGTGGTCAGGATGGCCCGCGCGCCGAGCGCGTACAGGTCGTCCATGATCCGCTGGGCCTCCTTGGCGGGGACCATGGCGCGCACGGCGACCCAGCCCTCGTTGTGCAGCGGCGAGATGGTCGGCGACTCCAGGCCCGGGGTGAGGGCGACAGCCTTCTCCAGGTGCTCGGCGCGGCAGTCGTAGTCCATCATCACGTACGTCCGTGCCACCAGGACGCCCTGGAGGCGGCGCAGGAACTGCTGCACCTTGGGCTCGGCGTCCTCGGCGGTGTCGGCTCCGACCCGGCGGACGACGACGGCCTCGGACTTCATGATCGGGTCGCCGAAGACCTCGAGGCCCGCGTTGCGCAGCGAGGTGCCGGTCTCGACGACATCGGCGATGACCTCGGCGACGCCCAGTTCGATGGCGGTCTCGACCGCGCCGTCGAGGTGGACGACGGAGGCGTCGACGCCGTGGTCGGCGAGGTGCTTGGCGACGATGCCCTCGTACGAGGTGGCGACCGTCATGCCGGAGAGGTCCGCGATGCCGCCCGCCGTGCCCGGCTTGGTGGCGAAACGGAAGGTCGAGCGGGCGAAGCCGAGCGGCAGGATCTCCTCCGCGTTGGCGCCCGAGTCGATGAGCAGGTCGCGGCCGGTGATGCCGATGTCGAGGCGGCCGGAGGAGACGTAGATCGCGATGTCGCGAGGACGGAGGTAGAAGAACTCGACCTCGTTCTCCGGGTCGACGATCCTCAGTTCCTTGGACTCCCGGCGCTGCTGGTAGCCGGCCTCATGCAGCATCTCCGCCGCAGGGCCTGACAGGGAACCCTTGTTGGGGACGGCGATGCGCAGCATGAGGTCGGCTTCCTTTGCGTGATGGGGGTTGGGGAACAGCGGGATCTACAGGTGGGCGTACACGTCGTCGAGGGAGATCCCCCGCGCGACCATCATCACCTGGACGTGGTACAGCAGCTGCGAGATCTCCTCGGCGGCGGCGTCCTTGCCCTCGTACTCGGCGGCCATCCAGACCTCGGCGGCCTCTTCGACGACCTTCTTGCCGATGGCATGGACGCCCTTGCCGACCAGCTCGGCGGTACGCGAAGTGGCGGGATCGCCGTTGGCGGCCTTGTGCTGGAGCTCGGTGAAGAGCTCCTCGAACGTCTTCTTGGACATGGTGCTGCCTACCCTACGCGCTCACGGGGGTTCCTCAGCGCCAGGGTTCAGATACTGAGCGCAGCGTGGCCGCGGTCGCCACCGCGGCCGTCACCGCCTCGTGCCCCTTGTCCTCGTTGGAGCCCTCGATGCCCGCGCGGTCCAGGGCCTGCTCCTCGGTGTCGCAGGTCAGCACGCCGAAGCCGATGGGCACGCCGGTGTCGATGGAGACCTGGGTGAGGCCGTGGGTGACGCCCTGGCATACGTACTCGAAGTGGGGGGTGCCGCCACGGATGACGACGCCGAGCGCGACGATCGCGTCGTAGCCGCGGCCCGCCAGGACCTTGGCGACGACCGGCAGCTCGAAGCTGCCGGGGACCCGAAGCAGGGTCGGCTCGTCGATCCCCAGCTCGTGCAGGGCGCGCAGCGCGCCGTCGACGAGGCCGTCCATCACCTTTTCGTGCCACTGTGCCGCGATGACCGCGACGCGCAGGTCGCCGCAGTTGCGTACGGACAGTTCAGGTGCACCCTTGCCGCTCACGTCTCTCCTCAGTGCCGCTGTGCAGTGTTGCCGATAGTGCCGTTGTTGCTGGTATTGCCGTTCTTACTGGTTGCCGCAGGCGGACACGGTGGTCGTGTCCAGCCAGGGCAGGTCGTGACCCATCCGGTCCCGCTTGGTGCGCAGGTAGCGGAGGTTGTGCTCGCCCGCCTGTACGGGCATCGGTTCCCGAGCGGAGACCTTGAGGCCGTGCCGGACGAGCGCGTCGGTCTTGTCGGGGTTGTTGGTCATCAGGCGCAGGCTGTGCACGCCGAGGTCCTCCAGGATCTGGGCGCTCGCGCCGTAGTCCCGGGCGTCGGCGGGCAGGCCCAGCTCCAGGTTGGCGTCGAGCGTGTCGCGGCCCTGCTCCTGAAGCTCGTACGCGCGCAGCTTGGAGAGCAGCCCGATGCCGCGTCCCTCGTGGCCGCGCAGGTAGACCACGATGCCGCGGCCCTCGGTCTGGATGCGTTCCATGGCCGTCTGCAGCTGGGGGCCGCAGTCGCAGCGCAGCGAGTGGAAGACGTCGCCGGTGAGGCACTCGGAGTGGACGCGGACGAGGACGTCCTCGCCGTCACCGATCTCGCCGTGGACGAGGGCGACGTGCTCGACTCCGTCGACGGTGGAGCGGTAGCCGTAGGCCGTGAACTCGCCGAAGGCGGTGGGCAGGTGGACCTCGGCCTCACGGCGGACGGTGGGCTCGGCGGTGCGGCGGTAGGCGATCAGGTCCTCGATGGAGATGATCGTCAGGCCGTGCTTGCGGGCGAAGGGGATCAGCTCGGGCAGGCGGAGCATGCGGCCGTCCTCGCCCGCGATCTCGACGATCGCACCGGCCGGGCGAAGGCCCGCGAGACGGGCCAGGTCGACGGCTGCCTCGGTGTGGCCGTTGCGGACCAGGACGCCGCCGGGCTTGGCGCGCAGCGGGAAGATGTGGCCGGGGCGCACGAAGTCGTCCGCCTGGGCCCTGCCGTCGGCGAGCAGCTGAAGCGTGGTGGCACGGTCGGATGCCGAGATGCCGGTGGTCACACCGTGAGCGGCGGACGCGTCCACCGACACTGTGAACGCGGTTTTCATCGACTCGGTGTTGTCGTCGACCATCTGCGGGAGCCGGAGCCGGTCCAGTTCGTCGCCCTCCATGGGCGCGCAGATCAGCCCGCGGCACTCGCTCATCATGAAGGCGACGATCTCGGGGGTCGCCTTCTCGGCGGCGATGACGAGGTCGCCCTCGTTCTCCCGGTCCTCGTCGTCGACGACCACGACCGGGCGGCCCGCCGCGATGTCGGCGATGGCCTTCTCGACCGGGTCGAGCGCGAAGTCCGAGGCATCGAGATCGTGCCCGGTGCTGTACCAAACCGGCGCCGTTGTCATGCCGGGGCTCCTTCCAGGACGGGCTGCCCGGCCTTGCGGGAGCGCAGCCACCAGTCGCGCATGCCCCACAGGACGAGCGCGCCGTACAGGACGTAGACGAAACCGGAGAAGGCGAAGCCGTTGGCGAAGTTGAGCGGCACGCCCACCAGGTCCACCAGCAGCCAGGCGAACCAGAACTCGACCATGCCGCGTGCCTGGGCGTACATGGCGACGATGGTGCCGACGAAGATGTACGCGTCCGGCCAAGGGTCCCAGGAGAGGGACGGGTACGCGAAGAACAGGCCGGCCACCGCGACGGTGCCGACGGCCGCGGCGCCGATCAGGTAGCCGCGCTCGCGCCAGGTGGCGAAGCGGACGGCGATGGAACCGTCCGCCGCTTGTCCCCTGCCGCGGTTCCACTGCCACCAGCCGTACACCGCGACGATCATGACGACGACCTGCTTGCCGGCACTGCCGGAGAGGTGGGCCGTCGAGAAGGCCGCGAAGAGGACGACGCCCGACAGGAACTGGGCGGGCCAGCTCCATATGGAGCGCCGCCAGCCGAGGGCGAGGGCGATCAGACCGATGACGTTGCCGATCATGTCCGACCACTTGATGTGCTGGTCGAAGAGGACGAAGGCCTCGGAGTTGAGCCAGTTCACTTGGCTGCTCCCTGCGGGCCCAGCAGCCGCTCGACGTACTTGGCGATGACGTCGACCTCGAGGTTGACCGGGTCGCCCGGCTGCTTGAGGCCGAGCGTGGTCAGCGCGAGTGTGGTCGGGATGAGGCTGACGGTGAAGTAGTCGGGGCCCGCGTCGACGACGGTCAGGCTGATGCCGTCGACCGTGATGGAGCCCTTCTCGACCACATAGCGGGAGAGGTCGGCGGGGAGCGAGATCTTGACGATCTCCCAGTTGTCGGACGGCTTGCGCTCGATGACCGCGCCGGTGCCGTCGACGTGTCCCTGCACGATGTGCCCGCCGAGGCGCTCGCCCACGGCCATGGGGCGCTCCAGGTTGACGCGGGAGCCGACGGTCAGAGCGCCGAGGCTGGAGCGGTCCAGGGTCTCGGCCATGACGTCGGCGGTGAATTCGTCGCCCTCGTGGTCGACCACCGTGAGACAGACGCCGTTGACGGCGATGGAGTCGCCGTGCTGCGCGCCCTGCGTGACGACTGGGCCACGCAGACGGAAACGGGAGGCGTCGTCGAGGTTCTCGACGGCGGTGACCTCACCCAGCTCTTCGACGATTCCGGTGAACACTTCCCGGGTCCTCCTGCCTCATGGGGCACGGACTCCGGGGCCTGTCGATGACGACAGAATGAGCGGACGACGACACCGGGAGCGACGCCGCAAGGGGACGTGTCCCATGGGACACGTCGCAACAAACGGCAGCGCGCACGAATGCCCGCCCGCCGCGCACTGCCTCCCATCCGGACTTTAACCGTCGGTCCAGGAATTTCACCTGGTCAACCGGCCGCTGGAAGCGACCGGGTCGCGGACTGTAACCGCCGGTTCGGAATTTCACCGACCCCGGAGTGCGCTGCTTCTGGTACAGAGCCAGTGTGCCACGCCTGATCGACGCCCATGCGGGCGAATGCCTGTGGGGTGGCTCACAGGCCATATGGATGGACTTCTCGCGCGGCGCGCGAGCGGCCAACTTCCGCTCCGGCGCACGCCCTTGATAATGATCCATACCCATTGACGCTTTGGTCTAGTCCATTTAAGGTCGGCGATCACTGCTTCGTTTCCGGCGGTTCGGTCAACCCGTCCGACCGGCAGCGCGTCCGGTTCGTCGACACCGAATGGTCGCCCCCCCCGATCGACCCGGCGGCGGTGACGGAGGCCCTTGCCCCGCCGCCGGGTCTCCAACCCTCTCTGCGAGGCTGGAGGCGTGACGACGAGCCTCGCCGACGAATTCGAGACGTATCGCCCGCGGCTTTTCGGGCTGGCCTACCGCATGCTCGGTTCCGCCGCGGACGCGGAGGACACCGTGCAGGACGCGTATCTGCGCTTCAGCGGCGCCGACCGCGCGGGCATCGACCAGCCCGGCGCCTGGCTCGCCAAGGTCGTCACCAATCTCTGCCTCAACCGGCTGACCTCGGCCCGCGCACGGCGCGAGCAGTACGCCGGGCCGTGGCTGCCCGAGCCCGTGATCACTTCGGACGGCACGCTCGGCCCCCTGGAGTCGGCCGAGCGACGCGACGCCGTGTCCATGGCCCTGTTGGTCCTCCTGGAGCGGCTCACCCCGACCGAACGCGCGGTGTACGTACTGAGAGAGGCCTTCGCGTACGGCCATCGGGAGATCGCCGGCGTACTGGAGCTGAGCGAGGCCAACTGCCGTCAGCTGTACCGGCGGGCGGTCCAGCGGGTCGCCGCGCCCAAGGCCCGCTTCGAGGCCGCGCCCGAGCAACAGGCCGGGCTCGTCGCGTCCTTCCTCACGGCGGCCCGCGAGGGCGATCTGGCCGGTCTGGAGAGTCTGCTCGCGGCGGACGTGACCTGGTGGTCCGACGGCGGCGGCAAGGTCTCCGCGGCGCGGCGGCCGATCGAGGGGCGCGAGAAGGTTCTGCGGTTCCTGGCGGGCGTCCTGGGCTCGTTCGCGACGGAGGACGTCGACTTCATGGTGGCCGAGGTCAACGGACGCGCCGCGCTGCTCGTTCGGGCGGACGACCGTCCGCTCGGTGTCGTCACGTTCGAGGTCCACGAAGGCGTGTGCACGCAGGTGCGAGCGGTGCTGAACCCGGACAAGCTGGAGTTCGTGGGCCGCCAGCTGGAGCGGGCACAGGCTTGAACCGGCCTGGTCCAGGCCTGACCCGCAGGGTCCGGATCCGGCCACGTCCTGGTCGTGGGTCAAGTCCTGGCCGGGCGTTGTCACATGCGTGGTGCCTGCCCGGTCTCAGCTGACGGAGGGCGGTCCACCCGGGGGCGTCCGACGTCCGAAGGGACTGAAAAGCATGACCACGATCCTGGTGACCGGCGGCACCGGAACCCTCGGCCGACTCGTGGCCGAGCGGCTGCGGGCGGACGGCCACGAGGTACGGGTGCTCAGCCGGCACACGCAGCCGTACGCCGTCGATCTGCGCGAGGGCGGCGCGGGGCTGGACGCCGCCGTTGCGGGCGTGGACGCGATCGTGCACTGTGCGACTACGCCGCGCGGGGGTGACGAGCGGGCGGCCGCACATCTGATCGCGGCCGCGCGCCGGGCGGGTGTTCCGCACCTGGTCTACATCTCGATCGTCGGTGTGGACGTGGTGCCGCTCGGCTACTACAGGACCAAGCTCGCGGTGGAGAAGCTGGTCGAGGAGTCGGGGCTCGGCTGGACGATCCTGCGCACCACCCAGTTCCACGACCTCGTTGTCCAGCTCCTCGCCACCATGGCCAGGCTGCCGGTCCTCCACCTCCCCGCCGGCGTCAGCGACCAGCCGATCGAGGTCGCCGAGGTCGCTGACCGGCTGGCCTCGCTGGCGGTCGGCGCGCCGGCGGGGCGCGCCGATGACATGGGCGGGCCCGAGGTGCGTACGTTTCCCTCGCTGGCCCGTGCCTATCTGCGAGCCGCCGGGAAGCGGCGCCCGTTGTTCAACGTCCGGCTTGTGGGGAAGACGTATCGGGCGTTTCGGGGTGGAGGGCATCTGACGCCGGGGCAGGCCGTGGGGAAGGGCACGTTCGAGGAGTACTTGGCGGCGCGGTTCGGGGGTGAGCGGCAGGGGTGACCGCGGCGTGGGTGCGGGTGGGTGGGATTTTCGCCCCGTCCGCCCCTACCCGGCCCGCGGCGCGAAGAGCTCCTCCTGTGCGCCGTCGCGGGCGGTGAGCAGCGCGCCGCGGAGCACCGCCCCACCGCCCAGCGCACTCGCGCGCACCTCCGTCGGAAGCGGCGACATCCGTGCGAGGCGTTCCTCCACCCGCGCGGCGAGTGCGACCCCGCCCGCCTGGCCGACCTCGCCGCCCAGGACCACGCAGCCGGGGTCCAGTACGGCGATGACGGAGGCGGCACCGATGGCGAGACGGTCGGCGAGGGCGTCGAGGAAAAGGGAGGAGGCCGGGGCGTCGGGGGTCGCCACCGCCTCCCTCACCAGCGCCGCCGCGTGCGGTTCGTGCGGAGCCGGCTCCGCCACGACGCCGTACCGCGCCGCCAGCCCGGCGACCGCCGCCGATCCCGCCAGCGAGTGGAAGCCGCCCTCGCAGTCCGTCGCCGAGGGGAGGGTCGACGTGCCGGGAACGGGGAGGAAGCCGATTTCACCGGTGCCGCCGGAGGCCCCGCGGCGGAGCCGGCCGTCGAGGATCACCGCGGCACCGGTGCCGTGCCCCAGCCACAGCAGCACGAACGTGTCGCGGTCGCGCGCGGCGCCGTCGCGCTGTTCGGCGAGGGCGGCGAGGTTCGTCTCGTTCTCGACCAGGACACGGGCGGGCAGGCGCTCCTGAAGGGCGGCCACCAGGCGGCGGTGCCACTCGGGCAGGCCCGAGGAGTCACGGAGTTCCCCGGTGGCCGGGTCGATCAGACCGGGGGCTCCGATGCCGACCGTGTGCAGTCGCTCCGCCCCCGCCTCCTTCGCCGCGCGCTCCACCAGCGTGACCGCCTGCTCGACGGCGGGCCCCGTGCCGGTGTCGTCCGCGATGGGCACCGACGCCCGGGCCAGCTCCGCGCCGAGGAGATCGGAGACGACGACGGAGACGCCCTCGGTGCGCACGTCGAGGGCGGCGAGGTGGGCCCGGTCGGCGACGATCCCGTACAAGCGGGCGTTCGGGCCGCGCCGCTGCTCCCCCGACTCCCCCACCACGGAGATCAGCCCAGCTGCCGTGAGGCGCTCGACGAGGTCGGCGACCGTGGGCCGGGACAGCCCGGTGAGCTGCTTCAACTGCCCGGCCGTCAAAGGGCCTTCCTGCTGGAGCAGGCTCAGGGCGAGCCGGTCGTTGATGGCCCGGGCGGTGCTGGGTGATGCGGGCATGCGGGGATCCTCCCAGATCACGGGTTCCTTCCAGCTCACGGGTTCCTCCCAGACCACGGCTTCCGCCCAGACCACGGGCTCTTCCCAGATCGTGGGCCCGTCCCAGACCAGATCATGGGCTCTTCCCAGACCACGGGCTCCTCCGGATGAGTGAGGGGCATGAACCCCCGGCCTTAAATCCGCTATTTATCAGGCAGGGTTCCTGATAGTTTACAGCGGCAGTACGGGGAGGACGTCCGGGAGGGGCAGCGGCACCATGGGTGAAGTGGTCTACGACATGCGCGAGCTGAAGCGGGCCCGGTACGCCGTGGCCGCCGTGTTCGCGGTGCACGGCGCGGTGACGGGCTCGTTCGCGACCCGCGTGCCCTGGATCCAGGACCACGCCTCCGTCGGCGCGGGCCAACTGGGCCTCGCCCTCTCCTTCACGGCGTTCGGCGCCTCCGTCTCCATGCCGCTGGCGGGGCGTATCAGCCATCGCTTCGGATCCCGCTCGGCGCTGCGCGGGCTGATCGCCCTGTGGACGCTGGCCCTGATCCTGCCGTCCCTCGCGCCCAACCTGCTCACTCTGTGCCTGGCGATGTTCACCTACGGCGCCACGGCGGGCATGGCCGACGTCGCCATGAACGCGCTGGGCGTCGAGATCGAGCGGCGGCTCGACAAGTCGATCATGTCCGGGCTGCACGGTATGTGGAGCGCGGGCGCCCTGATCGGCTCGGCCGCGGGCACGCTGGCCGCGCACCTGGGCTCGGACGCCCGCCTGCACCACGCATTGGCCGCAGCGGCCCTCACGCTCCTCGGGGTGCTCGCCTGTCGATGGGTGCTCGATCTGCAGCCCGCCGAGGACGAGGAGCCGCCGCCGAGGTTCGCGCTGCCGCCCAAGTCGGCCCTCCTCATCGGCGCGGTCGGTTTCTGCGCGGTGTTCGCGGAGGGCGCGAGCCTGGACTGGTCGGCGGTCTACCTGCGGGACCAGCTGGATTCCTCGGCAGGTCTCGCGGCGGCGTCGACGACAGGCTTCATGCTGACCATGGCGCTGGCCCGGCTGGCCGGCGACACGGTGGTGAACCGCTTCGGCGCCCTGCGCACCGTACGGGCGGGCGGAGTCCTGGCCGTGGCCGGGGGGCTGCTCATCGTCGTCGCGAACCAGCCCGCGGTGGCGATGGGCGGGTTCGCCCTGCTGGGCCTCGGCATCGCCGTCGTCGTCCCCCTCTGCTTCGCCGCGGCCGGGCGCAGCGGCCCCAACCCCAGCCAGGCCATCGCGGGCGTCGCCACCATCACGTACACCTCGGGTCTGGTCGCGCCGGGCGCGATCGGCACGCTGGCGCAGGCGACGAGCCTGGTGGTGTCGTTCGGGCTGGTCACGGTGCTGGCGTGCGGGCTCGTCGCGTTCGCGGGCGTGCTGCGCGCGGGCGACCGCAACCGGCCGAAGGTCAGCCCCGCGAGCGCAGCAGTTCCCGACCCAAGGCCCTGAACCGGTCACTCCACGGCGTCGGGCGCAGCGTCCCGGCGTCGAGCCGGACGAGCACCCTGGTGCCGTGCGCGTACGTCACCGAGCCGTCGGCCGAGCAGAAGCGGAAGCCGTACGTCAGTCCGGTGTTCCCGAGCCGCTCCAGCCAGAGGTGGACGGCGTAGGCGCCGGGCCGGTTGATCGGAGCCTCGTAGCTGATCCGCAACTCCTTGACGGCGTTGCAGAAGTCGCCCGCCGCCTCCCAGTCGCCCTCGAAGCCGCCGAAGCCGCGCTCGTTCCACAACGCGGTCCAGGCACGCTCGACCATCACGGGGTAGCGGGCGTTGTGCAGCAGCCCGAGCGCGTCCAGGTCGTCGAAGTGGACGGTCACGGGAATCAGCCGCCCGTAGGCAAGCACGGGGGCGGCGGGTGGTGCTTCGGCGGTCACGGGCGGGGCTCCTGAGGGTGCCGGACGGGACGGTGGGGACACCCCATCCTAAGCAACCGCTCAGGAGCCCCTGTCTGTGCGGGGCTCGACGACCCTCTGGTCGCCCTGCTCCTCCTGCGCAGGTCAGCCCGCGATCGAGTCCAGCTGCTCCGCCGCCGGTCGCAGCGCCCACAGGTCACCGCCGGGCGGCGTTTCGAGCTTCGGCACGGCTGCCTTCGCGGCCCTGTCCCCCGCGTCGGCGGCCGCGTGCACGACGTCGCTCGCCGCGAACCGGTGGAACTCCAGCTCCGGGTGGGCCCACGGCTCGGCGCCCGTCGCCGCGGGCAGCAGATAGTCGACCGCCTTGAACAGGCTCTGGCCGTCCGGCCCTTCGTACGACCAGAGGTTCACGCCGACATGCCGGCCGATGGCGGCGAGCCGGGTGTACGCCACCAGGTCGAAGGTCGAGTAGTGCCAACTGCGGGTGCGGGCCAGCTCCTGGGGCTGACTGCCGTCGGCGGCGATCTGCGGGTCGATGCGCAGGGCGCGCGCGTCGAGGACGGTGCGCCGGGCGAGGTCCTTGTCGCCGGTCGCGTAGGCCAGTGCGGCGAGCTGCATGTCGTAGAAGGTGCCGTGGTTGTTCTTGGCGGCGCCCTCCTCCTTGCCGAATGCGCTGTTCGCCAGCCAGTCGCGGAAGTCGGTGTTCCAGGCGAGCATCGCGGTGCGGTCGCTCTTGGACCAGCCGGGGGCGCCCGTCTCCAGGATCGCGATGGCGTCCAGGACGCTGGTGTAGGACTGCGAGAAGTCGATGATGCCGATGGCCCGGCCGTCGTACTTGCAGGGGATGAACTGCCCGTGGTTCAGGTTCGGGTTCATCCGGGTGTCCGGGGCCAGGAACCAGGTGCGCAGGACGGAGGCGGCCTTCTCGGCGTACTGCTTCTTGCCCGTGTAGTACCAGGCCAGCGAGAGGTCGTAGGACGAGTCGAAGACCTTCTCGACGTCCTGGCGGTCGGTGCCGGTGTCGACCTCGGGATTGCGCTGGCCGTCACGCTGGACGTAGGGGCAACCCCAGGGGTTGTCGGCGGTCTTGGGCTGCGAGGGCCACCAGTACGGGGCCTGGCTGAGGTAGTCGTGGACGTCGCCGCCGGGTGCGGGCTTCGGCTTGTCGACGACCGTCCAGGGGCCCTGGTTCAGCCAGTTGTCGGCGCGGGCCGTCAAATCCTCGAGCGTGCGCTTGAGTTGGGGATCACCGCGATCCAGACGCTCCTTCGTCTGCTGCAGCCGCGCGCCGTCGAGCACCGCGGTCCTGGGGACTTTCGGCGCGGCATGGGCAACGGCGGAGGGAACGACGGCGGACGCGAGGGCGACCACGGCCGCAAGGACCACACCCAGACGGGGTCTTGCACTCATCGAGCACTCCGATCAGAAATGTGAACGCAGTTCATGAGTAGGACCGTGCGAGCGTAGGGCGGCTGGTTACCCCTGACAATGGTCCGGACAGATTCACGTACAGAGAAAGCGAAGCCTCACCATGGACCTCGGCGTGCGATGGAAACTGCACGGCGACGGGCGCACGCCCGCCCCCGGAGCGGTCGTCCGCCCCGATGAACGCCTCTCCTGGCCCCGTACGGTCGGGCTCGGCGCCCAGCACGTGGTGGCCATGTTCGGGGCGTCCTTCGTCGCACCCGTCCTCATGGGCCTCGACCCGAACCTCGCGATCATGATGTCCGGCGTCGCGACGGTCATCTTCCTGCTCGCGACGCGCGGCCGCGTGCCCAGCTACCTCGGCTGCTCGCTCTCCTTCGTGGGCGTCGCCGCCGTGATTCGGGCGCAGGGCGGCACCAGCGCGACGGTGACCGGCGCGGTGTTCGTGGTCGGCATCGCCCTGTTCCTGGTGGGGCTCGCCGTGCAGCGTTTCGGGGCCCGGATCATCCATGCCACGATGCCGCCGATCGTCACCGGCGCGGTCGTCATGCTGATCGGCTTCAATCTCGCGCCCGTGACCGCGTCCACGTACTGGCCGCAGGACCAGTGGACTGCGCTGCTGGTGATGCTGTTCACCGGCCTGGCCGTGGTCTGCCTGCGCGGCTTCTGGTCACGCATCGCGATCTTCCTCGGTCTGGTCTTCGGGTACGGGATCTCCTGGGCCTTCGACCGGATCTTCGGCAAGATCCACTCGGTGGACGCGAGCGGCAAGCTCACGGACCACTGGCGCCTGGACCTCTCCGGCGTCGGCAAGGCCGACTGGATCGGGCTGCCGTCCTTCCACGGCCCGTCGTTCCAGTGGTCGGCGATCCTCGTAGCGCTGCCGGTCGTGATCGCGCTGGTCGCCGAGAACGCCGGTCACGTCAAGGCCGTCGGCGAAATGACCGGCGTCCGGCTGGACGACAAGCTGGGCACCGCGATCTCCGCGGACGGCGTCGGCTCGATGCTCTCCACCGCGGTCGGCGGCCCGCCGAACACGACGTACTCCGAGAACATCGGCGTGATGGCCGCCACCCGCGTCTACTCGACCGCCGCCTACTGGACCGCCGCGGGCTTCGCCCTCCTCTTCGGCGTCTGCCCCAAGTTCGGCGCGGTCGTGGCGGCGATCCCGGGCGGCGTCCTCGGCGGCATCACCGTGATCCTGTACGGCATGATCGGCCTGCTCGGCGCCCAGATCTGGCTCAACGCGCGGGTCGACCTGCGCAACCCGCTGAATCTGGTGCCGGCCGCCGCGGGCATCATCATCGGCATCGGCAACGTCACCATGAAGTTCACGGACACCTTCTCGCTGAGCGGCATCGCCCTCGGCACCCTCGTCGTGATCACCGGCTACCACGCGCTGCGGGCGATGGCTCCGGCCCACCTCAAGACGCAGGAGCCGCTGCTGGACGAGGGCACCTCCTCGTACGACGAGGTCGAGGATCAGCGCGCCAGCTCATAGGCGTACTCCGCCGAGAAGGTTCCCGGCGTGCCCTTGCAGCCGTCCGACTCGCCCGGCAGCTTCACCCACAGATAGGCGTCGATCCTGGCTTCCCCGGTGCTCAGGGTCGGCGCCTTGCCGATCTTCCGGCCCGCCGGATCGCACCACTCGCCGTCGGACGGGGCTCCGTTGCCGTTCCGGCTGGTGTCGATGACGGCGCCCAGGCTCGCCGGGCCGCCGAGAGCGGACAGCACCTGTCGGGCGTACGCGATCTCGTCGCTCGTACGGTGGAAATTGGACACGTTGGTGAAGATGCCGTCGGAGGAGGCGGGTGAGGCGGCACCCGCCTGGTCGAGCAGCGAGGCCTGTTTGGCGGGCGGGTTCCAGTCGGAGTGGCCGGCGTCGTAGTAGACCCGGGCCTTGGGGTTCGCGGCTTTCAAGACGCGGCCCGCGCGGGCCAACGAGGCGAAGCGGTCGGCCTGTTCGCCCTCGGTGAGGCAGTCGGACTGGGCGATCGAGTCGGGCTCCAGGATGACGATGACCTCGCCGGATCCCAGCCCCGCCGCGAAGTTGTCGATCCAGCCGTCGTACGCGGCGAGGTCGGGCGCCCCTCCCTCCGAGGCGCCGCCACAGTCGCGCTGCGGGACGGCGTACGCCACGACGACCGGGACCCGGCCCTGCACGGCGGCGGCCGACGTCACCGCCCTGACCCGTGCGGTGATGGTGGACGGCGTGAAGTCCGCGAACCAGACCGCGGCCGGGCGGTCGGCTATGCGGGACTCGATCACATCGCGCCGGGCGTCGCCGGGATGGGCCTCGACCCAGTCGAGGACCTGGGAGTCGGGGTGGCGGTAGAGCAGGGCGGAGGCGGCCACGGTCTGCTGCTTCTTCTTGCTCGCGGAGGGCTTCGGGCTGGGCTTCGGGGACGCAGACTTCACAGGGGACGGCGAGGCCGACGTGGGCGACGGCGTCGGCACCGCGGGCAGCGGCTGGAGACTGGGCGAGCGGCTCACCAGCGGTTTGGCGTCGTCGGAGGAGCGCCCGTCGTCGAGCGCGGACACCATCCCGGTCACCGCGCCGACCGCGACCACGACCGAGGCCGCCGCGACCATGGCACCGCGCCGGGCGGCACGCCTGCGCTCGGCCCTGCGCGCGGCCAGGCGCTGGGCACGTAAGCCTGACACGTACTGCTCCCCCCACTCCCGCCACGGTTGCGTTCCCCCGTTCTGGGGATGCGTCCGGCCCGGCGGCACTCCGGCCAGCCTAGGACTGGGACGCTGCCCCCATGGCGCAGTTGGCACAGTTGATTACTCCCGTGGACACGGTCGTCTCCCGTATGCGTGCCCTGGACGCGACCCTGCCCGAGCGGGACGGGGTCGCGGTCTTCAACCGCGTCTACCTCGCCGTCACCGAGGAGGTCGACCGGCGTCTGGACGCCGGCGAGTTCCCGGATGCCGAGGCCGCGATCACGCTGGACGTACGGTTCGCGGAGCGCTATCTGACGGTGGCCGAGCAGGGGTGCGCGCCCGCCTGCTGGCGGCCACTGCTGCAGTTCCGGCGCCATCCCGGTGTACGTCCGCTGCAGTTCGCGCTCGCGGGCATCAACGCGCACATCGGGCACGATCTGGCGCTGGCCGTGGTGGACACCTGTCGTACGCTCGGCTGCGAACCCGCCGATCTGGAGGACGAGTTCGAACGCGTGGGCGACCTCCTCGTCTCGATGGAGGAACGCATCCGCGAAGATCTGATGCCAGGCCCCGACCTGCTCCAGATCGCCGACCCGCTCACCCATCTGCTCGGCTCCTGGAGCCTGGAGCGGGCGCGCGACGCCACCTGGTCGGCGGCGCGGGCCCTGTGGGCGCTGCGCGGCCTGCCCGACCTGGCCGAGGAGTTCGGCACCCGCCTCGACGCGGCGGTGGGCTTCGCCGGCCGGATGCTGCTCACTCCGCTGCCGGACTGATCCGGCCACATCACCGCGTAGACCGCGGAACGTGGCGTAGTAAGCGATACGTTGCTGATCGATACGCCTGATGCAAAGGAGCACCAGCATGGCCACTCGGCTCGGCCTGAGTCTTCCGCAGACGCACCAGTACGACATCGGACGCGACGTGCCGGACGTGGCGCGCGCGGCCGAGGAGATCGGTTACGAGAGCCTGTGGGTGTTCGAGCGCGTCCTGTTCCCCGAGCCCGCGACGCAGGGGCTGTACGGCATGCCGGGAGTGCCCTGGCCCGAGGCGTACCGCGGACTCGCCGAACCGCTGGTGACGCTGACCCTGGCCGTCCCGGCCACACGTCGGGCGCGGCTCGGCACGAGTGTCCTGGTCGCCCCGCTGCACGGCCCGTTCCAGCTGGCCAGGACCCTCGGCACGCTGGACGCGGCGAGCGGTGGCCGGATCGTGGCGGGCTTGGGCACGGGCTGGTCGCTCGACGAGTACGCGGCGGCGGGGGTGGCCCCCTTCGAGGAGCGCGGCCAGATCCTGGACGAGGTCCTCGACGTGTGCCGCGCGGTGTGGGGCCCCGACCCGGTGCGGTACGAGGGCCGGCTGACCAAGATCGCGTCTGCCGTGGTCGCCCCGAAGCCCGCCCGGCCGATCCCGATCCTGCTGCCCGCCTTCACCAAGAAGGCACTGTCCCGGCTCGTCGAGCGCGGCGACGGCTGGATGCCGGTGGCCATGGGGGCCGAGCAGCTCGCCACGCAGTGGCAAGGGGTGCGGAACTTCGCGGCCGAGCGAGGGCGGACGGAGCCGATCGAGTCGGTGGCGCGGGTGAACCTCCAGTACACGGCCAAGGCGTACGACGGCTCTGACCGCGCCCCCTTCCAGGGCAGCATCGACCAGATCGTGACCGACCTCGCGGCCCACGCCGAGGTCGGCCTCGACGAGTTCTTCCTCGACTTCGGCGACAGCCCGCGGGACGCCCAGGAGCTCAAGGACCTGGCCGCCGAGGTGTACACGGCGGCCAGGGCGGCCGGAGTCTGAACCCCGGTCAGTCCTCGGGCAGTTCGACGGGCGCGATCTCGTCGTAGACGTCGCCGGGCCCGGGGTTGGTCGGGTCGGTCGTCCCGCCCAGCTGGTGCATGACGCCCCAGACCGCGTTCAGCGCGGTCTGCACGGCGCCCTCGGCCCAGCCGGCCGTCCAGGAGATGTCGTCGCCCGCGAGGAAGATGCCCCGCTTGTCCTCGGGCAGGGCGTCCTGCATGAAGTGGGTGAACAGGCGCCGCTGGTAGCGGTAGTGGCCCGGCAGGTTGGCCTTGAACGCGCCCATGAAGTAGGGCTCGTTCTCCCAGGACACGGTCACCGGGTTGCCGATGATGTGCTTCCTGATGTCGACCTTCGGGTAGATCTCGCCGAGCGACTTCAGCATGACCTCCATCCGCTCGTTCGCGGACAGCGGCAGCCACTTGAGGCTGTCGTCGCACCACGTGTACGAGAGGCAGATGACGGCGGGCTTGTCCGGACCGTCGTCGAGGAGGTAGGTGCCGCGGGTCATCCGGTCGGTGAGCGTCATCGACATGACGTCACGACCCGTTTCCTCGTCCTTGTCGAGCCAGAAGGGCCGGTCGACGGGAACGAAGAGCTTGCTCGACTCCATGTAGTGGGTCCGCTCGATGGCGGTCCAGTGGTCGATCGGGAAGAGCGAGTCGTCGCAGGCGATCTTCGAGAGCAGCATCCAGGACTGGGCGGTGAAGATGGCCGACTTGAACGTAC
Organism: Streptomyces sp. R41; assembly: GCF_041053055.1. Classification (NCBI taxonomy): domain Bacteria; kingdom Bacillati; phylum Actinomycetota; class Actinomycetes; order Kitasatosporales; family Streptomycetaceae; genus Streptomyces; species Streptomyces sp. R41. Next base: position 2,003,169 of record NZ_CP163443.1, read on the forward strand.
GGATGTCGCCGTTCGCGTCCGTCACCGTGATCTGGTTGCCCGCCGTGCGGTGCAGTCGGGTCACGGCCGGGCGCGGGGTGCCGTCGTGCAGCTTCGCGAGCGAGGTCCCGTACGCCCAGTGCACGATCTTCTCCGGCTCGCGCTCCCACAGGCGCAGCGGCAGCTGCTGGGAGCCGCCGACGATGCCGCGGTGGTGGTCGTCGGCCTCGGTGTAGACGACGCGCAGGATCTCCAGGATGGAGTTCGGGAAGTCGGTGTCCCAGCCGCCTGTGCCGAAGCCGACCTGGCCGAAGATCTCGCGGTGCCGGAATGACTTGAAGGACTCCGACTCGCAGAGGAAGCCGTAGAAGGTCTGGTTGTCGAGCTTCTCGACGAGCTTCGCCCAGATCTCGCGGATGCGCGGGACATCGCGCTCGCGCATGGCCTGGTTCATGTCGGAGAAGTCGGCGCCCTCTTCGAGACAGGCGTTCCAGGCGTTCATCACATCGCGGTAGACCTGCGGCAGGTCGTCGACGGTGGTCGCGTAGTGCGACTCGCCCTTGAGGTCGACGACCGTCGAGGGCGTCGCCTCGGCAAGGGGGTTGGGGAACGGCCGGGTCTCCAGGCCCACCAGGTCGATGTAGTGCTGGAGGGCGGTGGAGGAGGGCGGGAAGCGCATGGCGCCCATCTCGGCGGTGAGCGAGGGGTCGCACCCGTCGAAGCCGACCGTGCGCAGCCGGCCGCCGATCTCGTCGGCCTCGTACACGACGGGCTTGAGGCCCATCTTCATCAGCTCGTACGCGGCTACGATGCCGGACAGGCCGCCGCCGATGACCGCGACCTCGGTGCCGTGCTCGGTCGCGGGTATCTGGCCGAGGCCCGCGGGGTGCGCGAGGAAGTCGTCGTACGCGTACGGGAAGTCCGGGCCGAACATGGTGATCGGCGGCTGCTGCACATCGGCGTGCTGGACGGCGTTGGGCACCGTGGACGTCATGGGGGTACGGACTCCTTGCACAGAAAGGTGGTTCAGGGGGCGGCGAGGCTCAGATCAGCGACCCGTAGAAGCCGGGGCGGCGGTCCTTCAGATACGGGTTCGCCTCGCGCGAGGCCGTGAGGAAGCCGGGGTCGGCGTCGGCGAGGACCAGTTCCTCACCGCGGCCCGCACGGGCGCGGGCGACGCCGTCGGGTCCGGCCAGCGTGGAGAGCCCGACGAACTCGAACTCCCCTTCCTGACCGACCCGGTTGACGTACGCGACGTACATCTGGTTCTCGAAGGCGCGCACCGGGACGACGGACTCCGCGACGAACTGGAACGGGTGCATCTGCGCCGTCGGCACGAGCAGGAGGTCGGTGCCGGCGAGGGCGTGCGCGCGGACGTTCTCCGGGAACTCGACGTCGTAGCAGATCATGAGGCCGACGCGCAGTCCGCCGAGCTCGGCCTGCACGACCGGCTGCTCGCCGGGCGTGAAGTGGTCGCGCTCGAAGCAGCCGAAGAGGTGAGTCTTGCGGTAGTTCGCGAGGCGGGTGCCGTCGGCGGAGATGAGCTGGGCGGAGTTGAAGACGGACTCGCCCTCGCGCTCCGGGTAGCCGTAGGCGACGGCCACGCCGTGCCGGGTGGCGATCTCGGCGATCGCGTCGGCGGAGTCGCCGTCGGCGGGCTCGGCGAGGCGGGCGATGTCGTCGCCGATCGCGTACCCGGTCAGGAACATCTCCGGCGCCACGAGCAGCCCGGCGCCCGCGGCGGCGGCACGACCCGTGGCCTCGTCGAGCACCTTGAGGTTCTCGACGACCGAGCCGGGGCGGCCGGAGCTCTGGAGCAGGGCTGTGCGCATGCGTGATCCTCACCGGTACGGAGGGTTTGAGGGGCCAGATAGACGGTACGGGCGGCGGGCTCGGCCGGACAAGAAGAACCCGTTGCGCGCCACTGAACGAATCGTTGCGTGCCCCGGGGGCCCGGCGGCGATTCGTTGCGCACCCTCAGACGTAGCCCGGATCCCCCTTGAGGCGCAGGTCACAGGCATGGCCCCCACCGGACGGCGGAGGGGCGGTGACATCCACGGCACGATGTGCCCGCCGGACGTCGGCGGAACAGTGGTGACTGTCCACTTCACCTGCAGAAAGGACCGTCATGAGCCGCCTCGACCGTCGTACGGAGCTCATCGCGCTCGGCGCCGCCGTGCTCCTCTCCGCCGGAGCGGCCGGATCCGCCGTGGCGTCCGGCACCGGGCATCAGGACAAGCAGGAGGCCGCCGCCCTCACCGGCACCGCCAAGCTGTACCGGTCGGCGGGCGACGACATCACGTTCTCCTTCGACGCGCACCTGGCGGCCAAGGACAACGACGATCCACTGAAGGCCACCGGCACCTTCGAGTGGAGTCACTACATCGCCGGCGACGGGGCCTGGGCGAAGGCCAAGGTCGACTGTCTGCTCACCGGGGGCAAGGTGGCCGTCGTCTCGGGGGTGATCACCGACTCCGACCTGCCCGGCGCGAAGGGCAGGCGGGTCGGCATCACGGTGCACGACCTCGGCCACCACGACCGGCTGGGATACAGCTGGGCGTCGGTCGGTGATCCGGTGGAGACCAAGGACCTGCCGAAGTGTGTCGGCTCCGCACCCTTCGAGAAGGTGAAGCGGGGCACCGGCGACTACACGGTCGTGCCCTGGCATCCCGCGTTCTGAGCGACCCCGGGGAAGCGCGTGCACGCCCCCCGACCTGCTTGGTTCTCCCCTGGCCCGCGTCCGGTTCTCACAGCTCGCGCAGCCGCTCCACGATCTCGCGCAGCAGCTCCGGGTCGGCCGCCGGCCCGCCCGGCGCCGTCCGCCGCGGTGCGTCGATGCGCACCAGACGGGCCTCTGCCAGGTCGCCGAGCAGCACCCGGACGACGGTCAGGGGCAGGTCGGCGTCCGCGGCGAGCTCGACGACCGGCCGGGATCCCCGGCGCACCAGGTCGAGCAGGGCGGCGCGGACGTGGTCGACGCCCGGCTGCCCCTCGTCCGTCTCCACGGCTGTGACCTGCGACATCAGATCGATCGTGTGCCGGTTCGAGGGCCGTGTCCGGCCCCGTGTCACGGTGTAGGGCCGCACCATCGAGCCGGTCTCGTCCTCGTACCAGTGGTCGTCGGTCACGGCCGGATCAGGGGCCCGCGGGGTCGTCGGCCGACCGTACGGCGGCGGCCATGTGGCGGCCGACGCGGCGGACGAGCAACGCCATCTCGTGGGCGAGCTGTCCCACGTCCGTCTGCACCTCGCTCAGGACGGCCAGCCGACTGCCGTCGCCCGCCGGGGTGATGAAGAGGTAGGCGTCATCGAGCATCACCATGGTCTGGCGCACCTCCCCCGCGGCGAAGCGCTCGCCGGCCGACCGGGCGAGGCTGTGAAAGCCGGAGCAGACCGCGGCGAGGTGCTCGATGTCCCCTCTTCGCATGCCGTCGGAGCAGCTCAGCGGAAGGCCGTCGGCGGTGAGGAGCACGGCCTGGCGGACGTGATCGGTTCGGGCCACGAGGTCGTCGAGCAGCCAGCCGACGTCCGTGCCGGGCCGGTCGGGGGTGGTGCCGGGCGCTTCGGGGGTGCTGCCCGGGAACTCGGAGAGCCGGGCGGGATGCTCAGGCGTCTGGTCAGGGCGCATTGTCGGCGTCCGTCCCTTCCTCGGTGTCGGTTCGCTGCGCGGGGCCGGGTTCCGTGGGCAGACCCTTGCGGCCGCGGTCGAGCCCGCGCTGGAAGGCGCCGAAGACCGCGCGCATCTCCTCGGGCGTGACCTCGCGCTCCGGCGTCCCGTCGGCTTCCAGAACCTCGGTGCGCAGCTCGGGGGCGAGGGAGGTCTGGCGGACGCGGGTGGGCAGGGCGGGCGAACCCGACGCCGGACCGCTCCCCGGCGCACGGCCCAGGCCCAGGCCCAGCTCCGGCTCCCGTTCCTGCTCCTGCTCCTGCTCCTGCTCCTGCTCCTGCTCAAGCTCAAGCTCCCGCCCCTGCTGCACCTCGCGCTGCTTCTCGAGGACCGCGGTCCCCCTCCGGGAGGGCAGCGCCCGCCGCTCCGCGTCCGCCACCACCTCCGGCCGCTCGGGTTCGACCGGCGCGAGGACCGCCTGCGGCAGCAGCACCACCGCCGTCGTACCGCCGTACGGCGACCGGCACAGCGTGACCTCGATGCCGTGCCGTGCGGCGAGCCGCCCCACCACGTACAGCCCGAGCCGGTCGTGCCGGGTCGGGTCGAAGTCGTCCGGTGTGGTGAGGGTGCGGTGGGCTTCCTCGATCTGCTCGGGCCCGAGACCGAGGCCCCGGTCGTCGATCTCCAGGACGAAACCGCCCCCCGCCCGACCGGTGCGCAGGGTGACCTGGGTGTGGGGCGGCGAGAACACGGTGGCGTTCTCGACGAGTTCGGCGATCAGATGGGCGACGTCGGCGACGGCGTCCGCCGCGACACCCACCTCCGGCATCGGCGGGATCACGACGCGCGCGTACTCCTCGATCTCGCTCACGGCGGAGGACACCACGTGGGCGATGGGCACGGGCCGCCGCCATCTGCGGCCCGGCGCCGCGCCGGAGAGGATGATCAGGCTCTCCGCGTGGCGCCGCATGCGGGTGGTGAGGTGGTCGATCCGGAACAGGTCGTCCAGGACGTCCGGGTCGTTGGTGCGCCGCTCCAGCGTGTCGACGAGTTTGAGCTGGCGGTGGACGAGCGCCTGATTGCGGCGGGCGATGTTGAGGAGCACCGCGAACAGCCCGCGGCGCAGGGTGGCCTGCTTGACGGCGGCCTCGACGGCCGCGAGGCGGGCGGTGTTGAAGGACCGGCCGACCTGGCCGATCTCGTCGGCCCCCGCCTCCCCGTCGGCCAGGGGCGGTGCCTCGGTGGCGGCGTCCACGTCCTCGCCCGCGCTCAACCGGCGCATCACGTCCGGTAGTTGGCGGGAGCTCAGGAGGTCGGCGGCGTCCCGCAGCGTTTCCAGGCGGCGCGAGATACGACGGGCGCCGCGCACGGCGAACCACAGGGACAGTGCCACGGCGGCGAGTCCGAGCACTCCGACGATCGCGGCCTTGGCCAGCTCCCGGTAGGCGAACTCCCGCCCGCGCTCGGCGGAGTTGACGGCCGACCGCGTGCACAGCTGCATGTAGCGCTTGACGGCCCGGTCGGTGGTGGTGCGCCAGGAGGCGGCCGCGACGGCCTCGCCCGCACGCTGCGCGCCCGCACGCAGCAGGGCGTCCTCACTTCGGGTCAACTGCTGGTGCAGGTCCCCGCGTTGGAACTCCTCGAAGAGGGTGCGCGAGTCGGCGGGGAGGTCGGGCACATAGGTCCGCTCGAAGATCCGGCGGTCCTCGATCGTCGCGGTGAGCGTGTCGTACTGGCGGTCGGTGAGCGATCCGGCGGCCCGCGCCCCGGCGACGAGGGCGTCCTCGCGCGACACGAACTCCCGCACCCGCACCAGCTCGATGACGACCTGGGCCTCGCGCGCGAGCTGTCCGGCCTGGAGCGCGGTGAGCGCGGACTGCACGTCGAAGCCCGGTTCCACGAGGGCGCTGTACTCGCTGACGGCCCGGTCCCAGGAGATGTCGCGGGACAGTACGCGCTCCCGCAGCCCCTCCAGCCCGTCGACGGAGTCGAGCATGGCGTCGAGCACCTGCCGCTGCCGGTCGGAGAGCCGTCCGCGGTCCCCGTCCCGGATCGCGTCCCGCATGGCGGTCACGGCGCGGTCGGTGCGGCGCTGTTGCTCCATCAGGTCGAGGGCCGCCGCCGTACGGTGACCCGCGCCCAAGTACGCGGCCGAGAGCCGCCGTTCGATCTGGATCTGGCCGACCGCCGTGTCGACCGGTGTGCCGAAGGCGTCGTACACGCCCTGGACCCGGACGAGCGCGCGCAGTTCGCCGGTGACGGACACCATGGCGAAGCTCCACAGCGCCATGAGGGCGATCACCGGGGCGAGTGCGAGCGCCACGATGCGCGTACGGACCGTGGTGGGACGGCCGAAGGGCCAGCGCATGGGTCTCCCCAGAACGGCAGGACGGTCGGGTGGCCGGGTGACGTGTGGTTACCCATCGGTGTTACCCGCTGGTAGCGAGCGCGGATCAACCTACGGGATGGCGCACCCGGACCGCAATGGCTTCCTGGACACTGACTCCCGGTTCAATACGCCCGGCGTGCTCGGTCGGTTCAACGCGCGGTGCGTGCCCGGTCAGTCGGCGCCGGGCACGGTGAAGGTGGTGACGACCGCGGCGTGGTCCGACGGCCATTCGTTGCCGGCGACGTCGGGCCAGGGGCGTGGTGTGCCGCTGACGAACGTGCGCGAGTCGAGCACGTGCAGGCCGCGATGCAGGACGAAGTCGATCCGGTCCTGGGGCTCGGGCCGCCCACTGCCGTCCTCGTGCTCCACGTGGATCGGCGACCAGGTGTGCCCCGGATCCCGTACGGGGTCGGGGTGGGCCTCGCGGTAGGAGTCGCGCAGGCCCGCCTCCTCGGCGGCCTTGGTCACGGGCCACTCGACGTCCGGCCGGTCCAGGTGCGAGGGAGCGTTGAAGTCACCGACCAGCACGACGGGGGTGGCGTCGGTGGCGGACTCGGCGATCCGCCGGAGGATCTCCCTCATCTGCTCCAGCCGTACGGCTTCGTGGGCGATGAGCTCGTCCGCCGGGAGCCGGTCGAAGGCGGCCTCGTACGGCCCGTACGGCGTGTAGTCGAGGTGAGCGCTCCAGACGTCCACCTCCTGCCCGCCGTCCAGCCGGATCCGGACGCCGGTCCCCCCGTAGAAACCGACGTCCGGGTCGCCCAGGCGGGCGGTGATCGGGTAGCGGCTGATGACGCCGAGGTTCTCGCCCGCCCGGTGGTGGTGCCAGCCGAGAGCCTCGGCGAGTTCCTGGGCCGAGTTCCCGTAGGTCTCCTGGAGGCCGACCACGTCCGCGCCCGTCTCCGCGATGGTCTTGAGCTGCTTCTCGCGGTGGTCCTCGACCTTGGTGCCGCCGTACCAGAGGTTCCAGCTCATCACCCGCAGCTCGCGGGGCGCGACCATGGCGCGCAGCCGTGCCGGGGTAACCTCCTCCAGGCTGGCGAGGACGGTGCGCCCGGCCGCGGGGGCGATCGGCGCGAGGGAGGGCACCGCGAGTACGGCGCAGCCCGCCGCCTCGGCGGAGGCGACGCCCGTCTGGGTGTCCTCGACGGCGACGCACGCGGCGGGCTCGACCCCCAGGGCGTGACAGGCGGCGAGGTAGGGGTCCGGGGCCGGCTTGGTGCGCTCGGTGTCGTCGGCGGTGACGGATACGGCGAAGTGTCCCGCACCGAGGGCCTCCAGGACGGTGTCGGCGACCGCGCGCGGTGATGCGGTGACGAGGGCGGTGGGGACGCCCTCGCGCACCAGTTCCTGCAGGAGTCGCAGCGCCCCCGGCCTGGGCACGATGCCGGTGCGGACGCGGTCCGCGAACTCCCGGTGCAGCTCGGCGGCGATCTCCTCGGACGGGGCGTCCGTGATCCCGCCCAGCCAGGCCGCGGTGTATTCGACGGGCCGCCCGAGCACCTCCGCCTGGTCGGCGCCCGTCAGCGGACGCCCGAGCCGGTCGGCCACCTGCTCCACCGCCTCCCACCACAGTCGCTCGGTGTCCACGAGCGTGCCGTCCATGTCGAACAGAACGGCCTGGAGGGTGAGTTGGGGGGTGGTGCGGTGGGTCACGGCGCTCTCTTTCGTCGGTGGGGGGGTCTCGGTGGCCGGGCTTCGGCGTGCCGAACCCGGCTCTTCTTCAGTGCGTACGCTCGGCGACCAGCACCGCCCGCTCCGGCAGGCTCACCGTCACGGCGGCACCCGAAGCGAGCGCCGCGGCCTCGTGGGTGGGCAGGTCGGCCTTGACCTCGGTGCCGTCGGTGAGCCGCACGGTGACCCGGGTGGCCGCCCCGAGGAACGCGGTGGCCACGACGCGCGCGTCACCGGCCTTGTCCGGGCGCACCCGCACCGCCTCTGGCCGTACGAGCACATCCACCTCCCGTACGGCGGGGGCGTCCCCGTCCACCGGCAGCCGCTGACCGAGTACCTCGACCGTCTCGCCGTCCAGATGTCCGGGAATCCGGCTCATCGTGCCCACGAACTCGGCGACGAAGGCGGTGGCGGGACGCCCGTACAACTCGGCCGGCGCGGCGCACTGTTCGAGCCGACCGGCCCGCATGACCGCGACCCGGTCCGCCATGGACAACGCCTCTTCCTGATCGTGCGTCACGAACAGGGTGGTGATGCCGAGCTCCTGCTGGAGCCGGCGGATCTCCTCGCGGAGCGTGAGCCGCACCTTGGCGTCGAGCGCGGAGAGCGGTTCGTCGAGCAACAGCACGCGCGGCCGCAGGGCGAGCGCGCGGGCCAGCGCGATGCGCTGCTGCTGGCCGCCGGAGAGCTGGTGCGGGAACCGCTCGCCCTTGTCGGCCAGACCCACGAGGTCGAGCAACTCGGCGGCGCGGCCGCGCCGTTCGGCCGTGCGCACCTTGCGCATGCGCAGCCCGAAGGCCACGTTGTCGAGGGCGCTCAGATGCGGGAAGAGGCTGTAGGACTGGAAGACCATCCCGGCGTCGCGGCGGTGCGCCGGGACGCGCGTGACGTCCTGGCCGTCCACCAACACCTCACCGGAGTCGGGGTGTTCGAACCCGGCGAGCATGCGCAGCGCGGTGGTCTTGCCGCAGCCGGACGGGCCGAGCAGGGCGAGGAGTTCGCCGGGCTGAACGGTCAGGTCCAGCCCGTCGAGGGCTACGGTCGGGCCGAACTCCCGGCGCAGTCCCCGGAATTCGACGGTGGCGGCCTTGGGGTCGGCGGCCTTCTCAAGCGTGGTGACGGTCATGGTTCATCCCCGGGAAGCGGTACGGGAGCGCCCACCGAGCCCGGCGAGCGAGAGGAGCAGGGCCCAGGTGACCAGCAGACTGAGCACGGAGACGGCGACGGACAGCTGGGCCTGCGAGCCGCCGACGCTGTAGATCCACACGGCGAACGGCTGGAAGCCGAGCAGCTGGGCGACCGTGAACTCGCCGAGGACCAGCGCCAGCGTGAGGAAGGAGGCGTTGAGCAGCGCCCCGCGCAGATTGGGCAGCACGACCCGGACCAGCGCCTGCGGCCAGCCCGCGCCGCAACTCCGCGCGGCCTCCACCAGCGTGCGTACGTCGATGGCGCGCAGCCCGGCGTCCAGCGCCCGGTACACGAACGGCAGCGCCATCACGACGTACGCGAGGACGAGCACGAACGGGAAGTCGGGGTTCTGGATCGCCACGAACGTCTGGAACAGCGGCGTACGCGAGAGGTGCTCGGGCCCCCACTTCAGTACGGTGGCGATCCCGGCGACGAAGGCGATCGGCGGAACGACCAGCGGCAGTGAGCACACCACCTCGACGACCGGCCGCAGCCGGGGCGCCCCGAGCCGCAGCGCGACCATCGCGGGCACCATCAGGAACAGCACCACGGCGATGGTGGCGGCGGCCAGTTCCAGGGAGAGCAGCAGGCTGGAGACGAAGCCGTCGGTGGAGACGATCTGGCTGTACGCGTCGAAGGTGACGCCCTGGCCCGGCACGTCGACCGTGAAGATCACCGAGGCGGCCAGCGGGACCAGGAAGTACAGCGCGGCGCAGCCGAGGACGACCCAGCGCCACAGATTCAGGCGAGCCATCGCGCACTCCGTCGTTGCAGGGGCAGGTACACGGCCATGACGAGGCCCGCGATGAGGACCATGTCGAGGCTGAGGGCGAGCGCCACGTTCTCCTGGCCGACCAGCACGTTGCCGGAGATGGCGTCGGCGATCTGCAGGGTGACCAGCGGAACCGCGCTGCCCACCATCGCCGCCGCGGTGGCGTACGCGGCGAAGGCGCTGCCGAAGAGCAGCACCAGCCCGCCGAGCAGCGAGGGCGCGAGAACGGGCAGCGCCACGTGCCGCCAGTACTGGACGGAGGTGGCGCCGTTGTTCTGCGCGGCCTCGCGCCACTGGGAACGCAGACCCTCAAGGGCGGGCGTGATGGTGAGGACCATCAGCGGGATCAGGAAGTACAGGTAGACGATGACCAGACCCCAGAAGCTGTAGAGGTTCCAGCCCTTGTCGGTCAGGCCCAAGTGCCGCGTCAGCACACCGGAGTTGCCGAGGGTGGCGACGAACGCGAAGGCCAGCGGCACGCCGCCGAAGTTGGCGAGGACGCCGGACGCGGTCAGCACGGCCTCGCGCAGCGCGCGGAAGCGGGAGGTCACCACGGCCTGGGCGAGCGGCAGTCCGAGGACGGTCGCGATGCCCGCGGAGACGGCGGACAGTTTGACGCTGCCGATCAGGGCGGTGAGGTACGCGCCCTTCAGCGAGCCGGTCAGATTGGCCGTGGTGTACGACGTGGCGCCGGTGGCCTGGTCCTTGACCGTGAAGGCGCCGTTCAGCATGGCCAGCGCGGGGATCCCGAAGGCGATGGCCACGACGACGAGCAGCGGGACGACGGCGAGCCAGCCTGGGGCGCGGCGCCGCCGCTGCTTGTCAGCAGCGGCGGGCACCACGTCGGCCGGGACCTCGGTGAGGACGGTGGTCATCCGGAGACGGCCTTGCCCCAGCCCTGGGCGAGGACGCCCTTGGCCTTGCTCTGCTGGGCCTCGGTCGGGAAGCTCGGCGTGCCCGAGACCTCGGGGAGCTTGGCGGCGGCGGTCTTGTCGAGCGTGCCGGCCTTCTCCATCGCGGTCATCAGGGCCGGGCGGGCGTAGCCCTTGAGCCAGAGGTTCTGGCCCTCGGCGCTGTAGAGGTACTCCTGCCACAGGCGGGCGGCCGCCGGGTGCGGGGCGTCCTTGTTGATGGCCTGCGAGTAGTACTGGGAGAACTGGCCGTCGGTCGGGACGGTGACCTTCCAGTCGACGCCCTTGGACTTGAACTCGTCGGCGTAACCGGCGTTCAGGTAGTCCCAGTCGATGCTGATCGGCGTCTCGCCCTTCTCGACCGTGGCCGGCGTCGACTCGACCGGCGTGTAGTTGCCGTTCTTCTTCAGCTTGGCGAAGAAGTCGAGGCCGGGCTGGATGTCGTCGAAGGAGCCGCCGTTGGCGAGCGAGGCCGCGTACACGCCACCGAAGGCCGAACCGGACTTGGTGGGGTTGCCGTTGAGCGCGACCTGGCCCTTGTACTCCGGCTTGAGCAGGTCCTTGAAGGTCGTCGGGCACTCCTTGACCTTCTTGGCGTCGCAGCCGATGGAGATGTAGCCGCCGTAGTCGTTGTACCACTGCCCCTTCGGGTCCTTCTGGCCCTCGGGGATGTCACCGAAGGAGGCGACCTCGTAGGGCGCGAGCAGCCCCTGCTGGGCGGCGCTCAGAGCGAAGGAGCTGCCGAGGTCGAGGACGTCGGGTGTCCGGTCCTGGCCCTTGCGCGACGTGACGGCGTTGATCTCGTCCTGGCTGGAGCCGTCCGGGTTCTCGACCTCGATCTTGATGCCGTACTTCTTCTTGAAGCCGTCGATCAGGGCGCCGTAGTTGGCCCAGTCGCGGGGCAGCGCGATCGCGTGCAGCGTGCCCTCCTTCTTGGCGGCCTTGACCAGGGCGTCGAGGCCGCCGAAGTCCGCGGCCGAGGTCGCGGTGGCCGCGCTCTTGCCGTTGGCGGTGGTCGCCTTGTCGTCGGGAGCGGCGCCACAGGCGCTCAGGGCGAGTGCGGCGGCGACGGCGAGGCCGCCGGTGAGGACGGCGGTCCTCGGCAGGAACACGGTCACGGTCTCTCCAGGAGTACGCACGAGGGTGTGGTGGGACGGAGAACTTGTCTGAACAAGTTGGCCCCAGTAGGCCCGGCAATGGTGTCCTGTTCGTAAACTTTGGCGAAACCGTGACCCTTGATTCCCTGCACAATCCCGGCCCGCGCCGATCACCGTCGTATCTCGATTAGGCTGGTCACGCTGTGCACAACAGCCGAATCAGAGGGGAAGCATGGCGGCGCGACACGAGGAGATCGCCGACGAGCTGCGGCGGGCGATCGACCGCGAGGAGTACACGGTGGGCAGCCTGCTGCCCGCGGAGACGGACCTCGCGGCCCACTACGGCGTCTCGCGCGGCACGGTCCGCCAGGCCGTCGCGGCGCTGACCGCCGAGGGACTCATCGGCTCCCGCCAGGGCGCCCGCCGCGTGGTCCTGGCCAGCCGCCGCAGCCAGAGCTTCGCCGAACTGCGCAGCTTCGCCCAGTGGGCGCGCGCGATGGGGCGGGAGGCGACGGGCCATGTGGTGTCGCAGGAATACCAGCCGGCGACCTCGGAGGACGCCGTACGTCTCCAACTCCCCGAGATGACACCCGTGTTGCACGTCCTGCGCGTCCGCGGCCTGGACGGCGAACCGGTCCTGCTGGAGCGGACCGTGTACGCGGACTGGATCTCCCCCGCAGTCGAGGCCATCGAACCGGAGTGCCCCTCGGTCACCCAGCGGCTCTTCGAGGACACCGGTCTGGTCTTCGCCTACGGCGAGCACGTCATCGACGCGGTCGCGGCCGGCGCCCAGGACGCCGACCTGCTCGGCGTCCGCCGCACCAGCCCGCTCCTCCGCGTCCGCCGCGTCACCACCACACGCGAAGGGCGCCCGGTGGAATGGTCCGACGACCGCTACCGCTCGGACGCCGTGAGCTTCAGCGTGCACAACTCGATCGGGAACAACGCGCTGGCCCGCAAGACAGCGGAGTGAGTGGCAGCGCCCCGTCAGGGGCGCGGGGCCGTGACATATGCGGCTCCGCCGCGTGGGCGCGACCAGCCACGTACAGGCCGCAGCCGCGAACAAGCCCCAGAGGCACCTACGTAGGCGACCCAGAAGAAAACCGTCGCAGCAACGGCGAAAGCACCAGCACGGACTTCGTCCGTTCCACGAACGGCTCCCCGGCAATCCGCTCCAGCACCCGCTCGAAGTGCCGCATGTCGGAGGCGAAGACCTGCACGACCGCGTCCGCCTCCCCGGTGACGGTGGAGGCGGCCACCACCTCCTGGTACCGCTCAAGACCGCGCTGAATCGTCTCCGGCGAGGTGTTACGGCGGCAGTAGATCTCGACGAACCCCTCGGTCTCCCACCCGAGCGCCGCCGGGTCCACCCGCACGGTGAACCCGGTGATGGCCCCGGTGGCCCGCAACCGGTCCACCCGTCGCTTCACGGCGGGCGCGGACAGACCGACCAGTTGCCCAATGTCGGCGTAGGAGCGACGCGCATCCTCGGCGAGGGCGTGCACGATGCGTTCGTCGAGATCGTTCAGCACTGCGGGTGGATCACTTTTCTGACGTTGCGATACGGGACCGGCGATAGCCGTAACTGAAGTAGAACACGAGCCCGACGGCCATCCAGACCCCGAAGACCACCCAGGTGACGGTCGACAGGCTGCCCATCATCCACACACAGAGGACGAAGCCGATCGCGGGCAGCAGGGGCGAGAGCGGAACCCGGAAAGTACGCCGCATGTCCGGGCGTGTCCGGCGCAGTACCACCACGGCGATGTTGACCAGCGCGAAGGCGAAGAGCGTACCGATGCTGGTGGCGTCGGCGAGCTGGCCGAGCGGAATCGCGGCGGCGAGGACACCGCAGAACAGCGAGACGATCACGGTGTTGGCACGGGGCGTACCCGTCTTCGGGTCGACCCGTGCGAAGACCTTGGGCACGAGCCCGTCGCGGGACATCGCGAAGAGGATGCGGGTCTGGCCGTACAGCACGGTCAGGACGACGCTCGCGATGGCGATGACGGCGCAGGCGGCCAGCAGCGTGCCCCAGAAGGTCTGCCCGGTGACGTCCTTCATGATCTCGGCGAGCGCGGCCTCCGAGTCGTTGAAGCGCTGCCAGGGCTTCGCGCCGACGGCGACGGCCGCGACGACGACGTACAGCGCCGTCACGATGACCAGCGAGAGCATGATCGCGCGCGGCAGGTCGCGCTGGGCGTTCTTCGCCTCCTCACCGGCCGTGGAGGCAGCGTCGAAGCCGATGTACGAGAAGAAGAGCGTCGCACCCGCGGCGCTGACGCCGGTCATGCCGAGCGGCATGAAGTGCTCGTAGTTGCCGGACCGGAAGCCCTGAATGCCGATCGCGCAGAAGAGCACCAGCGCGGCGATCTTCACGCACACCATGATCGTGTTGGCGCGCGCCGACTCCTTCGCCCCGCCGAGCAGGAACGCCATCGCGAGCAGCACGACGATCAGCGCGGGCAGGTTGAAGATGCCGCCGTCGCCGGGCGGCGCGGACAGGGCGTCCGGGATGGTGACGCCGATCGTGCCGTCGAGCAGCTCGTTCAGGTACTCGCCCCAGCCGACCGCGACCGCGGCCACCGAGACGCCGTACTCGAGGACCAGACACCAGCCGCAGATCCAGGCGATCAGCTCGCCCATCGTTGCGTACGCATACGAGTACGAGGACCCCGAGACCGGGATGGTGCCCGCCAGCTCGGCGTACGAGAGGGCGGAGAAGAGCGCCGTGAGACCGGCGATCACGAAGGACAGGGTGACCGCGGGGCCGGCCTTGGGGACGGCTTCGCCGAGGACGACGAAGATGCCGGTGCCGAGCGTGGCACCGATGCTGATCATGGTTAGCTGCCACAGCCCGAGGGAGCGCCGGAGTGAGCCTCCCTCACCCTGGCCACCCTCGGCGACCAGGGCTTCTACGGGCTTGCGGCGCATGAGGCGCGCGCCTGTCCCCGGGGACGGTGGGGCGGATGTGGTGCGGGACTGCGGGGGTGCGCCTTGGTCGAGCACGCGCTGGCTCCTTCATCGCTGCCGGTCGGGACGGCGGGGACCGGCGGCACCCCTGCGAGCAGGAACCCACCGAGCGGGGTCCCCGCCACGCCTATGTACAGCGCTTGACCCTATGAGTCCGGCCTTCACGGGCGTAATGCAGCAACCTTGCGCATCTCCGCAAGATCGTTGCGTTCATCGCATCCCGGCGCATGTTCGTTGCGCGGGGCCTTTCGATGGTTGCGCAAGGCGCCTTTCATCGCCTTGACGAGGTTCCGGAAGCCCTATGGATTGACACCTCGTCAGGTCTGCTTCATGGTGCTCGCCACTCGATACGGGAGGCACGGCATGGACCTGGATGTCCTGTACGAGATCGACGTACCGAAGCCCTGGAAGGGACCGCACCCCTACGGTCAACGCGCGGCCGAGCAGCGGGCGTACCGCGAGGCCGTGGAGCAGATCCGGCTCGCCGACCGGATGGGGTTCCGCACGGTGTGGGCGGTGGAGCACCACTTCCGCGAGGGCCGCTCGCACTGCCCCGCCCCGGAGGTGCTGCTGGGCCATCTCGCGGCGCTGACCGAGCGCATCCGGCTGGGCTTCGGCGTGACCCTCACGCCGTTCGGCTTCACTGCCCCGCAGCGGATCGCGGAGAAGGTCGCCGCCGTCGACGTACTGTCCGACGGGCGCGTGGAGTGGGGCACGGGCCGCTCGACGCCCATGGAGCAGACGGCGTTCGGCGTGGACCGCGCCAACTCCCGCGAGGACTGGCGTGAGGCGATCGAGATCGTCACCGGGATGTGGCGCGAGGAGTACTTCGCCTACGAGTCGCCGCGCTTCTCCTTCCCCCGCCGCATGGTCACCCCGAAACCGGTCCAGGACCCGCACCCGCCCTGCTGGATGGCGGCGACCTCGCCCGGTTCGGCGGAGGTCGCGGGCGCGAGCGGCCTCGGTCTGCTCTCGTTCTCGATCATGCAGCCGCTGGAGGCGATGGCCCGCCAGGTCGCCGCGTACCGCGAGGCGGCCCGCGCACCGCGCCCGATCACCGACGTCACCACGGACCGCGTCGCCGCGTACACCCTTGTCCACGCCACGGACCGCCCGGGCAAGCGCGTCTGGGACTCGGTCGCCTGGTGGTACGAGAACCTGGCGCGCTTCACCCTGGACTGGGAGCTCCCCCACCTCTCCCCCGACGAGCGCGACCGCGCCTTCCCGCTCCTCGATCCGATCATCCAAGGAGCCGTCCCGGTCAGGGAGTTCAACGACGGCGACATGATCCTCATCGGCGACGCGGAGACCATCGTCCGCAAGGCGAAGCACTACGCGGACCTCGGGATCGACCAGCTCATCTGCTACGTCCAGTGGGGCTATCTGGAACACCGGGAGATCCTGCGCACGATCGAGATCCTGGGGAAGGAAGTCATCCCGGAGCTGGCGGGGTACCGGCCGAAGGCGGTGCCATGACCCCAGGCCCCACAACTCCTGACCCCACACCCCCTTCGGACACGTCCCCGGTGCCCGACTACGCCTCCCTCCACCGCCTCGAGGGCCGGTCGTTCGTCCTGCTGGGCGCCGGCAACGGCATCGGCCGCCAGACCGCGCACGCGCTCACCGCACTGGGCGCCCGGGTGCTCTGCGTCGACGTGGACAAGGAACGCGCGGAGGCCGTCGCCGCCGAGACCGGCGGGGTGCCGTACGTCGCCGACGTGACGCGACGGGAGGCGGTACGGGATCTCTTCACCTACGCCATAGGGGAGTTGGGCCCGGTCGGCGGAGTCGTCGACATCGTCGGCATGGCCCAGTACGGCCCCCTGGACGCGATGGACGACCAGACCTGGGACTGGCACTTCGACATGGTGCTGCGGCACGCGTGGCTCGCGGTCCAGTACGGCGGCCCGGCGGTCGCCGAATCCGGCGGCGGCCCCCTCGTGTTCGTCGCCTCCGTCTCCGGCCTGACCTCCGCGCCGCTGCACGCCGCGTACGGCGCGGCGAAGGCCGGCCTCGTGTCGCTGGTCCGCTCGGCCGCGGTGGAGTTCGGGCCGCGCGGCGTGCGGGTCAACGCCGTTGCGCCCGGGGCGGTTTGGACGCCGCGGGTCGCCGGCCTGCTCGGTGCGGAGGGCCGTCGCCGAAACGCCGAGAACGCCCCGCTCGGACGCATGGCCGAACCCGCCGACATCGCCTCGGCCCTGCTCTTCCTGGCATCCCCGCTCTCCTCGTACGTCACCGGCCAGACCCTCGTCGTGGACGGCGGCGTCACGGTCAAGTTCCCGTACCCGACGATCGGCGGCCCACGATGAAGAACCTCCTGCGCGGCCTCGCGTGGTGGTCGGACGACGGCCGTCCGCTGCGCGCCGACCCTGCCGACCGGGACCGGCTGCCCGCCGACACCTGGTCGCGGGCTCTCGTACCGGCGGGCGTACGCCTGGAGTTGAGGTGTCACGGGGTGTCCGCGCTGCGGATCCGGTACGCGGCGACGGAGCCGTCCCTCGCGGACACGTACCGCGACTCCGCCCCCGTCTTCACGCTGCTGTCGGGCGACGAGGTGGCGGACGAGGTCCCGGCGCGGCCGACGGACGACGGCACGGCGGTTTTCGAACTCCCCTGTCCCGACGGCGAGTTCACCGTCCACCTGCCGGAAGCCCTGAGCCCGGTGATCCGCGCGGTCGGCACGGACGCGGGCACGGTCGAGGCCGCTCCCGCACGCCCCCGCTGGGTCGTCTACGGCGACTCGATCGTCGAGGGCTGGTCGGCCTCACGCCCGCATCTCGCCTGGCCCGCGATCGCCGGACGGGCACTGGGCGTCGACACGGTGAATCTCGGCTACGCGGGCGCGGCACGCGGCGAACTCGCCTCGGCCGAGCAACTGGCCTCGCTCGACGCCGACTTGGTCACCATCGCCTTCGGCACCAACTGCTGGGCGCGGCCACCGCATTCGGCCGCGCTGCTGTACGAGGTGGTGCGAGCGTTCCTGACGGTGGTCCGCCAAAGCCACCCGCACGTCCCCCTGCTGGTCGTCTCCCCCGTCGTACGCCCCGACGCGGACACCACGGCGAACCGCCTCGGCGCCACGCTGGCGGATCTTCGGGATGCGGTGGAGCGGGCAGCACACGACGTACCGCTGCTGCCTGGAGGCCGACTCCTGGACCCGGCTCACCTGGCGGACGGGGTACATCCGGGCGACGCAGGGCACGCCCTGCTGGCGGAGGCGGTGGTGGAGGCGCTACGGAAGACGAGCTGAGGCCCCGTCCATGGGGCCCCGCCAGGCGGTTTAGCCCGTCCGGCGTTTGAGGACGAGGCCTTTCAGGCCGAAGCGGGGGTCTGGGGGTGGCAGCCCCCCAGGTACGGAACGGGCAGGGGCGGAGGGGGCGAAAATCCCGAGTGCGCAACGGCACGTCAGCCGTCGCGCTCGGCTCCGGCCCCGGCCCGGCCTCAGCCCGCGTCCGGCCCCCCGGCGATCCCCCGCGCCCGCGCCACGTCCTCCTCGTCGAACCCCATCTGCCCGGGCCGCCCGTAGGCCGCCGCCTGCGCGTCGATCCAGCGCGTGTGGGCCTCCCAGGCCGCCTGCTTGCTGGTGCCGAGGGCCGCGCCGATCTGGGACCAGGAAGCACCGGACTCGCGGGCGGCGCGGACGGTGAGCTGACGGCCGTACGCCGCCTTGCGGGCGACCACCTCGCTCAGCGCGAGGAGCTCGAGCAGCTCGGCCCGGTCGAGCGCCTCGGCGTCGCTCCCGGCCCCGGCGAGCGACTCCCGCACGCGCAGCTCGTCGAGGCGAGCCACAGCGGTCAGCAGGGTGTACTGCGGCTCGATGCTCTGCGGTGTCGTCATGACCTCAGCCTTGCGTCAAGCAAGCTTGACGTCAAGAGGGCCTGACGCTCTGCTCGACGACGGACAGCTCCTTGACCAGGAACACACAGGGGTC
Source organism: Streptomyces sp. R41 (assembly GCF_041053055.1). NCBI lineage: Bacteria > Bacillati > Actinomycetota > Actinomycetes > Kitasatosporales > Streptomycetaceae > Streptomyces > Streptomyces sp. R41. The sequence continues at coordinate 2,021,689 of NZ_CP163443.1, forward strand.
GGCGCACTCGTGCCGCTCACCGCTGGAGCCCAGGTGCGCATAGCGGTCGACGTACGCCACGGTGGGCCGGTAGCCGAGCCGCGCGTACAGCGCGGCGGCACGCGGGTTGTCGTCGCCGACACCGAGCCCCATGAGCCCGATTCCGCGCGCGATCGCCCTCTCCTCTGCGGCGCGCACGAGAGCACTGCCGATGCCCCGGGAGCGCAGCGACCCTGGCCACACGAACAGCCCGTTGAGCTCGGGACAGCCCGGCCGCGCCGCCCGCACCTCGGGAGCCGCGTACCCGGTCCAGCGGATCTCCGCGTGCCCGACGGGCCGATCGTCGAGCCAGGGGATCAGACAGGTGCTGCCACCGGCCTCCTGGCGCGCGAAACGCGCCCGGTGATTTCCGTCGACGCTGTACGACGGCATGAAGCGGTCAAGGAGCGCGAGGTCCTCGACCGAGCAGTCCGCGATTCTCATCCGGCCGAGCGTAGCGAGCGCCGAACACACGTACGGCCCCTTTTCCCGAGAGGCGGGAACAGGGGCCGTGCGTGAAGGAGAGCGCGTCAGCTCCAGCTGGCGTGCAGCGGCTTGCCCTCGGCGTAGCCGGCCGCGCTCTGGATGCCGACGATGGCCTTCTCGGCGAACTCCTCCAGAGAGTTGGCGCCCGCGTAGGTGCAGGAGGAACGGACGCCCGCGATGATCGAGTCGATCAGGTCCTCGACGCCCGGGCGGGACGGGTCGAGGAACATGCGCGAGGTGGAGATGCCCTCCTCGAACAGCGCCTTGCGAGCCCGGTCGTACGCCGACTCCTCGCTGGTGCGGTTGCGCACCGCGCGCGCGGAGGCCATGCCGAACGACTCCTTGTACAGGCGCCCGTTGGCGTCCTGCTGGAGGTCGCCCGGGGACTCGTACGTACCGGAGAACCAGGAACCGATCATGACGTTGGACGCGCCCGCGGCCAGCGCCATGGCGACGTCACGCGGGTGCCGGACACCGCCGTCGGCCCACACGTGCTTGCCGTACTTCTTCGCCTCGGCGGCGCATTCCATGACGGCGGAGAACTGCGGCCGGCCGACGCCGGTCATCATGCGGGTGGTGCACATGGCGCCGGGGCCGACACCGACCTTGATGATGTCCGCTCCCGCGTCGACGAGGTCCTTGACGCCCTCGGCGGCGACGATGTTGCCCGCGACGATCGGGACCTGCGGGTCGAGCGCCCGCACCGTCCTGATCGCGCTGATCATCGACTCCTGGTGGCCGTGCGCCGTGTCGATGACGAGCGTGTCGACGCCCGCGTCGAGGAGCTGCTTGGCCTTGCCCGCGACATCGCCGTTGATGCCGACGGCGGCGGCGATGCGCAGCTTGCCGTCCGCGTCGGTGGCCGGGGTGTAGAGCGTGGCGCGCAGGGCGCCCTTGCGGGTCAGGATGCCGGCGAGCTTGCCGTCCGCGTCCACGGCGGGGGCGTAGCGGCGGTTGGCGTGGTCGAGCGTGTGGAAGGCCTCGCGCGGGTCGATGTCGGCGTCGAGGAGCAGCAGGTCCCTGGACATGACCTCGGTCAGCTGCGTGAAGCGGTCCACGCCGGTGAGGTCGGCGTCGGTGACCACACCGACCGGGCGGCCGTCCTCGTCCACGACGACGCCCGCGTTGTGCGCGCGCTTGTTCAGCAGCGCCAGCGCGTCGGCGACGGTCTGGTGGGGGGCCAGGACGATCGGGGTGTCGAGCACCAGGTGGCGTCCCTTGACCCAGGAGATGACCTCGGTGACGACCTCGATCGGGATGTCCTGCGGGATGACGACGAGCCCACCGCGGCGGGCGACGGTCTCGGCCATCCGGCGGCCCGCGATGGCGGTCATGTTGGCGACGACGAGCGGGATGGTGGTGCCCGTGCCGTCCGGGGAAGCGAGGTCCACGCCCTGACGCGAGCCGACCGAGGAGCGGCTGGGCACCATGAAGACGTCGTCGTACGTCAGGTCGTACGGGGGCTGGATGTCATTGAGGAAACGCACGTGCTGCACATCCCAGTCGATCAGAGGTGGCCCCCGGACAGGTCAGCCAGGGGGAAGAGCACGTACTTCATTGTCCCATGTCGGCCGGTATGCGGTGCCCGCACAGATCATCCAGGCTGGTCGGTGGGCAGTTGGTCGGATCCTCCAAGGGAGAGGACGACGGACAGCGTCGCGTTGTGCTCCTGGTAGTGCCCCGCGGCCGCCGCCAGGATCTCCTGGACGATTTCCCACTCGTCGGGGTGCCCGACCGCGTAGGGCCGCCAGCCGGTCACCACGAGCAGTCGGCCCGGGGTCGCGGGCCCCCAGTCGGGGTCGCCCAGGACATCAGCGAGCGCGTCCCAGTTCCGGCCGAACCACTCCGGCAGGTCGAGGGCGCGTGCGCAGCGCTCCATGAAGGCGCCCTTGTCCCTGACGCCGGCGAGGTCGAGTTCGGTGACCTGCCACCCCGCCGCGCGGCACACGTCCGCGAAGGGCCCGTGAGTCATCTCAGCACCGCCCTGAACGACTTGTAGTGATCATCGGTGTAGTAGATCTCACCGCCCTGCCCGGTGACAATGCGCCGGGCTCCGCGGTCTCGCTCGCCGGGGGTTTTGACCGTGTACTCGTGGTAATAGCCGCGCGGGTGTTTCGGCAGCAGCCGCTCGAAGTTGCCGAAGACGACGCCGTCCCTGGCGTACGGGAAGGGGCCGCCCTCGTCGATGAGGGCGAGGGTCCGACGGGCCTCGGCGGGCAGCTGGGCCTCGGGGACGGTACGCATGTCGCCGACCCAGGACGGGGCTGCCGTCGGGGCACGTGTGTCGGAGGCGGTCGTGTTCGTCGAGGAGCAGCCCGTCAGCAGCACTCCGAGGCACAGGAACAGGCCCGCGAACACGCGGGGGACGGACCGCAGCAGCATGACGTCGATGCTGCCACGGCCGCCCCCGAGCGGCGCGGCGATGGGCCCCGAGGGGCCCTGAAGGGTCACGGCCCGTCCGGGTCCGCCCGGTTCAGAGCCGGTCGCGGCGTCGGCCCCGCCGTCATCAGATAGTCCGCGGCCGACGTGTCCGTCACCAGGCTGGTGACGAGCCCGGAGCGCAGCACCGCGTCGATGGCGGCCGCCTTCCGCTGCCCGCCCGCGATGGCGACGACCTCCGGTATGCGCCGCAGCCGGTCGGCCTCGACCGTGATGCAGCGCTCGCCCAGGTCACGGCCGACCCGTCGGCCCTCGGCGTCGAAGAGGTGCGCGGACATCTCGGCGGCGACGCCGAGCGACGCGTAGTGCGCGCGCTCCTCGTCGCTGAGCATGTCGTGCACCGTGGAGATGCCCGGCTCCCAGGAACCGATGGACACGCACGCGACCGTGACCTTGTCGAAGTACTCGAAGGCGCGGGCGATCCCGGTCTGGTTGCGCAGCGCGGCCGCGGTGGCCGCGTCGGGCAGCAGCATCGGCGCGTAGATGGGGTGGGCGTCCCCGCCCGACACCTGCGCGGCGCGCCGTACCGCCTCGACCGAGCCGCGCTCGGCGGTCCCGGCGTCGTACACACCCGTCAACTGGACCACCGTGCAGGGCGGCAGCCGGTCGAGGGCGGCCGCCATGTGGATGGTGGACCGGCCCCAGGCCAGGCCGAGCACATCGCCCTCGTTGACCAGCTCGCCGAGCAGGTCCGCGGCGACCTCGCCGAGGTTCTCGGGGTCGGGCGACTCGTCGGCGACCTCGGCCGGCGACTCGACCACGACGGCGTGCCTGAGGCCGTAGCGGGCGCGCAGCGCGTCGGAGCGCTCCGCGTCCAGTTCGGCCGGCACGCGGATCTCGATGCGCACGAGATCACGTTCGAGAGCGGTCTCCAGGACCCGGGCCACCTTGAAGCGGCTGACGCCGAACTCCTCCGCGATCTGGATCTTGGACTTGCCCTCGAGGTAGAAGCGGCGGGCCATGGCCGCCGCCTGCACCAGCTCAGCGGGTCCCATCCGCATGGCTGACCGGCCCGCCGACATACCCGACACGGCGATCTCCTCACTGCTGTTCACACTCTGGATTCGCCGTTCATCCTTGCAGATCCGGCGTACTTGATCAGCCCTGATGGGCGCCGTTCACGTTCCCTTGGCTCAGTGGTCGCACGCCCACGCCGCATGGGCGATCGCCTCCTGTGCCTGGGTGCGCAATGCACGTACCGCCTGGGCCGGGTCAGATGCCCCGTAGACCGCCGAACCGGCGACGAAGACGTCGGCTCCCGCCTCCGCGCACCGCTCGATGGTGGACGCCGACACGCCGCCGTCGACCTGGAGCCACAGTTCGAGGCCGTGCTTGCTGATCAGCTCACGGGTGCGGCGGATCTTCGGGAGCATGATGTCGAGGAACGCCTGGCCGCCGAAGCCGGGCTCGACCGTCATGATCAGCAGCATGTCGAGTTCGGGGAGCAGGTCCTCGTACGGCTCGATGGGGGTCGCGGGCTTGAGCGCCATGGAGGCGCGGGCGCCCTTGGCCCGGATCTCGCGGGCGAGTCGCACCGGCGCGGCGGCCGCCTCGGCGTGGAAGGTGACGGAACCGGCACCCGCTTCCACGTACTGGGGGGCCCACCGATCGGCGTCCTCGATCATCAGATGGCAGTCCAGCGGCGTGTCCGTCGCACGGGCCAGAGACTCTACGACCGGCACACCGAGCGTGAGGTTCGGTACGAAATGGTTGTCCATGACGTCGACGTGGAGCCAGTCGGCCCCTTCCACCGCCTTTGCCTCCTCGGCAAGGCGGGCGAAGTCGGCGGACAGGATGCTGGGGTTGATCTGCACGGCCATGCCCCAAGACTGCCATGCCCGGCACCGGTTGCTCTCCTCGGTCCAGACCTAGGCCGTTCTGCGGATGTTGTACAGCGGCCCGACATGCCATGCTGGGCCGCCGACCGGCTCCAGATACGGCTACGGGGGTGGCCATGACGGACGGGAAAGAGCGCCATGTGCGCCAGGGACTCATCGGATTCGTGTGCGGGCGGCGCAGCAAGTGGCTGATCGTCGGGCTGTGGCTGGTGGCGCTCGTGGTGGCGGCACCGCTCGCCTCCAAGCTCACCGACGCCCAGGACAACGACGCGGCCTCCTGGCTGCCCGGTTCCGCCGAGTCCACCCAAGTCCTCGACACGTCCAACAAGTTCAGGCCTGAGCAGATCCCGGCGGTCGTCGTGTACGCCCGCGAGGGCGGCCTGACCGCCCAGGACAAACAGGCGATCGCCCAGGACGCACAGCGGATCAAGGGGCTCACGGCACACGGCGTACGCGGCGCCGAGACGCGCGGCCCCGTCTACAACAACCCCACCGCCCCCGAAGCCGCCCAGATCTATGTGCCGATCACGATGGACAAGAAGGGCTGGGAGGAGATCGCGCCCGCGGTCGACTCCATCCGTGACCAGGTCGGCAAGGGCGGCGGCGGGCCGGCGGTCCACATCACGGGCCCGGGCGGCACCTCCGCCGACTTCTCCAAGGCCTTCGAGGGCATCGACTCGACGCTGCTGTTCTCCGCGATGGGCGTCGTGATCGTGATGCTGCTGCTCACCTACCGCAGCCTCACCCTGATCTTCGTCCCGCTGATCGGCGTGGTCGCCGCGCTCTTCACGTCCCAGGCGCTGATCTATCTCCTCGCGAAACACGCGGGCCTGACCGTCAACGGGCAGAGCGCGGGCATCCTCACGGTCCTCGTGTTCGGGGCGGGCACCGACTACGCGCTCCTCCTGGTCGCCCGCTACCGCGAGGAGCTGCGCCGCCATGAAGACCGCCACGAGGCGATGGCCCTCGCCCTGAACCGCGCGGGCCCGGCGGTGCTCGCGTCCGGCGCGACGGTCGTCCTGAGCATGCTGGTGCTGCTCGCCGCGGAGATGAACTCGACGCGGGGCCTCGGCCCGGTGGCCGCGATCGGCGTGGCCGTCGCCCTCCTCGCCATGGTCACGCTCTTCCCGGCCCTGCTGCTGGTCTTCGGCCGCTGGATCTTCTGGCCGGCGATCCCGCACTTCGGCTCGTCCGATCCGACCGCGAGCGGCGTCTGGGCCCGCATGGGCCGCCGTATCGCCCGCCGCCCGCGCCTCGTCTGGGGCGCCACCGCCCTCGCCCTGGCGGCCCTCTCCTTCGGCCTGCTGCAGATCCGCGCCGAGGGGATCAGCAACGCGGACGCGTTCACCGGCAAGCCGGACTCGATCACCGGGCAGGAGATCTCCGAGCGGTACTTCCCGGCCGGCAGCGGTGATCCGCTGGTCATCGTCTCCGACCAGGCCCAGGCCGACCAGGTCCGCAGCGCGGTGGCCGGTACGAAGGGTGTGGCGCCGAACAGCATCACCGTGCCCGCGGGCACGAAATCCTCGTACGACGGCAAGGTGCTGTTCGAGGCGACGATGACCGATCCCGCCGACAGCGAGGCCGCGAAACGGACGGTCGAGCGCGTACGGGACGCCGCGCACGCCGTGCCTGACGCGAACGCGCGGGTGGGCGGCGGGACCGCGGCCCTGCTCGACATGGACGCGGCGACCACCCACGACAACATCGTGATCATCCCGGCGGTCCTGCTGGTCGTCCTGCTGATCCTGGGTGTGCTGCTGCGCGCCCTGGTGGCTCCGCTGCTGCTGATCGGGACGGTCGTGCTGTCCTTCGCGGCGGCACTCGGCGCCAGCGCGCTCGCCTTCCGGCACCTCTTCGACTACGCGGGCGAACAGACGGACTTCCCGCTGTTCGTCTTCGTGTTCCTGGTCGCCCTCGGCATCGACTACAACATCTTCCTGACCACCCGGATCCGCGAGGAGGCCGGTCACCAGGGCACCCGTGCGGGCGTGGTGACGGGCCTGGCGGCGACGGGCGCGGTCATCACGTCCGCGGGCCTGGTGCTGGCCGGCACCTTCGCCGCGCTCGGCACCCTCCCGATGGTCGCCTTCGCCGAGATCGGCTTCGCGGTGGCTCTGGGCGTCCTGCTGGACACCTTCATCGTGCGGTCGATCCTGGTGACGTCGCTGTTCCTGGATGTGGGACCGAAGGTGTGGTGGCCGCACCGACTGGCCCAGGAGGGTGGGTCGGAGCGGCCGACGGCGAAGCTGTCGGAGGCTCCGGAACCGGCGTCGCAGCCGGACTAGGACGGGCCTGGGACCGGCCTGGGGACTCCTCAGCCGGTCCTGCGGATCCCCGGGGACCAGATCAGCCGGTCCTGCGGATCAGCGCCAGGTACATCGCGTCCGTCCCGTGCAGATGCGGCCACAGCTGTACGTCGGGGCCGTCGCCCAGGGCCGGTACGCCCGGCAGCAGCGGGCGGGCGTCGAGCAGCTCGGCGGAGCCGCCCTCGTAGTGCTTGAGGACGTCGTCGACGACCGCGCGGGTCTCGGCGAGGTGCGGCGAGCAGGTGGCGTACCCGACCACACCACCGACCCGCACCGAGTCGAGCGCCGTGCGCAGCAGCCCTCGCTGGAGCGGCGCGAAGCCGTCCAGGTCCTCGGGGCGGCGCCGCCAGCGGGCCTCCGGACGGCGGCGCAGCGCGCCCAGACCCGTGCAGGGCACGTCCATGAGCACCCGGTCGAAGGTGCCGGGCCGCCACGGCGGACGGGTGCCGTCGGCGGCGATGACCTGATAGGGCCCGGGATTGCCGGCGAGCGCCTTCGCCACCAGGCCCGCCCGGTGCGGCTGCTTCTCCGAGGCGAGCAGGACGGCATCGCGTTCGGCGGCGAGCCCGGCCAGCATGGCGGCCTTGCCGCCGGGTCCGGCGCAGCCGTCCAGCCAGGCCTTGTCGGGCCCGTCGAGCGGCGCGTTCGCCAGAGCGAGCGCGACCAGCTGGCTGCCCTCGTCCTGGACGCCCGCACGGCCCTCCCGTACGGCGTCGATGGCGCCCGGTTCGCCGCCCTCGGTGAGCCGCACGGCATACGGCGACCAACGGCCGGGCAGCGCGGACTCGTCCCCGAGTACGTCGAGGAGCTCGTCGGCGGTGGAACGCCCGGGCCGGGCGACGAGGGTCACCTCGGGCCGCTCGTTGTCGGCTTCGAGGAGGTCCTCGATCCCCGCGCGGCCACCGCCCAGCGAGTCCCACAGCGCCGAGACGACCCAGCGCGGGTGCGAGTGCACGACGGCGAGATGGTTCTCGGGGTCCTCGTCGTAGGGCGGCGCGACCTGCTCCAGCCAGCCGTCGAGATCCTGCTGCGCGACCTTGCGCAGTACGGCGTTGACGAACTTGGCCCGCCCGTCGCCGAGCACGACACGGGCGAGCTCGACGGTGGCGGAGACGGCGGCGTGCGTCGGAATCCGCGTCCCGAGCAGCTGATGCACACCGAGGCTGAGCACATCGAGCACCGGCGGATCGACTTCCCTGAGCGGCCGGTCGACACAGGCCGCGATGACGGCGTCGTACGTCCCCTGCCGGCGCAGCGTCCCGTAGACCAGCTCGGTCGCCAGCGCCGCGTCCCGCCCGTCGAAGTCGCCCTTCTCGCGCGCCTTCCGCAGCAGCGGCGGCAGAACGAGGTTCGCGTACGCGTCCCGCTCGTCCACGGCCCGCAGCGCCTCGAAGGCGAGCATGCGGACCGGGTCCTTCTGCGGACGGCGGTAGGGCTTGCCGGGCTTGCGCGGCCGGCGGGACTGCTCACTCACGAAAAAGGTTCTCCGGATTCTGGATGGTTCGGCCTGTCCACCCTACGTCCGGACGGGCGCCGGGGGCCCCGCGGGCCGCCTGCGGCGGCGCGGGCGTTGGCGCGCGTTTCGGGGCGCGTCGGCGGGGCGGGTGCGGGCGCGCGTTTCGGGGCGCGCCGGCGGGGCGGGTGCGGGCGCCTTTCGCGGCCGCGTGCGCGGGGGCGGGCGTAGGCGCCCATCGCCCGGCGCAGAGTGCCAGCAGGGGGGTCCGCGTCGGCGGGGCGGGCGTGGACGGCCCCCGCGGACCGCATCCGCCGGACGGCCATGCACGGCCCTCACGGACCGCATCCGCCGGTCAGACCCCGACGCGCTCCCCGGAGGGGATCCGCACGCCGCGCGCCCAGTCGGCGGCGCGCATCGGCTTCTTGCCCTGGGCCTGGACCCAGAGCAGCTCGACGGCGTACGACCCGGTCCCGACGTAGACGTTGTTCTTGCCGACGGACAGCTCGCCCGGGGCGAGGTCCGTGCGGTCCGGCACGGATGCCACCTGGATGAGCTTGAGCCGCTCGCCCCGGAAGACGGTCCACGCGCCGGGGGCGGGCGTGCACCCGCGCACGACGCGGTCGACGCGGAGCGCCGGGGCGGACCAGTCGATGTGGGCGTTCTCGACGGTGATCTTCGGCGCCACGGTGATGCCGTCGGTGGGCTGCGGCACGGCCTTGAGGCTGCCGTCCTCGATCCCGTCCATCGTGGCGGAGAGCAGCCCGGCGCCGGCGAAGGCGAGCCGTGTGAGCAGGTCCCCGCTGGTGTCCGTGAGCCGGATCTCCTCGGTGACGGTCCCGTACACGGGCCCCGAGTCGAGCCCTTCCTCGATGAGGAACGTGGACGCACCGGTGATTTCGTCGCCGGCCATGATCGCGTGCTGCACGGGAGCGGCGCCGCGCCAGGCGGGCAGCAGCGAGAAGTGCAGATTGACCCAGCCGTGGGCGGGGATGTCGAGGGCGACGCGCGGCAGCAACGCCCCGTACGCGACCACGGGGCAGCAGTCGGGCGCGATCTCCCTGAGCCGCGCCAGGAACTCCTCGTCCCGCGGCTTCACCGGCTTCAGCACCTCGATCCCGGCCTCCTCCGCCCGCTCGGCGACCGGACTCGCGACAAGCCGCCGCCCCCGCCCGGCAGGCGCGTCGGGCCGCGTGACGACAGCGGCCACCTCGTGCCGCCCGGAGGCGATCAGGGCGTCCAGAGCGGGAACGGCGACCTCGGGGGTACCTGCGAAGACAAGCTTCATGGGTGGCGGTTGGCCTCTCGGGCGGGAATTCTTGAGCCCCCGCACACCTGCCGGTCGGGGCGAAGCACGGGGCAGCGCACCAGTCTATGCGGCACCGGGGCTCGGGGGCTCGCAGGTTCCGCGCCTGCCGCCCGGCAACTCGAAGCCCCGACTCGCGGCCGCAAACCCGCAGGCCCAGCCGCAGCCGCGAACTCGAAGGCCCAACCCGCAGCCGCCAACGGCGACCCGCCCCCACGGGAGACCCGCACTTGACACCCGACTCGCACGGGCGGTGCGCGGGCGGGAGAACAAACGAGCCAAGACCGAAGGCCGAGGCGAGCCACCCCCCACCGGGGGCGTACGAGCCAAGACGCGCCCCGGGCATATGCCCTTACGCTCCCGATGCGTGACCAGCGGAGCGCAAGCGCGTTGGTCAAGAGAGAGTTGACCACAACGGGCCGCAATCGCGGCCCGATCCTTTTCAACGCCGGTTCGAGAGGCTTGTTCATGGCCGACCACGCAACCCACGACGCCCAGGCTCGGGCCAGCCTGCACTTGCTGGTGCGGGACATCGAGCGGGTCCGCCGGCAGGTGGACGCACTGCGCACGCTCACCGCCCAGTTGGGCAACGTCTACCGCCCGCGCCGCTCAGGCCCCTCCACGGGCTTCGTCGTCTACGGACGCGCCCCCGCCCCGACCGTCCGCCTCGCCCAGGAGCTGCGGGACAGCGTCGAGACCCTGGTCACGGCAGCCGTGGACTTCGACCGCTCACTCGGTTTCTCGTGGGACGCGGTGGGCTCGGCCCTCGGAGTCACCAAGCAGGCTGTGCACCGCCGTTACGGCGCCCGCCGCGCCGCCGCCCAGGCTGCCGCCGAGGCCGAGCGGGCAACCGAGACATCGGGCACCCGCACGGTAGCCGTCAACACCGGCATCCCCACGGTGCCGACGGTCCCCGCGGCCCGCTCGATGCCGACCCAGCCGACGGCGGGCAGCCCCACCCTCCGAGACGACGCCAGGCCCACGGCGTTCCCGGGCCCGCGCAACGGCTGACCAACTCCCCCTGCCTCCCGGAGCCGACCGGTCCGGGAGGCACCCTCGAGGTGAGGCGCCCCTGCGCCGAGGCAGCCCTGGGCGCACGCCTCCACTGACGCACCCTCACCCAATGTCCGGCGGATCGATCCGAACCCGTACGGGCTCACTCCCCCCACGCGCCATCCGCGCCGCCTGCGCGGTCTTCAGCGCGGCCGCCAGCGCCGCACCGCTCCCGGGCGGCACCCGGATGAGGGCCCGCTCCCAGCGCTCACCCGGAGGCGGCGCACCCACCCGCCGGGGCCGCCCCGCCTCCGTGACGGCCATCGGTACGGGCCCCAACACCTCGGCGTCGCGAGGAAGTTCGACCACGGCGAGAAACTCGGTGAGAGCCTCCGGCGCACCGGAGACGGCCGCCATCCGAGAGACAGGCGGAAACCCCAGCTCGGCCCGCTCGGCGAGCTCGCGCACCGCGTGCCCGACGGGATCCCACCGCACGAGCGCCTGCACGGGCCGCAGCGTCGGCTCGGCGACCACCACCACGGTGCCCCCGGCCTCCTGCGGGCGTACGAGTGCCGCGGCCCCGATCCAGCGTCGCAACGCGTCCTCACCGGCCCGCAGATCGGGCCGCCCGAGCATCGCCCAGCCGTCGAGCAGCAACGCGGCGGCGTACCCACCCTCGGCGACGGGCTCGGCTCCCGGTGTACTGACGACGAGGGCGGGCGCCTCGGACACGGTGTCCAGCACCTGCTCCCGCCCGGACGTCCGCACCGGCACGGCCGGGAACGCCCGCCCCAGCTCCTCGGCGGTGCGCCGGGCACCCACGACCTGCGCCCGCAGCCGGAACCCGCCGCATTCGGGGCAGTGCCAGGCCGCCTCGTCCCGCCCGCACCACGTACACCGCAGCGCGCCCGCGTCCTGTGCCTCCAGCGGCCCGGCGCAGTGCCGGCACCGCGCGGGCGCCCGGCACTGCGCACAGGCCATCCGGGGCACGTACCCCCGCCGAGGTACCTGCACGAGCACGGGCCCGCTCCTCAGACCCTCCCTGACGACCCGCCAGGCGAGCGTGGGCAGCCGCGCGGCGCGAGCGGCCTCGTCCCGCGCGAGATCCCCGTCCCCCACGGTCCGCACGAGCGGCGCCGCCCCCCGCACCTGCTCCCGCTCCGCGACCAGCGGCAACGCCCATCCGCTCTCGACGAGCTGCGCGGCCTCGACCGTGCAGCCCCAACTCCCCAGCAGGAAGGCGCACTTGTCGTGGGCTGCCCGCAGCAGCAGCACTTCCCGCGCATGCGGCTGCGGCGCGTGCTGCTCGCTGTGGCTGTCGTCCCCGTCGTCCCAGATGACGACCAGCCCCAGATCCCGCACGGGGGCGAACATGGCGGCCCGGGTCCCCACGACGGCCCGTACGGAACCACGCCGGACGGCGAGCCACTCCCGATACCGCTTCTCGGGCCCGGCCTCGGCGGTGAGCACCGCATGCCGCCCCTCTCCCAACAGCGAGGTCAGCGCGGCATCAACCCGGGATACGGCACGCCCATCCGGTACGACGACGAGGGCGCCCCGCCCGGAGGCGAGCGTCGCGCCCACGGCTCTGGCGATTTCCTCGGCCCAGCCAGGCCCCGGCAACGCGTTCCACACAGCTCGCGGCGCCCCGCCCGCCGCGAGCGACTCCACAAAGGCGGCCCCGCGCCCGTACCGCGCCCAGGACCCCACCTCAGGCGCCTCGGGAACGGGCAGCGGCTCGGGCGAGGGCTTCCCCTCCGCCCGCGCGTTCCGCGGCGGCACCGCAAGCTGCAGCACATCCGCAAGGCTCCCCGCATACCGATCGGCGACGGCCCGGGCCAGCCCCAGCAGCTCGGGCCCGAGCACGGGCTCGGGAGACACCACCTGGGCCAGCGCGGCGAGCGGCCCGGAGTAGTCGGAATCGGCGAGCCGCTCGACGAGAAACCCGTCGATCAGTCCGCCACCCTCACGGCGCCCCTCCCGCACGCGATGCCGCCCGGCCCCGAACCGCACCCGGACGCGCACCCCGGGCCGAGCTGCCTCATCAAGCTCCTCAGGCACGGCGTAATCGAAGTACCGATCAAGATGCAGCACGCCCTTGTCGACCAGCACCCGCGCGACCGGCAACTCCTTGGCAAGCGCCGCCCCCCGCCAGGTCCGCGGCTTCGCCTTCGGCACCTTGGCCTGCCGCACCCCCTCGCGGATCAGCGCAAGCTGCTCGGGCGGCGCGCCCTCCGCGCCACCCTCACCCCGCCCATTCGCGCTGCTCACAGCAACATTCCTACCAGACCCCACTGACACCGCCGTGCGCCCGAGATCAAGCCGGCCGCGGATCGCGCACGTCCTGAGGACGCTTCTGCCATAGACCACTCGGCCATACCGGTCCAGGACCGGCAGCAGGATTCGAACCTGCGAAGGAGATCACCCGGAAGTACCCGCAACCATCGCACCGGGCGCCACGACGTCAGCACCTCCCGAGTTCCAAGCGGCAGCGGACCATGTACCAGATTCACCGCGCGCCCTGGGCGCACTCCACCGAAGTAACCGCGGCCATCGCACCGGGAGATCACCAGCGTACGAACGCCGCAGCCACCCGCACCACCCATTTCCCGTGTGGTGAAACGGTGAGGCCCGGCACCCCGAAGGGGCACCGGGCCTCGCCGAACAAGCGGGTCCTACAGACCGGCAGCCTTGCGCAGCGCCTCCACCCGGTCCGTCCGCTCCCACGTGAAGTCGGGCAGCTCGCGGCCGAAGTGTCCGTACGCGGCCGTCTGAGCGTAGATCGGGCGCAGCAGGTCGAGGTCGCGGATGATGGCCGCCGGGCGGAGGTCGAAGACCTCGGTGATGGCGGTCTCGATCTTCTCGGCGTCGACCTTGGCGGTGCCGAAGGTCTCGACGAAGAGACCGACGGGCTCGGCCTTGCCGATCGCGTAGGCGACCTGGACCTCGCAGCGCGAGGCGAGGCCCGCGGCGACGACGTTCTTCGCGACCCAGCGCATCGCGTACGCGGCGGAGCGGTCGACCTTGGACGGGTCCTTGCCGGAGAAGGCGCCGCCGCCGTGGCGGGCCATGCCGCCGTACGTGTCGATGATGATCTTGCGGCCGGTCAGGCCGGCGTCGCCCATCGGGCCGCCGATCTCGAAGCGGCCGGTCGGGTTGACCAGGAGGCGGTAGCCCTCGGTGTCCAGCTTGATGCCGTCGTCGAGGAGGGCCTTCAGCTCCGGCTCGACCACGAACTCGCGGATGTCGGGGGCCAGGAGCGAGTCCAGGTCGATGTCCGAAGCGTGCTGGGACGAGACCACGACCGTGTCCAGGCGGACCGCCTTGTCACCGTCGTACTCGATGGTGACCTGGGTCTTTCCGTCGGGACGGAGGTAGGGAATCGTGCCGTTCTTGCGGACCTCGGACAGACGGCGCGAGAGGCGGTGCGCCAGGTGGATCGGAAGCGGCATCAGGTTCGGCGTCTCGTCGGTCGCGTAACCGAACATCAGGCCCTGGTCGCCCGCACCCTGCCGGTCGAGCTCGTCGTCGTCACCCTCGACCCGGTTCTCGTACGCCGTGTCGACGCCCTGCGCGATGTCCGGCGACTGCGAGCCGATGGACACGGAGACGCCACAGGACGCGCCGTCGAAGCCCTTCTTCGACGAGTCGTAGCCGATCTCGAGGATCTTGTCCCGCACGAGCTGGGCGATCGGCGCGTACGCCTTGGTCGTGACCTCGCCGGCCACGTGCACCAGGCCGGTCGTGATCAGCGTCTCCACGGCGACCCGGGACGTCGGGTCCTCCCGCAGAAGCGCGTCGAGAATGGTGTCGCTGATCTGGTCAGCGATCTTGTCGGGGTGACCCTCGGTCACGGACTCCGAGGTGAACAGGCGACGGGACACAACGCTCCCTGTGGTTGCAGCGGCTGCTGGCTGATCATTGGCGGACGGGACGGAGGCTGCGCCCGGCGTCGTCCGAGAACAGTTTATCGGTCGCGCTCGCCCGCAGGCCCCCTTGTCTCGCTTCTCGGAAGCGCTGTGACCTGCGGCACGGGCATTCTGCGCCATGACGATCGGTCTTCACCAGGTTCGTCACACCGTATTTCGCGCGGATGGAGGCGTCCGTTGAGGCGAATGAGACATTCACCGCAGGCGGCGTGTCACCAGGTCCCACACGGTCTCGGCCAAGGCTTCCTTGGGTCCGTACGGCACCGGGGTCTCACTGCCGTCGGCTCCGAGCACCACGGCCTCGTTCTCCTCGGAGCCGAACGTCTTGCGCTCTCCCACCTCGTTCACCACGAGGAGATCGCAGCCCTTGCGCTCCAGCTTCGTACGGCCATTGGCGAGGACGTCGTCCGTCTCGGCGGCGAAGCCGACGACCACCTGGTCGGGGCGCGGCCGGTCCGTGGAGATCTCCGCGAGGATGTCCGGATTACGGATCAGAACGATCGGCTCCGGTTCCTGGCCGTCCTGCTTCTTGATCTTTCCGGCCGCGTACGTGGCCGGGCGGAAGTCCGCCACCGCCGCGGCCATCACCACGGCGTCGGCGTCGGAGGCCGCCTTCAGTACCGCCTCGCGCAGTTGCACGGCCGTCCCGACCTGTACGACGTCCACGCCGGCCGGGTCCGGCAGTCCGGTGTTCGCGGCGATCAGGGTGACGCGGGCGCCGCGCGCGGCCGCCGTACGGGCGAGGGCGTACCCCTGCTTGCCGGAGGAGCGGTTGCCGAGGAAGCGGACCGGGTCGAGCGGCTCGCGCGTGCCGCCCGCACTGATGACGACGTGACGGCCGGTCAGATCGGGCTCGGTCACGCCCCGCGCGAGCACCCGGCGGCAGATCTCGAAGATCTCGGCGGGCTCGGGCAGCCGCCCCTTGCCGGTGTCGACACCGGTCAGGCGCCCCACCGCGGGCTCGATGACGACGGCGCCGCGGCGGCGCAGCGTCGCCACGTTCTCCTCGGTCGCCGGGTGCTCCCACATCTCCGTGTGCATGGCGGGAGCGAAGACGACCGGACAGCGGGCGGTCAGCAAGGTGTTCGTGAGGAGGTCGTCGGCCAGGCCGTGGGCCGCCTTGGCCAGCATGTCCGCCGTCGCGGGGGCCACGACCACCAGGTCGGCGTGCTGCCCGATGCGGACGTGCGGGACCTCGTGGACGTCCGACCAGACCTCGGTCGAGACCGGGTGGCCGGAGAGCGCGGACCAGGTGGCGGCGCCGACGAAGTGCAGCGCCGACTCGGTGGGAACGACCCGTACGTCATGACCGGACTCGGTCAAACGACGCAACAGCTCACAGGCCTTGTAGGCGGCGATGCCGCCGCTGACCCCCAGAACGACCTTCGGCTTGTCCACCGGGCCTCCCCAACACTCGAAAACGTACAACCCCATGACACACCACAGGCCCGACAGTCGCGCTGCCGGGCCTGGGATGAAGGAAAGAAACGGTGACTACTGCGCGGGGCCCTCAACGGCCTCGGACGTCAGCAGACCCGCGTTGATCTCGCGCAGGGCGATCGAAAGCGGCTTCTCGTGGACGTGGGTGTCGACGAGCGGACCGACGTACTCGAGGAGGCCCTCGCCGAGCTGCGAGTAGTACGCGTTGATCTGACGGGCACGCTTGGCCGCGTAGATCACGAGGCTGTACTTCGAGTCGGTGGCCTCGAGGAGCTCGTCGATCGGAGGGTTGATGATGCCCTCGGGCGCGGTGATGGAAGAGGACACGCTTGGCCTTCCGAAAGGTGGGATTGATCAGTGAAGATCACACAACGTCCACCAAGGCTAGCAGCTCGCGCGCCACGTCCTCGACGGAGGTGTTGACCAGGGTGACATCGAACTCCGGCTCGGCCGCCAACTCGATCTTGGCCGCCGCCAGGCGGCGCTCGATCACCTCGGGCGGTTCGGTGCCCCGCCCGGTGAGCCTGCGCACCAGCTCCTCCCAGGAGGGAGGGGCCAGGAACACGAGCAGGGCCTCCGGCATGGACTCGCGGACCTGACGGGCACCCTGGAGGTCGATCTCCAGGAGGACCGGCACACCCGACTCCAGGTGCTCCAGGACGGCCTTGCGCGGCGTCCCGTAGCGGTTGCCGGCGAATTCGGCCCACTCCAGCAGCTCGCCGTTGGCGATCAGCTTGTCCATCTCCTCGTCGGTGACGAAGAAGTAGTGGACTCCATGCTTCTCACCCGGGCGCGGCTTGCGGGTCGTCGCCGACACCGAGAGCCAGACCTCGGGGTGTTCCTTGCGCATATGGGCGACGACCGTGCTCTTGCCGACCCCTGAGGGGCCGGAGAGCACGGTCAGCCGCGGACGTTCACTCATGCAGCGATTATTCCAGCAATCCCGGAGTGCCCAGGACTCAGGCGCCGGAGCCGCCGAACTCGCGCTCCAAGGAAGCGATCTGGTTCGAGCCGAGGCCGCGTACGCGGCGGCTCTCGGAGATCCCGAGTCGCTCCATGATCTGCTTGGCGCGGACCTTGCCCACGCCCGGCAGGGACTCGAGGAGAGCGGAGACCTTCATCTTGCCGATGACGTCGTTCTCCTGGCCCTGCTTGATGACCTCGTGAAGGGAGGCGCCGGAGTGCTTGAGTCGATTCTTGACCTCGGCCCGCTCCCGGCGAGCCGCGGCGGCCTTTTCGAGCGCGGCTGCGCGCTGTTCAGGGGTAAGGGGCGGAAGAGCCACGCCTACGTCACCTCGGATGTCGAACTGTCGGATACGGACCGGTGAGGAACCTAGTCGCCCCACACCTGGGGAGCTACGAGCAACACGCTTGCCCGTTCTCCCCCACTGCCTTAAAAGCGTGGGAGGTGCCCCCACTCGACGGAGACTAGCGGGCAAGTGCGCCAGAGTCAGCGAGAACAGCGGAAAAGTCCTGGTCAGCCTCCCTGGAGCCGGACATTTCCGACATACTGCCCCGGATTTGAGGATGTATTCAGACTCAGGGCGCTCCGAAGACACTCATCGGAGGACTGTCGAGCGACTGTCCGAGGACTCAGGCGGCCGCAACAGCGGCCCTGATCTCCTCCGCGAAGCGCTCCGCGGACTCGCGCAGCGCGGCCACGTCGGGACCGTGACGAAGAACACCCCGGCTCACGTTCGGGACGACATTGCGCACCGCCGCCCCGAAGACACCCGCCAGATCGGCCGCCGTCGCCCCCTGGGCACCGATTCCGGGTGCGAGGAGCGGTCCGTTGATCTCCAGGTCGTACGAGGAGAGGTCGCCCAGCGTGGCCCCGACGACCGCGCCGAAGGAGCCGAGGGGCGTCTCCCCCGCGTTCTCGACGGCCAGGTGCCCGAGCATCGTCGCTCCGACGTTCCGGCCGTCCGCCCGGACCGCGTGCTGCACCTCGCCGCCCTCCGGGTTGGAGGTGAGCGCGAGGACGAAGAGCCCGGCCCCGCTCTCGCGCGCGAGCTCCACCGCGGGCTTCAGCGAGCCGTAGCCGAGGTAGGGCGACACGGTCAGCGCGTCGGAGAAGAGCGGCGCGTCCTTGCGCAGGAAGGTCTCCGCGTACGCGGCCATGGTCGAGCCGATGTCGCCGCGCTTGGCGTCCATCACGACCAGCGCGCCGGCCGCCCGCGCCTGCTCGACCGACTTCTCCAGGACGGCGATCCCGCGCGACCCGAAGCGCTCGAAGAAGGCGCTCTGCGGCTTGAGGACGGCGACCCGGTCGGCCAGCGCCTCGACGACGGTGCGGCTGAAGCGCTCCAGGCCCGCGATGTCGTCGTTCAGGCCCCAGTCGGTGAGCAGAGAGGCGTGCGGGTCGATGCCCACGCACAGGGGGCCCCGCTCGTCCATTACGCGGCGAAGACGTGCGCCAAAGGGTTCCAGGCTCATGCGGACTTCCTCACGTCGGCGCCGACCGCGTCGGCGAGGGTGGCGTACGGGCTGCTGCGAAGGCGCGCGGCGAGCCCCTTGTGGATGGCGCGACCCCAGAAGGGGCCCTCGTAGATGAAGGCGCTGTAGCCCTGCACCAGCGTGGCGCCGGCCAGGATGCGCTGCCAGGCGTCCTCGGCGTTCTCGATGCCGCCGACGCCCACGAGGGTGATCCGGTCGCCCACGCGCGCGTAGAGGCGGCGCAGCACCTCCAGGGAGCGTGCTTTGAGCGGCGCGCCGGAGAGTCCGCCGGTCTCCTTGACCAGAGAGGGCTGGGACTTCAAACCGAGTCCCTCGCGCGCGATGGTGGTGTTCGTGGCGATGATCCCGTCCAGGCCGAGCTCGACAGCCAGGTCGGCGACCGCGTCGATGTCCTCGTCCGCGAGGTCGGGCGCGATCTTGACGAGGAGTGGCACCCGCCGGTCGGTCACGGCTCGGTCGGCGGCTTCACGGACGGCGCTCAGCAGCGGCCGCAGCGACTCCGTGGCCTGGAGATTGCGCAGACCGGGCGTGTTCGGGGAGCTGACGTTGACCACGAGGTAGTCGGCATGCGCGGCCAGCCGCTCGGTCGACTTCACGTAGTCGGCGGCCGCCTCGGCCTCCGGTACGACCTTGGTCTTGCCGATGTTGACGCCCACGACGGTCCTGAAGACCGGCGTACGGGCCGCCAGGCGGGCCGCCACGGCCCGGGAGCCCTCATTGTTGAACCCCATGCGGTTGATCAGCGCGCGGTCCGGCACAAGGCGGAACAGGCGCTTCTTGGGGTTGCCCGGCTGCGGCTCCCCCGTGACCGTGCCGATCTCGATGTGGTCGAAGCCGAGCATCGACATCCCGTCGATGGCGACGGCGTTCTTGTCGAAGCCCGCCGCGAGCCCGAACGGGCCGTGCATCCGCAGCCCGAACGCCTCGGTGCGCAGCTCCTTGTAGCGGGGCGCGAGCGCGGCGGCGACAAAGGTGCGCAGGACAGGGACGCGGACGGCGAGCCGGATCCACCGGAAGGCGAGGTGGTGCGCCTGCTCGGGGTCCATCCGCTTGAAGACGAGGTTGAAGAAGAGCTTGTACATGGTCATGTCCTCAAAAGAGCCTCACGAAGGGGCTCACGAAGAGGGGGACACCGTTTCCGATGTCCCCCTCAGGGCTGCTAGTCGCGGGCCGCGGTCAGATGCTCGGCGTGTTCCTGGAGTGAGCGCACGCCCACGTCACCGTGGTTGAGCGCGTCGATGCCCTGGACGGCGGCGGCGAGCGCCTGGACCGTCGTCAGGCACGGCACGGACCGGGCCACGGCGGCCGTACGGATGTCGTAGCCGTCGAGGCGGCCACCGGTGCCGTACGGCGTGTTGACGATGAGGTCGACGTGGCCGTCGTGGATGAGCTGGACGATGGTCTTCTCGCCGTTCGGGCCCTCGCCCTCGCTCTGCTTGCGCACGACCGTGGCGTTGATGCCGTTGCGCTTGAGCACTTCGGCCGTGCCGGACGTGGCGAGCAACTCGAACCCGTGGGCGACGAGTTCGCGCGCCGGGAAGATCATCGAGCGCTTGTCGCGGTTGGCGACCGAGATGAAGGCACGGCCCTTGGTCGGCAGCGGACCGTACGCGCCCGCCTGCGACTTGGCGTACGCCGTCCCGAACACCGAGTCGATGCCCATGACTTCACCGGTGGAGCGCATCTCCGGGCCGAGGACGGTGTCCACGCCACGCCCGTGGATGTCGCGGAAGCGCGACCACGGCATGACGGCCTCCTTGACGGAGATCGGCGCGTCCAGAGGCAGTTCGCCGCCGTCTCCGACCGCCGGCAGCAGCCTCTCGGCGCGCAGTTCGGCGATGGTCGCGCCGAGCGAGATCCGGGCGGCGGCCTTCGCCAGCGGCACCGCGGTCGCCTTCGAGGTGAAGGGGACCGTGCGCGAGGCACGCGGGTTGGCTTCGAGGACGTACAGGATGTCCCCGGCCATCGCGAACTGGATGTTGATCAGTCCGCGCACGCCCACTCCGCGAGCGATGGCCTCCGTGGACGCCCGCAGCCGCTTGATGTCGAACCCGCCGAGCGTGATCGGCGGCAGCGCGCACGCCGAGTCGCCGGAGTGGATGCCGGCCTCCTCGATGTGCTCCATGACGCCGCCGAGGTAGAGCTCCTCGCCGTCGTACAGGGCGTCGACGTCGATCTCGATCGCGTCGTCGAGGAACCGGTCGACCAGGACGGGCCGGGAGGGGCTGATCTCGGTCGACTCGGCGATGTACGAGGACAGCCGCGTCTCGTCGTACACGATCTCCATTCCGCGCCCGCCGAGCACGTACGAGGGCCGTACGAGGACGGGGTAGCCGATCTCGTCGGCGATGGCCTTGGCCTCGGCGAAGGTGGTGGCGGTGCCGTGCTTGGGGGCAGGGAGACCGGCCTCCGCGAGGACCCGCCCGAAGGCGCCGCGGTCCTCGGCGGCGTGGATCGCCTCGGGGGACGTACCGACGACCGGCACGCCGTTGTCCTTGAGCGCCTGCGCCAGGCCCAGCGGGGTCTGCCCGCCGAGCTGCACGATGACACCCGCGATCGGACCGGCCAGCGACTCCGCGTGGACGATCTCCAGCACGTCTTCGAGCGTCAGCGGCTCGAAGTACAGGCGGTCGGAGGTGTCGTAGTCGGTGGAGACGGTCTCGGGGTTGCAGTTGACCATCACGGTCTCGTAGCCCGCGTCGCTGAGCGCGAAGGAGGCGTGGACGCAGGAGTAGTCGAACTCGATGCCCTGGCCGATCCGGTTCGGGCCGGAGCCCAGGATGATGACCGCGGGCTTCTCGCGGGGCGCGACCTCCGTCTCCTCGTCGTAGGAGGAGTAGAAGTACGGCGTCTTGGCCGCGAACTCGGCGGCGCACGTGTCGACCGTCTTGTACACCGGGCGCACGCCCAGCGCGTGCCGCACCTCGCGCACGACGTCCTCGCGCAGCCCGCGGATCTCGGCGATCTGCACGTCGGAGAAGCCGTGCCGCTTGGCCTCGGCCAGCAGCTCGGGGTCGAGCTTGTCGGCGGCGGCCAGTTCGTCCGCGATCTCCTTGATCAGGAACAGCTGGTCGACGAACCACGGGTCGATCTTCGTCGCCTCGAAGACCTCCTCGGGCGTGGCGCCCGCGCGGATGGCCTGCATGACGGAGTTGATGCGCCCGTCGGTCGGCCGTACGGCCTCCTCGAGGAGAAGCTTCTTCTCGCCGGGCTCGCCCACGAACGTGAACTGCGAGCCCTTCTTCTCCAGTGACCGCAGCGCCTTCTGCAGCGCCTCGGTGAAGTTGCGGCCGATCGCCATGGCCTCGCCGACCGACTTCATGGTGGTCGTCAGGGTCGAATCCGCCGACGGGAACTTCTCGAAGGCGAACCGCGGCGCCTTGACGACGACGTAGTCGAGCGTCGGCTCGAAGGACGCCGGAGTCTGCTCGGTGATGTCGTTCGGGATCTCGTCCAGCGTGTAGCCCACGGCGAGCTTCGCGGCGATCTTGGCGATCGGGAAGCCGGTCGCCTTGGAGGCGAGGGCCGAGGAGCGGGACACGCGCGGGTTCATCTCGATGACGATCACGCGACCGTCCTCGGGGTTCACCGCGAACTGGATGTTGCAGCCACCCGTGTCCACGCCGACCTCGCGGATGACCGCGATGCCGATGTCGCGCAGGATCTGGTACTCGCGGTCGGTCAGCGTCATCGCCGGGGCGACGGTGATCGAGTCACCGGTGTGCACACCCATCGGGTCGAAGTTCTCGATGGAGCAGACGACCACGACGTTGTCGTGCTTGTCGCGCATCAGCTCCAGCTCGTACTCCTTCCAGCCGAGGATGGACTCCTCCAGGAGCACCTCGGTGGTCGGCGACAGCGTCAGGCCCTGCCCGGCGATGCGGCGCAGCTCCTCCTCGTCGTGCGCGAAGCCGGATCCGGCGCCGCCCATGGTGAAGGAGGGGCGGACGACGACCGGGTAGCCGCCGAGCGTCTCGACGCCCCCCAGCACGTCGTCCATCGAGTGGCAGATGACCGAGCGTGCCGACTCGCCGTGGCCGATCTTCCGGCGGACGGCCTCGACGACATCCTTGAAGAGGTCGCGGTCCTCGCCCTTGTTGATCGCCTCGACGTTGGCGCCGATCAGCTCGACGCCGTACTTCTCGAGGGTCCCGGCCTCGTGCAGTGAGATGGCGGTGTTGAGCGCCGTCTGGCCACCCAGGGTGGGCAGGAGCGCGTCCGGGCGCTCCTTGGCGATGATCTTCTCGACGAACTCCGGGGTGATCGGCTCGACGTACGTCGCGTCGGCGATCTCCGGGTCGGTCATGATCGTCGCCGGGTTGGAGTTGACCAGGATGACCCTCAGGCCCTCGGCGCGCAGGATGCGGCACGCCTGGGTGCCGGAGTAGTCGAACTCGGCGGCCTGGCCGATGACGATCGGGCCGGAGCCGATGACCAGGACGGACTGGATATCGGTGCGCTTAGGCACGCTGGCCCTCCATCAGGGATACGAAGCGGTCGAACAGGTAGGCGGCGTCGTGCGGGCCCGCTGCCGCTTCGGGGTGGTACTGGACGCTGAAGGCCGGCTGGTCGAGCAGCTGGAGGCCCTCCACCACGTTGTCGTTGAGGCAGACGTGGGAGACCTCGGCGCGGCCGTAGGGGGTGTCGGACACCTTGTCGAGCGGGGCGTCGACGGCGAAGCCGTGGTTGTGCGCGGTGACCTCGACCTTGCCGGTCGTGCGGTCCTGCACGGGCTGGTTGATGCCGCGGTGGCCGTACTTCAGCTTGTACGTGCCGAAGCCGAGCGCGCGGCCCAGGATCTGGTTGCCGAAGCAGATGCCGAAGAGCGGCGTCTTGCGGGCGAGCACTTCCTGCATGACGGCCACCGGACCGTCGGCGGTCGCCGGGTCACCGGGACCGTTGGAGAAGAAGACGCCGTCGGGGTTCACGGCGTACACGTCCTCGACCGTGGCCGTCGCGGGCAGCACGTGCACCTCGATGCCGCGCTCGGCCATGCGGTGCGGGGTCATGCCCTTGATGCCCAGGTCGACGGCGGCGACGGTGAAGCGCTTCTCGCCGATCGCGGGGACGACGTACGTCTCCTTGGTGGCGACCTCTGCGGCGAGGTTCGCGCCCTTCATCTCGGGGGCCTGGCGCACCTCGGCGAGCATCGTGCCCTCGTCGGGCAGCGCGTTGCCGGAGAAGATGCCGACGCGCATGGCGCCGCGCTCGCGCAGATGGCGGGTCAGCGCACGCGTGTCGATGCCGCTGATGCCGACGACGCCCTGGTGCCGCAGCTCATCGTCGAGCGAGCGCCGGGAGCGCCAGTTGGAGGGCACGCGCGCGGGGTCGCGTACGACGTAACCGGAGACCCAGATCCGCTGCGACTCGGGGTCCTCGTCGTTGACGCCGGTGTTGCCGACGTGCGGGGCGGTCATCACGACGACCTGGCGGTGGTACGACGGGTCGGTGAGGGTCTCCTGGTAGCCGGTCATGCCGGTGGAGAACACCGCTTCGCCGAAGGTCTCCCCCACGGCCCCGTAGGCACGGCCACGGAACATCCGGCCGTCCTCCAGGACGAGTACGGCGGGAACCTTGGCGGCTCCCCTGGTGGAGGTCGTCATCGTGCGCCTTCCGTGTCGATGCTCTTGTTGATCATGCTGTTCAGGGTGTCGACCCACTCGTTGTGCTCGGCCGCGCGATCCGAGCGGAAACCGGAGTCGAGCAGTTTGTCGCCGTGCGCCCAGGTGACGACGAGGAGTCCGCCCTCGGTGAGGACCTTGCCGGCGATGCCCTTGTCGAGCCGGGCCTCTCGCAGGGCCGCGAGAGGCACGAAGAAGTCGGTCGCTCCCGGACGTACGACATCCAGGCCCGCCTCCGTCAGGGTCAGCTCGACCCGGCTGCGGGTGCCCAGGCCGTGCGCCACGATGCGGTCGAGCCACTGCCCGGCGGTGGTGGAGCCGTGGTAGCGGCCGCTCATGCTCAGTTTCACCGGGCCGAGGGCTTCTGGCGCGGTAGGCAGCTCGGGCAGGTCACCCTGGAGGGTGGCGCGCCACTTCCAGCCCTCGCGCATCAGCCAGTAGATGAGCGCGACGAACAGGATGAGCCCGACGAGCCAGCCGATCCGGCCGGCCCAGTCGGTCACGGGCGCCGACTTCTGTTCGGCGGCCATCGAGATGAGAGGTGTCACGCGAGCTTCCCGTCGACGAGGGTGGCCTTGCCCCGCAGCCAGGTGTGCGTGACCCGGCCCGGCAGCTCACGGCCCTCGTAGGGGGTGTTGCGGCTGCGCGAGGCGAAGCCCGCGGGGTCCACGGCCCCACGGTATGCCGTGTCGACCAGGGTGAGGTTCGCGGGCTCACCTGCCGAGACGGGACGGCCGTGGCCCTTCGCCCGACCGATCTGCGCGGGCTTGACCGACATGCGGTCCGCGACTCCGGCCCAGTCCAGCAGCCCGGTCTCGACCATCGTCTGCTGCACGACGGACAGCGCGGTCTCGAGCCCCACCATGCCCATGGCGGCCGCGGCCCATTCGCAGTCCTTGTCCTCGTGCGGGTGCGGCGCGTGGTCGGTGGCGACGATGTCGATCGTGCCGTCGGCGAGCGCCTCGCGCAGCGCCATGACATCGCGCTCGGTGCGCAGCGGCGGGTTGACCTTGTAGACCGGGTTGTACGTGCGCACCAGCTCGTCGGTGAGGAGCAGGTGGTGCGGGGTGACCTCGGCGGTGACGTCGATGCCGCGGGACTTGGCCCAGCGCACGATCTCGACCGAACCCGCCGTCGACAGGTGGCAGATGTGGACGCGCGAGCCGACGTGCTCGGCGAGCAGGACGTCCCGGGCGATGATCGATTCCTCGGCCACCGCCGGCCATCCCCCGAGCCCCAGCTCGGCGGAGACGACACCCTCGTTCATCTGGGCGCCCTCGGTGAGGCGGGGCTCCTGCGCGTGCTGCGCGACCACACCGCCGAAGGCCTTCACGTACTCGAGGGCGCGGCGCATGATCACCGCGTCGTCCACGCACTTGCCGTCGTCCGAGAAGACCGTGACGCCGGCCGCCGACTCGTGCATCGCGCCCAGCTCGGCGAGCTTCTTGCCCTCCAGGCCGACCGTGACGGCGCCGATGGGCTGCACGTCGCAGTAGCCGTGCTCCTGGCCGAGCCGGTAGACCTGCTCGACCACACCGGCGGTGTCGGCGACCGGGAAGGTGTTGGCCATGGCGAACACGGCGGTGTAGCCACCGACGGCCGCCGCCCGCGTACCGGTCAGCACGGTCTCGGAGTCCTCACGGCCCGGCTCACGCAGATGCGTGTGCAGGTCGACGAGTCCCGGAAGGAGCACCTTGCCGTCGGCCTCGACGACTTCGGCGCCCTCGGCGCTGAGACCGACACCCACCTCCGCGATCGTCCGACCGTCGATCAGGACGTCCTGCGGCTCGCCCCCGAGCACCTTCGCACCACGGATAAGGATCTTGCTCATGGTTCTTACTTCTCCTCGGTACGGGTGTGGGTGACGGCCGGCTCGTTGCCGCCAAGGAGCAGATACAGGACGGCCATCCGGATCGAGACGCCGTTGGCGACCTGCTCGACGACGGTGCAGCGCTCGGAGTCGGCGACCTCGGCGGTGATCTCCATACCGCGGACCATCGGGCCGGGGTGCATCACGATGGCGTGCTCGGGCATCTTCGCCATGCGGTCGCCGTCGAGGCCGTAGCGCCGTGAGTACTCGCGCTCGGTCGGGAAGAACGCCGCGTTCATCCGCTCGCGCTGCACGCGCAGCATCATCACCGCGTCGGACTTGGAGAGCGTGCTGTCGAGGTCGTACGAGATCTCGCAGGGCCAGGTCCCGACGCCGACGGGCACCAGGGTCGGCGGGGCGACGAGGGTGACCTCGGCGCCGAGGGTGTGCAGCAGATCGACGTTCGAGCGGGCGACCCGGCTGTGCAGGACGTCGCCGACGATCGTGATGCGCTTGCCGGACAGGTCCTGCCCGATCCCGGCGTCCCGGCCGACCAGGCGGCGGCGCATGGTGAAGGCGTCGAGCAGGGCCTGCGTGGGGTGCTGGTGGGTGCCGTCACCGGCGTTGATGACGGCGGCGTCGATCCAGCCGGAGGTGGCGAGCCGGTACGGGGCCCCGGAGGCGCCGTGCCGGATGACGACGGCGTCGACGCCCATGGCTTCGAGGGTCTGGGCGGTGTCCTTCAGGGACTCGCCCTTGGACACGCTCGATCCCTTGGCGGTGAAGTTGATGACGTCCGCGGAGAGGCGCTTCTCGGCGGCCTCGAAGGAGATCCGGGTGCGGGTCGAGTCCTCGAAGAAGAGGTTGACGACGGTGCGGCCGCGCAGGGTCGGCAGCTTTTTGATCGGCCGGTCGGCGACCCGGGCCATCTCCTCGGCGGTGTCGAGGATCAGGACGGCGTCGTCGCGGGTGAGGTCGGCGGCCGAGATGAGATGACGCTGCATCTGTCAGGCTCCGTAAGGCAGTTCAGTTCGGGAGGATTCGGGCACGCAAGGCGCACTCAGGGGCGTACGACAGCGGCGTACGCCGGAGGGCTACTGCTGTGCGTCCGAGGAGGTCCGCTTCGCACCGAGCAGCACGGTGTCTCGACCGTCCTCCTCGGCGAGCTGGACCTTGACCGTCTCCCGCAACGACGTGGGGAGGTTCTTGCCGACGTAGTCGGCGCGGATGGGCAGTTCGCGGTGCCCGCGGTCGACGAGGACCGCGAGCTGCACGGCGCGCGGGCGGCCGATGTCGTTCAGCGCGTCGAGCGCCGCGCGAATGGTGCGGCCGGAGAAGAGCACGTCGTCGACGAGGACGACCAGGCGGCCGTCGATGCCGTCACCGGGAATCTCGGTGCGGGCCAGCGCACGGGGCGGATGCATGCGCAGGTCGTCGCGGTACATGGTGATGTCGAGGGAGCCGACCGGGATCTTGCGATCGGTGATCTCTTCGAGCTTGTCGGCCAGCCTGCGGGCCAGGAAGACGCCTCGGGTCGGAATACCGAGGAGCACCACGTCGTCCGCGCCCTTGGCACGCTCGACGATCTCGTGGGCGATGCGGGTCAGCACCCGCGCGATGTCGGGGGCTTCGAGAACGGGCCGCGCATCGGCTTCGTACTGCTGCTTGTCCTGCTCTGTGTCCATACGAAACGGACCTCCTTCTCCGCCTCACGGGACGGATCATTAAAGGACGTCGGAATTGCGCCACCCACGTTACCAGTCCGGCAACGCCCCTGATCACCACCCTTCAAGCCACCGCCGGTGACTCCCACGGAAGGGTCGGTCCGGACCATTCGGCTTGACGGGGAAGAGTAACGCTGCGTAACCTCACTGTGAGTCACAAGAGTCACCAGCCGCGCGGCGGAGCCGCACGTTGATACAGCGTCCGGGGAGCTATATGTCCAGCGAATACGCCAAACAGCTCGGGGCCAAGCTCCGCGCCATCCGCACCCAGCAGGGCCTTTCCCTCCACGGCGTCGAGGAGAAGTCCCAGGGACGCTGGAAGGCGGTCGTGGTCGGTTCGTACGAGCGCGGCGACCGCGCCGTCACCGTTCAGCGCCTCGCGGAGCTGGCGGACTTCTACGGGGTTCCGGTGCAGGAGCTGCTGCCGGGCACCACGCCGGGCGGGGCCGCCGAGCCGCCGCCGAAGCTGGTCCTGGACCTGGAGCGGCTGGCCCACGTGCCGGCCGAGAAGGCGGGTCCCCTGCAGCGTTACGCGGCGACGATCCAGTCCCAGCGCGGTGACTACAACGGCAAGGTGCTGTCGATCCGCCAGGACGACCTGCGCACCCTCGCCGTCATCTACGACCAGTCGCCCTCGGTCCTCACCGAGCAGCTGATCAGCTGGGGCGTCCTGGACGCGGACGCGCGCCGCGCCGTCTCCCACGACGAGGGCTGACCCCTTCGGGCAGCTCAGCAGAAACGTGCCGCCGGGGTGGCCGGAACTTCATGGTTCCGGCCACCCCGGCGGCTTTCTGCGGGCCTGGGGAGCCTCGTGGGTACGGGAACGCCGGAGGGCCCGCAGCGTGAGCTGCGGGCCCTCCGTGACGGCTTCTGGGGCGGAGCAGGCGGTTCCCCTGTTCGTACCCCGCCCTCCCGGCGGAGCGCCTACGCCTCGTCCCGGCGGAGCGACGGCTTCAGGTCCTTCAGCCGGCCCAGCAGGCCGTTCACGAACGAGGGCGACTCGTCCGTCGAGAACTCCTTCGCCAGCTGCACCGCCTCGTCGAGCACCACGGCGTCCGGGGTCTCGTCGACCCAGATCAGCTCGTAGGCACCGAGGCGCAGAATGTTGCGGTCGACGACCGGCATCCTGTCCAGCGTCCAGCCGACGGCGTACTGCGCGAGCAGCTCGTCGATCCGGGCCGCCTTCTTCGCGTAGCCCTCGACCAGCTGCATCGTGTACTCGCTCACCGGCGGCTGCCGTGTGTCGGTCCGGGAGTGCCGGATCCAGTCCGCGAGGACTGTCAGGACGTCCACGCCGCGCTGGTCGCCCTCGAAGAGGATCTGGAAGGCGCGCTTGCGGGCCGTGTTGCGGGCAGCCACGGTTAGCTGTTCACCCGGCCGAGGTAGTCGCTGGTGCGGGTGTCGACCTTGATCTTCTCACCGGTGGTGATGAAGAGCGGGACGTTGATCTGGTGACCGGTCTCCAGGATGGCGGGCTTGGTGCCACCGGTGGAGCGGTCGCCCTGAACGCCGGGCTCGGTCTCCTGGACGACCAGCTCGACGGCGGCCGGCAGCTCGACGAAGAGCACCTCGCCCTCGTGCTGCGCGACCGTGGCGGTGAAGCCCTCGATCAGGAAGTTGGCGGCGTCGCCGACGGCCTTGCGGTCGACCATCAGCTGGTCGTAGGTCTCCATGTCCATGAAGACGAAGTACTCGCCGTCCATGTACGAGAACTGCATGTCGCGCTTGTCGACAGTGGCCGTCTCGACCTTGACACCGGCGTTGAACGTCTTGTCGACGACCTTGCCGGAGAGCACGTTCTTGAGCTTGGTGCGCACGAAGGCAGGGCCCTTGCCGGGCTTGACGTGCTGGAACTCGACGACGGACCAGAGCTGGCCGCCTTCGAGCTTGAGCACCAGGCCGTTCTTGAGGTCGTTCGTGGAAGCCACGGTTGCGGAATCTCCTGGACTGACGTGGACGACCCCGGCGCACGCGCGTAGCTCGAAAAGCTAGAGCGCGAGCAGCTCCTTGGTCGTGATGGTGAGTAGCTCGGGTCCGCCGTCCGCCTCAGGGCGTACGACGAGCGTGTCATCGATCCGGACACCGCCCCGGCCCGGGAGGTGGACCCCCGGTTCGACGGTGACCGGCACGCAAGCGTCCAGTTTACCCATGGCCGCGGGGGCCAGCTGCGGGTCCTCGTCGATTTCGAGCCCCACACCGTGCCCGGTCAGCGGTGGAAGACCTTCCGCATAGCCCGCGGAGTCCAGTACCTGGCGGGCCGCGCGGTCCACGTCACGGTAGGCGGCGCCGGGCGCCAGCGACTCCCGTCCGGCCCGCTGGGCGGCGAAGACGAGGTCGTACAACTCGATCTGCCAGTCCGCGGGCGAGGTGCCGATCACGAAGGTTCGGCCGATCTCGCAGCGGTAGCCGCGATAGGTGGCGCCCAGGCAGACGGAGAGGAAGTCGCCCTCCTCGACCCGCCGGTCGGTGGGCCGGTGACCGCGCCGTCCGGAGTTCGGGCCGGTTCCGACCGAGGTCGCGAAGGCCGGCCCGTCGGCGCCGTGGTCGACGAGGCGGCGCTCCAGCTCCAGGGCGAGATGGCGTTCGGTTCGCCCCACCAGGATGGATTCGAGGAGTTCGCCCAGGGCCTGGTCGGCGATCTCGGCGCCGATCCGCAGACAGGAGATCTCCTCCTCGTCCTTGATCACCCGAAGCTGTTCCACCGCGCCGCCCAGGTCGCCGAGACGCAGCCGTGGCGCCACCGAGCCGATGGCGCGGTGCCGGGTCACGGTCAGGTGGTGTTCCTCGACCGCGAGGGACTCGGCGCCCTGGGCCGCGGCGACATCGGCGGCGGCGACGGCCGGATCACCGCCGGCGCGTGGCAGCACCTGCACGCGCAGCGCCTCGTCGGGGCGGCCTTCGTCGGCCTCGCCGCTCGGCGGACTGCCGCACAGCAGCAGATCCTCGCCCCTGCCCAGCAGGAGCACGGCACCGCGCGGGGCCGCACCGGCGAGATACCTCACGTTGGCGGGGCGGGTGACGAGCGCCGTCGCGCTGCCGCCCGCCGTACAGCGCTCTCGGACCCGCTCTCTGCGGGCCGCGTACACCTCTGGCATGAACCGAGCCTACGAGCGGTGGCCGGATGTCGCCGGTTCAGAGGGGCCGGACGTGTGGGCGGAGGTATCGGTGCCGGCCGTTCACCACTGCGGCGGGCTGGCGATCGACCGGGCGAGCACGTCGTCCAGGACACGGGCCGTGGCCGGAACGTCGAGCTGCGAGTTGTCGATGATGGGCAGCCCGGAGCCGTACCAGCCGGCCATCCGGCCGTGGATGCGGGCGACTTCCTCGTCGGTGAGGCGGCGGTTTCCGGAGCGCTCGGCGTTGCGCTCCAGGACTATCTCCAGGCCCGGGAGCAGGACGACCGGCAGCAGGCCGGGACCGACGTGGCGCTTCCAGCCGCCGAGGCCGACGACCGGGCGGTCCGGGAAGACGGCGTCGTCGAGGATGCAGGAGATGCCGTTGGCCAGGAAGTTCCGCGCGGCGAAGCCGCAGGTGCGGCGGGCCAGGCGGTACTGCGCCTCCGAATGATCGTTCCACCCCGACTGCGGGTCCGCGAAACCCGAGCGCACCCATTCGCGTACGTCGTCGAGACTGATGTGCGCGGTGGGGACTCGGCGGTGGTCCGCCCAGTACTTGGCGACGCTGGTCTTTCCGGCTCCCGCGGGACCGATGAGCAGCACCGCCAGCGTGGTGGCGGTGGGGTCGGAGGCGCCCGTGGCGGGCGGCGGCGACGGCATGGCGACGGGGCCGCCCGGGGGCAGCTGCACATGCCCGGTCGTGTCCGGCGTGGGAGGCACGGGAGCGTGGTGTGCGGGCTGCGCGGGGGCGTGATGCGCAGGCTGCTGCGGAGCATGGTGCTGGGGCACGTGATGCGGGACCTGCGTGGGAGGGACCCCGGGAGGCACGGGCGCTCCGGTGAAACCGGGAGCGGGCACGGGACCCGGGTGTCCCGGGTGCTGTCCGGTCGGCGACCAGCCGGCGGCCGTTCCATGCCCCGGCTGGTGGGGCGGCGGCAGCGGAGCCCCCACTGCGTGCTGCATCCGGTGCCACTCCGTCTCGTGTCTTTTGGCTCGTTCGCCTCCGGGACGCCTCAGTCGGTCTTGAGAGGGCGATCGTGCTCGGCCCTTCGGGCCTTCGCGCGCTCACGCTCTCGACACCGACGCGTCCCTTCGGCTCACTCGCGTCAGGCAACTGGCGCTGGCGAACGGGGCCTGGGTCCCGCTCGCTACCGAACGGTACCTTCCCCGGCCGCCGTTGTGTGAACGGCCGGGGAACGTGCGAAGTGCCCGTGAGCGAGGGGCAAAACGGACCAAGTGTGGGCCCGTGGGTGTTACCCGCCCAGCTCGCCGGTGGGGGTCGTCACTCCCCGACTTCGCCGTACGCGGCGAGGAGCACGGCCGGGTCCGGGCCCTCCAGGACCGTCGGCTTGGCGAGGCCGTCGAGGACGATGAAGCGCAACAGGTTGCCGCGGGACTTCTTGTCGACCTTCATGGTCTCCAGGAGCTTGGGCCACTGGTCGTAGCGGTAGCTCAGCGGGAGACCCACGGATTCGAGAATCGTGCGGTGGCGGTCGGCGGTCGCGTCGTCCAACCGGCCCGCCAGACGGCCGAGTTCGGCGGCGAAGTGCATGCCGACGGAGACGGCCGCGCCGTGCCGCCACTTGTAGCGCTCGTTCTTCTCGATGGCGTGCGCGAGGGTGTGCCCGTAATTGAGGATCTCGCGCAGCCCGGACTCCTTGAGGTCGCCGGAGACGACCTCGGCCTTCACCTTGATGGAGCGCTCGATGAGCTCGGCGGTGTGCTGTCCTGCCGGGGTGCGGGCGGCCTGCGGGTCTTCCTCGATCAGCTCCAGGATCACCGGGTCGGCGATGAAACCGGCCTTGATGATCTCCGCGAGCCCGGAGACGAAGTCATTGACCGGCAGCGAGTCGAGCGCGGCCAGGTCGCAGAGCACGCCCGCGGGCGGGTGGAAGGAGCCCACCAGGTTCTTGCCCTCGGCGGTGTTGATGCCGGTCTTGCCGCCGACCGCCGCGTCCACCATGGCGAGCACGGTGGTGGGGACGGCGATCCAGCGCACCCCGCGCAGCCAGGTCGCCGCGACGAAACCGGCCAGGTCGGTGGTGGCGCCGCCGCCGACCCCGACGATGACGTCGGTACGGGTGAAGCCGGACTGGCCGAGCGCCTTCCAGCAGTAGGCGGCGACCTCCGCGGTCTTGGCCTCCTCCGCGTTCGGCACCTGGATGGCGACGGCTTCGAAGCCCTGTCCGGCCAGATCGGCACGGAGCGCCTCGCCGGTCTCGGCGAGCGCCTCGGGATGGATCAACGCGACGCGCTTGGCCTTGTCGCCGATCAACCCGCCCAGCTCGCCGAGGAGTTGACGGCCGACCAGGACCTCGTAGGGGTCGGTGCCCGCGGTACCGCCGACCTGGATACGGGTCACTGCCTCGCTCATGCTTCCTTCAACTCCAGTGCGTCGAGGACCGCTTGAGCGACCTCTTCGGGGGTACGGCCGTCGGTGGCCACGACGGCGCGGGCGACTTCGGTGTACAGGTGGCGGCGCGCCTCCATCAGGTCGCGCCACTGCCGGCGCGGGTTGACGGCGAGCAGCGGCCGGGCGGCGTTGAGGCCGGTGCGCTTGACCGCCTCCTCGACGTCCATCGAGAGGTAGACGACCCGGTGTCCGGCGAGCAGCCCGCGGGTGTCCTCGTCGAGGATCGCGCCGCCGCCGAGCGCCAGCACGCCGTCGTGCTCGGCGAGCGCCTTGTGCACGGCCTGCTTCTCGATCGCGCGGAAGACCGGCTCGCCCTCGTCGACGAAGATGTCGGCGATGGTGCGGCCCTGCTCGGCCACGATGTCGTCGTCCGTGTCCCGGTAGGCGCAGCCGAGCCGCTCGGCGACCAGCGCGCCCACGGTGGACTTGCCGACCCCCATCGGGCCGACGAGGACGACGCTCGGAGCGGTCACCGCACGACCAGGTTGTCGAGGTACGACTGGACGTTGCGACGGGTCTCCGGGACGCTGTCGCCGCCGAACTTCTCGGCCACCGCGTCCGCCAGGACGAGGGCGACCATGGCCTCGGCGACGATGCCCGCGGCCGGGACCGCGCACACGTCGGAGCGCTGGTGGTGCGCCTTGGCGGCCTCGCCGGTGGCGACGTCGATGGTGGCGAGCGCGCGCGGCACGGTCGCGATCGGCTTCATCGCGGCGCGGACGCGCAGCAGCTCACCGGTGGTCAGCCCGCCCTCGGTGCCGCCGGAGCGGCCGGAGGTGCGCCGGATGCCCTCGTCGGTGTGGACGATCTCGTCGTGCGCCTTGGAGCCCGGCACCCGCGCCAGCTCGAAGCCGTCGCCGACCTCGACACCCTTGATGGCCTGGATGCCCATGAGCGCGGCCGCGAGCCGGGCGTCGAGGCGCCGGTCCCAGTGCACGTGCGAGCCGAGGCCCACCGGCACGCCGTACGCCAGCACCTCGACCACGCCGCCGAGGGTGTCGCCGTCCTTGTGGGCCTGGTCGATCTCCGCGACCATCGCCTTCGACGCGTCGGCGTCCAGGCAGCGCACCGGGTCCGCGTCGAGCTTCTCGACGTCCGAGGGCTTCGGGTAGACGCCGTACGGCGCCTTCGCCGCGGCCAGCTCGACGACGTGCGAGACGATCTCGATCCCGGCCGTCTCCTTCAGGTACGAGCGGGCCACCGCGCCCAGCGCCACGCGGGCGGCGGTCTCACGGGCGGAGGCGCGCTCCAGGATCGGCCGGGCCTCGTCGAAGCCGTACTTCTGCATGCCCGCGAGGTCGGCGTGGCCGGGCCGGGGCCGGGTCAGGGGGGCGTTGCGGGCCACGTCGGCGAGAATCTCCGGGGCGACCGGGTCGGCCGCCATGACCTGCTCCCACTTGGGCCACTCGGTGTTGCCGACCATGACGGCCACCGGCGAGCCGAGGGTGAGGCCGTGCCGCACGCCGCCGAGGAAGGTGACCTCGTCGCGCTCGAACTTCATCCGCGCACCGCGTCCATAGCCCAGGCGCCGCCGGGCGAGGTGGTCCGCCACCATCTCCGTGGTGATCGGCACGCCGGCGGGAAGGCCCTCCAGCGTCGCGACAAGTGCGGGACCGTGGGACTCCCCCGCGGTCAGCCAGCGCAACCTGCTCAACGGTGCTCCTCATGCTCGCGCCCTGGTACTGCTGCTGCGTACGCGCGTCCTCGCGTACGACGACGGCGCGACCGGGTGCGCGGCCCTGGCCCGCCACCTCCGATCCTCCCACGTCTCGGTCCGGGATCCGGTCGCAGGTCCATCAGGCGGACGGCAGCCTCCAGGTAGCAGGGGCCCGTGCAGGCCGCCGCGCATCACTCCATCCGTGCCGCCGCGCTCTTGATCGCCTCGCGGATGCGGAAGTACGTGCCGCAGCGGCAGACGTTCGCGATCTCGTCGATGTCGGCGTCCGTGGGGTTCTTCGTACGCTTCAGCAGGGCGACGGCCGCCATGATCTGACCGGGCTGGCAGTAGCCGCACTGGGCCACGTCCTGCTCCAGCCAGGCCTCCTGGACGGGGTGCAGCCGGTCGCCGTCCGCGAGCCCCTCGATGGTCGTGACGTCACGGCCCGCGGCCTCGGCGACCGGAACCACGCAGGGCCGCACGGCCTCGCCGTCGAGATGGCTGGTGCAGGCCTTGCAGACGTCGATGCCGCAGCCGTACTTGGGGCCGCGGACGCCGAGCAGATCGCGCAGTGCCCAGAGCAGGGGCAGGTCGTCGGGGGCGTCGACGGTGACGGTCTTCCCGTTGACGGTGAAGGTGTGGGAGGGCATGGAAGCTCGTGCTCCTCAGGGCGAAGGGACGGCAGGACGAAGGTCGATGGGACGGCAAGAAGACAGCGGGGGCAGCGCGGGAAGAGCGGGGGTCAGCGCGGGAAGGGGGTGAAGTCGACGTCGAAGTTCACGGGGAAGCTGCGCGGCCTGGTGCCGGTGGCCCGCGCGTAGGCGTTGGCGATGGCGCCCACGGCTGCCGGAACACCCAGCTCACCCGCGCCGCCCGGCTCGTGGTCCGTCGGCAGGACGAAGATCCGTACGTCCTTCGGGGAGTCCTTCTGACGTGCGTAGTGGAACTGCGAGTAGCTCGCCTCCAGGGGGAGCCCCTTGTCGATGTGGAGCCCCGCCCGCAGCGTGGTGGAGATCGCGTCCGTGAGTCCCCCGAGCAGCTGTGCCTCCAGTCCGCGCGGATTGATCGGCCGCCCCACGTCCGCCGCGATGACCGCCCTCGTCACCCGCGGCTTCTTGGGATCGGTGGCATCGATCTCGACGAGACAGGCGGTGCAGGACTTGTACTCGTCGTGGAATCCGACGCCCTGGGCCCAGCCGGCGGGCAGCGCCCGGCCCCAGTCGCCCTCGTCCGCGACCTTGTCGAGCACGGCGCGCTGCCGGTCCGTCTTGAGGAAGGAGCGGCGGAAGGCGACCGGATCCTGGCCGAGCTTCGCCGCCAGTTCGTCGACGACGATCTCCTCGGCGCCGCGTGTGTTGGCCGAGTACACCGAGCGCCACGATCCTGTGTGCATCTTCAACGGCACTTCGGTGAGCGCCCGGGTCGTGACACCGAAGTTGTAGGGGGACTTCACCGTGGTCAGGAACAGGGTCTGCGCGAAGGTCGCGTTGCCGAGGCCGGTGGGCAGGCCGGCCGCGGCGGCGGTGATCGCGTCCCCGAGACCGTGGCGGAAGTCGGTCTCCACGGCCGCCACCTGGTGGACGAAGGTGAGCACCTGCCCTGCCGCGTAGGTGGCACGGATCCTGTGGTGGGTCGCGGGCCGCATCCGGCCGTGCCGCATGTCGTCGATCCGCGACCACATGAGCCTGACCGGGCGGCCGGTCTTCTTGGACACCACGGCCGCCTCCAGGGCCGCGTCGTAGAACAGCCGGCGCCCGAAGGAGCCGCCCGACTGCACCACATGGACCTTGACCTTGCTCACCGGCAGTCCGACGGCCTGCGCGATGGCCGCCTGGGCGACGATCGGCGACTTCATGCCCGACCAGATCTCGGCCCCGTCCGCGCGTACGTCGGCCACGGCGGAGTTGGTCTCCATCGGCGCGTGACTCGCGAAGGCGAAGTCGAACTCGGCGTCCACCTTCTTGACCAGAAGCCCGAGCAGATCCAGTGACGGCGTGGCGGCCTTCAGCTTCGCGCGGATGTCGTCGTCCGAGAGCGCGTCGACCGTGCCGCCGCCCCAGGTGACGTCCAGGGCCTCCTTGGCGTCGAGTGCCTGACCGAAGGTCTCGGCGACCACGGCGACGCCGGTGTCGATGGTGACCACCTCGAGGACGCCGGGCATGGCGCGTACGACGGCCTCGTTGTTGACCGACTTCACCGTGCCGTTGATGCTCGGCGGCCGGCGCACCATGCAGGGCTTGGCGCCGGGGACGTCGAGGTCGAGCGTGTACGCGTGCTTGCCGGTGACCAGCGCGCGGGCGTCGATGCGGGAAGTGGGGGTGCCGACGAGAGTGTGCTCGGACTCCCTCTTGGGCGTGACGGTCAGCGCGCCCAGGTCGAGGGAGGCGGCACCTGCCGACAGCGTGCCGTAGGAAGCGGTGCGGCCGTCCGGTGCGGTCACCACTCCTTGACGGACCGTCAAGTCATGGGCGTTCAAGCCCCATTGCTGCGCGGCCGCGCCCACCATGCGGGCCCGCGCGGCCGCTGCCGTGTGCCGTACGGGGTCGTACAGCGAACGGATGGAGTTGGAGCTGCCGGTCAGCTGGTTGAACAGCAACTCGGGCCGGGCGTCCTCCAGTTGGACGCGTACGCGGTCGAGCGGTGTGTCCAGCTCCTCGGCCACCAGCATGGCGACCGCCGTGGTCAGGCCCTGCCCGACCTCCTCGCGCGGCAGCCGGAAGTGCACGATGCCGTCCTCGTCGACGCTGAGGACCAGCATGCCGGCGGTGGGCTTGCCCGCCAGGATGAGCAGATCGCCGAGGTCGACCAGATCGGCCGGCGCCGGCGGCGTGGGAATCGCCGCCTCCGCGGTGTCGGGGCCGATGACGTCCAGACCGATCCTGGTCGCAACGGCCAAGGCGGGCGCGGCCACCAGGTAGGTGAGGAAGCTGCGCCTGGCGTGTCCAGTCATGGGGGCTCCGTTCACGCGCCCGTCACCGTCGTCGGGCCGCCCGGAGATCTTTACCGGAGGTAAGCCCCGCACTCAAGAGCGCACACATGATCGGACCATCAGCCGCCAACCCCTCACAGGCCCCCCCCCGCCGAACCCCTACCGGGCGGCGAGCGCGTGCTCCCCCGCCTTCCGCATGGCGTCGATCGGAGCGGGCGAACGACCCGTCATCTGCTCCACCTGGAGCACCGCCTGGTGCACCAGCAGGTCGAGACCGCTGACCACGGCACCGCCGTACGCGGACCAGCGCGCCGCGAGGGCCGTGGGCCACGGGTCGTACAGCACGTCGAAGAGGGTCGCGGGCCGCTCCGGGACGGCGGCGGCGAGCGCGTCCGTGGCGCCGGCCGGGGTCGTGGCGATCACCAGCGGCGCCCGCAACGCCTGCTCCGCTTCCGCCCAGTCCTCGATCCGCACCTCGAGGTCGAGCCGCTCGCCCCACTGCCGCATTTCGGCGGCCCGCGCCTCGCTGCGGACGTACGCGACGACCTCGCCGGTGCAGACCCGGGCGAGCGCGGCCAGCGCGGAGGACGCGGTGGCGCCCGCGCCGAGGACGGCGGCGGAGTCCACCTCCTCGATCCCCCGCTCCCGCAGTGCGGCGACCATCCCGGGAATGTCCGTGTTGTCGCCGACGCGTCGGCCGTCCTCGGTGAACACCACCGTGTTGACCGCCTCGACCGAGGCCGCCGTGTCGGTGATCTCGTCGAGCAGCGGAATCACCGCGCGCTTGAGCGGCATGGTCAAGGACAACCCGGCCCACTCCGGCCCGAGCTCCCCGAAGAACCCGGGCAACGCGTCCTCGTCGACCTCGAAACGGTCGTACGACCAGTCGCCGAGCCCCAGCTCCTTGTACGCGGCGCGGTGCAGCACCGGGGAGAGGGAGTGGGCGATGGGAGAACCGAGTACGGCGGCCCGGCGGGCGTCAGTTGCCCGAGCTTTCATTGAATTTTTCCTTGAGCCTCTGGAATTCGGCGTACGTCTTGGCGAATTCGGTGTTGTTCTGACCGTCGGTCGCCACGAAGTAGATCCAGCCGTCGCTCGTCGGGTTGAGCGCCGCCCTCAATGCGTCATCACCCGGGTTGCCGATCGGTCCGGGCGGCAGACCCTTCTGCGTGTACGTGTTGTACGGGTCCTTGTTGCTGTTGATCTCGGACTCGCTGATGTGGATCTTACTCTGGCCCTTCAAGTAGTTGAAGGTCGAGTCGAACTGGAGCAGCCGGTTGGTCTCGGTGTTGGTGGACTTCAGGCGGTTGTAGACGACCTCGGCCATCTTCCGGAAGTCGTCATGGGTCTTTCCTTCGGCCTGGACGAGGCTCGCGACCGTGACGAGCTGCAGCGGGTTGTCCAGGTTGAGAGTCTTGGCCTTCGCGTCGAGGTCCAGCGCGTTGTACTTCGCCGTGGCCTGCGCCACCATTTTCTTCAGTACGTCCTCGGCCTTCATACCCTTCGCCGCGGGATATGTGGCCGGGTAGAGGAATCCTTCCAGCGGGTCCTTGATAGAGCGGTTGCTGTTCGCCCAGGACGGGAGTCCGAGACTCTTGTATTCCTTCTTGGCAACCTTCGCGGTGGTGCCCTTGGCGAGGTCGAGCCTCTTGTCGATGTCCGCATAGACAATGGCGTTACGCCGCCCCGGGGCGACGATCACGTTGGCCTGGCTCTTGGGATCGAGCATCAACTTGACGGCACTCGCTGCCGACATCTCCTTCTTCAGGAGATAGGCGCCCGCCTGGATCAGTTTCCCTTTGGGATTGTTCTGCTGAGCGGACACGAAGGCGTCGACGCTTTTGACGACGCCCTTTTCCTTCAGCGCCTTACCGATGTCGTAACCGCCTGCGCCCGAAGGAATCTCGACCGACACCTGCCCAGTGCCGTCACCCGCATAGTCGGGCGCCGGGCCGAAACGATTCTGGTAGAACTGATACCCGAAATATCCGACTCCGCCGAGCCCGCCGCCGAAGACCAGCACGACCACCAGGCAAGCGCAGCCGCTGCGGCGCTTCTTGCCCTTCGTGCCACCCTTGCCGCGCCGGTCCCCACGGCCGGCCTTCGGATCGTCGTCGTCGAAGTCGTCGTCATCGTCGCCACCACCGGCGAAGAAGGCGTGTTCGCCCTGGTCGGGACCCGGGTCCCAGTCCGTCTGCGGCTCGGGTTCGGCGCGCCGACGAGCGGGCGGCTCCGGCGGCGGGTAGGCGTCGGGGGTGCCGTAGTAGTCGGGCTGCTCACCGTTGTACTGGCTCGCGTAGGGGTCGGCCGGATCGGCGGGGTACGGGACGTGCGGGTGCGTCCCGGTGCCCCAGCCACCGTCGTCGTACTGCTGCTGCCGCTGACCGCCGTACTGCTGTTGCCCCTGGTCGACGTACTGCTGACCTTGGTACTGCTGCTGCCCTTGGCCGTTGTACTGGTGCTGTGCCTGGTCCGCGTACTGCTGGTGCCCCTGAGCGGGGAACTGCTGCTGACCCTGGTCCTGATACTGCTGCTGCCCCTGACCCTGGCTCTGGTCCTGATACTGGCCCTGGCCCTGATACTGCTGCTGGCCCTGGCTGTCATACTGCTGCTGGCCGTACGCGCCCTGCTGGCCCGTGCTCCAGTCGCCGTACTGCGCCTGCTGCTGCTGTTGCGGCTGCTGCGGATAGTGCTGCGGCTGGCCGCCGTAGGGGGACTGGCCGTCGGCGGCCTGTCCTCCCCATCCGCCGTCCCCGTACAACGGGTCCTCCGGATGCCACGGTTCGGAGCCTGGGCCCCGGCCATACTCAGTCATCGATCCCCTACGAGCCGCGAGGCGGTGGCTGCTGGCGCTTGTGGCACGGCTCCCGTCCGCCTCTTTGCTGTGCGGCGGCTGTTCGAACACCACCGCATCGCGCGGAACGTTACCGTATCGCGATCAGATGACCACTTCGACGCCCTCGCCGGGAGACTTACCTGACACCCGTTCGGATTCCAGAGCCTGCTGCAGAATGATGACGGCGGCGGCCTGGTCGATCACGGACCTGCCCTTCTTGGACTTCACGCCCGAGGCCCGCAGTCCCTGACTGGCCGTCACTGTGGTCATCCTCTCGTCCACGAGCCGCACCGGAACGGGGGCGATCCCCCGGGCGAGCTCCTGGGCGAAGGCGCGGACCTTGACCGCGGCCGGGCCCTCGCCGCCCTTGAGGGAGCGAGGGAGCCCGACGACGACCTCGATCGGCTCGTACTCCTCGACGAGTTGCCCCAGCCGGCGATGGGCGGCCGGGATGTCACGCCCCGGGACCGTCTCCACCGGTGTCGCGAGGATCCCGTCGGGATCGCACGAGGCGACCCCGATGCGGGCGTCCCCGACATCGATGGCGAGACGACGTCCTCTACGCATGTCCCTGGCCTTACTTGGCCGTCTCGGCGACCAGGCGCTCGACCGCGTCGACGGCCTCGCCGATGGCGGCCGGGTTCTGGCCGCCGCCCTGGGCGACGTCCGGCTTGCCGCCACCGCCGCCGCCGAGGGTCTTGGCGGCCGTGCGGACCAGGTCGCCGGCCTTGAGGCCGCGCTCGCGGGCGGCGTCGTTGGTGGCGATGACCGTCAGCGGCTTGCCGTTCGCCACGGTGAACAGGGCGACCACGGCGGCACGGCCGCCCTGGATGCGGCCGCGCACGTCGAGGACCAGCTTGCGCAGGTCGTCGGCGGTGGTGCCGTCCGGGACCCGGCCGGTGACCAGGGCGACGCCGTGCACGTCCTTGGCGGACTCGACGAGACCGGCGGCGGCCTGCAGGACCTTCTCCGCGCGGAACTTCTCGATCTCCTTCTCGGCGTCCTTCAGCTTGCCGAGCATGGCGGAGATCTTCTCCGGGAGCTCCTCCGGACGGCCCTTGACCAGCTCCTGGAGCTGGGCGACGACCGTGTGCTCGCGGGCCAGGAAGTTGTAGGCGTCGACGCCGACCAGGGCCTCGATGCGGCGGACGCCGGAGCCGATCGACGACTCGCCGAGCAGCTTCACCAGGCCGAGCTGGGCGGTGTTGTGGACGTGCGTGCCGCCGCACAGCTCCTTGGAGAAGTCGCCGATGGTGACGACGCGGACGCGCTCGCCGTACTTCTCGCCGAACTCGGCGATGGCGCCCTGCTTCTTGGCCTCGTCGATGCTCATGATCTCGGCCTGGACGTCCAGGTCGCGGGCGAGCACCTCGTTGATCTGCTGCTCGACGTCGGTCATCACGGCCGTCGGTACGGCGGACGGGGAGCCGAAGTCGAAGCGGAAGCGGCCGGGCTGGTTCTCCGAACCGGCCTGGGCGGCCGTCGGGCCGAGGGCGTCGCGAAGGGCCTGGTGCGTGAGGTGCGTGGCCGAGTGGGCGCGGGCGATGGCCTTGCGACGGCGTTCGTCGATGGAGGCCTGGGCCTTGGCGCCGACGGTCACCTCGCCGACCTGGACGACGCCCTTGTGGACGTACACACCCGGGACCGGCTTCTGGCAGTCGCGGATCTCGATGATGGCTCCGGTGTCCACCTTGATGCGGCCGGTGTCGCCGATCTGGCCGCCGCCCTCGGCGTAGAACGGGGTGCGGTCGAGGACGATCTCGACCTCGTCGCCCTCGGTGGCGGCGGGCGACGAGGCACCGTCGACCAGGATGCCGACGATCGTCGACTCGCCCTCGGTGCGGTCGTAGCCGATGAAGTC
This sequence comes from Streptomyces sp. R41, assembly GCF_041053055.1. Taxonomy (NCBI): domain Bacteria; kingdom Bacillati; phylum Actinomycetota; class Actinomycetes; order Kitasatosporales; family Streptomycetaceae; genus Streptomyces; species Streptomyces sp. R41. The sequence goes on from NZ_CP163443.1 coordinate 2,064,324, forward strand.
GGTCTCACCGGCGGCGTCGGCGATCTGGCGGTAGGCGCCGAGGTCGGCGTGGCCGGTCTTCTTGGCCCGGGCGTCGGCCTTGGCCTGGTCCCGCTGCTGCTTCATCAGGCGCCGGAAGCCGTCCTCGTCCACGGAAAGGCCCTGTTCGGCGGCCATTTCGAGGGTGAGGTCGATCGGGAAGCCCCAGGTGTCGTGGAGCAGGAAGGCCTTGTCACCGGGGAGTACCTTGCCGCCGGCGGCCTTGGTCTCCGTGACGGCGGTGTCGAGGATGTTCGTGCCGGCCTTCAGCGTCTTGACGAAGGCGGCCTCCTCGGCGAGGGCCACCGTCTCGATGCGCTGCCGGTCGGAGACGAGCTCCGGGTACTGCTGGCCCATCATCTCGATGACGACGTCGATGAGGTCCTTGACGACCGGACCGGTGGCGCCGAGCAGCCGCATGTTGCGGATGGCGCGGCGCATGATGCGGCGCAGCACGTAGCCGCGGCCCTCGTTGCCGGGGGTGACGCCGTCGCCGATGAGCATCACGGACGTCCGCATGTGGTCGGTGACCACGCGCAGCGAGACGTCGGAGTCATGGGCGGCGCCGTACTCGACGCCCGTCAGCTCGGTGGCCTTCTTGATGACGGCCATGGAGGTGTCGATCTCGTACATGTTCTGCACGCCCTGCAGAATCATGGCGAGGCGTTCCATGCCGAGGCCGGTGTCGATGTTCTTGCTGGGCAGCTCGCCGAGGATCTCGAAGTCCTCCTTCGAGGTGCCCTCGCCACGCTCGTACTGCATGAAGACCAGGTTCCAGATCTCCACGTACCGCTCGTCGTTGACGGCCGGGCCGCCCTCGACGCCGAACTCGGGGCCACGGTCGTAGTTGATCTCGGAACACGGGCCGCAGGGGCCCGGGACGCCCATGGACCAGTAGTTGTCCTTCTTGCCGAGGCGCTGGATGCGCTCGGCGGGGACACCGATCTTGTCGCGCCAGATGGCCTCGGCCTCGTCGTCCTCCAGGTAGACCGTGATCCACAGGCGCTCGGGGTCGAGCCCGTAACCACCCTTGTCCTGGGGCGAGGTGAGCAGCTCCCAGGCGTGGGTGATGGCGCCTTCCTTGAAGTAGTCACCGAAGGAGAAGTTGCCGCACATCTGGAAGAACGTGCCGTGCCGGGTGGTCTTGCCGACCTCTTCGATGTCGGGCGTGCGCACGCACTTCTGCACGCTGGTGGCGCGCGCGAAGGGCGGCTTGACCTCGCCGAGGAAGTACGGCTTGAAGGGGACCATGCCGGCCGGGACGAGGAGCAGAGTCGGGTCGTCCGCGATGAGCGACGCCGAAGGGACGACGGTGTGACCGCGCTCCTCGAAGAAGCTCAACCAGCGGCGGCGAATCTCGGCCGACTCCATCAGTGGTCCTCATTCCGGTTGTACGAGTACGTCGACCTCTCGACGTACGTCGGGTTCTTGCTGTACTTCGGGTTGTTGCTGTTCTCGATGGCCGTGACGCGCCGGGGGGCGGGGAGTTCGGGATGGGTGTCGAGCCCGAGCGCCTCGTCGAGTTCGGCCTCCCGCTGGGCCATGCCGTCGCGGACGTCGAGCGCGAAGTCCTTGAGCCGGTGGCCCGCCTCGATCGCCTTGTTCGCGGCCTGTGCCGCGAGGCTTTCGGGGGTCAGCTGCCTGAGCTTGCGGTTGACCTTGGTGGTGGCCCACACACCAGCGGCTGCGCCGGCGGTGAACCAGAACGTACGGCGGAACATCGCTGCGTCAGTCCTTCTTCCGCTTTCCCCGTCGCGCGGACGGGACGGTGCGGCCCACGATCACGGTACGTCGGGACGCCTTGTCGGGCACATTCTCACGACGGCCTCCGATGGCCCGGCGCACGCCGTAGCCGAACGCCGCGACCTTCACCAGGGGGCCGCCGAAGGTGGAGGCGACGGTGGACGACAGCGCCGACGCGTTCGACGTGACCTCCTGGACGTCCGACGCGATGGCGTCGACCCGCTCGATCTGCGTCTGTGCGGAGCGCACGGCCGCGGAGGCGTCTGCCAGGAGCGGGACGGCCTGGTCGGTCACGTCCGCGACGAGCTTGGTGGTCGCCCTGAGCGTCTGGGCCAGCCTCGCCAGCGCGACGGCGAGGAAGGAGACCAGGATCGCCCAGAAGACGGCCACCAGGATGCCGGCCACCTCTCCACCGGACACTGGCGCACCTGCTCCCTGATACGTGCATTGAACATCGGAACCAAAAAATCAGTCCCCCGAGCCTATCGCGCCGGGGCTGCCGCTCCGTACCGCATTAACGGCTGCCCGCGGCGGAGTTACGCGAAGCGATTGTACGGACCGCTTACGGGTCAGTACGCTCCGTGTCCCATGCGAGATTCTCAGCGCTCCGCCCCTGCGGCACCCGGCAATCTGCCCCTGGAACTCAACGCGTTCGTGGGACGCTCGGCCGAACTCACGCGGCTGACCGAGGCACTGGGGACGGCCCGCCTGGTGACCGTGACGGGCATGGGCGGCGTGGGCAAGTCGCGGCTGGCGGCGCACGCCGCGGCGCGGACGGACGTGCGCGACGGGGCCTGGCGTGTGGAACTGTCCGCGGTGCGCGATCCGGACCTCGTCGAGTACGCGGTCGTCGAGGCCCTCGGTCTGACGGATCAGACGTCGCGGCCGCCGCGCCGGGTGCTGCTCGACCATCTCGCCGAGCGTCAACTCCTCCTCGTCCTCGACGGGTTCGAGCATCTGGTGGACGCGTGCGCCTCGCTGGTGGGCGAGCTGCTGCGGCGCGTGCCCGGGCTTCGCGTGCTGGCCGTGGGGCGCAGACCGCTGGAGGTCGGTGGCGAGCGGCTGTTCCCGCTGGCGCCGCTGACCGAGCCGGAGGCGGCGGAGCTGTTCGCGCAGCGGGCGGCGGCCCGGGTCCCGCGGTTCGCCCTGCACGACGGCAACCGGTCCGATGTACGGGAGCTGTGCCGGCGCCTGGACGGGATCCCGCTCGCGCTCGAACTGGCGGCGGGGCGGCTGGCTGCCCTCTCCCCCACACAGCTGCTGTCCCGGCTCGAGGACCGGTTCCGGCTGCTGACCGGCGGCGCGCGTGACGCGCCGCCACGACACCAGACCTTACGTACGGCGATCGGCTGGAGCCATGAGCTGTGCACGCCCGAGGAGCGACTGCTGTGGGCGCGGCTCTCGGTGTTCGCCGGGCAGTTCGACCTGGAAGCCGCCGAGTACGTGTGCAGTGGAGACGGGCTGCACTCCGACGACGTCCTCGACGTGTTGGGCGAACTGCTCGCGCAGTCGGTGCTGTCCCGCGAGGAGACGGCGGCGGGCGTGCGCTATCGGATGCTGGACACGGTCCGGGCGTACGGCGCGGACTGGCTGGAGGCGACGGGCGACGCGGACCGGCTGCACCGCCGTCACCGCGACTGGTACATGGGGCTGGCCACCTGGTGCGAGCTGGACTGGTTCTCGCCGCGGCAGGGCGAGGTCGCCGCGCGCGTCGACACGGAGCTGCCGAATCTGCGCCGCGCCCTGGAGCACTGTCTGACCGAGCCGGGCGAGGTTCATCTGGGCCAGTACCTGGCGGGCAGCCTGTGGTTCTACTGGGTCGGCTGCGGCCGGCTGTCGGAGGGCCGGCACTGGCTGGAGCGCAGCCTTGACGCGGAGGACGGAACGCAGGAGCAGTCGCGGCTCAAGGCGCTGTGGGTGCTCGGCTATGTGGCGGTCCTCCAGGGCGACACCGTGCCCGCGCTGTCCGCGCTCATGGAGTGCCGTGAGGAGGCGGAGCGCAGGGGCAACGCGACCGCGGTGGCATACGCCGAGCACCGCACCGGCTGTCTGGCGCTGGTCACGGACGACATGGCGCGTGCCGAAACCTTGCTGCGCTCGGCGCTGGACCGCTATCACGAGATCGGCGAGCTCAACAGCAATGTGCTGATGGGCCAGGTCGAGCTGGCGATGACTCTGGCGTTCCAGGGCGATCTGCCGGGCGCGGTGAAGCTGTGCGCGGACGTCCGCCGGGTCTGCGAGGACCACGGGGAGCGCTGGGCGCTGGCGTACGCGCTGTACGTCCTGGCGTACGAGGCTTTGGCCGAGGGAGATACGGCGCGGGCCCGGGACCTCCTTCAGGAGTGCCTCGGCATCGCGCACACCTTCCACGATCTGCTCGGCACGGTCCTCTCGGTGGAGCTGCTCGCGCTGGTCACGGCGGTGGTGGGCGATCCGGCCGAGGCCGCGGTGCTGCAGGGGGCGGCGTCCCGGATGTGGCCGTCGGTGGGTCTGCCGCTGTTCGGCTCGGCGCACTACAACGCGCCGCACGAGCGGTGCGAGGCCATGGCCCGGGAGCGGCTGGGCGACGAGCGGTACGCGGAGTGCGTTCGGGTCGGCGCGCGGCTCGAACAGGAAGCGGCGGTGGCCCGGGCACTGGGGCCGGCCGACGGCGCCCGCACGCTCGGTGCGGTGCCCTCGCAGCGCAGGCTTCCCCCGGAAAATCGAGAACCCGCCGTCTCGCCCACTTCGAAGGGTGGGGAGACGACGGGCTGACGCGCAGGTGGTGCTACGTCCGCAGGAAGATCAGCGGGCGTAGTACTCGACGACGAGCTGCTCGTCGCAGATCACCGGGATCTCCTTGCGGTTCGGCTCACGGTCCAGGCGGAAGGCCAGGGCGCGGAGGTTCACCTGGAGGTAGCGCGGGGTCTCGCCGTCGGGGGCGAAGCCGCCCTCGCGGGAAACCTGGAACAGGGTCTTCTCGCGGCTGCGCTCGCGGACCATCACGACGTCGTCGGGCTTGACGCGGAAGGACGGCTTGTCGACCTTCTGGCCGTTGACCTCGATGTGGCCGTGAACGACCATCTGGCGGGCCTGGTAGATCGTGCGGGCGATGCCCGAACGCAGGACCAGCGCGTCGAGACGACGCTCCAGCTCGATGATCAGGGCCTCACCGGTCTTGCCCTGGACCTTGGAGGCACGCTCGTAGGCGCGGACGAGCTGGCGCTCGGACACGTCGTACTGCGCGCGCAGACGCTGCTTCTCGAGCAGACGGACCTTGTAGTCCGAGTTCTGCTTGCGGCCACGGCCGTGCTCACCCGGCGGGTAGGGGCGGGCCTCGAAGTACTTGACGGCCTTCGGGGTCAGCGCGATACCGAGGGCACGCGACTTCTTGACCTTGGGGCGGGACTGATTCGCCACTTTTTCTCTTTCCTTGATTTCGGCTCACCAGAGTTAAGGGAGGTCGCAATCCGCAGCCTGGGAAACCCTGCGGGTCCTTACGGACCTGCTGGGCAGCCGCTCCCTGGTCTGGGCACATACGTGCAGCACGCGAGTGGCCCACCGACCGCTCCGGAAGACCGGGTGGTGGTGGGCTGCCCGCGACACCTTCGACGGTGCGCGACGCTCCTGGAATCCCTCCGTGGAGGCAGGGGCTCCGGCTGGATGTCCCGTTCTGGTGGTGCCGACCGGAGCCGGACACGGGACGCAGCGCTTCAGGTCATCTTACAGGGCGGTCAGGAGCGCTTTCGACCAGAGGGCCGCAGCGCCCGTGCCCGGTGGCATCAGGGCTTTCCCCGGCCGAGATGCTTCCTGGTCCACTCCACCGCGTCCGCGTACCGCGCCTCGGCGCCGTGCCGGGTCGGCGTGTAGTACTCCCGGTCCTTGAGCTCCTCCGGGGCGTACTGCTGGGCGGCGATCCCTTCGGGCAGGTCGTGCGGATACACGTACCCCTGGGCGTGCCCCAGTTTGGCCGCGCCCTTGTAGTGCCCGTCGCGCAGGTGGAGCGGCACGGGCCCCGCGTGCCCCTTGCGTACGTCCTCCATGGCGGCGCCGATCGCCATCGTCGCGGCGTTGGACTTCGGGGCCAGGGCGAGGGCGATGGTGGCGTGGCTGAGGGTGAGCGCGGCCTCGGGGAAGCCGATCATCGCGACGGCCTGGGCGGCGGCCACGGCTATGGGCAGCGCGTTCGGATCGGCGAGGCCGATGTCCTCGCTGGCGGAGATCATCAGTCGGCGGGCGATGAAGCGGGGGTCCTCACCGGCCTCGATCATCCGGGCCAGGTAGTGCAGTGCCGCGTCCACGTCCGAGCCGCGGATGGACTTGATGAGCGCGCTCGCCACGTCGTAGTGCTGGTCGCCGTCGCGGTCGTACTTCACGGCGGCGCGGTCGACGGTCTCCTCCAGGGTCTGGAGGCTGATCTCCGTCTCGCCCTTGTCGAGCGCGGCGCCGGCCGCGGCCTCCAGGGCGGTCAGGGCGCGGCGGGCGTCCCCGCCGGCGATCCGCAGCAGGTGCTCCTCGGTGTCCTCGGGAAGCGTGACGGCGTCCTTGAGGCCGCGCTCGTCGGTCAGCGCGCGCTTGACGAGGCCGCGCAGGTCGTCGTCCGTCAGCGGTTCGAGGGTGAGGAGGAGGGAGCGGGAGAGGAGGGGGGAGATCACCGAGAAGTACGGGTTCTCGGTGGTCGCCGCGATCAAGGTCACCCAGCGGTTCTCGACCGCGGGCAGCAGGGAGTCCTGCTGGGCCTTGCTGAAGCGGTGGATCTCGTCGAGGAAGAGGACGGTCTCCTTGCCGAAGCCGCCGGTGGCACGGCGTGCTCCGTCGATGACCGCGCGTACTTCCTTGACGCCCGCGGTGATCGCCGACAGCTCCACGAAGCGCTTGTTGGTGGCCTTGGACACCACATAGGCGAGGGTCGTCTTGCCCGTGCCGGGCGGACCCCAGAGGATCACCGAGGACGGTCCGGCCGGGCCGCCGTTCCCCTCGCCGACGAGTCTGCGCAAGGGCGATCCCGGCTTCAGCAGATGCTGCTGGCCCACGACTTCGTCGAGGGTGCGCGGGCGCATCCGTACCGCCAGGGGACTGGCGGACGGGTCCTTCTCCTGGCGTTCTTCTGCTGCGGCGGTGAACAGGTCGGGCTCCACGTGCAAAACCCTATGTCACGCCACTGACAACGCCGCCGGGCCCGGGAGAACAGCGGGGCTCAGCTGGTCCAGAAGTCCCACCAGCGGGTCAGGATCAGCATCCCGATGATGCCGATGTGCAGCACCGGCAGGACCCAGGTGAACTCGCCGAAGAAGCTCTTCAGCCAGCGCGGGGCGGGCAGGAAGTCCTTGCGGATGTTGGACGAGGTCACGTACCAGAACATGATGATCGTCGCGACCCAGGCCAGGGAGCACCACAGGCACAGCGAGTTGATGCGGTACAGCGACTGGAACTGCAGCCAGGTGCAGAATCCCACCCCGAAGAGCGTGCCGAAGTTGAAGGTCAGCCAGTACCAGCGCGGGAAGGTGGCCCGGGCGAGCAGACTCATGCCGACGCAGATGACGATGCCGTAGGCGACGAGGCCGAGCATGGGGTTGGGGAAACCGAAGGCCGAGGCCTGGTCGCTCTTCATGATGTTGCCGCAGGAGACGACCGGGTTCAGGCTGCACCCGGGCACGAAGTTCGGGTTCTCCAGCAGCTTGAACTTGTCGATCGTGATGACCCACGCGGCGAGGAGACCGGCCGCACCGGTGATCACCAGCAGCAGGGCGAGGGCACGGCTGCCGCCGACCGTCCGGGGAGCGGCGACGCTTTCCTGGTCGGTCGGGACGTCCTTGACTGTCGTCTTGCTCATCACGCCGTTTCCGTAGCTTCGAAGGGGCCTGCGGGCAGGGACATTGTGCCGCACTCGCCCCCGTGTCCACCGTTCGATGGACATAAGGAAGTACGCACGGTCGTCCCGGAGCGTTCGGTTCGGCGGGAGGCTCGTCGGCATGACAGCACACGCGAACCAACTCGCGGTGGACGTACGGGGGCTGCGCAAGCAGTACGGCGACGTGACCGCCGTCGACGGCGTCGATCTCGGCATACGGCAGGGCGAGGTGTTCGGCCTGCTCGGACCCAACGGAGCGGGCAAGAGCACCACCGTGGAGATCCTCCAGGGCAACCGCGGCCGGGACGCGGGCGAGGTCTCGGTGCTCGGCGCGGATCCGGCGACGGGCACGCGCGCGTCGGCATCGTCTGGCAGGACGAATCCGCGCCCGCCGAGTTGACGGTGCGCGAGACCGTGCGGCACTTCGCCCGCTACTACCCGAGGCCCCGCGACCCCGAGGAAGTCATCGGCCTGGTCGGTCTGGAGGAGAAGGCGGGCAGCCGTATCAAGGCGCTCTCCGGCGGCCAGCGCAGGCGGCTGGACGTCGCGCTCGGTGTGATCGGCGGCCCCGAGCTGCTGCTCCTGGACGAACCGACGACCGGCTTCGATCCGGCCGCGCGGCGGCAGTTCTGGGAACTGATCCGCAAGCTTGCCGACGAGGGCACGACGATCCTGCTCACCACGCACTACCTGGAGGAGGCGGAGGCGCTCGCGCACCGCCTCGCGGTCATCGCGAAGGGCCGGGTGGTCGCCGAGGGCGAGCCGTCCGCACTGCGCGAGCGCTTCGGCACCGAGGCGACCGTCGAGTGGACGGAGTCCGACGGCACCCCGCGCGACGAGCGCACGGACACGCCCACGAGGACCATCGCCGAGCTCATGCACCGCTTCGACGGCGAGATCCCCGGGCTGCGGGTGAGCCGCCCCACCTTGGAGGACGTCTATCTGCGGCTGACCGGACAGGAGGACGCGCGATGACCACGACCGCCGTACGCGCGCACAGTGAGACCTTCGCGGGCAGGCTGCCCGGAGGCTGGGGGCTCGGTCTCCAGCGGGGCGCCCTGGAGATCAAACAGTTCTTCCGTCAGCGGGACCAGGTGGTGTTCACCTTCGCCTTCCCGGTCGTCTTCCTCTTCCTCTTCGCGTCGATCTTCAGCGACGACGTCCAGGGAGCGGGCATCACCGCCTCCCAGCTGTACGTCCCCGCCATGATGGCCGCGGGCATCATGTCCACCAGCTTCCAGTCCCTGGGCATCTCGATCGCGATCGAACGGGACGAGAAGGTGCTGCGCCGGCTGCGCGGCACACCGATGCCACCGGCCGCGTACTTCCTCGGCAAGATCTGGCTGGTCCTGGTGACCGGCGCCCTGGAGACCGCGATCCTGCTCCTCGTCGGCACGACGCTGTACGACGTGGACCTGCCCTCGGACCTCGGCAAGTGGGCGGACTTCGCCTGGATCTTCGTCCTGGGCCTCACGGCCTGCGCCCTTCTCGGCATCGCGATCAGCTCGGTCCCGAAGTCCGGCAAGAGCGCCACGTCGGTGGTCGTACTGCCCTTCCTGGTCCTCCAGTTCATCTCCGGTGTGTACATCGCCATCGACACCATCCCGGACTGGATGCTGAACATCGGCGCGCTGTTCCCGCTGAAATGGATGTGCCAGGGTCTGCGCGGGGTGTTCCTGCCCGAGTCGGCGAAGGTCCTCGAACAGGCGGGCGGCTGGGAGTTCGGGCGGATCGCCCTGGTACTCGGGGCGTGGTGCGTCGGAGGATTGCTGCTGTGTCTGCTGACCTTCCGGTGGAAGAACCGGCGCGAGGGATGAGCAATCCGGGCGAGCGTCTCGACTCGACGGCGAACGGAGCTCGCGAGTCGAACACCTGGGACCGCTCGTTCCGGCTGTGGGACTCGTACTTCGCGATCGTTTGGGTGGCCACCCTGGTGTTCGTGCTGGGCACGAGCCATCCGGGGTGGCACATCCGCGTCGCCGCCGGCGCACTGCTTCTGCTGCTGATTCCCTGGTATCTGGCGGTCGGGCGCCCCATCCTCACGGCCGAGAGCCCGGACGAGCGCCGCGCCCTCGGCTACATCGCGGGCGCGATCGTGCTGTTCCTGCCGCCCGGCATCCTGGTCGGCGAGACCCGCTTGATGACGTTCGCTCTGGTTCCGCAGTGCTTCATCGGCCTCCGCCTTCGCTGGGCGCTGACCACCGTGACCGTCATCAACATCGCGCCCGTGGTGGGCTGGGTGCTGCTGTGGTGGCCCAGCGACCAGGACGTCTTCTTCAACACCGTCTTCGCCGTGGTCACCCTCGTCTTCTCGGCCGCCCTCGGCAGCTGGATCATCCGCATCATCGAGCAGAGCCAGGAACGGGCCGAGCTGATCGCCGAGTTGGACGCCAGCCGCCACGAGATCTCCCGTCTCTCGGCCGCACACGGCGCCCTGGCCGAACGGGAGCGGCTCACCCGGGAGATCCACGACACCCTCGCGCAGGGCTTCACCAGCCTGCTGATGCTGGTCCAGGCCGTCGACGCCGAGCTGGACCACGACGTGCCACAGGCTCGCCGCCATCTGGCCCTGATGGCCGATACCGCTCGGCAGAACCTCGCCGAGGCGCGAGCCCTGGTCGCCGGCGGCACGCCCGCCGACCTCGACGGCGCCTCGCTGCCCGACGCGCTGCGCCGGCTCGCCGCGCGCCATGAAGCGACCGTCGACGTGACCGGCGCGGTGCGTGCGCTGCCCGCCGGGCCCGAGGTCGTCGTGCTGCGCTCCTGCCAGGAAGCGCTGGCGAACGCCCGTAAGCACGCGGGGAGTTCGGCTGCGGTCGCGGTCGTGTTGGCCTACGCCGACGATTCCCTGGCCGTCTCCGTGCGCGACGACGGCTGCGGCTTCGACCCCGCCGCGCCGGTCGACGGCTACGGTCTGGCGGGGTTGCGCGCGCGGGCCGCCGAGGTGGGCGGTACGGCTCAGGTACGCAGTACGCCCGGCACCGGCACGACCGTCACCGTGTGCCTGCCCGTCCCCAGGAGCGACTCGTGATCCGGATCATCCTCGCCGACGACCATCCCGTCGTACGCGAAGGGCTGCGCGCCATGCTCAGCGCCGAGCCCGACCTCGATGTGATCGCCGACGCGTCCAGCGGACCGCAGGCGGAGGCGCTGGCCGCCGAGCTCCGGCCCGACATCGTGCTCATGGACCTGCGGATGCCGGAGGGTGGCGGCGTCGACTCGATCGTCCGCATGACAGAGGCGGGGTTGTCGTGCCGGGTCGTCGTGCTGACGACGTACGAGACGGACCGGGACATTCTGCGGGCGGTGGAGGCGGGGGCGGCGGGGTATCTGCTGAAGGATCTGCCGCGGGCGGAACTCGCGGACGCGGTGCGGGCCGCTGCGCGGGGCGAGACCGTGTTGGCGCCGTCCGTCGCCGCGCGTCTCGTGGACCAGCTGCGTACGAAGCCGGAGCGGCCGCGGTTGTCGGAGCGTGAGACCGCGGTGCTTCGGCTGGTCGCCGAAGGGTGCACGAACGCCGAGATCGGGCGTCGGCTCTTCATCGGGGAGTCCACCGTGAAGACCCATCTGCTGCGGGTCTTCGGGAAGTTGGGGGTGGATGATCGGACGGCCGCGGTGACCAGTGCGATGCGGTTCGGGTTGCTGGAGTGAGGTTCTTTCGCCCCCTCCGCCCCTACCCGTCCCGCACCTGGGGGCTGCGCCCCCAGACCCCCATGAAAGACTGCGCAGTTCCCCGCGCCCCTAAAAGGGGCGGGGGGAACTGCGCAGTTGGGTAGGGGCGGAGAGGGCGAAACAAACCCACCCCAGCCGCCCCCACCCCTCAGCCCAGCCTCGACTCCAGATCCGCCACGATCCCGTCGACGGGCACCGGGGTCTGCTCGCCGGACTCCATGTCCTTGAGCTGCACGACGCCCTCGGCGAGATCCCGCTCACCGGCGACGATGGTGTACCGCGCACCCGACCGGTTCGCGTTCTTCATCGCGCCCTTGAGCCCCTTCGCACCGTAGGAGAAGTCCGCCGCGACCCCGGCCTTTCGCAGCGCCGTGACCACACCGAACAGCACCCGCCGCGCCTCCTCCCCGAGCGGCACCGCGAACACACTGGTGGACGCGGGCAGTTCGAGCGAGACGCCCTCGGCCTCCAGGGCGAGGACCGTACGGTCGACACCCAGCGCCCAGCCCACCGACGGCAGGGCGGGACCGCCGATCATCTCGGACAGGCCGTCGTAACGGCCGCCGCCGCCCACCGCGGACTGCGATCCCAGGCCGTCGTGGATGAACTCGAAGGTCGTCCGGGTGTAGTAGTCGAGCCCGCGCACCAGCTTCGGGTCGTCCTCGAAGGAGACACCCGCGGCGGTGATGAGCTCGCGCACTTCCTCGTGGTACGCCTTGCACGCGTCGCAGAGGTAATCCCGCAGGAGCGGGGCTCCCACCAGCTGCTTCTGGACGTCGTCACGCTTGTCGTCGAGGACGCGCAGAGGGTTGATCTCGGCGCGGCGAAGGGTGTCCTCGTCCAGATTCAGGCCGCGCAGGAAGTCCTGCAGGGCGGCCCGGTAGACGGGGCGGCACTCCTTGTCGCCCAGGGAGTTGAGCAGGATGCGGAAGTTGCTGAGCCCCAGCGAGCGGTACGCCTGGTCCGCCAGGATGATCAGCTCGGCGTCCAGCGCCGGGTCCTCGGCTCCGATCGCCTCGGCGCCCACCTGGGAGAAGTGCCGGTAACGGCCCTTCTGGGGACGCTCGTAGCGGTAGTACGAGCCCGAGTACCAGAGCTTGACGGGGAGGTTGCCCGCCTTGTGCAGGTTGGCCTCAAGGGCCGCGCGCAGGACGGAGGCCGTGCCCTCCGGACGCAGGGCCAGCTTGTCGCCGCCCTTGGTCTCGAAGGCGTACATCTCCTTGGTCACGATGTCGGTGGACTCACCGACCCCGCGCGCGAACAGCTCGACGTTCTCGAAGCCGGGCGTCTCGATGTAGCCGTAGCCGGAGTTCCGCAGTGGCGCGGCGATCGCCTCGCGCACCGCGAGGTACTTCGCGCTCTCCGGCGGAATCAGGTCGTACGTGCCCTTGGGGGCCTTGAAGGTGCTCACGGAAGTCTCTCGTCACATTCCTCGTCGAGGAGCGGAGGTCGGGTCCGCTCCCAGGCCGGCGGCCACCTGCCGCACGTACGGATTGGTGGCGCGCTCCTGGCCGATGGTCGTCTGGGGGCCGTGGCCGGACAGCACCACGGTCGAGTCGTCGAGCGGCAGGCACACACGGGCCAGCGAGTCGAGGATCTCGGCGTGGGAGCCGCCGGGCAGGTCGGTGCGTCCGATGGAGCCGGCGAACAGCAGGTCCCCGGAGAAGAACACGGACGGGATCTCCGCGGTCTCGGGCATCTGGAAGGTCACCGACCCCTTGGTATGGCCGGGCGCGTGGGCGACGGAGAGGTCGAGGCCCGCCAGCTTCAGCTGCGCGCCGTCGGTCAGCTCCTTCACGTCGTCCGGCTCCCCCACCGTCAGCTCGCCCATCAGCGGCATCCCGATGGACCGGCCGAGCGCCTTCTCCGGGTCGCTCATCATGTACCGGTCCTCGGGGTGGATCCACGCCGGTACGTCGTGCGCTCCGCACACCGGGACGACCGAGGCGACATGGTCGATGTGGCCGTGGGTGAGGATGACCGCGACGGGCTTGAGCCGATGCTTCTTGAGTGCGTCCTCGACTCCCTGGGCGGCCTGATGGCCCGGGTCGATGATCACGCACTCCTCACCCGCGGCGGGGGCGACCAGGTAACAGTTGGTCCCCCAGGCCCCGGCGGGGAACCCGGCAATGAGCACGATCGTCCTTCGTGGTGGCGTACGCGGTTGTCTCGTACGGGGTGGGCGGCTGTGGATCAGAGCCTACCGGCGCTGCCGATTCCTCAGCGAACCCATATACGGTACGGGTCACACGCAGGCGGTCGGCTCACAAGACGCACGCGTCCCACTTGACGTACGAGACGCACGAGGAGAAAACCCGGTGGTCAGCCAGGAGCAGCGGCGGCGTCAGCTCGCCCGGGAGAAGTTCTTGCGACAGCAGCAGCGGCGCACGGCCGCGCGACGCAAGACACACGCACGCAACGCGGTGGTCGCCTCGGTCCTCGGCGTCGTCGTGGTGGGCAGTGTCGTGTCGTACGCGACCGGGGTCTTCAAGAACGACGACAAGAAGGCCAACGCGGGCGCCGAGGTGACCCCGAGCGCAACGCCGACGAGCAAGGCGCCGGATCCGTGCGAGAAGGCCGCGGCGGGCAAGGTGAAGTCGCTGAGCTGGAAGAAGGAGCCGGCGATCACCATCGACAAGTCCGCGGACTACACGATGAAGATGGCGACGACGTGCGGTGACATAGACATCGCGCTGAAGGCGTCGGCGGCGCCGCACACCGTCAACTCTTTCAACTTCCTCGCCGGCAAGGGCTACTTCGACCACACCAAGTGCCACCGGCTGACCACCGACGGCATCTACGTGCTGCAGTGCGGGGACCCGACGGGCACCGGCACCGGCGGTCCCGGCTACACGATTCCGGACGAGAACCTGAAGGACAGCAGCCTGAAAGGCAACGTCTATCCGGCGGGCACGATCGCCATGGCCAACCAGTACAACTCACAGACGAAGAAGGGCCGCAACACCGGCGGCAGCCAGTTCTTCCTCGTCTACCAGGACAGTCAGCTTCCGCCCGACTACACACCGTTCGGCACGGTGTCCGAGGCGGGGATGAAGGTCCTCAAGAAGATCGCCGCCGCCGGGGCGCAGGCCGTCGACCCTCAAACGGGCAACACCGCACCGAACGCGACCGTGGTGATCAACAAGGCAACCGTCACTAAACCCTGACCCTCAACTGCGAAACTTCGGTCGCGCGGGATGCGGACAGCCGCCCCGCCGGTCGCCTATGTTGGCCGTGACGAAACTGTGGACGATGCCAGGGGGCAGTGACGCCCCTCACAGGCATCATGTGGAGGAGGCGCTGTGAGCAGCGACCCGTGGGGCCGCGTCGACGAGACGGGGACCGTGTACGTGCGTACGGCCGACGGCGAGCAGGTCGTCGGTTCCTGGCAGGCCGGCTCTCCTGATGAGGCGCTGGCCTACTTCGAGCGCAAGTACGAAGGCCTGGTTGTCGAGATCGGCCTCCTCGAAAAGCGAGTGAAGACCACCGACCTGTCGGCGAAGGACGCCCAGGCCGCCATCGACCACATCCGCGAGCAGGTGGACGCCCACCACGCGGTCGGTGATCTGGACGCGCTGCGGGGGCGGCTGGACAAGCTCGTGGAGACGGTCGACGCACGCCGTGAGGAGCGCAAGGCCCAGCGGGCCAAGCAGTCCGACGAGGCGCGGCACGCCAAGGAGGCGCTGGTCGTCGAGGCCGAGGAGCTGGCGCAGAGCGACCAGTGGCGGGCGGCCGGTGAGCGGCTGCGCTCCCTGGTGGACACGTGGAAGGGGCTGCCGCGACTCGACCGCAAGTCGGACGACGAGCTGTGGCACCGCTTCTCGCACGCCCGCTCGGCGTTCTCCAAGCGCCGCAAGGCGCACTTCGCCTCGCTGGACGCGCAGCGCGAGGAGGCCCGCAAGACCAAGGAGAAGCTGGTCGCCGAGGCCGAGTCGCTGTCCGGCTCGACCGACTGGGGTCCGACGGCGGCGCGCTACCGCGAGCTGATGGCCGACTGGAAGGCCGCGGGCCGCGCCCAGCGCGAGCACGAGGACGACCTGTGGAACCGCTTCCGCGGCGCCCAGGACGTGTTCTTCGCGGCGCGCAGCTCCGTCTTCGCCGAGCGCGACGCTGAGCAGTCGGAGAACCTCAAGCTCAAGGAGGAGCTGGCCGAGGAGGCCGAGAAGCTCGTCCCGGTGACGGACCTGAAGTCCGCCCGCGCCGCCTTCCGCTCCATCAACGAGCGCTGGGAGGCCATCGGCCATGTGCCGCGCGACGCCCGCCCGAAGGTCGAGGGCCGGATGCACGCGGTGGAGCGGGCTCTCCAGGAGTCCGAAGAGGCCGAGTGGCGCCGGACCAACCCGGAGGCACGCGCGCGTGCCGAGGGTCTGACCGGTCAGCTCCAGGCCGCCGTGGACAAGCTCCAGGGCCAGATCGAGGCGGCTCGCTCCGCGGGCAACACCTCCAAGGCCGACAAGCTCCAGAAGGAGCTCGATGGCCGCCAGGCGCTGCTCGACCAGGCTCTGAAGGGCCTGCAGGAGTTCGGCGGCTAGTTTTTCCGCTGCTACGTAGAGGGGCTCCCGTACGCGCCGTACGGGAGCCCCTCTACGTAGTGGCCGATTTACGGCCTGCGGGCCGACGTCACGCGGTACACGTCGTACACGCCCTCCACACCCCGCACCGCCTTCAGGACGTGCCCCAGGTGCTTGGGGTCGCCCATCTCGAAGGTGAAGCGGGAGGTGGCGACGCGGTCACGGGAAGTCTGGACGGCCGCCGACAGGATGTTGACGTGCTGGTCCGACAGGACGCGGGTGACGTCCGACAGGAGCCGCGAGCGGTCCAGGGCCTCGACCTGGATGGCGACCAGGAAGACCGAGGACTGGGTGGGCGCCCACTCGACCTCGAGGATGCGCTCGGGCTCGCGGGAGAGCGAATCGACGTTGACGCAGTCGCTGCGGTGAACCGATACGCCGCTGCCGCGGGTGACGAAGCCGATGATCGGGTCACCCGGTACGGGCGTACAACAGCGGGCGAGCTTGACCCAGACGTCGTCGACGCCCTTGACGACGACACCCGGGTCGGCGTTGGAGCGGCGCTTGCGGCCGCGGCCGCGCGCGGGCGGAACGCTCTCGTCGATCTCCTCGGTGGCCGCCTCCTCGCCGCCGAGGGCCTGCACCAGTTTCTGCACGACGCTCTGCGCGGCGACATGGCCCTCACCGATCGCCGCGTACAGGGACGAGATGTCGGGGTAGCGCATCTCGTGCGCGAGCGTGACCAGTGAGTCGCCGGTGAGGATGCGCTGGATCGGGAGGTTCTGTTTGCGCATCGCGCGGGCGATGGCGTCCTTGCCCTGCTCGATCGCCTCGTCGCGGCGCTCCTTGGAGAACCAGGCGCGGATCTTGTTGCGGGCGCGCGGGGACTTGACGAAGCCCAGCCAGTCGCGGGACGGGCCCGCGCCGGCCGCCTTGGAGGTGAAGACCTCCACCAAGTCGCCGTTGTCCAGGGTGGATTCGAGCGGGACGAGGCGTCCGTTGACCCGTGCGCCTATCGTGCGGTGGCCGACCTCCGTGTGGACGGCGTACGCGAAGTCCACCGGGGTCGCGCCCGCCGGGAGCGCTATGACGTCGCCCTTGGGCGTGAAGACGAAGACCTCGTTGCGGGACAGGTCGAAGCGCAGGGACTCCAGGAACTCCGAGGGGTCCTCGGTCTCCTTCTGCCAGTCGAGCAACTGGCGCAGCCACGCCATGTCGTTGACGGTGTCCTGGCCCGCGCTGCCCTTGGCCGCCCGGGGCACGTCCGTACGGATCTTGGAGGAACCGGCGACGGTCTCCTGCTTGTACTTCCAGTGCGCGGCGATGCCGTACTCGGCGCGGCGGTGCATGTCGAACGTACGGATCTGGAGTTCGACGGGCTTGCCGTTGGGCCCGATCACCGTCGTGTGCAGTGACTGGTACATGTTGAACTTGGGCATCGCGATGTAGTCCTTGAACCGGCCGGGGACCGGGTTCCATCGCGCGTGCACGGTGCCGAGGGCGGCGTAGCAGTCCCGCACGGTGTCGACGAGGACGCGGATGCCCACCAGGTCGTAGATCTCCGCGAAGTCGCGGCCGCGGACGATCATCTTCTGGTAGACGCTGTAGTAGTGCTTGGGGCGGCCGGTGACGGTCGCCTTGATGCGGGCGGCGCGCAGGTCGGACTGGACCTCGTCGGTCACTATCGCGAGGTACTCGTCGCGCTTGGGGGCGCGCTCGGCGACCAGGCGGACGATCTCGTCGTACATCTTGGGGTAGAGGATCGCGAAGGCGAGATCTTCCAGTTCCCACTTGATGGTGTTCATGCCCAGGCGGTGGGCGAGCGGCGCGTAGATCTCCAGGGTCTCGCGCGCCTTCTTCTCCTGCTTCTCGCGCTTGAGGTAGCGCATCGTGCGCATGTTGTGCAGGCGGTCGGCGAGCTTGATGACCAGGACGCGCGGGTCCTTGGCCATGGCGACGACCATCTTGCGCACGGTCTCGGCCTGCGCGGCCTCGCCGAACTTGACCTTGTCCAGCTTGGTGACGCCGTCGACGAGCAGGGCGACCTGGTCACCGAAGTCGCGGCGCAGGGTGTCGAGGCCGTACTCGGTGTCCTCGACGGTGTCGTGCAGCAGGCCCGCCATCAGGGTGGCCGGGTCCATGCCCAGCTCGGCGAGGATCGTCGTCACGGCGAGCGGGTGTGTGATGTACGGGTCGCCGCTCTTGCGCTTCTGGCCGCGGTGCCAGCGCTCGGCGACCTGGTAGGCCTTCTCGATCTGCCGGAGCGTCGCCGTCTCGATCTTCGGGTCGTTGCTGCGCACTATCCGCAGCAGCGGCTCCAGAACCGGGTTGTACGGGTTGGACCGCTGAACGCCGAGACGGGCGAGGCGGGCGCGTACGCGGTTGGAGGAGCCGCCGGTGCGGGAGGGCTGGCCCGCCGCCGGTCGGACCGCCGGGGTGCTCGCGGGGCGCTCGGCAGGGGCCGGCTTGGGGCGTGGCTGCTCGGCCGCCTTGTCGTCGGGCGCGGACTGGGCGTGCTCGACCGGCCCGCTCGTGGCGTTCTTGGCGGGCTTTTCCGCGGGGGCCGAGGCGGGCTCGGGCTTGGCGGCGGTGAGTGGCTGGGCCTCGTCTGGCAAGAGGGCTCCTCGTGCGCGTTCCGGGTCCCCCGGTCAGGCTCCGGAAACCCCATGGTAGCGATCCTGAGCGTCGGACTCGCTTTCGGCCGCTGGGACGGCCTCGTACAGGAGGAACGCAAGAGGCGGGCACCGGATTCCTCCGGGCCCGCCTCCGCGGTGTCCTACGGGTGTCTCAGGCCTTTCCCGAGGCTTTCCCCGGGCTTTCCCCAGGGTGCTCGGACGCGATCCTCAGACTTCGGTCCTCAGAGCTTGAGGAGCGCCTCCAGCGAAGCGCCCGCCAGGGCCGGCTCCAGACGGCTGCGGCCGCCCAGGAAGCCGAGCTCCATCAGCACGGCGACGCCCGCGACGTCGGCGCCCGCCCGGCGGATGAGCTGGAGCGAGGCCTCGGCGGTGCCGCCGGTGGCGAGGACGTCGTCGACGACCAGGACGCGATCGCCCGCGGCCAGGTCCTCGGCGTGCACCTCGATCTCGGCGGAGCCGTACTCCAGGTCGTACGCCTGCGACAGGGTCGCTCCGGGGAGCTTGCCCGCCTTGCGTACGGGAATGAAGCCGAGCCCGGCGCGGACGGCGACCGGGGCGCCGAGGATGAAGCCGCGGGCCTCCAGGCCGACGATCTTCGTGGCCTCGTTGCGGACGGCGATGTCCGCCAGCGCGTCGGTGAGCGCCGTGAACGCCCCCGGGTCCGCCAGGAGCGGGGTGATGTCCTTGAACATCACGCCCGGCTCCGGGTAGTCGGCCACGTCGCGGATACGGCTGAGCAGCAGCGCCTCTATGTCGGTCATCGGCGCTTCCCCGAGGGTCGACCGCGACCCCTGCTGCGGGACGCGGGCTGGTTGCGCGGGCCGACGACCGCGGGCGCGGCGTCCTCCGGCTCGTCGTCGTACGACTCCTCGGTGACCTGGGGCTCCAGGGACTCGCCCGTCGCGGCGGCCTGGGCGCGCTTGGCGAGCACGCGCTTGCGCAGGGCCTTCATCTGCGGCTCGCGCTCCTTGAGGTCGGCGACGAGCGGCGTGGCGATGAAGATCGAGGAGTACGCACCGGCCGCGAGGCCGACGAACAGCGACAGCGAGATGTCGTTGAGCATGCCCGCGCCGAGCACGCCGCCACCGATGAACAGCAGGCCCGCGACCGGCAGCAGCGCGACCACCGTGGTGTTGATGGAGCGGACCAGGGTGCCGTTGATCGAGCGGTCGGCGACCTCGCTGTAGGTGTAGCGGGTCTGCTTGGTGATGGCCTTCGTCTGCTCCTTGAGGCTGTCGAAGACGACGACCGTGTCGTAGAGCGAGTAACCCAGGATCGTGAGCAGACCGATCACGGTGCCCGGTGTGACCTCGAAGCCGACCAGGGCGTAGATGCCGACCGTGATGGTGATGTCGTGGATCAGCGCGACGAGCGCGGCCATGGCCATGCGCCACTCGAAGGCGATCGCCAGATAGATCACGACGAGGACCATGAAGATCGCCAGGCCCTCCCAGGCCTTGTTGGCGATCTGGTCACCCCAGCTGGGGCCGACCAGGTCGGCGTTGATCTTCTCCGAGTCGACCTTCAGATCCTTGGAGAGCGTCTCCTTGATCTGGTCGGACTTGTCGGTGTCGATGCCGGCGATCTGGATGCGCAGGCTGCCGTCGCCGAGCTTCTGGACGATCGCGTCGTGGCCGGAGGCGTCCTGCGCGTACGACTCGGCCTGGGTCACCGAGACACTCATGTGCTTCGGGGTGGTGAAGACGGCTCCACCCTGGAACTCGATGCCCATGTTCAGGCCGCGCACCGTCAGGCCGAGGATGGCCGTGATGGTGATCAGGATCGAGATGCCGTACCAGATCTTGCGCTTGCCGACGAAGTCGTAGCCGATCTCGCCGCGGTGCAGTCGGGCGCCGAGGGTGCCGAGTTTCGACATCTCACGCCTCCTTCGTGTCGACGGGGGCGGAGGGGCGACGGGTGCGGCGCAGCGGCGGCTTGGCGCCCAGTCGCTTCGGGTCGAGGCCGGACCAGCTGTGGCCGCTCGCGAAGAACTTCTTGCTGGCGAGGATCGTCATCAGCGGCTTGGTGAAGAGGAAGACGACGACCACGTCGAGCAGGGTGGTCAGGCCGAGCGTGAACGCAAAGCCCTGGACCTTTCCGACGGTGACGATGAAGAGCACCGCGGCGGCGAGGAACGACACGAAGTCGGAGACCAGGATGGTGCGCCGGGCACGCGGCCAGGCCCGCTCGACGGCGGGGCGCAGCGAGCGGCCCTCACGGATCTCGTCCCGGATGCGTTCGAAGAACACGATGAACGAGTCCGCTGTGATACCGATCGCGACGATCGCACCGCAGACGGCCGGCAGGTTCAGCGCGAAGCCGATGGTGGGGCCGAGCAGCGCCATGATCACGTAGGTGAGAACGGCGGAGACCATCAGCGAGGCGATGGCGATGAGCGACAGGCCCCGGTAGTAGACCACCAGGTAGATGACGACCAGGCCGAGGCCGATCGCGCCGGCGATCAGACCGGCGTGCAGCTGCTCGCCACCGAGGGCGGCGGTCACCGTGGTGACGCTCGACTCCTTGAAGGTGAGCGGCAGGGCGCCGTACTTCAGCATGTTGGCCAGGTCCTGGGCCTCGGTCTGGCTGAAGCTGCCGGAGATCTCCGCGTTGCCGCCGGTCAGCGCCTGGCTGACGTACGGGTCGGAGACGACCTCACCGTCGAGGACGATGGCGAACTGGTTCTGCGGGGTCTGGTTCTTCGCGAGCTCGCCGGTGATGCTGGCGAACTTCTTGGAGCCACCGGGCGTGAAGTCCATGGTGACCTTCCAGCCCGCGGCGCTCTGCGTGTCGAAGACCGCCGAAGCCTTCTTGATGTCCGTGCCGGACACCGCGGCCGGGCCCAGGATGTACTTCTGCCACTGGCCGGAGGAGTTCTGGCCGCAGGCCACGGTGGGGTCGGTGGGCCTGGCACCGTCACCGGCCTTGGCGCGGGCGGCCTTGTCGGTGCAGTCGAGCGCGGTGTACTCGGCCTCGAGCTTGGCGGTCGCGGGGTCCACGCTGCTGCTCGCGGACGGCGAGGCGCTGGAGGAGGCCGAGGAGCTCGCGGAGCTGCTCGCCGACGGCGTGGAGTCGGCCTTCAGGGCGTCGGTGACCGCGCGGCCCTGGGAGGTGGCGGTGGCCGACGGGGTCGTGGAGCTCGACGGCGACGAGGACGAGCTCGCCTTGTCGGTGGCCTTGCCGGAAGAGCTGCTGGAGGCGCTCGGTGAGGGGCTGGCCGACGCGTCGGTCCCGGAGACCTCGGTGGTCAGGACGGGACGGAAGTAGAGCTTGGCGGTGGTGCCGACCTGCTCCCGGGCCTGCTTGGAGTTCGTGCCCTTGGGGATGTTGACAATGATGTTGTCGGATCCCTGGGTCTGCACCTCGGCCTCGGAGACGCCGAGACCGTTGACACGGCGGTTCATGATGTCGACCGCGGTGTCCATGTTGGTCTTGTTGATCGCGTTGGGCTGGCCCGGCTCGTTCTTCGCCGTGAGCGTGATGCTCGTGCCGCCGGCGAGGTCGATGCCGAGGCGCGGAGTGGGGTGCCCGGAGACGAACATCCCCCCGGTGAGCGCCGCGATGGCGATCAGGATGAGGGCCAGTGAGCGCCCCGGCCTGCTCTGGGCGCTCGCGCTCCGGCCCTTCTTCGGTGCTGCCACCTTCTCGTACTCCCTCTCGGGCCGCCCTGCGCCGGGTGAGCGCGCGGGCGGCCATGACATGGTGTCGGGACTCCGTGCGAGAACAGCACGTCCCGGGAAGCACGGGGCGCGAGCGGGTCGCGCCGCGCTCCCGGGTCGTGACTACTTCGCGTCGGCCTCGCCGTCGGTCTTCTTCGGCTCTGCTTCGTCGACCTCGTCGGCCTTCGCCTCGGCGGGCTCGTCGGCCGGCTCGTCCGCCGCGTCCTTCTTGCCGAGGTCGATGGGCTTGTCGTCGGAGGCGTCGGAAGAGGCGTCGGCGGCGGGCTCGTCGGTCTCGGTGAGGGAGGAGGCGTCGTCCGGAACGACCGTGCCGTCGGACTTCAGGTCGTGCTCGATGCCGTGGACGATGCGGTTGTACTCGTCGTCCGTCAGGACGGCGCCGATCGCGTTCTTCGCGAAGAGCAGGTCCACGCCCGGGGCAGCGTCAAGGAGGACCGTCTCCTCATTGACCTCCTTCACCGTCGCGTACATGCCCCCGATCGTGCGGACGCCGGCGCCGGGCTGCATCTCATTACGCATCGACGCGGCCTGCTGCTGCTTGCGCTTGGCCGAGCGGGTCATCAGGAACATGGCCCCGATGAGCACGATGAACGGGAGGAGGGTCACGATATTCACGGGACGGAGTTTCCTTCGCACGACCGCGGGATGAGCGGCCTGGTGGATGGGGGTGGGTCGGCGCCGCCCACAAGGGCGGCATCGGCGGAGTCTAAGCGAGTCCGCACTGATGGAACAACGCTCAGCATGGCACCGGGGTTCCTGCCCCGGCACGTACCCGCGCCGTCACGCCCCGAACAGGTCCTGTTGTCCGTTTCCACCGGTTGACTGGCGGGGCGGGGTGAGGCCGAGATGCGCCCATGCCGCCGGTGTGGCCACCCGGCCACGGGGAGTACGCGCGAGCAGCCCCTCCCGTACGAGGAAGGGCTCGGCGACCTCCTCGACGGTCTCGCGCTCCTCCCCCACCGCGACGGCGAGCGTGGACAGGCCGACCGGGCCGCCGCCGAAGAGCTTGAGCAGGGCTTCCAGGACACCGCGGTCGAGGCGGTCGAGACCGCGGGCGTCGACCTCGTAGACCTTCAGCGCGGCCGCCGCGATCTCGCGGGTGATGATCCCGTCGGCCTTGACCTGCGCGTAGTCGCGTACGCGGCGCAGCAGGCGGTTGGCGATACGGGGGGTGCCGCGGGAGCGGCCCGCGATCTCGGCGGCGCCGTCGGATCCGATCTCGACGTCGAGCAGGTTGGCGGAACGGTGGATGACGCGCTCCAGCTCTGCGGGCTCGTAGAACTCCATGTGCGCGGTGAAGCCGAAGCGGTCGCGCAGCGGGGGCGGCAGCAGTCCCGCGCGCGTGGTGGCGCCGACCAGGGTGAACGGGGGCAGTTCGAGCGGGATGGCGGTGGCACCGGGGCCCTTGCCGACGATGACGTCGACGCGGAAGTCCTCCATCGCCATGTAGAGCATCTCCTCGGCGGGCCGGGACATCCGGTGGATCTCGTCGAGGAACAGCACCTCCCCCTCCTGGAGGGAGGAGAGGATCGCGGCGAGATCGCCGGCGTGCTGGATCGCGGGGCCGCTGGTGATGCGGATCGGGGCGCCCATCTCGGCGGCGATGATCATCGAGAGCGTCGTCTTGCCGAGTCCGGGGGCGCCCGAGAGGAGCACGTGGTCGGCGGTGGCGCCACGCGCGCGTGCGGCCCGCAGGACGAGGTCGAGCTGCTCGCGGACCTTCTCCTGGCCGATGAACTCGTCCAGGTCCTTGGGACGCAGGGCGGCTTCGACAGCCTGGTCCTCGCGGTCGGCGACAGAGTCCACCAGCCGCTCCGCGGCGGGGCCGACGAGGCGCTCGGCGGCGGTCTCGTCGGTCGTGTCGTCCCAGTTCATTACGTGTGCCTCGCGGTGTGGTGGATCGATCGGGGCTCAGGCCTGCCGGTGGTTCAGCGAGCTCTGTTGAGGGTCTGCAGGGCCGCTTTTAGGAGCTGGCCCACCTGGGGTGTGCCTTCAGCGGCCTCGGCCTGCGGAGCGACCGCGGAGACGGCCTCGTCGGCCTCACGTGTCGCGTACCCGAGGCCGATGAGCGCCGCGTGCAGCTGGTCGCGCCAGCCCGTGCTGACCGGGGCGCCGAT
This sequence comes from Streptomyces sp. R41, assembly GCF_041053055.1. Lineage (NCBI taxonomy): Bacteria > Bacillati > Actinomycetota > Actinomycetes > Kitasatosporales > Streptomycetaceae > Streptomyces > Streptomyces sp. R41. The sequence continues at coordinate 2,088,531 of NZ_CP163443.1, forward strand.
GCCCGTGCTGGTCCCGAGGGGTTCGCCGAGGCGGTCCTTGAGCTCCAGGAGGAGCTTCTGGGCGCCCTTCTTGCCGATGCCGGGGACGGCGGTGAGCGCCTTCTCGTCACCCGTGGCCACCGCGCGGCGCAGGGCGTCGGGGGTGTGCACGGCGAGCATGGCCTGCGCGAGGCGCGGACCGACGCCGCTCGCGGTCTGCAGCAGCTCGAACGTCTGCCGCTCGTCGTCGTCCACGAAGCCGTACAGCGTCAGCGAGTCCTCGCGGACGACGAGGGACGTGGCGAGCTTGGCCTGCTGTCCCATGCGGAGCCCGGAGAGCGTGTTGGGCGTGCACTGGACGGCGATGCCGATGCCGCCGACCTCGACCACCGCGGAGTCGGGGGCGAGGGCGGCGACCGGGCCGCTGACGAAGGCGATCATGCGGTACGGCCTTTCGATGCGAGTTTCGATGCGTGCAGGGCGGCAGCCTGCTGGAGCCGGTTCTGCGCGACGGCCTGCTGGAGTCTGTTCTGGGCGGGGGCGCGCCAGATGTGGCAGATGGCCAGGGCGAGGGCGTCGGCGGCGTCGGCGGGCTTGGGCGGGGCGTCGAGCCGGAGCAGACGCGTGACCATGGCACCCACCTGGGCCTTGTCCGCACGTCCGTTGCCGGTGACGGCGGCCTTGACCTCGCTCGGGGTGTGCAGGGCGACGGGGATGCCGCGCCGGGCGGCGCAGAGCATGGCGACGGCGCTGGCCTGGGCGGTGCCCATCACCGTACGCACGTTGTGCTGGCTGAACACCCGCTCCACGGCGACGAATTCGGGCTCGTGCTCGTCGAGCCAGTGCTCGATGCCCTGCTCGATGGCGACGAGGCGCACCCCCAACTCGGCGTCCACCGGGGTCCGTACGACACCGACGCCGCGCATGGTCAGGGGCCGGCCGGCGACTCCTTCGACCACACCGACTCCGCACCGGGTCAAACCGGGGTCAACTCCCAGTACCCGCACGCATGCCCCCTTCTTCGATCTCCCCCGGCCACCGCTCGGAGGTGCCCCCAGTTCGTGCAGGCTATCGGGTGCCACCGACAAAGCGACGGGCCGACGGGGTGTGTCCCGTCGGCCCGTCGTGCTGTCAGTGCCCTCAGGCGTCGACCTTCGCCATCACATCGTCGCTCACATCGAAGTTGGCGAAGACGTTCTGCACGTCGTCGCTGTCCTCGAGGGCGTCGATCAGCCTGAAGATCTTCCGGGCGCCCTCCTCGTCCAGCTCGACCTGCATGGTCGGGACGAAGTTGGCGTCGGCGGAGTCGTAGTCGATTCCGGCCTCCTGGAGCGCGGTGCGCACCGCGACCAGGTCGGTGGCCTCGGAGATGACCTCGAAGGACTCACCGAGGTCGTTGACCTCCTCGGCACCCGCGTCGAGAACGGCGCCCAGGACGTCGTCCTCGGTCAGCTCGCCCTTGGGGACGATCACGACGCCCTTGCGGTTGAAGAGGTACGAGACGGAGCCCGGGTCGGCCATGTTGCCGCCGTTGCGCGTCATGGCGACGCGGACGTCCGAGGCGGCGCGATTGCGGTTGTCGGTGAGGCACTCGATGAGCACCGCGACACCGTTCGGGCCGTAACCCTCGTACATGATCGTCTCGTAGTCGGCGCCACCGGCCTCGAGACCGCCGCCACGCTTGATCGCGGAGTCGATGTTCTTGTTTGGAACCGACGACTTCTTCGCCTTCTGCACGGCGTCGTACAGCGTCGGATTTCCGTCGAGGTCCACGCCGCCCATGCGCGCCGCGACCTCGATGTTCTTGATCAGCTTCGCGAAGAGCTTGCCGCGCTTGGCATCGATCACGGCTTTCTTGTGCTTCGTCGTGGCCCATTTAGAGTGGCCGGACATCTGCCTGTCTCCTTCGCGTAACCCATCCAGATACGAATGCCAGAGATCCTACAAGGACTCCGCCGCCCGGTTCGCGCGCACCATGTCGACGAACAGGCCGTGCACGCGGTGGTCGCCGGTCAGTTCCGGGTGGAACGACGTGGCGAGCGCGTTGCCCTGGCGTACGGCGACGATGTGACCCTCGTGCTCGGCGAGCACCTCGGCCTCGGCACCCACGGACTCGACCCAGGGGGCGCGGATGAAGACGCCCTCTACAGGATCGCCCTCGACGCCCTGGACGTCGACCGCCGCTTCGAAGGATTCGTTCTGGCGTCCGAAGGCGTTGCGGCGCACGATCATGTCGATGCCGCCGATGGTCTCCTGGCCGGAGCGCGGGTCGAGGATCTTGTCGGCGAGCATGATCATGCCCGCACAGGTGCCGTAGACGGGCATACCGTCCCGCACGCGCGAGCGGAGGGGCTCCATCACTCCGAAGAGGACGGCCAGCTTGGAGATGGTGGTGGACTCGCCGCCGGGGATGACCAGACCATCCACCTCGGCGAGTTCCTCGGGGCGCCGCACCGGCCTGGCCACGGCATCAGCCGCGGCCAGGGCGATGAGGTGCTCCCGTACGTCGCCCTGGAGTGCCAGGACGCCTATGACAGGTGCTTCGGTCATGGGTGGTTACCAGCCGCGGTTGGCGTAGCGCTCGGCCTCGGGGAGGGTGTCGCAGTTGATGCCGACCATGGCCTCGCCCAGGTTGCGGGACGCGTCCGCGATGATCTTGGGGTCGTCGTAGAAGGTGGTCGCCTTCACGATGGCGGCGGCACGCTTGGCCGGATCGCCCGACTTGAAGATGCCGGAGCCGACGAAGACGCCCTCGGCGCCGAGCTGGCGCATGAGCGCGGCGTCGGCCGGGGTGGCGACGCCACCGGCGGAGAAGAGGACGACCGGGAGCTTGCCCAACTCGGCGACCTCCTTGACGATCTCGTACGGGGCGCGCAGCTCCTTGGCGGCGGCGTACAGCTCGTTGTTGTCGTAGCCGCGCAGGCGGGCGATCTCGTTCTTGATCTGGCGCAGGTGGCGGACGGCCTCGACGACGTTGCCGGTGCCGGCTTCGCCCTTGGAGCGGATCATGGCCGCGCCTTCGGCGATGCGGCGCAGGGCCTCACCGAGGTTGGTGGCACCACACACGAAGGGGGTCGTGAACGCCCACTTGTCGGAGTGGTTGACCTCGTCGGCGGGGGTGAGGACCTCGGACTCGTCGATGTAGTCGACGCCGAGGGACTGCAGGACCTGGGCCTCGACGAAGTGGCCGATGCGCGACTTGGCCATGACGGGGATGGAGACCGCGTCGATGATCTCCTCGATCATGTTCGGGTCCGACATACGGGCCACGCCGCCGTCCTTGCGGATGTCGGCGGGGACCCGCTCCAGGGCCATGACGGCCACGGCGCCGGCGTCCTCGGCGATCTTCGCCTGCTCGGCGTTGACCACGTCCATGATCACGCCGCCCTTGAGCTGCTCGGCCATGCCGCGCTTTACGCGGGCGGTGCCGATCTCGGGGGTCTGGGCGGAGTTGGAGAGCGTGCTGGACACGGGTTGACCTCACTCAGTGAAAGAGGGTTTGTGCTGCACCGAGGAAACGTGAGGGGAGCAGGCCACAGCAAGGGCCAATGGGGAGCCGGTGGATTTTTTTCGCCCCCGCCGCCCCTGCCCATTCCCGTACCTGGGGGCTCCGCCCCCAGACCCCCTGGGTCGTTTTTTGCTGCGGGCCGGTGGGGGCTTGTCGCGCAGTTCCCCGCGCCCCTAAAGGGGGGGCGCTGGGGAGCTGGGCCGTCTTTTAGCCGGGGTCAAACCCCTGCCTCAGCTCGTCGGGCGGTCTGCCAGAGCCGTCGGGGGCTCGTCGTCCATCTCGAAGGCCATGGGGAACGGGGCATGGCCGGCGAGGTGGAACCAGCGGACCTTGCGGTGGCGGCGGAGTGCGCGGGCCGCGCGCACGGCGTCGTTGTGGAAGCGCCGGGCCATCGGCACCCGCCGCACCGCCTGCGCCAGCTCGCCGGCAGCCTCCTCGCCCCCGGGAGCCTCCCGCACCGCCTCGACCTGGGCCACCTCCCCGAACACGGCCCGCAACGCCTGGCTCAGCTCGCTCTCGGCCACCTCCCGCTGCTCCTCCTCGGCCTGCCGAGCCGCGTGCGCCGCCTCGTACAGCACGATCGAGGCGGCCGGATCGAGGACCCCGGACGTGGCCAACTCCTGTGCCACGGAAGCCCGGCGCAGCAACTGCGCGTCGAGTGCGGCGCGGGCGGCGTCGATGCGGGCGTGCAGCCGGTCCAGTCGCCCGGCGGTCCAGCTCAGGTAGAGGCCGATCGCGACGAGGCCGACGAGGATCCAGATGAGGGTTGCGGTCACGGGCGGCAAGGCTACCCGGGTACGGTCACCGCTCTTCGCGGGTCCCAGGCGCAACGGAAACCGCCGTGCCCGGTCGAGGAGTCGGGCGTGTTCTTGGAACGGGCCGCGACCCGGTAGCGGTTGCAGTACGAGGCGTGGCACAGATAGGACCCGCCGCGGATCACGCGCGGTTCGGCGCCCACCACGGAGAACTGACCACCTGCGCCCACTGCGGACAACTTGTCTGCCTCCACCGCGGACAACCCGTCGGGACCCACCGCAGACAACTGGCCGGCGTCCATCGCGGACAACTCGTCGGCACCTATAGCAGATCCCCGGCTGGAGCCCACCGCGGACAACCGGCCGGCACCCGCCGCGGACAACCGATCGGCCTCCACCGCGGACAACTGGGCAGCATCCGCCGCGGAGAAGAGGTCCGCGCACCACTCCCACACGTTCCCCGACGTGTTGTAGAGCCCGAAGCCGTTGGGCTCGTACGCGTCGACGGGTACCGTCCCGGTCGTGCCGCCCGGCCGCGTGCTGACCCTGGGGAAGTCCCCCTGCCAGGTGTTCATCCGCTCGCGCCCGCCCGGCGCGAACTCGTCGCCCCAGGGATAGCGGGCCCCCTCGAGGCCGCCCCGCGCCGCGTACTCCCACTCGGCCTCGGTGGGCAGCCGCGCGCCCGCCCAGCAGCAGTACGCGAGCGCGTCGTGGTACGAGACGTGCACGACAGGGTGGTCCGTGCGGCCTTCGAGGTCCGAACCCGGTCCCTCCGGCGCACTCCAGCACGCGCCCTCGACACCGAGCCACCACGGTGCCGCGGCAACTGCCCCCGTCACGGCGTCCCGCGCACCGGGATGCAGCAACAGGTGGAACACGAACGAACTGCCGTACCGCTCCGCCTCCGTCCGGTACCCGGTCGCCCGCACGAAGTCGGCGAACCTGGCGTTGGTGACGGCGGTCGCGTCGATCCGGAACGGCTCCACGGTCACCGTACGGACGGGCCCCTCCGCATCGTCCGGATACCCCTCGCCGAAGGCGTCACCCATGCGGAACTCGCCACCCGGCAGTTCGATGGCGGTGATGTCGTGCCCCGGTCCGCGACCACTTCGCGGACTGGGCACGGCGGCCAGTTGGAGAAGTGAACCGACCTCCCCGCGCGCGGGCGCGCAGCACGACGCTCCCCCGCCCGACGTGTCCGGCACGTTCAGTCCCGCGCCAGCCCGAACCGCGCCCGGAACCCGGTCCGTTCGTCGGTGGCCACCGCCGCCGCTCCATCCGTGACCGTCTCGTACACGGACAGGATGTCCGCCGCGACCGTCGACCAGTCGAAGCGCCGGACGTGGGCGCTCCCCCGCTCGCGCAGTTCGGCCCGGCGCGCCGGGTCACCGAGGAGGCGCAGAGCGGAAGCGGCGAGCGCGTCGGCGTCCTCGTTGGCGAACAGCTCGCCCGCCGCGCCCTGGTCGAGGACCTGGGCGAACGCGTCGAGGTCGGAGGCGAGAACCGGTGCCCCCGCCGACATCGCCTCCACGAGGATTATCCCGAAGCTCTCGCCGCCGGTGTTGGGCGCCACGTACACGTCGACGCTGCGCAGGAAGCGGGCCTTGTCCTCGTCGCTGATCATGCCGAGGAACTCGACGCGCGAGCGCAACTCGGCGGGGAGGGACTCGACCGCCTCCTCCTCGTCGCCGCGTCCGGCGACCAGGAGCCTGGTCTGCGGGCGCTCGGCGAGGATCTTCGGCAGGGCCTTCATGAGGACCGGCAGGCCCTTGCGAGGCTCGTCGATGCGGCCGATGAAGCCGAGGGTGTCGCCCTGCCACTCGGCCTTGGGCTTGGCACGGGCGAAGAAGTCGACGTCGACACCGTTCGGGATGACGACGGCGTCGCCGCCCAGGTGTTCCACGAGGGTGCGGCGCGCGTACTCGCTCACCGCGATCCGCGCGCTGATCTTCTCCAGGGCCGCCTGGAGGATCGAGTACGCGGCGACCATCGCCCGGGAGCGCGGATTCGAGGTGTGGAAGGTGGCGACGATGGGACCCTGCGCGGCCCAGCAGGCCAGCAGGCCGAGTGACGGCGAGGTCGGTTCGTGGATGTGGATCACGTCGAAGGTGCCGTCGTGCAGCCAGCGCCGCACCCGGGCCGCTGAGAGGAAGCCGAAGTTCAGGCGCGCCACGGAGCCGTTGTAGGGCACCGGGACCGCGCGGCCCGCCGAGACGACGTACGGGGGCAGTGGTGTCTCGTCGTCCGCGGGGGCGAGGACGGACACCTCGTGGCCGAGGCGGATGAGGTGCTCGGCCAGGTCACGGATGTGGAACTGGACGCCGCCCGGCACGTCCCAGGAGTACGGGCAGACGATTCCGATCCTCACGGAGTCCCTTTCTCAGGGTCCTTCTCGGAGTTCTCAGGGTCCTTTCCGGTGTTGTCAGGATCCTTCCCCGGGTCGAGGTCCTTGAGCCACAAGCGCTGCAGCATGTGCCAGTCCTCCGGATGGTCGGCGATCCCCGTGGCGAAGGCGTCGGCCATCGCCTGTGTCATGACAGACGTCTTTTCGGCCCGGGTACCTGTCTCGGGCACCTCGACGGGGGGATGTACGCGGCCCTTCATCACGGGTGAGTCGTCGTACCAGAGCGTCACCGGAAGGAGCAGGGCGCCGGTCTGCTGGGCGAGCAGGGCCGGTCCCGCGGGCATCCTGGTCGCCTCGCCGAAGAACTCCACCTCGACACCGGACGAGGACAGGTCGCGCTCGGCGACCAGGCAGATCAGCCCGCCGTCGCGCAGCCGCCGGGCCAGCGTGCCGAACGCGGTGCCGCCGCTGTGCGGCAGGACCTCCATACCGAGGCCCTCGCGATAGGCGACGAAACGGTCGTACAGCGATTCGGGCTTGAGGCGCTCGGCGACCGTCGTGAACGGCGTCCGAAGCTTCGTGGTGACCCAGGCACCCGCGAGATCCCAATTGCCCATGTGCGGGAGAGCGAGGATGACACCCCGGTCGGAGGCGATGCCGTCCGTCAGGTAGTGCACGTCTTTGGCCTCGAAGCCCGTCTTCACGCGCTCCTCGCTCCAGGCGGGCAGCCGGAAGGACTCCATCCAGTAGCGCAGGTACGAGCGCATGCCGGCCCTGGAGAGCTCGGCGAGCCGCTCCGGCGTCGCGTCGGGCATCACGCGCGCGTAGTTGCTCTCCAGGCGCTGTACGCCCTTGCCGCGCTTCTTCCAGGCGAGGTCGGCGATGGTCCGGCCGAGCCGCACGGCGACCGGCTCGGGGAGCTTCTTGACGGTGCTCCAGCCGAGCGCGTACGCCCCGTCCACCAGCCGGTCCTGGAGGCTGGTCACGACGTGGCCCCGCTGTTCTGGGCCGCGGCCGCGGCGTCCGCCTCCGCGGACTCCCGGCGCACCGTGACGACGCGCTGGATCAGCGTCACGAGGCTGCCGACGGCGACGATCCACAGGGCGATGGGCAGCAGCACCTGGATGCCGGGCACGCCGAACGTGTGCAGGCCCGCGAGGCCGGCCGCGACCAGCGAGATCACCAGCCGCTCGGCGCGCTCCACCAGCCCGTTGACCGCGACCGGCAGGCCGATCGACTCGCCGCGGGCCTTGGTGTACGAGACCACCTGGCCGCTGGCCAGGCAGAAGATCGAGACGGCACACAGGACGTTGTTGTCGCCGTTGCCCGCGTACCAGAGCGCGAAGCCGCCGAAGATCGCGCCGTCGGCGACCCGGTCGAGCGTCGAGTCGAGGAAGGCGCCCCAGCGGCTGGAGCGGCCGAGCTGGCGCGCCATGTTGCCGTCGACGAGGTCCGAGAACACGAAGAGCGTGATGACGATCGTGCCCCAGAAGAACTCCCCCCGGGGGTAGAAGACCAGCGCGCCCGCCATGACTCCGGCCGTGCCCAGGAGGGTGACCGTGTCGGGGCTTACCCCCCGGCGGATGAGAAACGCGGCGAACGGTGTGAGGACACGCGTGAAGAATGCACGCGCGTACTTGTTCAGCATGGCCTTCCCGAGGGTCGGTGTCGCCGCGCGGCCCCTGCTGGCCACCGGCTGGCCCATCGTAGCCACGCGCGCGCATGTGCGACGGTCGGGCACCCGCACCCCGTGTCCTGACGGGATGCCGTCGGTGGCCGGGCGCGATCGCGTCCGCCGTATGGACGCACCGTGACGGGAGTGCAAAGCTCGAAGACACCGCGGGCGTCATCGGAGCCGCACCGCACGCGGATCCGTATGCCCGCGCCCACAGTGACCTCACCGTGCACGGGAGGCAAGGCCATGGGCGACAAGGCGAACGCACACCCCGGAGCCGCCGGCAGGGCTACGGCGGCCGACCACCCCGCGTCCGTACGGAATGTGGTGCTGGTCGGCCACAGCGGATCGGGCAAGACGACTCTGGTGGAAGCTCTCGCGCTCACCGCGGGAGCAGTGAACCGGGCGGGCCGCGTGGAGGACGGCGGCACCGTCTCCGACTACGACGAGATCGAGCACCGGCAGCAGCGCTCGGTGCAGCTCTCCCTGGTACCCGTCGACTGGGACGGATACAAGATCAACATTCTGGACACTCCCGGATACGCCGACTTCGTCGGGGAACTGCGGGCCGGTCTGCGAGCGGCGGACGCGGCCCTTTTCGTCGTCTCGGCCTCGGACGGCGTGGACGGCTCGACCCGGATGGTGTGGGAGGAGTGCGCGGCCGTCGGCATGCCGCGGGCCATTGTGATCACCCACCTCGAAGCCGCAAGAGCGGACTTCGAAGAGATGACGCGGGTCTGCGCGGAGGCCTTCGGCGCGGACGACCCCGATGCCGTACTGCCCCTGTATCTGCCGCTGCACGGCGAAGAAGGCCCCGACGGGCACGCGCCCGTGACGGGTCTGATCGGGCTGCTGTCCCAGCGGCTGTTCGACTACTCCTCCGGGGAGCGCAAGGAGGCGGAGCCGGGACCCGAGCAGCTGCCGCTCATCGAGGAGGCGCGCAACCGGCTCATCGAGGGGATCATCGCCGAGAGCGAGGACGAGACCCTCATGGACCGCTATCTCGGCGGCGAGGAGATCGATCTCAAGACGCTCGTACAGGACCTGGAGCGGGCCGTGGCGCGGGGAACCTTCTTCCCGGTGCTGGCCGCCGCTCCGGCCACCGACGGTGCCCGCCAGGGCCTCGGCACGGTCGAACTCCTCGAGCTCGTCACGGGCGGCTTCCCGACCCCGCTGGAGCGCGAGGCCCCCACGGTGACCACGCCGGACGGCGCGGCGCGCGGGGTGAAGGCCTGCGACCCGAACGGACCGCTGGTCGCGGAGGTCGTGAAGACCGCGTCCGACCCGTATGTGGGCCGGGTCTCGCTCGTACGCGTCTTCTCGGGCACTCTGCGCCCCGACGAGACGGTGCACGTGTCCGGGCACGGGCTGACCGACCGGGGCCACGAGGACCACGACGTCGACGAGCGCGTAGGGGCCCTGTCCAGGCCGTTCGGCAAGCAGCAGCGCGCCCTCACGCACTGCATCGCCGGCGATCTGGCGTGCGTGGCGAAACTGAACCGGGCCGAGACCGGAGACACCCTCTCGGCCAAGGACGACCCCCTGCTCATGGAGCCGTGGCAGATGCCCGACCCCCTGCTTCCGCTTGCCATCCAGGCCCACAGCAAACCCGACGAGGACAAGCTCTCGCAGGGTCTGGGACGGCTGGTCGCCGAGGACCCCACCATGCGCCTGGAGCAGAACCAGAACACCCACCAGGTCGTCCTGTGGTGCCTGGGCGAGGCCCACGCGGACGTCGCTCTGGAGCGGCTGCGCAACCGCTACGGCGTCCAGGTCGACGTCGTCCCGTACAAGGTCTCCCTACGGGAGACGTTCGCGGACAAGTCCGCCGGGCGCGGGCGCCATGTGAAGCAGTCCGGCGGGCACGGTCAGTACGCGATCTGCGAGATCGAGGTCGAACCGCTGCCGAACGGCTCGGGCATCGAGTTCGTGGACAAGGTCGTCGGCGGCGCCGTGCCCCGGCAGTTCATCCCGTCCGTCGAGAAGGGCGTCCGCGCCCAGGCCGCCAAGGGCGTGGCCGCGGGCTATCCCCTCATCGACGTACGCATCACGCTGCTGGACGGCAAGGCGCACTCCGTGGACTCCTCCGACGCCGCGTTCCAGACGGCCGGCGCGCTCGCCCTGCGCGAGGCGGCCGCCGACGCCAGGATCCATCTCCTGGAGCCGGTGGCCGAGGTGACCGTCCTGGTCGGCGACGACTACGTGGGCGCCGTGATGAGCGACCTGTCGGGACGGCGCGGCCGGGTCGTCGGCACCGAGCAGACGACCGGCGGGCGCACCCTCGTACGCGCCGAGGTCCCGGAGATCGAGATCGGGCGGTACGCCGTCGATCTGCGCTCCCTCTCGCACGGCACCGCGCGCTTCAACCGCAGTTACGCGCGGCACGAGCCGATGCCGCCTCAGATCGCCGAAAGGATCCGCGAACAGACCCAGGACGCTTGACGGTTCAGCGTCTCGTCGGTCGGCGGGCGGCTTCGGCCGTCCGCCGACGAATGTCGGTCGCGGCCGATACTCTGAGAACCTGATCAAGACGATGACCTGATCAACAGGTGTGCGGGGCAGGGAAGTCGGGAAAGCCGCAGGAGCGGGTGCGGCGGCGATGGGGGCGGAAGTGGCGTTCGACGGTTTCGATTTCACTCCCGGGGCGCAAGTGCCGCTCTCGGGCTCCGCGGGCCAGACGGCGGCGACGTTCGCCCTGGCCTCGGCGGCGTACCGGGACAACGCGGTCGTGGAGATCCTCAAGGCCGACAACGACTGGCACAAGTCCACCGTCAAGCCCGGAAAGATCAAGCTGTTCGCGCCGAACCTGGGCGAGGCCTTCGCGCGGGCCGTGCAGGACCGCATGCTGGGCGCGGGTCGCAAACCGCTCATCCAGTCCTTCGGCACCGAGCCGCAGGTCGTCGTGGAGCACTGCCTGGCGGCGAACCGCATCCGCAGGGAGCGCGACAACTGGCTGTCTGCCGTGATGGTGCTGTGCGGGCTGCTCTTCCTGCCCGGGCTCCTGGTCTGGCTGCTGGTCTTCCAGATCCGCACCCAGATCGCCAAGCGTGAGGACAAGCGCGCCTCCGCCCTGGCGACCACGCTCCTCGTCGCCGTCGGCGCCCTCGCGGTGCTCTTCCTCATCCGCATGCCGTTCACGGGCTTCTGGGCCTTGTATGCGCGCGCGGCGGTCGTGCTCCCCGTCGTCGGGTGGCTCTGGGCCAAGCAGATCTGCGAGCGCACGGCCAAGGACATGCGCGACCGCTGGGACAGCCTGCTGTCCGGTGGCGGCATCGGCGCCAAGATCCCCGAGGCCGTGCCCGGCAGCCCCGGTGAGACGGCGGCCGAGCGGCTGCGCCAGGCCCTCGCCCGGCTCACCGCCGAGCAGCAGTCCAACTCGGTCTTCTACGCGGGCCCCAAGGGCATACTCGGCATGGGCACCCGCTGGGGCGCCTGGCAGCTCGCCGAGGACCTGGTGCCGCGCGACGCGGACAAGGAGATCCACCCGTTCCGCAGCTGGGACGTCATCCGGTCCATCCACGACCAGCTGCGCATGCTGGAGCGCGGTCCGCTCAACACCGGTGGTTTCCCGGCCCCTTCGATAAAGCACTGGGTCGTCACACCGATCGGTGAGAACGCGAAGGCGGTGTCCCGGCCGACCGGTACGGACGTGGACGCGTACACGATCAAGACCCACGCCATACAGGACATCTGCAACAAGCAGCAGTTCGGCAGCGGGGACCGGCACTACCTCGGGGTGCAATGGACACTCTGGGACGGCCAGTTGATCATCACCATGCTGATCACCGTGACCGTCCTGCACGAGACACTGCGCATCGAGGTCACGGGGCACGCACTGGGTCCGGTGAACCCGCTCTTCACGACGAAGCCGGAGGCGCCGACCAAGGAGGTCGCGAAGGCCGTCAAGTTCTGGGAGACCCGCAAGGTGAATCTGCCGCTGGTCACCACGGACGAGGTCGTACGCCTCGCGGCGCGTGCGCCCTTCACCTGGTATCCGCCGTTCCTCAACTGGCTCGGCGGGACCCTGACGCTGCCCGAGCCCTTCGGGCTGCGGCACGCCTGGGCCGACCAGCCGTGGCGGCACCGTTTCATGGCGGACGACGCGCTGCGGGCCGCGACGCCCGTCCTGCGCGTGGTGCACGCCGCGGCGATCAGGGTTCTTGAGGAGAACGGCGTCGACACGGAGAAGTTCGGCAACCGCTCCGCGTTCCTCAGCACGGCGGTCCAGGACCCGATGCCTCGGAAGGCCGACCTGTACGACGCATAGCGTCTTCGTCGGTCGGGCTCCGGTGCCCCACTCACAAGGCACCGGAGACGCGGGTCGGGGTCAGGCGGCCGTCGGCCAGGCCTCCGCCAGCATCTTGCGGGTGTCCGCCAGGAGCTGGGGAAGCACCTTGGTGTGGCCCACGACCGGCATGAAGTTCGTGTCGCCGCCCCAGCGGGGCACGATGTGCTGGTGGAGGTGGGCGGCGATGCCGGCGCCCGCGACCGTGCCCTGGTTCATGCCGATGTTGAAGCCGTGCGCGCCCGAGGCGGTACGCAGCGCGATCATGGCCTGCTTGGTCAGCTCGCCGAGTTCGGCGGTCTCCGGGGCCGTCAGGTCCGTGTAGTCGGCGACGTGGCGGTAGGGCACGACCATGAGGTGGCCGCCGTTGTACGGGTAGAGGTTGAGCACGGCGTACACCTGCTCGCCGCGCCTGACGATCAGGCCGTCCTCGTCGGACTTGGCCGGGATCGAGCAGAAGGGACAGCCATCGTCGGCCCCCGGGCCGGTGGGCTTGTTCTCGCCCTGGATGTAAGCCATCCGATGGGGCGTCCACAAGCGCTGGAACGCGTCCTGCGTTCCCACTCCGATCTGCTGCTCCGGCTCACTCGTCATGTTGTGCAGCATATGACTTCGCCCGTTCGCGGCGTGTCGCCGGGTGCCGCGGAAAAGGGCCCCCGGCCAAGCTGGGGCGATGGACGACGACAGCACACAGGCCCGCTGGGAGCGGCGCATCGAGATCCCGCTCGCCGTGGCCTCGCTGGTGTTTCTCGCCTCGTACGCGGTCCTTGTCCTCGGTCACGGTCTGCCCGCCGCCGCGCGGGAGGCCTGTCTGGCGACGATGCTGGCGGCCTGGGCGGTGTTCGGTGTCGACTACGTCGTCCGCTGGCGGCTGAGCGGGCAGGGCCTGCGCTTCATCCCGACGCACTGGCTGGACACCCTGGTGCTCGCCCTGCCGCTGCTTCGTCCCGTGCGCATCGTGAAGGCCTACGACGCCGTGCAGCGCCGCCACGGGCAGCCTCGGCTCCCCCTGTACGGGCGCGTGGTCGTCTACGCGGGCCTGTCGGTCACACTGATCGGTTTCGCGGGCGCCCTCGCCGTCTACCAGGTGGAGCACACGGCCCCGAACGCAACGATCCTGACCTTCGGGGACTCGGTGTGGTGGGCCTGCTCCACGCTCGCGACGGTCGGATACGGGGATGTGACACCGGTGACACCGATGGGGCGCACGATCGCGGTCGGCCTGATGGGATGCGGCCTGGCGCTGCTCGGCGCGGTGACGGGGTCGTTCTCGTCGTGGCTGCTGGAGGTGTTCTCCCGTGAGGGCGACGAAAGGCCCCCGGGGAACTGAACTCTCCGGGGGCCTCACATCACGTACGCGTCGGAAGAACGCCGTACGCCTCAGAACCGTCGCCTCGGTCCCGTAGGTCTCGGAACCGTACGCGTCAGAACCGTACGCCTCAGACCTGCGCGCGCTCCTCGACGATCTGCACGATCTTGGCGATAGCCTCGTCGACCGGGATGCCGTTCTCCTGCGAGCCGTCGCGGTAGCGGAAGGAGACGGCACCGGCCGTCATGTCCTCATCGCCCGCGATGACCATGAAGGGCACCTTCTGCTTCTGCGCGTTGCGGATCTTCTTCTGCATGCGGTCCGAGGACCCGTCGACCTCGACGCGCAGACCGGCCGCCTTGGCCTTCTTGGCGAACTCCGCCAGGTACGGCACGTGCGCGTCGCCGATCGGGATGCCGATGGCCTGCACGGGCGCCAGCCACGCCGGGAACGCGCCCGCGTAGTGCTCCAGGAGCACCGCGAAGAAGCGCTCGATCGAACCGAACAGCGCGCGGTGGATCATGACCGGCTGCTGCTTGGAGCCGTCCGCGGCGGTGTACTCCAGGTTGAACCGCTTGGGCTGCTGGAAGTCGACCTGGATGGTGGACATCTGCCACGAGCGGCCGATGGCGTCCTTGGCCTGGACGGAGATCTTCGGGCCGTAGTACGCGGCGCCGCCCGGGTCGGGAACCAGCGGGAGGCCCTGCTTCTCGGCCGCCTGGCGCAGCGCGTCGGTGGCCTCCTCCCACTCCGCGTGCTCGCCGATGAACTTCGGGGAGTCGTCGCGGGTGGACAGCTCCAGCTCGAAGTCGTTCAGGCCGTAGTCGCGCAGCAGGTCCAGGACGAAGGTGAGCAGCGAGTCGAGCTCGCTGGCCATCTGGTCCTTGGTGCAGTAGATGTGCGAGTCGTCCTGCGTGAAGCCGCGTGCGCGGGTCAGGCCGTGCACGACACCCGACTTCTCGTAGCGGTACACCGTGCCGAACTCGAAGAGCCGCAGCGGCAGTTCGCGGTAGGAGCGGCCGCGCGCCTTGAAGATCAGGTTGTGCATGGGGCAGTTCATCGCCTTGAGGCGGTAGTTCTGCCCGTCGAACTCCAGCGGCGGGAACATCGCGTCCGCGTAGTTCGGCAGGTGCCCCGAGGTGACGAAGAGGTTTTCCTTCGAGATGTGCGGGGTGTTGACGAACTCGTAGTCCGCGTCCTCGTGGCGCTTGCGCGAGTAGGTCTCCATCTCGCGGCGGACGATGCCGCCCTTGGGGTGGAAGACCGCGAGGCCGGAGCCCAGCTCCTCCGGGATGGAGAAGAGGTCCAGCTCGGCGCCGAGCTTGCGGTGGTCGCGCTTCTCGGCCTCGACGAGGAAGTCCAGGTACGCCTTCAGCTCGTCCTTGGACGGCCAGGCGGTGCCGTAGATCCGCTGGAGCTGCGGGTTCTTCTCGCTGCCGCGCCAGTAGGCGGCAGCCGAGCGCATCAGCTTGAACGCCGGGATGTTCCGGGTCGTGGGCAGGTGAGGACCGCGGCAGAGGTCCTTCCAGCACAGCTCGCCGGTCTTGGCGTCGAGGTTGTCGTAGATCGTCAGCTCGCCGCCGCCGACCTCGGCGTCGGCACCCTCGGCGGCCTGCGCGGCGTTGCCCTTGAGACCGATGAGCTCCAGCTTGTAGGGCTCGTCGGCCAGCTCCTCGCGGGCGGCGTCGTCGCTGGTGACCCGGCGCGCGAACTTCTGTCCGCGCTTCTGGATCTCCTGCATCTTCTTCTCGATGCGCTTGATGTCCTCGGGCGTGAACGGCTCGGCGACGTCGAAGTCGTAGTAGAAGCCGTCCTTGACCGGCGGGCCGATGCCCAGCTTGGCCTCGGGGAAGAGTTCCTGCACGGCCTGTGCCATGACGTGCGCGGTGGAGTGGCGCAGGATGTTCAGGCCGTCCTCGGAGGAGATCTCGACGCCCTCGACGGTCTCGCCGTCGTTCAGCTCGTACGCGAGGTCCTTGAGCTCGCCGCCCACGCGGGCCGCGACGATGGTGCGCTCGCCGGCGAAGAGGTCGGCGGCCGTAGTGCCCGTCGTCACCACGCGCTCTTCCCGCTCGGAATCGCGTTGGATGATCACACGGACGTCTGACACCGGACTCTCCTGACTGAAGGGGACGCGCGCATCTTCTCTTGCGTACGTAATAGACGCGATCGTACCGAGCCCGGGGTCCCGTTCGCGAAACGGATAACCACGGCTCCGTCTCAGTCCCCGCTGCACGCCTCCTCGAAGAAGTCCAGGTTCTCCTGGAGCGACTTCATCAGCCGGTCCCGCTCGGCCTCGTCCACCTGCACGGGTACGACTCCGGAGGCGTCCGTGAGCCGGCGGAAGCCGCCCCGGCTCTCCAGCCGCCCGTGCACCCGTACCGGCAGTCCGACGAGATGGGCATGGCCCGCTATCCGGTACGCCTCCTCGTCGAGCGTCATGCGTACGTGCGGGACCTCGGCGCCCGCGATGACCCGCAGCCGTACGGTGCCCTCGCCGCGCGGCCCCGACCTGCGCATCCGTACCACGGCACCGGTGAGGCGCACCGGCACCGACGGCTCCTCGCGCAGATAGCGGGCGCCGGCCTCGCGCAGGACGGGCAGGTCGCCGGGCGAGAACTCGACGGGCTCGGCGGGTGTCGCACCGCCCTCGGGCACACCGGCGGCGGGCGCCCACTCGACGGCGATCCGGGCGCCCTCGGTGCCGCGGACGAGGGCCACCAGGGCCTCCATCAGCTCGTGGCTGACGCCCGCCTCGACGGCCGCGTCGAAGGCGTCCATACCGCCGGTGGCCCGCTGGTAGTCGATGGCCTCGCGGGCCGCGTACAGGGCCTGGTGCAGGCGGATGGCGAGCGGGCGCCCGGTGGCGACGGGCACGAAGGCGGTGAGCCTGCGTCCGCCGGGTTCGGCGCCGACCAGGACGTTCTCCAGGGAGGCGGAGGCGGACCTGCGGTGCCGGGCGCCGTAATAGCCCGCACGCGCGCGCGTGGCCAGCGCGCCCGCGAGCAGTATCTGGCGGGCGGCCGCGCGCAGCTGTTCCTCGACGGTCCAGGGCGCGGCGCCCACGGGCCCGGTCGGGACGTCACGCCACCAGCGGATCTCGTCGCTGGGCACGGCGAGCGCGACGAGCACGTCGCGTGCGGACGGCGAACCGCTGCGGGAGAGCGCGACGAGGGCCTCGCCGAGCAGGTCGTCGCTGTCGGGGAAGACCCGGTTCTCCGGCACCAGCAGGCTGGTGCCGCCGCCACCGGGCCCGGGTGGGGTCCACCGGCCGTATCGTCCCGGCGCGCCTCCGCGCCGCTGCCAGCCGTGCCGCTGCAGCAGGGCGCTGAGCACGGCGGGGTCGACCTGGCCGGGCGCGGGCGGTTCGTCGTACAGAGCCTCGGCCGGATGCGGCCTGACCGGTCGCAGGGCTTCGTCGATCGGGCGGTGCGTCATGGTCTGCCTCCCGTCCCGACCCGCGTCATGATCTCGCAGAGCGCCCGGTCGTCGAAGATCCGGGCTGTCGGTACTCGGACGGTGGTCCTGCGCCGGCCCGTGATGGCATGCCCGGCGAGGTTGGTCCAGTAGCAGCAGTGCCGCAGGTCGAGTCGGTCGTGACTGGCGCGCAGCCAGTCGTCCTGGGACCTGGGCACGAGCATCACGACCAGGATCTTGTGCACCGAGACCGGGGTGCGCGCGAGCTTCGCCAGGTGCTCGTTGTCGAGCGTGAAGGAGAAGGCGGGCCCCGGCGGGTTCGGCGGGATCTGATACGTGCACTTGAGCTGCACCTTGATGGTGACTTCGTCGTCGACCGTGTGCCCGGGGGCGCTGTGGCTGACGTGCCAGTCGATGCCGTTGTCGGGAAATGGCTGGGACAGCGAGCAGCCTGCTGCCGCCGCGACGGCGTGCAGATAGCCGACCTGCAACGTCTCCATGCAGGCGGTGGTGGCGAGTGTGCCGCGATGGGGTGCCGTCCGCTGGGGCAGCAGCCCGCCCCGTTCGGGCTGCGCGAGTGCCATGAGTCCAACAGCCTTCCAAACCAAGTGTTTCCCCGCGACGGGCCGCTGAACTGCAAAGACCCGTACCTCTGTTGTCTCCCCCCGGCGTACGGCGCAAACAGCCCGGGTATCACCAAACGGGCAGAAGACGGTACGTCAGCTGCCGTGGGTGAACGAGGAGTTGTGTACGTATGACGTGCTGGTACGAGGGCCCCTTGGCCGCGTTCGACACGGAGACCACGGGCGTGGACGTCGAGACCGACCGGATCGTGTCGGCCGCCGTCGTCGTCCAGGACGCCCCGGGTTCCCGTCCGCGGGTGACCCGATGGCTGGTGAACCCGGGAGTGCCGGTGCCCGCGGGGGCGACGGCGGTGCACGGGCTCACGGACGAACATCTGCAGCGCAACGGCCGCTGGCCGTCGCCGGTGATGGATGAGATAGCCCGCGAGCTGGGCGAACAGGCCGCAAGGGGCCGCCCGCTGGTGGTGATGAACGCACCATTCGATCTGACGCTTCTTGACCGGGAGTTGCGCCGCCATCGCGCCTCCTCGCTCGACCGGTGGTTCGAGGCGACGCCGCTGCGCGTGCTCGATCCCCGGGTCCTCGACAAACATCTGGACCGCTATCGCAAGGGCCGCCGCACCCTCACCGACCTGTGCGCGCACTACGACGTGGTCCTGGAGGGCGCGCACGACGCGGCGGCCGACGCGCTGGCCGCGATGGAGGTCGTACGCGCGGTGGGACGCCGTTTCGCGGCCCGCCTCGAACGGCTCACCCCGGCCGAGCTGCACACGCTGCAGGCCGTGTGGCATGCGGCACAGGCACGCGGACTGCAGGCGTGGTTCGCGCGCAGCGGCTCGGAGGAGGCGGTGGATCCGGCGTGGCCGCTGCGTCCGGATCTGCCCGCGGCAGCGGCCTGAAGGTACGGAAGAACGGTCCGTGAGCACAGAAAAACCGGTCCGTCTATGACGGACCGGCCTTCTCCGGGTGGGCGATACTGGGTTCGAACCAGTGACCTCTTCGGTGTGAACGAAGCGCTCTCCCACTGAGCTAATCGCCCGGGAACGGACTGAACAATACAGGTCCCCGCGGGTCTCGTTCAAACCGCTTCCAGGTAGGCCCTGAGTCCGCGCCGCCCCGCCCGCATCATCAGCGCGTGATTGGCGCGGAAGACGGGCCGCCCCGGCACGGCGAACCGCCGCATCAGCGGCTTGCTCACATCGACCTCCTGGTCGTACTGGGCACGGGTGCCCGGTCCGGCCGCTGTGAGCGTCCAGCGCGCCCAGCCGTCGAGGTCACCGGACATCGCGATCTCCAGGACACCGCTCGCCGGGTCGCGCCGCACC
Source organism: Streptomyces sp. R41 (assembly GCF_041053055.1). NCBI lineage: Bacteria > Bacillati > Actinomycetota > Actinomycetes > Kitasatosporales > Streptomycetaceae > Streptomyces > Streptomyces sp. R41. The sequence continues at coordinate 2,107,712 of NZ_CP163443.1, forward strand.
TCCCGCCCGGTGAACGTCACGTCGTACGGCAGGACCGAGCGGATCCGGATGACGCCGCTGCGTTCGTCGACAGGGATCACCTCGCGCACCTGGGGCCACCAGCGGGGGTAGTGCTCGGCCTGTTCCAGCACGACGTAGACGTCGGAGGGCGGCGCGGGCAGGTCCCACACGCTGCGGAAGCGGTAGTGGCTCCAGTCCATACACCGAGTGTGCCTGTCCGCGGTGCCGAGTGTGCCCATCCGCGGTACCGAGTGTGCCCGTCCGCGGATCTGAGTACGACCTGAGTACGCGCACTCATGCCGGCGAACGTGACCGGGACCACACTCCGGAGCATGACCCACATCCCGCCCCCGGCCGAGGAGTTGCGACTCCTCGACGCCGAGCTGCGGCAACTGGACGCACGCCGGGCCCTGTTGCTGGCGCGCCGCGCCTGGTTGGTCGCCGCCCTTCAGCCGGCCCCCGCACAGCCCGGATCCCGGGCCGTCCCCGCACGTCGGCCCGAGACCACCGCACCCGGCGTCCAGAACGTGCTCCTGCTGCTCGGCGGCATCCTGCTGACCGTGGCCGCCGTCGCGTTCACCGTCGTCAGCTGGGGGCACCTGGGGATCGCCGGGCGGGCACTGGTCCTCGGCGCGGTGACGCTGGCCGCGCTCGGTGCGCCCGTGCTCCTCCTCGGCCGCGGGCTGCGCTCGACCGCCGAGTCGGTGGCGGGGCTCGGCCTCGCACTGACGGTCCTCGACGTCTACGCGCTGCACGAGGTCGCGCTGCCGGACACCGACGGGCTCGGGTACGCGGCGATCGCGTCGGCGGTGCTGGCCGTGGTGTGGGCTGGGTACGGACTCGCCGTGGGCGCGCTGCACCGGCCGGACGGACAGCGGACGGCCGCCACCCGTGCGGGAGAGCGGACGGACACCATCGACTCCGGGGAGCGCAAGGTCACCACCGGCGTACGTCTCCCCCGGCTGCCCTTGCGACTGCCCCTGCCCACCGCCGTCGCCGCGGCCCAGCTCCCGCTGCTCCTCTGGGTGGCCGCGGCCGACGCGGGCGCCCGCACCATCACGGCCGCGCTGCTGGTGACGGCCGCGTTCGACACGCTGGTCGCGCTGCGGATCCCCGTGAAGTCCGTCCGTGTGGTCGCCGCCGTCGGCGCGTACGGCCTGGGCGGCTGGGGCACCTTTGCCGCCGGTTGGCTGTCCTGGACGGCCTCCGGCCCGAGCGCCGCCGCCCGTGCGGCGGCGCTCCTCCTCTTTGCCGCGGCGATCGCCCTGGCGGCGGCGTGGCACGCCCCGAGGGCGAACGTCGCGACCGGCCTCGCCCTGGCGAGCGGTCTCATCACCGTCGCCGCACCCGGCGGCGTCCTGCGCTCGTCGCTGCCGGACGACTGGACGGTCCCGGGTCATCTGGCGTGCGGCATCGCCCTGTTGGCCGCCGTACGCACCCGCTTGCCCGAGCCCGTGCGGCGCGGCCTCGCCTGGGCCTCCGGCTCCGTGCAGGCCGTGGCGGTGGTGTGGGCGCTGCCGCTGGTCGCCCTCGCCCTTCTGGGCCCGGTCGGCTGGGTCGAGAAGATCTGGTCCGGCGCTCCGGAGACGGCCCGGGACGCGGTGACGATCGACGTGCCCTGGCCCGCGAACGCGGCCACGGCACCCATCGTCCTCGCGCTCGTCGCCGGAGTCCTGGTGGTGACCGTCCGCGGCACGGCCTGGCGTTCACAGGCCCTGACCTGCGCGCTGACGCTGGCCTGGGCGACGGTGCTCGTCCTCCCCGCGGCTCTTGAACTCTCCTACACGGCAGGGCTGTTGGTGCAGGGCCTCGCGACGGCGGCCGCCCTGGCGTACGCCACCCGCCCGGCCCGGCCCCAGGCGCCCCCGCTCCTGCTGGCCCTCCTGACCTCCCTCGGTCTCGCGTTCCTCTCGCTGGCCTCCGAGGGCGCGACCCTCGCCGTCCTCGCCGCACTGGCCGCCCTGTTCGCGGTCGCCGCCTGGCGGCCCGGCCTCGGTCCGGTGGCGGCACCCGCCTCCCTCGCGTACGCCACCGCCCTGGCCTGCGCCGCGGGAGGTTCCCTCGGCTGGCAGCCTCAGCACACCGCGCTGCTCGTCCTCGTGGTGCCGGTCGGCGCGGCCCTCCTCGCGGCGCGCCTGAGCGACTCGTCCGTGGCCGTACCGGTGGAGGTGACGGGAGCCGTCGCGGGTCTGCTCGCCATCGCGCTCGCGGTCACCGATCCGCCGATGCTGGCCCTGGTGCTGGCACTCTGCGGCGTGATCGCCGCGGGCACGGCCGTACGGGAGGACCGACGCCACGTCGGATACGCGGCCGCCGCCCTGTTCGTCCTGGCCACCTGGGTCCGCCTGGCTGCCTGGGACGTCGGTTCCCCGGAGGCGTACACGCTTGCGGTGACCGTCCCGGCCCTGCTCGTGGGGGCGGTCAGGCGCCGGGGGGACACGCGGGCCTCGTCGTGGACGGCGTACGGACCGGGGCTGGCCGCCACGCTCGTGCCGAGCCTGTTCGCGGCGTGGGGCGACGCCCACTGGTTGCGCCCGCTGCTGCTCGGCGCGGCGGCGCTCCTTGTCACCCTCGTGGGCGCCCGCAACCGCCTCCAGGCGCCGCTCGTGCTGGGCGGCACGGTGCTCGCGCTGGACGCGCTGCACGAACTCGCCCCGTACATCGTGCAGGTGGTCGACGCGCTTCCCCGTTGGGTGCCTCCCGCACTCGCCGGTCTGCTGCTGCTCGCACTGGGTGCGACGTACGAGCAGCGGATACGCGACGCACGGCGGGTGCGGGAGGTGCTGGGGAGGATGGACTAGGCCACCATCACGAGGGCATCTTGTCGCCGAGAAGCGCCAGGTTCTCGATGGCGGCGAGGCCGTACAGCGCGGTGTCGTTCGTGTAGACCCAGTTGGCCTCGCTGCCGGGCACCAGGGTGAGCGGGCCGCTCAGCTTCTCCGTCTTCCAGGGCGAGGACTCCATGTAGCCGTCGGAGTTGTAGAACTTGCTCCACGCGCGCGTGGCGAGTTTCGCGTCGCCCGTCTGTACGGCGGCGTAGGCGTCGAGGCGTGAGTGGCCCTGGAAGAGCAGCAGAGTGCCGAAGTTGGAGCCGTAGCGGGCGGCCTGCTCCGCCTTGGTGGCGTTGAAGTAGCGGCAGTAGTCGAGGTACGCGTCCTTGAACTTGGGCATGTCGACGAGGTCGATGAGCTCCGCGCACAGTTCGCCCAGACCGAAGACCGCGGAGAGGTGCGAGACGCCGACGACGGGAGTCGTGGCGATCGCGAACTTGCCGGTGTCCAGGTCGTACAGGCCGCTGCCCTGCACAAATCCATTGGGCTGGGCGGCGATGGTCTCCATGGTCGACAGCACACGCGCCTTGGCCTTCTCCCACTTCGGCCCCTTGCGCTCCCACTCCGTGAGCCACGCCGACACGAGCCCGCTCCAGTCCGTGCCGAAGCCGATCGACAGCGCGTGCCGGTCGGGGGTGTACGGCTCGGTGCGGATCTTGCGGATCGGGTCGAGCACCAGAAACGTCTCGTCGGAGTCGACATTGGCGTGCATGAGGTCGCCGACGCGCTCGTCCGCGGTGAGGAAGTAGTAGTAGCGACGGTACGTGGTGTTGGCGATGCGCTGCTGCTTGGCGCTGTCGGCGTAGTGCTGGACGCCGTGTCTGGTGCCGAGACCCGCCCATTGGCCGAGGTGGTAGACGTCGACCTCGCCGGTGTGCCGGGTCATCGCCTCGGCGAAGCGGAAGATGTCCGAGCGGCCACTTCGTATGTACGCGAACCACAGCCAGAGGTCTGGCGACAGCTCGGAGTTGTCCCAGGCGTAGCCGCCGACGTCGTACCGCCACTGGTGCCTGACCGGGTCGTACGAGTGCATGATGTCGCCGTAGTCCCAGAAGCCGTACCAACGGCGCATCTCCACCTGGTCCTTGTAATAGGTGAAGAGGAAGTCGAGGTGGTCCTCGATCTTCGCCTTGGCGGGCGTGGAGCGGTCGGGTTCGGAGTAGAGGCCGGGGCCGAAGACCTTCGCCTTGATGAGCTGCCTGGGCGGGGCGGCGAGCTGTGGCAACACACGTACGGCGTCGACCTGTTCGGCGAGCTTCTCGGGGCTCGGCGTCGACTCGTTGGCCCAGAAGAGGAGTTCGGAGGTGCGGGCGATGCCGTACGGGGTGCCGAAGCCCGGCTCGTAGTCCTCGTAGGTGATGTTGAGGCCCTCGAGCTGCTCGGCGTACGTGTCCTGGCCCATGCCGTCGTGGTAGAAGCGCAGGTCCATGGGCTGCGCCTCGGGCGACCAGAGCCAGAGCGTGACTTCCGCCTCGTCGGTGTGGGCGTCGCGGATGTCGAGTTGCGCGGGGAACTTCTCCCAGAAGTCCCGCAGCCCGAAGGAGAATCCGCCGCTCGGCCCGCCGACGTAGCCGAAGCCCGACGCGCGCTGTCCGCCGCCGGCGCCGATCCAGCCGTACCCCTTCTTCGTGCGCTTTCGCAGCGTGAAGCCGTCTGCGGAGAGCTGGGCGAGGGTGTAGTCGCCCCATTCGGGGATGTACTGCAGCCGCGTCGTCACCCGCTGATCCCAGGTCGACGGGTCGGGCAGCTTCTCCCCCGCGAACTGGGCCGCCTGCACGGCCGCGCCCGGGTCGCGCCGCAGCCCTGTGATGCCCTTGACGGCCTCGCGCAGCAGACCGGTGCCGTCGCCGCCGATGCGGATGTGGCGGTCGTACGAGGCATCCCGCATCGGCACCGTGAAGCGGACGCCGAGACCGCGGATGAAGTCGCCGCTCGCCTTCCCCGGCTCCTGCTTCCCGTCGAAGGTGATGGTGTGCACCATGCGGAAGGAGTCGGCGCCCGCGTAGAAGTACAGCCGGATCGAGAACGGCAGCCAACTCCGGTCGCCCTTGCGGTGCTTGCCGTCGATGCGGACGACGGCACGGACCGGGCCCTCCTGCTCGACCTCGACCTCGGAGATCGCGCTCTCGAAGCGCTCGTACTTCTGAGCGCCCTGGTCCTCGTCCTCGATCTCCGGCTGGCGGATGAGCACCAGCCGGCCGTTCTTGGCGATCTCGGTCGAGCCGCGCGTCACGGACTTGACCAGCGTCGAGCCGCTCTTGCCGATCTTCGCGGTGACGACCCCGGTCGATATGTCGATGGTGCCGCCGCTCTTGTCGACGGTGACCTTCTTGCCCGGCGCGGCCGGCTCCCCCGCGGTGAGCGTGAGCTTGCCGGAGTCCGAACTCACCGCGTGCGCGGTCCACTTGAGGGAGCCGTCCGGCCAGTACGCGATCGGCCAGGACTGTACGGGCACGGCCTTGCCGTCGGCGTCCGTGAGCGCGAAGGTCTGGTCCTCCTGGTACGCGCCCTTCGGCCAGGGCACGCCGACGGTGGAGCCGGGGGCGGCGCCGAGGCCGCCGTCCTCCAGCCAGTCCAGGGTCACCGGGTCCGCGTCCGCGGCCTCGGCTCTGGGGGCGGCCTGCGCGTTCGTGACGCCGAGCGCCCAGCTGAACTGGGCGGCGGCTCCGGCGACGGCGGCCGCCTTGAGAAGGGACCTGCGGGGGATGGGAGACATGACCTTTCCTTTCCGTGCGGGAAGCTTCCGTGCGTGGTCAGGGGCATGACAGAGAGAGGTACGGCGCCGGGGGGGGCGCCGACCTGTGCGGGACGAGGGTGGGTCAGCGGCGCCGGTACCGCTCCTCCACGGCGACGGCGGCCGCCGCGACGGCCCCCAGGACGGGGACCGCCAGCGGCGCGATGAACAGGGCGGAGCAGGCCACCACGGCCAGTCCGCCGATCAGCAGGAAGGACCCGGCCGGGTCGAGAACGGTGCGGCGACCGGCGTCCGCGAGCAGCGTGCGCCAGGACGCGCCCGGCTCCCAGGCCGCCGCCGCGCGCAGTCCGGCGACGGCGAGGCCGATCAGCGCGAAGAGGCCGACGGCCCCGACGAGCGGCCCGCCCGGGATTCCGGCGCGCACGGCCTGGACGTCCACCCAGACCGCGGCCGCCGCGGCCCATCCGGCGAGCCCGGCGATCCAGCCGCCCCGGACGGCCGCCCGGAAGTCGGCGACGAACTCCCGCCAGCCGCCACCCATATGGGCGGTTCGCCGCCGCAGGTGACGCGATCCGGCGGCGAACGCGGCGGGATACGTGACGAGCGGCAGCGCGGCGACCGCGATCCACACGCCCGTCAGCAGACACTCCGCGAACAGCGCGAACCGCTCCGCGAGCACGGACTCCCGCGGCGTACCGCGTTCCTTGACACGTACCTGGCTCATCCCGCTCCTCAGCCCTTCAGGCCGGACGTGGCCATGCCGTCGATCAGGTAGCGCTGGAAGGCCAGGAAGAAGGCGAGTACGGGCAGGAGGGCGACGAGCGACATGGCGATCATGCCGCCGTAGTCGGCCACGCCTTCCTGGTCGACGAACATCTTCAGGCCGAGCGAGACCGTGTACTTGTCGGGCTCGTTGAGGTAGATCAGCGGGCCCATGAAGTCGTTCCAGGAGTTGATGAAGGTGAAGATCGCGCTGGTGATCAGTGCCGGGCGGCACAGCGGGAGCACGATCGACCAGTAGATGCGCAGATGTCCGCAGCCGTCGAGGCGCGCCGCCTCGTCGAGCTCCTTGGGCAGGTTGCGCATGAACTGCATCATCAGGAAGACGAAGAATGCCTCCGTGGCGAGGTACTTGCCGAGCAGCAGCGGCGTGTACGTGTTGATCATGTTCATGTTGCGGAACAGCACGTACTGCGGGATGAGCAGCACGTGGTACGGCAGCAGGAGCGTGCCGATCATCAGCGTGAAGAGCAGATTGCGGCCCGCGAATTTGATCTTGGCGAAGGCGTACGCCGTCAGCGAGCAGGACAGCAGGATCCCGATCACCGAGCCGACCGCGAGGAAGAGCGAGTTGAGGAAGAACGTGGAGATCGAGATGTCCGCGATGCCCTCGGTCAGGCGCGTGTAGTTGGAGGTGATCGGGGAGCCGGGGAAGAGGTCCAGGCTGCCGACGATGTCTTCGCTCTTCTTGAAGGAGCCGCCGACCACCCAGAGCACGGGGTAGAGGATGACCGCGAGGATCGCGAGGGACCCGAGATGCCAGGCGAGCGAACCGGGCAGCCTGCGGCGGAAGTTGCCCGCCTTGGTCGACTGGGCCCGAACCGGCGTGACGTCCGTGATCTGCGCGCTCATCAGGCGCCCTCCTCGTAGTGCACCCAGCGCTTCTGGGACCAGAACAGCACCGCCGTCACCAGGGCGACCGCGACAAGCAGCATCCAGGCCATGGCGGAGGCCAGGCCCATCCGGCTGTTCTCGAAGCCCTGGACGTAGAGGTAGCAGGTGTAGACCATCGAACCGTCCGCGGGCCCGCAGGCATTGCCTCCGGCGCCGCCACCGACGATGTACGCCGAGCTGAAGATCTGGAAGGAGTGGATGGTCTCCAGCAGGACGTTGAAGAAGAGGACCGGGGAGATCATCGGCAGGGTGATGTTCCAGAACCGGCGCAGCTTGCCGGCCCCGTCGACCTCGGCCGCCTCGTACAGCTCGCGCGGGACCTGCTTGAGGCCGGCGAGGAAGATGACCATGGGGGCGCCGAACTGCCAGACGGTCAGCGCCACGAGGCTGTAGATGATCAGGTCCGGGTCGCCGGTCCAACCGCCGGCGTGCACCCCGAAGAGCTTCTGCGTACGGTCGACGATCGCGTCGTCCGAAAAGATCGCCTTCCACACGATGGCGACAGAGACGCTCGCCCCGATCAGAGAGGGCGCGTAGAACGCGGCCCGGTAGAAAGCCTGTCCGCGACGCTTCTGGGCGAGGAGCAGCGCCACACCGAGGGCCGCGAGCAGCTTGAGTGGGGTACCGACGACGACGTACCACATCGTCACCTGCACCGAGTGGCGCCAGCGCGGGTCGGCGAACATCTCGGAGAAGTTGTCGAGGCCGATCCACTTGGGGGCGTCGAACAGGTTGTAGTCGGTGAACGCGAAGTAGAGCGAGGCGATCATCGGGCCCGCTGTGAGCAGCAGGAACCCGGCGATCCAGGGGGACATGAAGAGATAGCCGGCCAGGTTCTCCCGGCGGCCCCGCCGCTTGAGGGCGGCGGGGCGCCGGGGGTTCACCGGACCGTGCCGCGGCTCGGAGTCCTTGGCCAGGACGTCCGTCGCAGAGGCGTGTGTCACGGTGGTTCCCATCAGCTGCCGAGAGCCGTCTTCGACTCGGTGAAGAACTGCTTGACGGCGTCGTCCACGGACCGCTTGCCCAGGCCGAGTTCCTCGGCGATGCGCAGGAACGCGGACTCACAGATGTCCGCACCGTTCGGGTGCGGGGTGATGGGCTCCAGAACGCCCGCCGCGACGAGGGACTCCTCGTAGGCGGCGATGCCCTTGCCGACCGCGTCGGTCGGCTTGTACGCGTCGTACTGCGCCTGTGTCGCGGGCACCCCACGGTCGTAGCCCATGATCTTGGCGACCTCGGGCTCGTGCACCATGAAGTCGATGAACTGGGCGACTTCCTTGGGGTGCTGTGTGCGCTTGGAGGCGCTGAGCATCAGGGAGCCGAGGTACTGGCCCGTGTGCTTCCCGTCCGTGGTCGGGATCGGGGCAAGGCCGTACTCGCTCTTTCCCTCGGCGGAATAGCGGACCGTGAAGTTGTCCCAGGTGAACTCGCCGCCGGCGAGCTCTGCGGAGACGGCGGACTTGGGCTTGATCTGGGCGACCTTCTTCGGATCGGCGTAGACGCCCGACTCCACACCCTTCTTGGCCTTGGTCCACCACTCCTTGAGGTCCGCCTCGGTGAAGCCGAGGCCGTCCTCGGTGAAGAATGCCTTGTCGTTCTGACGCAGGTACAGGTCGTAGAGGTACATGACGCCGTACATGCCGCTGTCACCGGCACGTCCCGTCTTGTCGCGGATCTTCTTCATCGCCGCGTCGAAGTCGTCCCAGGTCCAGCCCTGCTTGGGCGTCACTCCCGCCTTGGTGTAAACGGGCTTGTCGATGACCAGGGCCATCGAGTTGGAACCAACCGGAACCCCAAGAAGCTTGCCGTCGACCTCGCCGAATTTCTCCAGGCCGGCCCGAAAGCCGTCCATGGAGAGGTTGCCCGCCTTCACCTGCTCGCTGAGATCGAGCAGCACATTCTTCGCGTCATACTTGCGCAGGAATCCAATGGCATTCTGGAAAACATCCGGCGGATTGCCGCCGGAGGCCTGCGTGTTGAACTTCTTCCAGAAGTCCAGGTAAGGCTGGAAGTCCGTTTTCACCTTGATCTTCGGGTACTTCTTCTCAAAGAGTGCGATGGTCTGGTTGATCCGCTTGGCGCGGTCGTCGGCACCCCACCAGGCGTAACGGATCGTCACCGTCCCGTCCCCCGCGCCGCTGTCGCCTCCGCAGCCCGTCGTCGCGGCCAGCCCCAGCGTGGCCAGCGATGCTCCGGCCGCCTTGAGGACCGTCCGCCTCTCGACACTCCCGTTGTTTCCCACAGTCGGGCCTCCCCGCTACGGCGTCGCCGCCTGCATGAATCGTTTCAAGTAAGCGCTTGCTGGCACAAGGTACGGAGGGCTTTGGGGCACGTCAATGATTCGGACAGGAATTGATGTGATGCGGTTCGGCTGCGCGACGGGGAGGGCGGGGGTGCGGTTCGCTCGTGGGGGCGCGACCGTGCAGGTCCGGCGGGCGTGGTCGACCTGCCGAACGGGATGCGGTAGGTCGGGGGGACGGAGGGCGGGGCCGAAAACGACTGCGGTTCCGGGGGGTTGGCGACGGTGGGGTGGGATTGAACGAAGGCGGGGGGACTGAGGGCGAGGGTGGGGTCCTCGGGTGGCGAGAGGCCTGGCGCCGCGAAGTGCTCGACGCCAGCGGGAGCCCAAGGGGCGCGAACGGCTCGACCATGGACGGGAAGTCCAGGGGCTGCGAAGTGCTCCACGCAGGCAGAAGCCCAGGGGCCGCGTACGGCTCGACCGGGACGGGAGTCCAGGGGCCGCGAAGGGCGCCTCTCGGGCTCAAGGGTCGTGCCCAGGTGGGGCGTTCACGGGTTCCGAAACCATGCACCAGAGAGCAGTTGACCAGCGACCGGGCCACCTGGATCAGTGCAGGTCGGAAGGCCGGCGGCTCAGCAACCGTCCCGGGACGCAGGGCACAGGCCGCAGTGCTCCAGCGGTGGGGAGAACCCACTGGACGCGACCCCGATGTCAACTCCAGCGCGCCCACTGGACCGACGTCCCGACCGGCTCCCAGTGGACTCAACACCCCAGGGGGTGCGGGTGGCGAGGCCCCGCCGCGTGCGGCGGAGCCGCGCAGGAACGACGAAGGCGACCCCGTCCACGCGTTTCCGTGGACATGAGTCGCCTTTCGCACACGTGGGCGATACTGGGATCGAACCAGTGACCTCTTCGGTGTGAACGAAGCGCTCTCCCGCTGAGCTAATCGCCCGGGCGCAGGAAGAACATTACCCCATGTCAGGGGGTGCCTTCGACCGGCCGAGGAGCCTCAGGGCGGTGCCTGAGCGGGCTACCTCACTCCTTGATGTTCCAGGGCATCGCGAGGCCGAACTTCCAGACGTAGACGCCGACAAGGGCCGCGACGATCACCAGGCCGACGGTCGTGAGGATGATGTTGCGACGCCGCACCTTGGGGTCGAGCGCCCGCTGAGTCGCCTCCGTGACCTTGCGCTTCGTCCAGCGGAGCACCAGCTGCGCCCAGACGAACTCGGTCGCCCAGATCGCCATGCCGCCGAAGATCACCAACCAGCCCGGCCCCGGCAGCGGAAGCATGATCACGCCCGCGGCCACCACCGCGAGCCCCACGATGAAAACACCCACCTGCCAGCTCAGGTGCAGCGCGCGGCGCGCCTTGATGAATCCCGGCGCTCGCGAACCGAGCGCTCGCTCACCCTTCGCCCCGTCATCGGCCGTGGCGACCTCGCCCGGCCCGTCACTCCCCGTATTCATACAGCCAAACCCTACCCGAGAGAAACCAGTCACCGGAATGGCCCTATCCGGCGAACGGTCTCTCGGCCGGATGAGTTACGTAAAGGCACGCAAAACACTCAGAGGGGTTTACAACGGCACCGTAGGTGGCATGTCGATTTCGCCGACGTGCGAATCCCCGAGCGCACACTGAGCGAAAGGCCCTGGCGCTTATGAACACCACGGTCAGCTGCGAGCTGCACCTGCGCCTCGTTGTGTCGAGCGAGTCCTCACTGCCTGTTCCCGCAGGACTGCGGTATGACACGGCCGATCCCTACGCCGTGCACGCCACCTTCCACACCGGAGCCGAGGAAACCGTCGAGTGGGTGTTCGCCCGCGACCTCCTCGCCGAGGGCCTGCATCGGCCCACCGGTACCGGCGACGTCCGAGTCTGGCCGTCCCGTAGCCATGGCCAGGGCGTCGTATGCATCGCCCTGAGCTCCCCGGAGGGCGAGGCCCTGCTCGAGGCCCCGGCGCGGGCCCTGGAGTCGTTCCTCAAGCGAACAGACGCTGCCGTGCCCCCCGGCACGGAACACCGGCATTTCGATCTCGACACGGAGCTCTCACACATCCTGGCCGAGAGCTAGCGAGGCACCACAGAGCCGCCCGGCGCCGTCCACTCGGGGAGACGGCTCGGGCCTAGACAACCGCATAGGGCACAACCGCATAGGGCACAAACACCGGCGCCGTCGCCGCGGAACACCGCGGAGGCGGCGTCGGCGTGCCTGCCCGGCCCGCCCGAGGCCACTTCCCCGCTCCCTCGCGACCGCTCCCGCTCCCCCGCGACCGCTCTCCGTGCCGCGAAGCCACTACCATCGGCCAGCATCGGGCGGGCGCCCGCCCGACCCCCAGGCCAGGGAGCGAAACGTGCTGATCACCCACGACATCCGGTGCGCCCTCGACGCCGTGGTGGGTCTGGTGAACACCGCGCCGGAGGACCAGACGACGGACGGGCTCGCGGATGTCGCGTCCCTCGCCGATTTCGTACGAAAGCACGAAATCAGCGATGTCGGTGTGCTGTCCGAGCACGATCTCGCGGCCGTGCGCAAGGTTCGCGACCGGTTCGCCGCGATCTTCGCCGCCGACGACCCGCGGACCGCCGCCGCGCTGATCAACGAACTGGTCGCCGCCGCGGGCACCACCCCCCGACTCACCGACCACGACGGCTACGACTGGCATGTCCACTATTTCGCGCCGGGTGCCTCCGTCGCCGACCATCTCGCGGCCGACTGCGGGATGGCTCTGGCCTTCTTCGTGGTCGCCGGGGAGCAGGAGCGGCTGCGCCGCTGCGAGGCCCCGGACTGCCGGCGTGCCTTCGTCGACCTCTCCCGCAATCGCTCCCGCCGCTACTGCGACAGCCGCACCTGCGGGAACCGCCTCCACGTGGCCGCGTACCGGGCACGCCGGAAGGAAGCCGCGGGCTGACGGACGTGTCCCCGCCATGCTCGACGCGAGGAAGTGGCGGGCTGACGGAGCCCTCGGCGGGTGACGCCAGGGGCTCCGTGTACGGCTCAGAGCAGCAGCAGGTCGTGCAGCGAAGCCATGAGCAGCAGACAGCCGATCACCGCAAGGAAGATCATCAGCGGTGGCTGGGAGAGCGCGAAGAGACAACCACGCCGCTCCTCGGACGGGGCGGCGGTGTCGCTCTGTGTTGTGTCCAGCATCTCGCGGCGATGATGACGCAGCCGACACCCCTGGCGCGATCAACACGCCCGGAAAATGCGGGAGTTCGCCAGATCATGCGACGGACACGCTCGAACGTGAACGCTTTCGCGTACTCCACGAGGCCCCGGTGAAGCCTTGTGTCGTTTCAGCTGGTCATGTGCGGGTCATATGCCGTGCTTCTTCAGGATGGCCTCGATGTCACTGAAGTCGTCCCCGGAGCCGGTGGCACGGGGCGCCGCCGCGGGGCGGGTGGCCGGGCGAGACCCCTGGACCAGCGAGGGCGCCGAGGCCGCAGGGGCCACCGCCTCGCGCTGGGCGGCGGCCTTCGCCGCCTTGCGTTCCTTCCGTGTCCCGCCGCCACGCCGCTCTATCGCCCGCGTGGTCATGAACAGCAGCCAGGCGCCGCCGAGCACGACGAAACCGGCCCACGCGGTCGGGCTGAACGCGGTGTCGGCGAGCCAGCCGACGACCCCGGTCATCACCAGGCCGACCGGCACGAGCGAGTAGGCGGCGATGCGGGCGGCCGCGAGGAAGCGCTTGCGGTAGGCCGTGACCGCGGCGATGCCCAGGCCGGCCGCGGAGACGGCGGAACAGACAGTCTCGGCAATCATCCGGTCCTCCAGGGCAGGGCTCGGTCGGGCAGGGTCGGTTCGTCCCTTCCATCCTGCACCGCCCGACGCCCGGTATGCCATGCTCCGGGCCGACCTCAGGGACATCTCCGGGTCGGCGTCCTCCCAAGGTCCCGGTTGGGGCGCCCCAGGTCCCGGTTGGGGCGCCCCCGCCGGGGCTGGGAGACTGGTCTCCATGAACGACTCCTCCTCCGCCCGCCCGGCCGCCGTCCTGGACGTCTGGTGCGAACTCCAGTGCCCCGACTGCGGCAGCGCCCTCGCCGACCTGCGCGCGCTGCGCGCCCGCTACGGCGACCGCTTGGAGCTGCGGCTGCGGCACTTCCCCCTGGAGAAGCACAAGCACGCGTTCGCCGCGGCGCAGGCCGCCGAGGAGGCCGCGGAGCAGGGCCAGGCCTGGCCGTACGTCGAGGCGGTGCTCGGCCGCGTAGCGGAGCTGGACCGTAAGGGAGAACCCTTCCTGGTGGAAGTCGCCCGTGAACTCGGTCTGGACGCCGAGGAGTTCGACACGGCCCTGATCGACGGCCGGCACATCCTGATCGTCGACGCCGACCAGGCCGAGGGCAAGGCCATCGGAGTGACCGGCACCCCGACGTACGTCATCGGCGGCGAACGCCTCGACGGCGGCAAGAGCCAGGAGGGGCTGCGCGAGCGCATCGAGGAGATCGCGGACCGGCTGCTGACCGAGCAGGAGGCATGACGCCCACGGAGGCTGCTTGCTACAGGTCCTTGTACAGATGGTGGGCCGTCGTCTCGTAGCCGAGGGACTCGTAGAGCCGCTCGGCCGGGGTGTTGCCCGAGAAGACGTTGAGACCGACGCGGTCCATCCCTGCGGCCACCGCCTGCGCTTCGGCGAGCAGCATGAGCGTACGGCCGTGGCCCCGGCCGCGGTGTGCGGCGCGGACCTCGACGTTGTAGACGAAGGCGCTTCCCGCGCGCTCCCCCAGCCACAGGTCGCCGACCGGGGTCCCTTCGTGTTCGAGGATGCTGAACAGCATGTTCTCCGTGGCCAGACCCTGCGGCAGCAACTGGTCGTGATCCCGGTGCGACTTGGCGTACGCCTCCGCTTCCGGCACCCCGCGCCGGATCCAGTCCTGGGCGAATTCCTCCCTGCCGTGCCGGTCCCAGGCCTCGTACTCGGCCTGCGTCATGGGGCGGCCGACACTCCCGGCGGGCAGCTCGGGAGGGGTGGCGCCGAGCGCCTTCTCCATCCCTCGGTTGCGCGTGACGTACCCGAGCGCCTTGGTGAGCCGGAGCCCGGCCTCGGCGTTGCCGGGGACGGTCGTCTCGATCTGCTTGCAGCCCCAGCCGCGCGCCACCTCCTCCGCGGCGAGCGCGGCCACGGTGCCCCGGCCGCGTCCGCGGTCCGGCTCCTCGATGCGAAGCTCGCGGATCTTGGCGACGGATGGTCCGAAGTGCGGATCGGTCGCGAGGTGTATCGCGCCCACGGGACGGCTGTTCACACACACTTGGTAGTGGCGCGAGAGCGTCCCGTCGGCGGCGTGCTGCAGCGGCTCGGTCGGCCGCAGGGTGGTGGTCATCAGGGGTGTTCTACCCGCTGCGGAGTCCTAGGTCAGCTGAATTTATTCAGCGATCAAGCGATCAAGCGGTCGGGACATCGCGAGATCGATCGGGCGAGCGATCAGGGATCGAGGTCGTCCCCGGCCCGCTCGTCGAAGATCCGCATCGCCTTGGCGGTCACCGGGCCCGGCGCGCCCGGGAGTTCACGGGCGTCGACCCGGTGCACGGCCTGCACGTCACGCAGCGTGGAAGTCAGGAAGACCTCGTCGGCGCGTGCCAGGACGTCCAGCGGCAGGTCGGTCTCCTTGGCGCCGGTCCACTCGACGGTCAGCGCGCGCGTGATGCCGGCGAGGCAGCCGGAAGCGACCGGTGGGGTGTGGATCTCGCCGTCGAGGACGACGAAGACATTGGACCCCGTGCCCTCGCAGAGCTGACCGACCGTGTTGGCGAACAGCGCCTCGGACGCGCCGTGTTCGCGCGCGCGGGCCAGGGCGACGACGTTCTCGGCGTACGAGGTGGTCTTGAGGCCGGTCAGCGCGCCGCGCTCGTTGCGGGTCCAGGGGACCGTGACGACGGCGGTGGAGTCGGGGCGCCGGGAGGACTCGCCGAGGGCGACGACCAAAGTCGGGCCGTGCTCGCCGCGGTCGGAGCCGAGCGGCCCGTGGCCGCCGGTGTACGTGATCCGCAGGCGGCCGAGCGGCATCGGGTTGGCGTCCATGACCGCGGCGCAGGCGCGGCGCACCTCGTCGAGGTCGGGCTCGGGCAGGCCGAGGCCACGGGCCGAGCGGGCCAGCCGGTCGAGGTGGCGGGTCAGTGCGAACGGCCGCCCCTCGACCGCCTTCACGGTCTCGAAGATGCCGTCGCCCACGGTCAGTCCGTGGTCGAAGACGGAGACGCGGGCGGTCTCGATGTCCTGCAGCCCGCCGTCGAGCCAAAGCTTCACTGGTCAATACCTCGCAAGAAAGTGCCGGATGCACCGTCCGACGTGCCTTTTCGGCCGGGGGTCCGGCCCGCGGCGGAGCCGCTATGGAATGCAGCGTCCCCCGGATGAACAGAGCAGGTCAGGGTTCCTCCGCTCACCTCGTACTCACCCGACGCTACCGCGAGCAGTCGCGCGGCCTTCAGCTCGGTCTCCCGCCACTCCCCCTCGGGGTCCGAACCCCAGGTGATGCCCGCGCCCGTCCCGAAACGCAGAACCCCTTCCTCCCGGTCGATCCAGAAGGTGCGGATACCGACGGCGAGCTGTCCGGTGCCGCGGTCGGCGTCGACCCAGCCGATGCCTCCGCAGTACGGGCCGCGGGGCGCGGTCTCCAGGGCCTCGATGATCCGCAGGGCGCTGGACTTGGGGGCGCCGGTGACCGAGCCGGGCGGGAAGGCGGCGGCGAGCAGCTCGGGCCAGCCGGCGTCGTCGCGCAGCTCGCCGTGGACCGTGGAGACGAGGTGGACCAGGCCGGGGTGCTTCTCGACGACGCACAGGTCGGGGACCGTCACGGTGCCGGTGGCGCAGACCCGGCCGATGTCGTTGCGGACGAGGTCCACGATCATCACGTTCTCGGCGTAGTCCTTCTCCAGGAGGTCCGCCTCGGTGCGTCCGGTGCCCTTGATCGGGCCGGACTCGACGATCCGGCCGTCGCGGCGCAGGAAGAGTTCGGGGGAGGCCGTGGCTATTTCCACGCCGTGCGCGGGCAGCCGGATCGTTCCTGCGTACGGCGCCGGATTGCCGCGGGCCAGCAGGGAGGTCAGCGCGTCCACGTCCGCGTCGGGTGCGATCGGCGCGGAGAGCACCCGGCAGAGGTTCGCCTGATAGACCTCGCCGGCCGCGATGTGCTCGCGGATCCGCCGTACGCCCGCGGTGTACGCGGCACGGTCGAGGGACGACTTCCAGTCATCGGGCGCCGGTCCCCGCCACCGTCCGGGCACCGGCGCGGGCACGGGCTCCTGTCGTACGTCCCGGAAGCGGGCGCAGACCAGACGTCCCTCGAAGTCGGCCGAGACAGCCCAGAAACCGGTCGAGTCCAGGGCCGCGGGGTCGCTGGTGACGTCGAGGAGACCGGTGGCGAGGAGGCCACCGAAGCGGGCGAGAGGAGGGAGGTCGAGCACGGAGTCGAGTCTATGGCGGGTGACCTGCGGGTGCCCTGACCATGTCCTTGGGCGGACAGACCGCAGCACGCTGCACAAACGCGTTTTTGTGCTGGCCCCGGAATCCGCTAGAGTTCAACACGTCGCCGGGCCGCGCAAGCGGAACGGAAACGGCACGCGGACGTAGCTCAGTTGGTAGAGCGCAACCTTGCCAAGGTTGAGGTCGCCAGTTCGAACCTGGTCGTCCGCTCGCAGGAAGTGGGGGATCTTCCCGAACCCCTACGCTCCTGGTGGAGTGGCCGAGAGGCGAGGCAACGGCCTGCAAAGCCGTCTACACGGGTTCAAATCCCGTCTCCACCTCCAAGGACGATTAGCTCAGCGGGAGAGCGCTTCCCTGACACGGAAGAGGTCACTGGTTCAATCCCAGTATCGTCCACTGGATCTTCCAGCACGTACGGCAAGATCCGAACCCGCGCGATTAGCTCAGCGGGAGAGCGCTTCCCTGACACGGAAGAGGTCACTGGTTCAATCCCAGTATCGCGCACGCAGCACCGGCAGTATGCGTGGCTCCAGCCGCGTGACCTGCGCGATTAGCTCAGCGGGAGAGCGCTTCCCTGACACGGAAGAGGTCACTGGTTCAATCCCAGTATCGCGCACCAGCCGAAGCCCCCGGCCGTCTCGTACGGTCGGGGGCTTCGTCGTATCCACGGCCGGATCCGTGCGTACGACGAAGGGGCCCCTCCACTCAGGAAGAGGGCCCCTTCGGTCGGTCAGCCCGTTTCAGTTCGTCAGGACGAGAAGAGCATGTGGCCGAAGCTCTTGTGACGGTGGTGGCCGCCGTAGTGACCGCCGTGGCCTCCGTGACCGCCGTGCTGCGGGGCGCCCCAGGCGGGCGCGGGGGCGGACGGGTACGCCTGCGGGGCGGCCGGGGGCGGCGGCGCGGGCTGCTGCCACTGGGACTCCAGGCGGGTCAGCGACTCCAGCTCGCCATAGTCGAGAAATATCCCGCGGCAGCCGCTGCACTGCTCGATCTGGACGCCATTGCGGTTGTACGTGTGCATCGGCGCATGGCACTTCGGACACTGCATGCTCGGCTCAACTCCTCGCCGGTCGGTACTGCTTCCGCCAGGACAGACTCCGCCCGGCTTCGGTCGGTTGCACCCTACGTCGCGAAACCGTGCGCCAACTCGGGCGGGACGGTGCCCATTCGGTCACAGGCATCGACCACGGCCTGCTGCACCTCGTCCAACGGGTGCCCGGCGGCGACGGATTTGGCGATCGCCAGGGCCGCCGTCTGCACGGTGAGGGCGCGGGCCGCGACGTCCAGGGCCGGCCAGGGGTCGCCGGCGACGGGGACGGCCGGGCCACCGGCCCGCTGGTAGGCGGTCAGGAAGCGCAGCCACTCGTCGGGCGGGAGCAGGCCGCAGGCGTACCACGCGGCCGGGCGGGCCAGGTCCCAGGCCGGGGCGCCCACGCCCAGGTCGTCGACGTCGATGAGGAGCCAGGGGCCGTTCGGCGCGGGGTGGCGGACGAGCTGGCCGAGGTGCAGGTCGCCGTGGCACAGGGTCGTGGCGTCCGGCATCGGGGCCTCGCCGCGGGCCCAGGGCGGGAGGCCGGCCCAGGCGCGCAGGACCGGGGCGGCGGCCGGGTGCGGGCCCGCCGCGCGGAGCCGGGCGATCGCGCGGGCCGCCTTGGCAGGGCCGCGCATGGGCGGCAGGCCGTCGGGCGCGCGGGTCCGGTGAAGGCGGGCCAGCAGAGTGGCGGCGGCCTCCCAGGGGGCCGCCTCAGGGATTTCCGGGTCGACCGGGCTGCCGTACGGCCAGAAGGACACCAGACGGCCGTGGAGGTCGACGGGGGTCAGGGTCAGCGGGGGCAGGAGGACGCCGGGGAGTTCGGCGGCGACGGAGAGGCGGAGGGCGAGTTCCGCGGGGGCCGCGTCGGGGGCGTGCGCTTTGGCGACGGTGTCGCCGTGGCGGACGACGGTGCCGTCTTCGCGGTCGGCGAGGACCGCGTCCTTCGTCCCGCACCGGCAGGGGCCTGGCACAGGGTGGACCGTGCCGCGCACCTTGGCGGTGAGTGCGGGCAGCAGGGTGTCTGCGGTCACGGGGCTCCCTGGGGTGTACGGCGTCTGGGGGTGAGCGTACGCAGGTGGGGCGCCGGGGGGTGGGGGTACCCGGCGCGGGTGCCGAGCTCCGGGGTGATGCGCTGCCCGGCACCTGCGGGGTGCCGCCATAGCCCAAGCGTGCCCGGCACGGGAGACGAACTCCGGGGGTGATGCGCCGCCCGGCGCCTGCGGGGTGCCGCTCTCAGTGGGACGGGTGCCGCCCCTAGCGGCACGCATGCCCGCAGCTGGGAGGGGGAGGGGGTCGCCTGTCGGCGGCGCGACTGCCCGCAAGGGGGACGGGAAGGACGCCGCCCCGCCACGCGCTCACCCACCGCTGGGACGGCAGGACCACCACCGCGCCGGGCCATCGCCCGTCGCCGGGGACGGTGGGCAAGCCCCTGGGCCCGTGCAGAAAAATGCCCGCGCAGCTCCCCAGCTGCGCGGGCATTTTGTGCCGTCCGCCGCACCCCCGTCCCCACGGGGTTTCATGGCCGGATGTCCCCGCCCGGACCGCTCTTCCGGGCCTGGGGCGCCGCTCAGCGCCCCAGCATCACGCCCACGGACGACGCTTGTGTGACCACTGCTTCCCAGCCGCCGAAGACGACTACCAGCAGGGCCGCCAGGGGGAGGACCATCGCTGTCGCCACCAGCGGGTGGCGCCGGCCCTGGCGGCGGGTGCCGAACGCAGCGGTGTATGCCCTGCGTCCCTGCGTGCGGATCGCTGTCCGCGGTGCCGTGTGGGCCATGGTCCCTCTCCTGACCGAGCTTCTGTTGTGGTTGGCAGCGGCGGGTGTCTGACCTCGGGGGACGAGTGCTGCACCCGCCGCTTGACCTCAAATCTAGGCGCGCGGCGGCAGTGGGTCGTCATGCCCTCGTACCGATTGGCGGGCCTCCCGGAGGATGAGCGATGACCTGCGGAGTACTCCCCTGGGTGGAGACGAGGACCTAGGTCTCAGGGTCTTCCCGGAGGGGGCGCCCGGTGTGCCCCGACTGTTCCGAGCTGTCCTCCCTGGGCACCGGCTGCTCGACCAGCGCCAGCACCCGGGTCGCCATGAAGCGGGCGGTGCGCACCACCGATCCGCTTCGGGTGACTTCGCTCACTTCCACGACACCTCGGCGTACCGCCGTCTCCACCCGGCGGCCCGCCCTGCTCGCCACCACCTCGTACGTACGCGTCGTGTCACCGGCGTCCACGACTATCTCCACACGGTCACCCTTCACGGGCCCAATCCCCCTTCTGCGACGGATGGTTGGGATCACAGGCAGCCCAAAGCAGGCCTGTTCGCACGCTCCCTGACCACCTTTCAAGTTTCCCACCCGGCACTGACAATCGATCGGGCCGAGAGGGCGCGGCCTCTGCGCGCACTCGGCCGCGGAAACGTAAGCTGTGGCTCGTCAAACGGACCGGGCAGCGGGGATGGACATGGCGATGATGCGCCTGAGGCGCGAGGACCCGCGTGTCGTCGGCTCGTTCAGGCTTCACAGGCGGCTCGGCGCGGGTGGGATGGGCGTGGTCTACCTGGGCTCCGACCGGCGTGGCCAGCGGGTCGCGCTGAAGGTGATCCGACCGGATCTGGCGGAGGATCAGGAGTTCCGGTCGCGGTTCGCCCGCGAGGTCTCGGCGGCCCGACGCATCAGGGGCGGATGCACGGCGCGGCTCGTCGCCGCCGATCTGGAGGCGGACCGGCCGTGGTTCGCCACGCAGTACGTGCCCGGGCCCTCTCTGCACGACAAGGTCGCCGAGGAAGGGCCGCTGAGCGCCGCCGATGTGGCCGCCGTCGGTGCCGCGCTCTCCGAGGGGCTCGTCGCCGTGCACGAGGCCGGTGTCGTCCACCGGGATCTCAAGCCGTCCAACATCCTGCTGTCCCCCAAGGGGCCGCGGATCATCGACTTCGGCATCGCCTGGGCGACGGGCGCCTCGACGCTCACCCATGTCGGTACGGCCGTCGGCTCGCCCGGCTTCCTCGCGCCCGAGCAGGTGCGTGGGGCCGCCGTCACGCCGGCCACGGACGTGTTCGCGCTCGGTGCCACGCTCGCGTACGCGGCGACCCAGGACTCGCCCTTCGGGCACGGCAGTTCCGAAGTGATGCTCTACAGAGTGGTGCACGAGGAGCCCCAACTGCACGGCGTGCCGGACGCGCTGGCACCTCTCGTACGGGCATGTCTGGCGAAGGACCCCGAGGAGCGGCCCACCACCCTCCAACTGTCCCTGCGGCTCAAGGAGATCGCGGCCCGCGAGGCACAGGGCATGGCGGATGTACGGCCGCCCGCGCCGCGCACGGATCCCGACCGGCCGACCGGACGCCTGGCCGAGCAGTACACCGAGCCGCGCACCCAGCGGCGTCCGCAGGGCACTCCCCCGCCGCGCACGGGCGGGACGAACGGCGGCACGAGGTCGACGCAGTCGGGTGCGCGCCCCACACCCGCGCGCAACACCGGCCGCTCCGGCAGCAGGCCCGCGCCCCGCAGCGGTGCCGGCCGTCCCGCGCCCCGGACCACCGGCACCGGCCGGCGGCCCGCCAACCCGCGACTGCTGCGCCAGCGGCTCTTCGTGTTCGTCGTCGTGACGCTGCTCGTCGCGCTCGGCATCGCCGCTGCCCAGGGGTGCCAGGGGCCCGCGCGCGGGCTGGACGACGGGGGCACCCACAGGGACGTACGACACGAGCAGACGTACGCACCGCTGCCCACCGGGGACCTGATGTCCCAGCAGTACCGGAGTGAGGTCCGCAAGGACGGCTAGCGCCTCGGGCGGACGCCCGTGAGGCCGCTCAGGGCTGCGGGCGGCCCGTCGCCACCGCGTAGAAGGCGACCGCGGCCGCCGCGCCCACGTTGAGCGAGTCGACACCGTGGGCCATGGGGATGCGGACCCACTCGTCCGCCGCCATCAGGGCCTTCGTGGACAGGCCGTCGCCCTCCGCGCCCAGCATCAGCGCGACCCGGTCCATGCGGTGCGGGGCCGCCTCGTCGAGGGACTTCGCCTTCTCGTCCGGGGTGAGGGCGAGCAGGGTGAAGCCGGCCTCGCGGACCGACTCCAGGCCCTTGGGCCAGGTCTCGAGACGGGCGTACGGCACCGAGAAGACCGCACCCATGGAGACCTTCACGGAGCGGCGATAGAGGGGGTCAGCGCAGTCCGGGGAGAGCAGAACCGCGTCCATGCCGAGGGCGGCGGCCGAGCGGAAGATCGCGCCGATGTTGGTGTGGTCGTTGACCGACTCCATGACGACGACGCGGCGCGCGGACTGCAGGAGTTCCTCCGCCGTCGGCAGCGGCTTGCGCTGCATCGAGGCCAGCGCGCCGCGGTGCACGTGATAGCCGGTGACCTGCTCGGCGAGCTCCGGACTGACCGCGTAGACCGGGGCCGGGAGCTCGTCGATGACGTCGCGCATGACGTCGACCCACTTCGCGGACAGGAGCATCGAACGCATCTCGTAACCGGCGTCCTTGGCCCGTCTGATGACCTTCTCGCCCTCGGCGATGAACAGGCCCTCGGCGGGTTCGCGCTTGCGGCGCAGCTCCACATCGGTCAGGCCCGTGTAGTCGCGCAGACGCGGGTCGTCGGGGTTCTCAACGGTGATGAGATCGGCCACAGGGTGATACTGCCTTGTCCTGGGTGCGGTGCCAACGGCTGGGAACGAGTTGGGTTACCCGTGGTTACTCGGAAGCCTTCAGCGGGCTGTGCACGCCCACGTTCACGACCTCGCCGATGACGATCACCGCCGGCGGCTTCACGTCCTGCGTCCGTACGGTCTCGGCGACCGTCGCCAAGGTCGCGTCGACGCGGCGCTGCGCGGCGGTCGTGCCCTCCTGAACCAGAGCGACGGGGGTGTCGGCCGGCTTGCCGTGCGCGACAAGGGTTTCGGCGATCTTGCCGATCTTGTCGACGCCCATCAGGACGACGAGAGTGCCGCGGAGCTTGGCGAGGGACGGCCAGTCGACGAGGGAGCGCTCGTCGTCGGGGGCGACATGGCCGCTGACCACCGTGAACTCGTGGGCGACCCCTCGGTGTGTGACGGGGATGCCCGCGGCGCCCGGGACCGAGATCGAGCTGGAGATGCCCGGGACGACGGTGCAGGCGATGCCCGCCTCGGCGAGAGCCTGGGCCTCCTCCATGCCGCGCCCGAAGACGAACGGGTCGCCGCCCTTGAGTCGTACGACGGACTTGCCCTGCTTGGCGTGCTCGATCAGCGCGTTGTTGATGGCCTCCTGGGCCATGTAACGGCCGTACGGGATCTTCGCCGCGTCGATCACCTCGACGTGCGGCGGGAGTTCGGCGAGCAGGTCGCGCGGGCCGAGGCGGTCCGCGATGACCACGTCGGCCTCGGCGAGCAGGCGGCGGCCGCGGACCGTGATCAGGTCCGGGTCGCCGGGGCCGCCGCCGACCAGGGCGACGCCGGGGGTGCGGGTGCGGTGGTGCGGCGCCACCAGGGTGCCGTCGCGCAGGCCCTCCACCACGGCGTCGCGGATCGCCGCCGTGTGACGGGGGTCCCGGCCCCGGGCGTCCGTCGTCAGGACCGCGACCGTCACGCCCTCGCTGTGGCCCGTCGCCGGGGTCCACGCCGTCGCCGCGTCGGCGTCGTCCGAGCGGACGCACCAGACGCGGTGGCGCTCCGCTTCGGCGGAAGCCTCGGTGTTCGCCTCGTGGTCGCTGGTGGCGATCAGGGCGTACCAGGCGTTCGCCAGGTCGCCTTCCTCGTACGGGCGCCTCGTCCAGGTGATCTCGCCCGCGTCCGCCATCGCCTCCACGGAGGGGGTGGCCTCCGGTGAGACGAGGTGAATGTCCGCGCCCGCCGCGATGAGCGCCGGGAGGCGGCGCCCGGCCACTTGGCCGCCGCCGAGGACGACTACGCGGCGGCCGGTGAGGCGGAGGCCTACGGGGTAGGCGGGGTGTTCGGCCATGGGGGTGCGGCTCCCTCGTGCGGGGTGGTGCGAGACGGGGCCCCGCGGCGTTGAGAAGGCCCCTGACGTGCGAATTTTAAGCTGCGGGTGCGGTATGTGGCTGAGGCGGGTGGGGAGTTTCCTTCCCCAGGCCCGCCCCTTGCCGAAACCGGGGCGCCGCCCCGGACCCCTGTTCGTCTGCGTGCCGGCGGGCGGGCTGTGGCCGCCGTTCCGCCCCGGCGGAACGACTGCCCACAGCCCTTGCGCCTACTTTTCGGTTACCCCTGCTGAATCGAACGTCGCCACCTCGTGCATCGCCCTTGCCGCGCTCTGGACCACCGGGAGGGCCAGGAGGGCGCCTGTGCCCTCGCCGAGGCGGAGGTCCAGGTCGACCAAGGGGCGCAGGCCCAGCTTGTTCAGGGCTGCCACGTGGCCGGGTTCCGCGCTGCGGTGGCCGGCGATGCAGGCCGCGAGGACCTCGGGGGCGATGGCACGGGCCACGAGGGCCGCCGCGCCGGCGCTGACGCCGTCCAGGATGACCGGCGTACGGAGGGAGGCGCCGCCGAGGAGGAGGCCGACCATGGCTGCGTGTTCGAGGCCGCCGATGGCCGCGAGGACGCCGATGGGGTCGGCGGGGTCCGGCTGGTGGAGTTCGATGGCGCGGCGGACGACCTCGGTCTTGCGGGCCAGGGTCTCGTCGTTGATGCCGGTGCCCCGGCCCGTCACCTCGGACGGGTCGGTGCCGGTGAAGACCGAGATCAGGGCCGCCGACGCCGTGGTGTTGGCGATGCCCATCTCGCCCGTCAGGAGCGCCTTGTTGCCCGCCGCCACCAGGTCGCGGGCCGTTTCGATGCCCACCTCGATGGCAGCCGTGACCTCTTCGCGGGTCAGCGCGGGGCCCGTCGTCATGTCGGCGGTGCCCGCGCGGACCTTGCGCGGGAGGAGGCCCGGGGTCGCGGGGAGGTCGGAGGCGACGCCCACGTCGATGACGCAGACCTCGGCGCCCACCTGGTTGGCGAACGCGTTGCAGACCGCGCCGCCGCCCAGGAAGTTGGCCACCATCTGGGCGGTGACCTCCTGGGGCCAGGGGGTGACGCCCTGGGCGTGCACGCCGTGGTCGCCGGCGAAGATCGCGACGGCGGCGGGCTCCGGGATCGGCGGCGGGCACATCCGGGACAGGCCCGACAGCTGTGCGGAGATGATCTCCAGCATGCCGAGCGCGCCCGCGGGCTTGGTCATCCGCTTCTGGCGCTCCCACGCCTCGCCGAGCGCCTTGGCGTCGAGCGGGCGGATGTTGGAGACCGTCTCGGCGAGCAGGTCGTGCGGCTCCTCGCCGGGCAGCGCGCGACGGCCGTACGTCTCCTCGTGCACGACCCACGACAGCGGGCGGCGCTTGGACCAGCCGGCCTGCATCAGCTCGGGCTCGTCCGGGAACTCGTCGACGTATCCGACGCAGAGGTACGCCACGACCTCCAGATGCTCGGGCAGGCCGAGGGCGCGGACCATTTCGCGCTCGTCGAAGAAGCTGACCCAGCCGACGCCGAGGCCCTCGGCGCGGGCCGCGAGCCACAGGTTCTCGACCGCGAGCGCGGAGGAGTACGGGGCCATCTGCGGCTGGGTGTGGCGGCCCAGGGTGTGGCGGCCACCGCGGGTCGGGTCAGCGGTGACGACGATGTTCACCGGGGTGTCGAGGATGGCCTCGATCTTCAGTTCCTTGAACTGCTTCGCACGGCCCTTGGGCAGCGACTTGGCGTACGCCTCGCGCTGGCGCTGGGCGAGTTCGTGCATGCTCCGGCGGGTGTCGGCGGAGCGGATGACGACGAAGTCCCAGGGCTGGGAGTGGCCGACGGACGGCGCGGTGTGCGCGGCCTCCAGGACACGAAGCAGCACGTCGTGCGGGATCGGATCGCTGCGGAAGCCATTGCGGATGTCGCGGCGCTCGCGCATCACGCGCAGCACGGCCTCGCGCTCGGCGTCGTCGTAACCGGGGGCCGCCGGGCCGGTGGACTCTCGTACGTCTTCCACTACGGCCGTGCTCTCTTCCTGGTCGGCGACCTGGGTGTCCAGGTCCTCCGCTTGCTGTGCGACTACGGGCTCCGGGTCCGCAGGGAGCGGCTCCGGTACGGGGGGTGTCTCGGTTTCGGTCTCGGTCTCGGTTTCGGTCTCGCCTTGAGGTTCGCGGGGCGCCGGCACAACTGCCGGAGCGATCTGCTCCGCTTCCTCGACGGGAGCCTCCGAGGGTTCCTCCGCGGCCTCCTCGACGGGGGCGGGCGCCACCACGATCGTCTCCTCCGCGGGCTCCTCGGCTGTGGGCTCCTCGGCCGTGGGCTGCTCCTCGACGGGGAGCGGCGGCACGGTCATGGCGTGCGGCGGGGTCGGGGCCAGGTGCGGGGTCGTCGGCACCTGACCCTCCACGGGCACGAACTGGCCCAGGGGCTGGTCCGCGTGGGGCTCCAGGGGGGTGCCCGGGAGTCCGGAGGCGCCTGGCGCGTCGCCTTCGGCGGCACCGGCTCCTGGGAAGTGCTGCTCGCCGTGTGGGCCGCCCACCGAGGCCTCCGCGTGGGCCGCCACACCTACCGGCACGCCGTGCGACGCCTCGGTGGCACCCGTCTCGGAGAATGCGGCCGCATCCGCGAACTGCTGGGCAGGGAAGGCTTCGAGGCCGGGGACCGCCCGGCCGTGCGAGGCGTCCGCCGAGAGCGAGGCCTGCACGGGCTCGGGAGCGTGCGCCGCGGCTGCCGCGAGCGGCCGCGCGGTCTCTGTCTGGGATCCCGCGTCCGCGAACTGGGCTGCTGGTTCCGGGATGTGAATACCAGGGTCCGCGAACTGGGCGGGCTGGGTGGGGAACTGGGCCATGGACTCGGCCGGGTCGGCTCCGTATGCGACCGGGTCGACGGTGGCCTGGTCGGCGATCTGCGGCGGGGTCACATGCGCCGTCTGCGGGGCTTGCTCGGGTGCGAGGTCCGGCACGGGGGCGAGGTTCGGAGCGGGTGTGAAGTGCCCGCCGTCCGACGGGATCTGCGGCGGTGCGGCATCGTGCGCGGGCGAGTGGGCGTCGCCTGCGTGCCCGGCGTATCCGGTGTCGTCCACCGCTTGGAGGGCGTGCGGAATCTCCGGGGCCGCCGGGAAGGGCGTGGCGTCCGGAGTCTGCGGGGCCCGCGGGTCGAGCGCGCCGTCCAGGGTGGGCGCGGCCTCGGGAACCTGGGCGCCCGCCGCCTCCTGGAGGGTGAGCGAACCCTCCGGGGCCTGGGGTACCTGCGCCGGGGTCTCAGCGGCCACCGGGATCTGGGGAGCGTGCGCGAGCCCCGGAAGCTCAGCGGCGTCCGGAGCCTGCGGGGCGTCAGCGGACTGAGGCGCATCCGCTACCTGGGCCACCTCCGGGAACGACCCGGACTCGGTGATCGGCACCGACTCGGTGGTCGGCACGGACTCGGGCGTCTGTCCCGCCTCCGGGACGACCGTTTCTGCAGCCCCCGCCTCGGAAGCCACGGGCGGAGCGCCCCACGGCATGGCGCCCTGCGGCGGAGTCTCGCCGAGCTGCGGCACATCGAGGTACTCGGGCCCGGCCGTCGGCGGACCCGCGTGCCGTACGGGAGTTACGGGAGCGGCGGCCGCAGGAGCAGTGGGCGGGACCGGCGTACCCGCCGGGCCACGGTCGGCCAGCGACCGCACCGGGCTCGCGGAGCCGTCCGGCGTCGGCGGGCCGAGGTGCAGCGGGCGGCGCGCCGGCGTCGGCTGCGGGGCGGGCCCCTGGTTCGGCACGCGGACACCGCCGAGGTCGACCGAGCCGCTGTCGCGTCCGGCCATCTCGTGCGGACCCGGCTCGTGCGGACCCGGCTCGTGCGGACCCGGCTCGTGGGCGAAGGGCATCGGGGCCGGTGGCGGCACCTCGTTGCCCCACGCGCCCTGCGCTCCCGGCGCGCCCGGCATCAGGAGCAGGTCGTCGTCCTCGGCGGGGTTCTCGGAGGGGTCGAGGAAGGTGTACGCGCCCGGCGCGGTGACGCCCGGCTGCTCCACCATGCCTGCGTTCTCCGGCAGTCCCTCGCCCGGGACCTGGCCGGTGTCGGTCATGCGTACCCCTCGCCCATCGGTTAGTGCTTCCAAGTCCAGCTCGCCCGGAACGGCGCACCGACCGCCCCACTGTGAAGAACGAGCGTGCGTGCCCAGCGGCACGAACGACCGGCCAACAAAGACGACAAAGCCATTAACTGGCATTGTCCCGGTCGTCCCGCCTTCGCGACACCTTGATCCGCGAGGGCCCGCTGTGGACTGCGCCACGTTGCGCGTCCTCCGGTTCTGCCGTACCACACACGCCTCAAAACGGGTGCGTTTTCCGGACATTGACCGACGAAAGGCCGACCACCCGGGAGCGGTACAACGATCGGCCAGCCTACCGCGCGGAGTACGACAACAGGATCACGGGGCGCGATCCGGCAAACGGCCGCTGAGCAGGAACGCGACGCTCCGTTCCTTCTCCGTCCAGGCCCTTGTATCGAGTTCGACGGACTGAATGAGGGCGCACTCGACCTCATAGCCGTGCTCCGTCAGGTCCCGGCCGATGAGTTCGGCCGCGTCGCGGGTGGCGGCGTGCGTCACGATGCGCTGCGGACGGCGGTCGGCGACGGCCGAGACCACCGCCGCTCCCCCGCCTCCGACGCGTACGACATCGGGCTCCGGAAGGTCCTCCAGAATGTGCGGCGCGTTGCCGTGCACGATCTGCATCTGGACGCCGAAGCGACGGGCGGAGTCCTCGGTGCGGGCGCAGCAGCCCGGGTTGCGGTCGACCGCGATGACGGCGGCGCCGGTGCGTGCGGCCTCGGTGGCGAAGGCGCCGCTGCCGGAGCCGATGTCCCACACGAGGTCCCCCACGCGCGGGCCCAGTCGGGCGAGTTGGGCGGCGCGCAGCAGATCCGTTTCGCCTTCGCCGAGCGCACCGCCGTACGCCTCGGCGGGCAGCGCCCAGCCGCGCGCTCCATTGCCCGGGTCGCGTCCGGCGATCCAGCCGCCGCCCTCGGCCGCGGCCACGAAGGCGCCGATGACGATGACGACGTTGGGGTCGCGCCAGGTGTGGTCGGCGGCCTTGTCGGAGGTCACGACGGTGACCTGTTCGCGGGCGGTGCCGAGTTCCTCGCAGATGACGAAGGTGCGGTGCACTCCTCCGAGGAGCAGACCGAGTTCGGCGGGGCCGGCGCCCGGCGAGGTGAGGACGGCGACCTTGGTGTGGGCGCGGCACACATTCACCGCGCGTCGCAGGGTGCGGGGGTGTGCGACGACTACCTGCGCGTCATCCCAGGGCATCCCGGCGCGAGCGAAGGCGGCGGCCACCGCGGAGACGGCGGGCACCACTTCGACCTCCAGGCCGAACTCGGGGCCCCGCAGGGTGCGTACGACACCGAAGAAGCCCGGGTCCCCGTCGGCGAGGACGACGGCGGTGCCCCGGTGGTTCGCGATCCGGCGGGCGGCGAGGGAGACGCTGCCGAGGCGGATGCGCTCGGCGGCCCGGGGCACCTCGGGGAGCGCGAGGTGGTGGGCCGCGCCGGCCACCAGGCTGGCGGCACCGAGCGCGGAGCGCGCCGCGGCGGTCAGCGGCGAGCCGTCCCAGCCGATCACCGTGACCCGGTCGGCCATCGTCGTCAGTCTCCAGAAGGTTTTCGCAGGTCGTCAGGGGGCAGCCCGAGAGCGGGCTCCGTGAGGGTACCTGGTACGGCTGGGCAGTGCCGCGACGGGCTCCCGCGCGTGGGAGCGGTCCCGCGGATTCAGGTAGACGGTTCCAGGGCCCCGGGACGCGGCTCCCGTAGGTCTCAGTTCCAGTCGGAGAACGACGTGAAACCACCGGTGTCGGCGAGCTGCTCGCCGACGCCTTCGAGGTCCTCCGGGAGGAGGCTCCACACAATGAAGTCGGTGCGCAGGTCGACCCAGGTTCCGTCCTCGGTACGGGTGCGCGCTATACAGGCGTTGCGCAGCACGCCCTCGCTGATGCAGCCGATCTTCTGGGCGACCTGTTGCGAGGCGGTGTTGTCGGCCGCCGTACGCAGTTCGATGCGCTCGAACTTCTGGTCGCGGAAGAGCCATTGGGCGGTGGCGAGCGCCGCCTCGGAGGCGTAGCCCTCGCCGCGTGCCCAGGGGGCGATGATGTACGACAGTTCAGTGGACCGCACATGCCAGTTCGTCTTGCCGAGCTGGATGATGCCGACCAGGCGCTGGGTGAGGAACTCGGTGACGGCGAGGTCGAGTCCGCGGCCCTCCGTGCGTTCCGTGGGCGCGTACTCGGTGATCCAGGTGCGGGCGCCGTCCTCGGTGAAGGGCTGCGGCACCGACGTCCAGGCCGCCACCATCTCGTCGTTCATCATCTCGGCCAGGGCGGGTACGTCGTCCTCGTCGAGCGCACGCAGGACCAACCGCTCCGTGCTGATGGAGATGTCGGGGAAGGTGCTCGTCATGCGCCGCTCCGTAACCTTCGGGGGACTTCGGGCCCTCGGAATCCTTCGGGTCCGCTGAACTGCCCAGCATGCAGCATGAAAGCACTGAACTGCACCACGGGGTCCACTCCAAGTGATGGAGTGGACCCCGTGCGGTGACGAGGGGCGCGTCAGCCGGAGGTGACCGGCAGGACCGACCCCGTGTACTTGTCCTCGATGAACTTCTTCACCTCGGACGAGACAAGGACGACCGGACCGACTAGAACGACGGGATGACGGAGCCGGCGTACTTGTCCTCGATGAACTTCTTGACCTCGGGCGAGGTGAGGAGCTTGGCGAGCTTCTTCACGCGCGGGTCGTCCTCGTTGCCCTTCTTGACGGCGAGGAAGTTGCCGTACGGGTTGTTCTGCGCGGACTCCAGGACGAGGGCGTCCTTGGCGGGCTTGAGGTCGGCCTCGATGGCGTAGTTGCCGTTGATCACCGCGGCGTCGACGTCGTCCAGGGAGCGCGGGGTCTGGGCCGCCTCCAGCTCCTTGAACTTGAGGTTCTTCGGGTTCTTGGTGATGTCCGCGGGGGTCGCTTCGTTGCCCACGCCGTCCTTGAGCGTGATGATCCCGTTGGCGGCGAGCAGCTTGAGGGCACGGGCCTCGTTGACGCTGTCGTTCGGGACGGCGATCGTCGCACCGCTCTTCAGGGCGTCGGCGCTCTTGACCTTGTGGGAGTAGAGACCGAGCGGCTCCAGGTGCACCGTGACGACGGGCACGATGTGGGTGCCGTTCTTCTTGTTGAAGTCGTCGAGGTACGGCTGGTTCTGGAAGTAGTTGGCGCCCACGGAGCCGTCCTCGGTCGCCGTGTTCGGCGTCACGTAGTCGGTGAACTCCTTGACCTCCAGGTCGAGGCCCGCCTTCTTCGCCAGGTTCTTCTTGACGTAGTCGAGGATCTCGGCATGCGGGGTGGGGCTCGCGGCGACGACCAGCGGACCGCTGGTGTCGGAGGAGGCGGAGTCCTTGTCCGAGCCGCAGGCGGTGAGCCCGAAGGTGAGGGCTCCGGCGGCGAGGACGGCGGTGGTGATCTTGGCGGTGTTACGCACGAAAAGTGCCTTTCCTTATGGGTGGAGCGACCCCGTTTTGGGTGGTACGGGGAGTTCAGGGGGAGGGTGGTGGCTCAGGCGACCTTGCCGACGTCCGCGGTCGCGGGCTCCTTGGCCTTCAGCAGGCGGAGCTTCGGCGCGGCTCCGGAGTCCCCGCCGCGCCGGTGCAGCCCACGGGCGGCGTAGTCGCCGGCGAGCTGGATGACGGAGATGACGACCGCGAGGATGGCGACCGTGATCCACATCAGTCCGGTCTCGAAGCGCTGGTAGCCGTAGCGGATCGCGATGTCGCCGAGGCCTCCGGCGCCGACGGTGCCGGCCATCGCCGAGTAGCCGATGAGGGCGACGATGGTGGTGGTCGCGGAGGAGATCAGCGACGGCAGCGACTCCGGTACGAGGACCTTGCTGACGACGGTCCAGGTGTTGCCGCCCATCGACTGCACGGCCTCGACGAGCCCGCCGTCCACTTCGCGGACAGCCGTCTCGACAAGCCGGGCGAAGAAGGGGATCGCGCCGATGGCGAGCGGCACGATCGCCGCCTCGCGACCGATCGTCGTACCTGTGATCGTGCGCGTGAAGCTCATCAGCGCGACCATCAGGATGATGAACGGCATCGAGCGGGCGATGTTCACGACCTGCCCGATGACCTTGTTGGCGACGACGTTCTGGAGGAGTCCGCCGCGGTCGGTGAGGACGAGCAGGATGCCGAGCGGGAGGCCGCCGACGATCGCGATGAGAGTGGACCAGCCGACCATGTAGAGCGTGTCCCAACACGCCTGGGACAGCAGCGGCTGCATCTCGGACCAGGTCACTTGGCACCTTCGTTCACCAGTACGGGCTCCTGGCCCTGGATGTCGATCTGCAGGCCCTGCTCTCGCAGGAATCCGATCGGCACGACGTTCTCCTCGTAGCGGCCGGGCAGTTCGATGCGCATCCGGCCGACCTGCTTGCCCGCGACGGTGTCCATCGCGGCGCCCAGGATCGAGATGTCGATGTTGTACGTGCGCGAGAGCTGCGAGATGACGGGCTGGGTGGCGGCCTCGCCGTGGAAGGTGACATCGATGACCGTGCGGTCGTCGCCGGAGGCGTCGCCGCTCACCGGGAAGAGTGCGGAGGCCAGTTCGGAGCCGGGCGTCGCGAGCAGTTCGCTGACGGTGCCGGACTCGACGATCTGGCCGTTCTCCATCAGGGCGGCCGAGTCGCAGATGGTCTTGACGACGTCCATCTCGTGGGTGATGAGCAGGACGGTCAGGCCCAGCTGCCGGTTCAGGTCGCGCAGCAGCTGCAGGATGGAACGGGTGGTCTCCGGGTCGAGCGCGCTGGTCGCCTCGTCGGAGAGCAGCACCTTCGGGTCGCCGGCCAGGGCGCGGGCGATGCCGACGCGCTGCTTCTGGCCGCCGGAGAGCTGGGCCGGGTAGACCTTCGACTTGTCGGAGAGGCCGACCAGGTCGAGGAGTTCGAGGGCCTTGCGGCTGCGCGCCTTGCCGGAGACGCCGAGGATTTCGAGCGGCAGCTCGACGTTGTCCTGGACAGTGCGCGAGGACAGCAGGTTGAAGTGCTGGAAGACCATCCCGATGCGGCTGCGCGCCTTGCGGAGTTCCTTGCCCGCGCGCGGGCCGCGGCCGGCGAGGGCGGTGAGGTCCTGTCCGGCGACGGTGACCGTGCCGGAGGTGGGACGCTCCAGGAGGTTGACGCAGCGGATGAGCGATGACTTGCCGGCGCCGGACTGGCCGATGACGCCGTACACCTCACCTTCGCGGACATGCAGATCGACGCCGTCGAGGGCGGTCACTTCACGGCCGCGCGAGCGGTAGACCTTGGTGAGGCCCGTTGTCGTGATCACTGGGGTTTCCGTCACTGTCGAGTGCAGGGCGTGGGTGTGCGCCGGGCACGGGTGCATTCGGTCGGGAACGCGGCACGGTTCTCGCGATGGCGATGGAACCGGAGGGAACCGGGGGGAGAACTTGTGCGCGGGGCAGCCTCAGCCACGTACGTGGTACGGACAGGGCGCGGCGGTCTCGCTTCGGGGCGCGAGACCAGGCGGTGGTGCGGGGGCCCTCTAGAAGGCGCACATTCGACACATACAACGAGCACCGGGCGTCATGGTCGCCTCGGTCGCAAGGGTGCGGCTGCTCGTCGTGGTCATGGGATCAAGTAAAGCAGACCCACAGGAGGGGCCTGCCACCGCTGTCCGTATAGCGGACAGCGGTGGACACCTGTCAGCCTCTGGTGGAGATCTCCAGTCCCTGGGCCGTGACCAGTACGGACAGGGCCGAGAGGTCCTTGACCACCAGGTCGGCGTCCAGCTCGTGGGCCTGGTGGGTTGTGGCCAACGCCACGGTGGTCATGCCTGCGGCGCGGCCCGCCTGGAGACCGGCGGGGGCGTCCTCGAAGACGACGCAGCGGGCCGGGTCGACGCCCAGTTCGCGGGCGGCGAGGAGGTAGGGCTCGGGGTCGGGCTTGCCGCGGGTGATGTCGTCGGCGGCGATCAGCGTCTTGGGGCGGATGCCGACCTCGTCGAGCCGGGCCTCCGCCAGCCGCCGGGTGGCGGAGGTGACGACGGCCCAGCGCTCGGCGGGAAGGGCGTCGAGCAGCGCGAGGGTGCCGGGCAGCGCCTCGACTCCGCCCGGTACGTCCTCGACCTCCAGTTGCTCGATGCGCGCGAGGGCCTCGGGGACGATGTCGGCGGGGAGCAGGTCGGCGGCTATCTCAACGGCGGGGCGGCCGTGCAGTTCGATCCGGGCGAAGTCCTCCGCCGTGATGCCGTACTCCTGCGCCCATCGGGTCCAGCACCGGTTGACCGACTCAAGGGATGAGACGAGCGTTCCATCGTTGTCGAACAGCAGGGCTTCAGCGTGGATCTTCATGCTCTCGACCCTACGGGGCACCCAGGGGGTGCGGGCATCGGGTCTTTTGGCCCGTAATAGGGTCGCGGCATGCTTGATGCCCTGACGGTCGCGACTGCCGTCGCCGCGCTCGCGCTCGCCGCCTGGTGCGGCTGGGCCGCCTACCGTGATCAGCCCACCAAGGACTGGCACTTCATCGGCATGGCCGTGGTGTCGCTGCTCGCCGTGGTCCAGCTGGTGATCGGCATCGTCCAACTGGCGCGCGGCGAGAAGCCGGAGCAGGGGACGACGATCTTCGTGGCGTATCTGCTCGGCGCCTTCGCGTGCATTCCGGCCGCGGGTTTCATGTCGCTGGCGGAGCGCACTCGCTGGGGTTCGGTCACGGTGGCGGCCGGCGGCATCGTCCTCGCCGTCCTTGAGGTGCGGCTCTATGACATCTGGGGAGGCTGAGATGGCGGCCACGGAGGAGAACGGGACGGTACCTCAGGAGAAGAAGCCGACTGACGAGAAGCCGGTGGCTCGGAATCCGGTGGGAGAGAAGGCCACGGAAGAGAAGTCAGGCGCAGAGCGGCCAGCGAAGAACAAGCGGACGCGGCTCATCAGCGGCCCGGGCATGCTGCTGCTCTGGCTGTACGGCGTGATGGTCGTCGGCGCCGTCTCGCGCTCGGCCGTGCAGATCTCGACCGAGTTCGACAAGGCTCCGCTCGCCTACTCGCTGTCCGCGGTCGCGGGCGTCGTCTACGGCTTCATCACGTACTCGCTCGTGCGCGGCGGTGAGACGGCCCGCAAGGCGGCGCTGGTGTGCTGCGCCGCCGAGCTCGCGGGCGTACTGACCGTCGGGACCTGGACGCTGGTGGAGCCGTCCGCCTTCCCCGACGCCACGGTGTGGTCGGACTACGGGATGGGCTATCTGTTCATCCCGGTGCTGCTGCCGCTGTCGGCGATGTACTGGCTGCGCAAGGCGCGTGCCGCCGGTTCGGTAACCCCGGTTCAGTAACCGCACATTCGCTGGCAGCTACGCGCTGGCCACGAACGCGCCCGCCTCGGCACCCTTCGCCAGGGTCACCAGTGTGAGCCGCTCGTCGACGCGCTCCTGGGAGACCGGGGCGTAGCCGTGCTTGCGGTAGAGGCGGAGATTGCGCTCGCTGCGGTGGCCCGTGAAGAGCTGGAAGGACTTGGCCGCGCCGTCCTCGCCGAGCCGGGCCTCGATCGCGGCGAGCAGGCGTCCGCCGAGGCCGTGGCTCTGCATGCGCGGGTGGACGATGAGCTTGTTGATGCGGGCCGTGCCGTCGGGGTCGACGGCGCCACGGACCGAGGCCACCACCTCTTCTCCGAGCCGGGCCACCAGCACGGTGCCGCCCGCCAGTTCCGCCCTGAGGGAGTCGAGCGGCTGTGTGAGCGGCTCGATGCCGTAGTCGCCGTACAGCTCGGCCTCGCTCTGGTAGCAGAGGTACTGCAGCTTGAGGATCTGCTCTGCGTCCTGCTCGGTCGCCGCCGAGATGGTCACGCTCATGCCCATGTGTGCATGCCTCCCGCTCACCTGTTCACCGGATGTCCCTCACTCCTATCCCCGCCGTCAGCGGGCCGCAACCTCCACCGTGAGCAATCGCCGCAGACATCCCAGGCATCTGGAACGTTCCGGGCCAAGACTGCCCTGTGAGATACCCAACTCCCCTGCGATCTCCTGGTAGGTGAGGTCCTTCGGGGAGAGCAGTGCCGCCACCAGGCTCGGGCAGCGGCCGGGCAGGCGTCGTACGGCGGCGTGCAGCGCGCGGCGGCGGTCGGCGGTCATCGCCTCCTGTTCCGGGCCGGGACCGCGTTCGTCGGCGGGTTCGGAGGCATACGGCTGTTCAATGCGGGCCGTACGGCGGCTGCGGCGGGCCTCCGAGCGCACGGCGCGGCGCAGCCAGCCCTGCGGATCAACCGGTGGGCCCTCGCTGTCGAGTCGCTCCAGGAGGCGCAGCCAGACGGCCTGTTCCAGGTCGCTCTGCTCGGCGCCGGACGCATACGCCTCGGCCGAGGCCTCGGCGGCGAGGAGGGGGCGCAGCGTGGCCACCATGTCGTGTGTCATATGCGGCACGACGCGGCCGCCCCGGCGCGAGGTTGCCGGAGCGGCCGACTGTCACCCCAATCGGGGTGGCGGGGTCATCCGTTGACGCGGGTCATCCGTCGAGGAAGTCCGCGCGGGCGAGCAGCGCGGTGTCCGCGTTGTCGGAGAAGACGCCGTCGATGCCCGTCTCGAAGTAGGTCTGGAACGCGCCGAAGGCGTCCCCGTAGGCGGTCGGGTCGGTGCCCTTGCGGAAGTTCGCGGGCAGGAAGGGGTTCTCGTTGCGCATGGTGTACGGGTGCAGGATCAGGCCCCGCTTGTGCGCGTCGGACACGAGCGTGGTCGGCGTGGTGAGGTTGCCGCTCGCGTCCTTCGGGATGACCAGGTCGAGGGTCGGGCCGATGCCCTGCGCGTAGCCGGCGATCTCCCTGAGGCCCTTGGGGGTGATCAGGTCGGCGACCGTGCGCGGGTCGCCCGCCTCGACGAAGTCCCAGGGGCGGCTGGTCGCGGTGGAGAGCAGGACGACCAGGGGGTTGTCGACGAGCTCGTTCAGCCGCTGGATGCTGGTCGGCTCGAACGACTGGAGGATGACCGGCGAGTTCCGCTTGTCCTTGCCGTACTTGTGCAGCAGCTTGGCCACCCGCTCCTCCAGGCCGAGGCCCAGCTTGCGGAAGTAGGTGGGGTGCTTGGTCTCGGGGTAGATCCAGACCTGCTTGCCGCGCCTGCGGGTCTGCTCGTCCTGCCAGCGGAGCACCTCTTCGAAGGTGGGGATCTCCCAGCGGCCGTTGTAGAGGGTGTTGTGCGGGCGGTTGGCCGGGATGCGCTCGACGGCGCGCAGGGTCTTCAGCTCGGCGAGCGTGAAGTCCTCGGTGAACCAGCCCGTCGTGGCGACCCCGTCGAGGGTCTTGGTGGTCTTGCGGTCGGCGAACTCGGGGTGTGCCGAGACATCCGTGGTCCCGCCGATCTCCGGCTCGTGGCGGCATACGAGGTGGCCGTCCTTGGTGGGCACCAGGTCGCCCGCCTCGACGATGTCCGCGCCCATGTCGAGGGCCAGCTGGTACGAGCCGAAGGTGTGCTCCGGCCGGTAGCCGCTGGCCCCGCGGTGCCCGATGATCGTCGGCACGGGCAGGCTCTTCAGGCCGCCGTCCCCGTGCTGCGCGTCGGCGGCTCTCGCCGTGCCCGCCGTGCCCAGTGCCGCCACGCCCGCGCCGAGCACCGCCGCGCCGAGCAGCGCCCGCCGTCCGGTCCCGCGTGTCCGCTCGTCCGACTCCTGCGTTCCCATGAGCGCCTCCGTCGTCCTGTCTTCGCCAGTGCGGGCCGATCGTAGAGGCGCGCCCGTGACGGGCGGGAGACGTCGTCGGGAACACGGGGGTGACGCTGGATGTCGTACGAGGACAGAGTTCTGACGATCCGTCCGCTTGGCCCCGGCCGGATCGGGTACGCGGCGATTGGGCCCTCCGGGCGATGTCGGGTACGCGCCCACTGGGCCTGACGGGCGATGTCCGTCACATCGTGGCGGTCACGTTACGCGCGGCCGACGGAGCGACACCGCAGGTAAAGCTGCGTCAACAGTGCGTAAGACCTCGGTGAACCCGATGTGCCCGATGTGCAATACCCCGGGGGGCGCGAGTATCGTCCTCACCTGCACAGACTTCATACCGATCCCTTGACACCGGAGGGCCCGTTGTCCCGCTTCGCGCTCATCAAGGCAGTGCTCGGACCGATCATGCGCCTGATGTTCCGCCCACGGGTGGAGGGCGTGGAGCACATCCCGGGCGACGGTCCCGTCATCCTGGCCGGCAACCACCTCACGTTCATCGACTCGATGATCCTTCCGCTCGTCTGCGACCGGCAGGTGTTCTTCATCGGCAAGGACGAGTACGTCACCGGCAAGGGCTTCAAGGGCCGTCTGATGGCCTGGTTCTTCACCGGCGTCGGCATGATCCCGGTGGACCGGGACGGCGCGAACGGCGGTGTCGCGGCGCTGATGACCGGCCGCCGTGTCCTGGAGGAGGGCAAGGTCTTCGGGATCTACCCCGAGGGCACGCGCTCCCCCGACGGCCGCCTGTACCGCGGCCGCACCGGCATCGCCCGGCTGACCCTGATGACCGGCGCCCCGGTCGTGCCGTTCGCGATGATCGGCACGGACAAGCTGCAGCCGGGCGGGGCGGGGATGCCGCGGCCCGGCCGCGTCACGGTTCGCTTCGGCGAGGCCATGGAGTTCTCGCGCTACGAGGGCATGGACCGTGACCGGTATGTGCTGCGGGCCGTGACCGACTCCGTCATGACCGAGGTCATGCGGCTCTCGGGTCAGGAGTACGTGGACATGTACGCCACGAAGGCGAAGGCCGCGTAGCGCCTCCGGCCGACTGCCGGTTTTCGGGTGCGGCTGCGCTGGCTGGTCGCGCCGTTCCCCGCGCCCCTGAGGGGCGCTTCCACTACGGCGTGCTTTCCAGGCGCTGTCCCCTCAGCAGGAACCATGCCGCCACCGCCGTGGCGAGCAGTACCAC
This sequence comes from Streptomyces sp. R41, assembly GCF_041053055.1. Lineage (NCBI taxonomy): Bacteria > Bacillati > Actinomycetota > Actinomycetes > Kitasatosporales > Streptomycetaceae > Streptomyces > Streptomyces sp. R41. The sequence continues at coordinate 2,146,421 of NZ_CP163443.1, forward strand.
CGCGCCGCCGCCCGCCGCGAGCGTGAGGCCGTCGACGAAGGACTCGCGGGCCGCGTTCAGCAGGGCCTCGGAGGTGTGGGCGGGGAGACCCTGTGCCGCCTCCACCGCACCGCCGAGCGACTCGTGGGCCGCGGCAGGTGTGCCCGCCGGGCCGGTGAACCCCGCGTAGACGCCGGTCACGATGGAGCCGAGCAGGGCGATGCCGAGGGCGGCGCCGAGTTCGTACGCCGTCTCGGAAACCGCGGACGCGGCGCCCGCCTGCTCCTTGGGCACGCTGGAGAGGATCACGTCGGCGGTGACGGTGAACGAGAAGCCCGCGCCGATGCCGACGACCAGCAGGGCGGCGCCGAGCAGCGGATAGCCCGTGGACTGGCTCAACAGGGTGAGCGAACCGAGCGCCAGACCCACCGCGGCGAGACCGCCGGAGACCACGGCGCGCACCGAGAACCGCCGCGCGAACGTGCCCGCGACCAGACCCGTCGCCACCGCGCCGACGGCGGCGGGAACTTCGGCGAGCCCGGCCTCGAACGGCCCCCTGCCCTGCACGAGTTGCAGGTACTGGGAGAGGAAGAAGACGAGCCCGGACAGGCCGAGGACGGTGAAGAGGTCCGCGAGCACCGCTCCGGAGAAGCCCCGGTTGCGGAACAGCCGTACGTCCAACAGCGGTGCGGGCAGCGTGAGTTGGCGGCGCACGAACCAGTACAGGGCGGCGGCACCGAACAGACCGGTGGCCACCGGCTGCCAGCCGAGACCGTGCGCGGCGGCTTCCTTCACCGCGTACACGACGCCGATCATGCCGACGAGCGAGAGGGCGACGCTGGACAGGTCCCAGGGCCCGGGGTTCGGGTTCTTCGACTCGGGCAGCAGCCTGCTGCCGACGAGGACGAGGACGATCATCACCGGGAGGTTGATGAGGAAGACGGAACCCCACCAGAAGTGTTCGAGCAGGAATCCTCCGGCGACCGGCCCGACTGCCGTACCGGCGGAGGCGGTCGCACCCCAGATGCCGACGGCGAGGCTGCGCTCGCGCGGGTCGTGGAAGAGGTTGCGGATCAGGGCGAGTGTGGCGGGCATCAGGGTCGCGCCCGCGACGCCGAGCAGCGCCCGCGCCAGGATCATCAACTCCGGTGTCGTGGCATAGGCGTTGAGCACCGATATCAGACCGAACGCCGTGGCGCCGACGAGCAGCAGCTTCTTGCGGCCGATGCGGTCGCCGAGGCTGCCCATGGAGACGAGCAGACCGGCGATGACGAACGAGTAGACGTCACCGATCCACAGGAGCTGCGTGCCCGAGGGCTTCAGGTCCTCACTGATGTACGGCGTCGCGAGGCCGAGGACGGTCGCGTCGACGGCTACAAGGAGCACGGCGAGGATCAACACCGAGAGCGCAGCCCAACGGCCCGGGCGCTTCTCCACCGCCGCCGTCGATACCGGCTGCAGGGTGCTGGTCATGATTCCTCTCTCCGTAGTGCGCCGCCGAGCAGCAGCTCGACGATCATGTAGTGGAAGTCCTTGGCGGCGACCCGGCCCTCGGTCACGGCCCACGCCCCCGAGGCCATCAGTCCGTACAGCGCCTCGGTGAGCCAGGCCGGGCTGAGGTCGATGCGGAACTCGCCGCTCTCCTGACCGCGCCGGAACAGGGCGGCCATCCGCCCGTCCAGCCGGGCCCAGCCCTCGTTCTGCTCCTCGCCCTCGAACAGCTGGTTCTCGGTGTAGAGGAAGGCGAGCAGTCCGGCCGCTCTTTCGAGCTCCTTCACCAGGCGGCGCACGGCCTCCTGGGCGGTGTCCTCGTCGAGGCGGGCGGCGTCCAGGGCTGCCTCGCACTCCTGGATGCCGAGCGACTCCAGCGCCCGTACGAGCGCGTCGCGGCCCGCGAACTGGCGGTGCAGCGTGGCCCGGCTGATCCCGGCCGCCTTGGCGACCTCGTCCATGGTGGCGGTGGATTTGCGGGTGAGCAGGGCGGCTGCGCTGCGCAGCACGTGGTCACGGTCGACGGCCATGAGGCAATGATAGACCACATGAGACATCTTTGTCTCATTGAATACATGCGTGTCTCATCGACCGGTGTCAGTCGGGAGATGCTCAGTGCCAGGGCAGCTGTCCGCGCCGCTCCCAGTACGCCTGCGGATCCTCCACGAGCGCGGCGAGCCGGGACAGCTGGTCGTCGTCGAGGTCGACGACCGCGGCGTGCAGATTCGAGGCGAGCTGGTTGGCGGTGGCCGCCCCGGAGAGCACGACACCGACCCAGGGTTGGCGCAGGATCACCGCCAGGGCCACCGCGTCACAGCCCAGGGACGTCTCCGCGGCGACGGCCTTCAGGGCGTCCGGCGCATACGGCCCCGCGAGCCGGCCGTTGGCCACGCCCTCCTTGACGATCACCGTCAGCCCGGCGTCGTGGGCCTCGGCCAATGCGGGCGCGGCCGAGGTCTCCAGCACGTTGTACGTGGCCTGCACCGTGCGGAAGAGCGGTTCGTCGTCCACCGTCACGGCCAGCGCGGCGCGGATGGCGTCGGCCTGAGTGGGCCCGCTGGTGGAGAAGCCGATCGAGAGACCTTGCGCGGCCGCTTCGGCGAGCTTGGCGTGGAGTTCCTTGTCTGTGAGGGCCGGGCTGTCCGGGGTCACCGAGTGGATCTGATAGAGGTCGAGCCGGTCGCCGAGCAGCTCCGCCGTCTCGGCGCGCTGCCGCTCGTACGTGGCGAGGCTGTGGTCCTTGACCTCGTGCGCCTCGGCGTCGATGCGCCAGTCCGCCGTGTAGGTGTAGCCCCACTTGCTGCCGATCACGACGTCGTCGATGTCGGGCCGGTGGTTCAGCCAGTCGGCGAGGAACTCCTCGGAGCGGCCGTAGGAGCGGGCGACGTCGAAGTAGCGCACGCCCTGGGCGTAGGCGGCTTCGAGGAGTTCATGGGTGCGCTCGCGCAGGGCGTCGACACTGCGGTCGGCCGGGAGGTCCTGTTCACGGCCCAGGTTGATGTAGCCGGGGCGGCCTACGGCGGCCAGGCCGAGGCCGATGTGGGCGGTGGCAGTCGTCGCTGCGGCCAGGCGGGCGAAGGGCATCGCGGGCTCCGTTCGGTCGGCTCCGTTACGGCTCCGGACCAACGTATCCCGCGATGTCCTTCTCGTACGCGACCTGCTACTTCTTCTGCTTCGCCGTGGCCCAGGCGTGCTGGCCGGCCACATCCGACTTGACCTCGGCGAGCTGCACGGCGACCGCGCTCGGCGCCGTGCCGCCACGGCCGTTGCGGGAGGCCAGGGCGCCGTGGACGTTGAGGACGGTCCGCACCTCGGGCGTCAGATGCGCGGAGATCTTCGCGAACTGCTCGTCGGTCAGACCGTCCAGCTCGATGCCCTCGGCCTCCGCGACCTTCACGCACTCGCCCGCGACCTCGTGCGCGACACGGAACGGCACGCCCTGCTTGACCAGCCACTCGGCGATGTCGGTGGCGAGCGAGAAGCCGGCCGGGGCCAGCTCCTCCATGCGCTCGCGGTTGACGGTGAGCGTGGCCATCATGCCCGTGAAGGCGGGGAGCAGTACCTCCAGCTGGTCGCAGGAGTCGAAGACCGGCTCCTTGTCCTCCTGGAGGTCGCGGTTGTACGCGAGCGGGAGGGCCTTGAGCGTCGCCATCAGGCCGGTCAGGTTGCCGATCAGACGGCCCGACTTGCCGCGCGCCAGCTCGGCGATGTCCGGGTTCTTCTTCTGCGGCATGATCGACGAGCCCGTCGAGAACGCGTCGTGGAGGGTGACGAAGGAGAACTCCTTCGTGTTCCAGATGATGACCTCTTCGGCGATCCGGGAGAGGTTCACGCCGATCATCGCGGTGATGAAGGCGAACTCGGCGACGAAGTCGCGGGAGGCCGTGCCGTCGATGGAGTTCGCGGAGCTGCCGTGCTCGAAGCCGAGGTCCTTGGCGACCGCCTCCGGGTCGAGGCCGAGGGAGGAACCGGCCAGCGCACCCGAGCCGTAGGGCGACACGGCCGTCCGCTCGTCCCACTGGCGCAGGCGTTCGGCGTCCCGGGACAGGGACTGGACGTGCGCGAGGACGTGGTGGGCGAAGAGCACCGGCTGGGCGTGCTGAAGATGCGTACGACCGGGCATCGCGACGTCCGGGTGGGCCTCGGCCAGGCCGATCAGGGCGTCCTGGAGGTCGGCGATCAGGCCGCCGATGACGCGGGCGTGGTCGCGCAGATACATCCGGAACAGGGTCGCGACCTGGTCGTTCCTCGACCGTCCCGCGCGCAGCTTGCCGCCGAGGTCGGGGCCGAGACGTTCGAGAAGGCCGCGCTCCAGGGCGGTGTGGACGTCCTCGTCGGCGATGGTGCCCACGAAGTCGCCGGACGCCACGTCCGCTTCGAGCCGGTCGAGGCCCGCGAGCATGCGCGTCAGCTCGTCGTCCGTGAGCAGGCCCGCCTTGTGCAGCACGCGCGCGTGGGCACGCGAACCGGCGATGTCGTACGGCGCGAGGCGCCAGTCGAAGTGGACCGACGCGGACAGCTTGGCCAGGGCCTCGGCGGGACCGTCGGCGAAACGGCCGCCCCAGAGCCGTACGTCACCGCTGTTGCTGCTCACTTGCGTTGCTCCTCGGAGATGGTGGCTGTGTTTTCTGGGGGACACCCCAGACCCTCGTGCAACCGCCCCCCTGCCGACCGGCGGTCAGGGGGGCGGCATTCACGCTACTGCTTACGCGAGGTCGCGCTTCGCCGCGATCTTCGACGACAGGCTGTAGATGTCGATGAAGCCCTTGGCCGCGGCCTGGTCGAACGAGTCGCCCGTGTCGTACGTCGCCAGGTTGAAGTCGTAGAGCGAGGTGTCGGAGCGCCGGCCGGTGACGACGGCGCGGCCGCCGTGCAGGGTCAGTCGGATGTCGCCGTTGACATGCTCGTTGGCCTCGTTGATGAAGCCGTCCAGGGCGCGCTTGAGCGGGGAGAACCACTGGCCGTCGTAGACCAGTTCGCCCCAGCGCTGCTCGACCTGCCGCTTGTAGCGGGCGAGTTCGCGCTCGACGGTGACGTTCTCCAGCTCCTGGTGGGCCGTGATCAGCGCGATCGCGCCCGGGGCCTCGTACACCTCGCGGGACTTGATGCCCACGAGCCGGTCCTCGACCATGTCGATCCGGCCGATGCCCTGGGCACCGGCGCGCTCGTTGAGCTGCTGAATGGCCTGGAGCACGGTGACGGGCTTGCCGTCGATGGCGACCGGGACGCCCTGCCTGAAGGAGATGATCACCTCGTCGGCCTCGCGGGACTCGGCCGGGTTGGAGGTGTACTCGTAGATGTCCTCGATCGGGGCGTTCCAGATGTCCTCCAGGAAGCCCGTCTCGACGGCGCGCCCGAAGACGTTCTGGTCGATGGAGTACGGGGACTTCTTGGTGGTGGCGATCGGGAGCTGCTTCTCCTCGCAGAAGGCGATCGCCTTGTCCCGGGTCATCGCGTAGTCACGGACGGGGGCGATGCACTTGAGGTCGGGGGCGAGGGCGACGATGCCGGCCTCGAACCGCACCTGGTCGTTGCCCTTGCCGGTGCAGCCGTGGGCGACCGTGGTGGCGCCGTGCTTCTGGGCGGCGGCGACGAGGTGCTTGACGATCGTCGGCCTGGAGAGGGCGGAGACCAGCGGGTAGCGGTCCATGTAGAGGGCGTTGGCCTTGATCGCCGGGAGGCAGTACTCATCGGCGAACTCGTCCTTGGCGTCCGCGACCTCGGCCTCGACGGCACCGCAGGCGAGCGCGCGCTTGCGGATGACGTCCAGGTCCTCGCCGCCCTGGCCGACGTCCACGGCAACGGCGATGACCTCGGCGCCCGTCTCCTCGGCGATCCAGCCGATGGCGACGGAGGTGTCCAGACCGCCCGAGTAGGCGAGTACGACGCGCTCGGTCACGGGATTCTCCTCACAGTGCATTCGCTGATATGCATGAGTATGCAGGGCTCTGCATGATTCGTCAATCCAGGGGTCGCCGACTCGGAAATCCCGGAAGCGATTGAACGCGTGAAACCGCTTTCTCGTACTTCACTCCGAACGCAGGCGCCGCGTTCGTCGATCCACTCCCGTGCACCCACTCCTGACCAAGTGAGGCTTCCGCATGTCCAGGGCTCTTCCGAAGTACCACAAGCGCCGCGTAGTGATGATCGGCGGCGCCGCCGCGGTGGTGTTGTCAGGGGCGGTGATCGCCGGTTCCGCCTTGGCCGGGGAGACGTCCAAGAACAGCGGCCAGAACGCCACGACGAAGGCCGCGTCCCCGGGCACGGTGAACTGCCCGGCCGTCGCGCCGAGCCTGCCCGCGGTTCCCGCCTCCGCCAAGGCCGAGGTCGACCGCAATCTGGCGCTCCTGAACACGCAGATCTCCGAGGCCGACAAGAGGCTGGTCGACACGGTCGGCCAAGGCGGACCGAACTTCGTCCAGAACGCGATCCTCGGCCCCCTCAAGGACAAGCGGGTCGCCACCATCAATCGCATCGCGACGGCCATCGGGCGCACCGCGGCCAAGCCGCAGGGGCTGGACGCCCTGGCGCCGTGCACGCTGAACTCGGCGGGAGGCGGGGCCGCCGCCACGCCGAGTGCGGCCGCTTCCGCGAGCGCGCCGGCGACCGCTCAGGCGGGCGGCGGCAGCGGAAACACCAACACGGCGGGCACCATCTCCTGCCCCGACGTCGCGTCGAAGCTGCCCGCGGTTCCCGCCTCCGCCAAGGCCGAGGTCGACCGCAATCTGGCGCTGCTGAACACCCAGCTCTCCGAGGCGAACACGCGGCTGGCGAACACCGTCGGCCAGGGCGGCCCCAACTTCGTCCAGAACGCGATCCTCGGCCCCCTGAAGGACAAGCGCGTCTCCACCATCGACCGCATCGCCATCTCCATCGGCCGCACCGCGGCCAAGCCGCAGGGCCTGGACTCCCTCGCCGCCTGCACGCTCACCAAGTGACATGACAGGCGCTGTGGCCGCCCCGCGCAACGCCGGCCGGGGGCGGCCACGGGCCTACCGGAACCATCAATTCATTAGACAGGCGAAAGACTTTCCTCAATAATCGTTAGACATGGGAAAGACTTATGAGCGCATAGACGGCCGCCTGCGTACGTTCATCGAGGCGCAGCCCCTCTTCTTCACCGCGACCGCGCCCCTGTCCGGGGACGGCACCATCAACCTCTCCCCCAAGGGGCTCACCGGCTCGTTCGCCGTGCTCGACGAGCTGACCGTGGCCTATCTGGACTTCGCGGGAAGCAACGCCGAGACGATCGCGCATCTGCGGGAGAACGGCCGGGTCACCCTCATGTGGTGCGCCTTCCAGGGCCCGCCCAACATCGTCCGGGTGCACGGCCGCGGTGAGCCCGTCTTCCGGGACGATCCGCGCTTCCCGGAACTGCTCACACACTTCCCGGACATCGACCCGACCCCGCACGGCCTGCGCGCGATCATCGTGGTGAGCGCCGAACTCGTCCGTGACACCTGTGGTTACGCGGTGCCCTTCATGTCGTACGACGAGGATCGCGATCTGCACGGCAAGCGGTTCGCGCGCGAGGACGACACCTCGCTCAGCGAGTACTTCGGCAAGAAGGAGCACATCGCCACGAGCCTGGACGGCCTGCCTGGGTTGCCGCTGCCGCTGCCGCCGTCCCCGGTCTGAGCCATGCGCGCGGCGCCTGCACCGAGAGCACGACTGCGGTGTAGGGGTGTGGGCCGTCTCGTGGCTACCGGTCGTGTGTGGCCGGTCGCGCCCGTGCGGCGGAGCCGCATGTGTCCGCGCCCCTTGAGGGGTGCCTCAGCCGCCCTTGGTTGACAGGCGGACCGTGAACGTTGTCGTGCCCGGACGGCTCTCGAGTGCGACCGTGCCTCCGTGCGCTTCCACCACCGCCGCCACGATCGACAGTCCCAGCCCCGCGCCGCCGCCCGCGCCCTCGGTGCGGCGGCGGTCGGCTCGGGTGAAGCGTTCGAAGACGCCGGGTTGCACGTCCTCCGGGACTCCCGGGCCATCGTCGTGGACCGTGAGGACGGCCGTCTTGTCGTCGGTCTCCAGCGACACCGTCACCTTGGTGCCAACGGGCGTGTGCAAACGAGCGTTGGCCAACAAGTTGGCCAACACCTGTTGGAGCCGGTGCGCGTCACCGGTCACCGTCACCGGCTCCTCCGCCAGCTCCAGCGTCCAGCGGTGGTCGGGGCCCACGGCCCGTGCGTCGGTGACCGCGTCGAGGACGAGGTGGGTGAGGTCGACGGGGAGCCGTTCCAGCGGACGGCCCGCGTCGAGGCGGGCGAGGAGCAGCAGGTCGTCGACCATCTCGCCCATGCGGGCCGACTCGGCGGCGATGCGTTCCAGGGCGCGGGTCACCTTGGGGGGCACCGGGCCCGGGTGCAACAACGCCAGTTCGGCGTGGCCGCGGACCGAGGCCACCGGGGTGCGCAGCTCATGGCTGGCGTCGGCGGCGAAGCTGCGCAGCCGTTCCTCGCTCGCGTGCCGCTTGGTCAGCGCGTCCTCGACATGGCCGAGCATGCGGTTGAAGGCACCGGCGACCCGGCCCACCTCGCTGCGCGGGTCGGACTCGGGCGCACGTGGCGGCAGCGCCACCTCGCCGCTGGCGAGCGGGAGTTCGCTGACCCGGGTCGCGGTCGCGGCGACCCGGTTCAGCGGGCGCAGTGACCAGCGCACCCAGAGGGCGCCGGTGACGCCGGCGACGGCGAGAGCCGCGCCGAAGACGGCGGAGGCCACCAGTTCCAGACGGTGGACCGCGGCCGTGACGGGCTCCATCGGCAACCCGGTGATCAGGACGTCGCCGTCGCGGCCCGGCGCCGCCGTCACCCGGTACTCGCCCACCGCCGACAGGCAGATGGTGTGTCCACCGCCGTCGAGCGGGACTCCGGCGAGGGCCTTCTTGTCGGCGGCTGTCACGGCCACGTTCACGGCGGTCGCCTTGCCGCCGGAGGGTACGACCGCCGCGTTGGTGACGTCCTGGCCCACCAGCCGGGCGCCGAGGGTCCCGGCGCTCTGGTTGCGGGTGTCGCCGTGTTCGTCGCCGTCGTGGTCCGACGGCTTCACAGCCCCGTGCTCCAGGCTCGCCGGGAACCGCGCTCCCACGTCGTGCAGTTGCTGGTCGAGGCGGCCGGTAAGGAAGCCGTTCAATTCGTACACGGCGGCCACCCCGACGGCGGCGCAGCTGACGGCGAGCAGCACCACGAGCCCGGCGGTGAGCCGGGCCCGCATCGTGCGCGGGCGCGGCAGCCCGCGCACGCCCGCCCCCAGCCACGCCCACCGTCCCCTCACCCACGACGACTGCCGACTCGCCCACGGCCACCACCGCGGGCTCATCGTCCCGCCACCGGCTTGATCACGTATCCGGCGCCGCGCACCGTGTGGATCATGGGCTCGCGGCCCGCGTCCACCTTCTTGCGCAGATACGAGATGTAGAGCTCCACGACATGGGCCTGGCCGCCGAAGTCGTACGACCAGACGCGGTCGAGGATCTGCGCCTTGCTGAGGACCCGGCGCGGGTTGCGCATCAGGAAACGCAGGAGCTCGAACTCGGTCGGCGACAGCTCGATCAGCTCGCCGCCCCGGGTCACCTCACGGGCCTCCTCGTCCATGACCAGGTCGCCGACGACCAGCCGCGGTCCCTCGTCCAGCTGCCTGGCCATGCCCGCGCGGCGGAGCAGCCCGCGCAGCCGGGCGACGACCTCCTCCAGACTGAACGGCTTGGTGACGTAGTCGTCGCCGCCCGCGGTGATGCCGGCGATACGGTCCTCGACGGCGTCCCGCGCGGTGAGGAAGAGGACGCAGACGTCGGGCTTCACGGTGTGCAGGTCGCGCAGCACATGGAAGCCGTCGGTGTCCGGGAGCATCACATCGAGGACGACGGCGTCGGGCAGCAGCTCCCGCGCCCCGGCGACGGCCGAGGCCCCGTCGCCCGCCGTGCGCACCTCCCAGCCCTCGTAGCGCAGGGCACCGGAGAGGACCTCGGCCAGATCGGGGTCGTCGTCGACGACGAGGACGCGTACAGGGGTGCCGTCGGGCCGGGTGAGCGCGGGCCGGCCGTTGCCTCGGGAGCGGGGAGTGTTCATGTCGTCTTCCAGCATCGCTCTTCCCGGAGGCCGCACCTCCCCGCGGCGCCTCTGAGTTTCCTCTGAGTCGCCTCTCCTCTTCGCTCTCGGTTTCCTGTGAGTCTCCGCCGAAAGCCCCTGTTCAGAGCTTCCTCAGAAGTTCCGGACGCACAGTTTCCTCCCGGACAGCCGGAAGGACGGACAGATGACCACGGTGTACGAGCGGGCTGCGGTCCCGCGCCCCACCCGAGGACGCAGGCGACCCCGCCCCTCGCCCGCCGGGCCGCTGCTGGCCCTGCTCTGGGCCGGAGCCGTCGCCGTCGTCGCCCTGTGGTGGACCGACACCCGGTCGGTGGTGGGCCTCGCCGGATGGCTGACCGACGCCGGGCGGATCGCCGGGCTGCTGTGCGGCTACAGCTGTGCGGTGCTGGTGGCGCTGATGGCCCGCGTTCCCCTCCTGGAGCGGCGCATAGGCTCCGACCGGGTTGCCCGCTGGCACGCCATGGCGGGCCGGTACACCATCTGCCTGCTCGTCGCGCATGTCACGCTGATCCTCTTCGGGTACGCGGCCCAGGACGGGTCGGGCATCGTGCACGAGACGCTGAGCGTGGTGTTCGACTATCCGGACATGCTCAAGGCCACGATCGGCACGCTCATCCTCTTCGCCGTCGGGATCACCTCGGCGCGTGCGGCCCGCCGTCGGATCCGCCACGAGTTCTGGTACTACGTGCACCTGCTCACGTACGTGGCGGTCTTCCTCGCCTTCTTCCACCAGCTCGCACTCGGCTCCGACCTCGTCGGCGACAACGTCGCCCAGGCCGCCTGGTACGTGCTCTACCTGGGCACGGCCGCGCTGGTCGGGTGGTTCAGGCTGCTCGTCCCGGTGCGGCTCAATCTGCGCCACCGGCTGCGCGTGGAGTCCGTGTACCGCGAGGCGCCGGGGGTCTTCTCCATCGTGGTGCGCGGGGAACGGCTGGACGAACTGAACGCCCAGGCGGGACAGTTCTTCCGCTGGCGGTTCCTCTCGGACGGGATGCGTTGGACCTCCACGCCGTACTCGCTGTCGGCGCCGCCACGGCCGGACCGGATGCGGATCACCGTGAAGGCGCTGGGCGACCACAGCGCCGCGGTGGGGCTGCTGCGGCCCGGCACCCGGGTGTGGGCGGAAGGCCCGTACGGCTCGCTGACCGCCGAACGGCGCACCTCGTCGAAGGCGCTGCTGATCGCGGGCGGCGTCGGCATCACGCCGTTGCGCGCCCTGTTCGAGACCCTGCCGGGCCAGGTCACCCTCCTCTACCGGGCGCGTACGGCCGAAGACCTCGCGCTGGGCGGCGAGTTGGAGGCCATCGCGAAGTGGCGCGGCGCGCGCGTCCTGTACGCGGTCAACGGCGCCGACGGCACACGCCCGCGGTTCACCGCCGAGTCCCTGCGGGCGAGCGTGCCCGACCTCGCGGCGCACGACGTCTACCTGTGCGGCCCGCCCGCGATGGCGCAGGACCTGTACGGGGCGCTGCGCGCGGCGGGTGTCCCCGACCGCCGTATCCACCACGAGTCGTTCGAGCTGTGAGGCCGCCTTGCACGCCCTGAAGAAGCAACGTCCGCTGCGCCGCGTCGTACTGGCGGCCGCCAGTACAGTCACCGGTGTCGTCCTGCTGCTGTCGCTGAAGCCGCACACGCCGCCGACCGTGGCGCAGGCGTCCTCGTCCGCCGGCCAGTCCCAGACCCAGGCCCCGTCCCCTGGAACCTCCTCGGGCAGCTCCTCCGGGAGCACGAAGAGCACGGGCACCAAGACCGTCACCGGTGAGACGGTCCAGACCCGTTGGGGCCCCGTCCAGGTGCGCATCACGCTCAAGAACGGAAAGATCACTGACGTCACCGCGGTCGCCTACCCCTCGGACAATCCGAAGGACCAGGAGATCAACAGCTACGCGATACCCCAGCTCAGGCGCGAGGCGCTGGCCGCGCAGAGCGCGCAGATCGACTCGGTCTCCGGTGCCACGTACACCAGTGACGGTTACAAGCAGTCCCTCCAGTCGGCACTGGACTCCGCGGGCCTCTGAACGCACTGCCGTCGTGGGCCGTATCTCTGGGCCAGGGGACCACTCCCCTTGCCCCGTCCCCACGGACGAACACGGAGGAACCGTGTCCACGATCGCCGGTGGTCGCGCCGCGCGGCGCCAGACCATGCGCCGTATCCGCCCTCGCCGCTCGCCCGCCGTCCCGTTGCTGCTCGCCGTCTGGGCGGGCGCGGCCGGGGTCATCTGGCTGTGGTGGAACAACACCCCGTCCATCGCGGACGACAACAGCAAGATCCTCAACGCGGGCCGGATCACCGGACTGCTCGCCGGCTACCTGATGGCGCTCGTGGTGCTGCAGATGGCCCGCGTTCCCGCCCTGGAGCGCCGGGTGGGCTCCGACCGGGTCGCGCGCTGGCACGCCATGAGCGGCCGGTACACGATCTGCCTGGTCCTGGCCCACCTCTTCCTGACCATGTGGGGCTACGCCCTGCAGTCGGGCAAGGGGCTCGGCGGGATCGTGCAGCAGACCATCGACTCGGTGAACCAGCTGCCCGACATGGGCAAGGCCGCGATCGGCACGGGTCTGCTGGTGCTCATCGGGTTCATCTCCATCGGCGGGATCCGCCGTCTGATCCCGTACGACACCTGGTATCACGTCCACTTGCTGACGTACGCCGCCGTGTTCCTGACGTTCTGGCACCAGCTGTCCACCGGCAACGACTTCGCCGTCGAGCCCGCCGCGAAGACCGCCTGGTACGGGCTGTACGGGTCGGTGACCGCGCTGGTGATCTGGTACCGGGTCCTCGCGCCGATCCGGCTCAACGTGAAGCACCGGATGCGGGTCGAGGCGGTGATCGAGGAGACGCCCGGGATCGTGTCGGTGCTGATCAGCGGGCGGAAGCTGCACCGGATGGGCGCGGAGGCCGGGCAGTTCTTCCGCTGGCGCTTCCTGGCGCCGGGGATGCGGCTCAGCTCCCACCCGTACTCGCTGTCGGCGGCGCCCCGCCCCAACATGCTGCGCATCACCGTGAAGGCGATCGGCGACCACAGCGCCGCGCTGCGCGACCTGGAGCCGGGCACCCGGGTCTGGGCGGAGGGCCCGTACGGGGCGCTGACGGCGGGCAAGCGCAGCCGCGGCAAGGTGCTCCTGGTGGCGGGCGGCGTCGGCATCACGCCGATGCGGGCGCTGTTCGAGACGCTGCCCGGCGCGTCCGGCGACCTGACGCTGCTCTACCGGGCCAACAGCACCCAGGACCTGGCCCTGTGGGACGAGCTCGCCGCCATCTCCAAGGAGCGCGGGGCCCGCCTGATGTACGCGGTGAACAGTCCCGAAGGGGAGCGCCCGGACATCTCGGCGGAGTCGCTGCGCCGCAAGCTGCCGGACATCGACCGCCACGACGTCTTCATGTGCGGGCCGCCCGGCTTCGCGCAGCAGGTGTACGAAGCACTGCGCGGCGCGGGGGTCCCCGCCCGCCGCATCCATCACGAGTCGTTCGAGATGTGAGCGACGGGAGTCAGGAGCGATGAAGAAGAGCCACCCCATTCGGCGCGTCGTGCTCGCCACCGCCGCCACCGTGTCCGGGATCGTCCTGCTGCTGTCGCTGAAGCCGGCCTCCGATCCGGCCGCGGCGTCGGCGGCGGGCGGAACGACGCCCCAGCAGACGGCGGCCGGGCAGGAGTCGCCGCAGGGCGGCGGCTCGCAGCAGACGGGCACGCAGACCGTCACCGGTGACGTGGTGAAGACCCAGTACGGGCCGGTCCAGGTACAGCTGACCATGAGCGGCGGCAAGATCACCAAGGCGGACGCCGTCCAGGCCCCCAAGGGCGGAACCAGCGACCAGAAGACCGCCCTGGCCGTACCCAAACTCAACCAGGAAGCAATCGCCGCACAGAGCGCGGACATCGACGCGGTCTCGGGGGCGACGTACACGAGCGGCGGCTACAAGCAGTCCCTGCAGTCGGCCCTGGACAAGGCGAAGGCCGCCGGCGGTACGTCGGGATCCTCGGGGGCGGCGGGGGCCTCCTCGTCGCCGCAGGCCCCCGCCACACAGACCCGCACCGTCACCGGAAACGTGGCCCAGACCCAGTACGGGCCCGTCCAGGTCCGCCTCACCCTCACCGGCGACAAGATCACCAGGGCCGAGGCCGTCCAGGCGCCCAGCGGTGGAACCAGCAGCCAGAAGACCGCCCTGGCCATCCCCGCACTCAACCAGGAAGCCGTCGCCGCCGGGAGCGCCGACATCGACGCCGTCTCCGGCGCCACCTACACCAGTGGCGGATACAAGCAGTCCCTGCAGTCGGCCCTGGACAAGGCCGGTGGCTGAGCCCGCGCAGGCCCCGCCCGCGCTGCGCCATGCCGAGGAGGTCATGGGCACGGTCTTCTCCTTCGACGTACGCGGAGGGGAACCGGCGGTCGTGCAGGCGGCGTTGGAGGAGGCGATCGCCCAACTCCACCGCGTGGACGAGGTGTTCAGCACCTACCGCGAGGACAGCCAGATCTCGCGTCTCGCGCGCGGTGAGCTGACGGTAGAGGAGTGCGATCCGGAGGTCGCCGAGGTCCTCGGTCTGGGCGCGCAGGCGGAGCGGCTGAGCGAGGGCTGGTTCAGCACGACGTACCAGGGAGAGCTCGACCCGACGGGGATCGTGAAGGGCTGGGCGACCGAGCGCGCGGCCCGGCTCATCGCGGCGGCCGGCGCGAGCGGAGTGAGCGTCAACGGCGGCGGCGACGTCCAGCTGTGCGGCGTGCCCGGGTCGCACCGGCCCTGGCGGGTCGGCGTGTCGGACCCGCTGCGCCCGGGCTCACTCGCCGCCGTGGTCTCCGCGGCCGGCGTCGACGAGCTCGCCGTGGCCACCTCCGGCACGGCCGAGCGCGGCACCCACATCGTCGACCCCCGCACCGGCAAGTCCGCGGTCACCGACCTGGTCGCCGTGACGGTGGTGGGCCCCCGGCTGACCTGGGTCGACGCCTGGGCGACGGCAGCCTTCGCGATGGGCTCCCGCCAGGCCCTGGACTGGCTGGAGTCCCTGCCCGACATCGAGGCCCTGCTGATCACGGCGGGAGACGAGGTGAGGTGCACCGGGGGGCTGGCTCAAAGACTGGGCTGAGCCCCATAAAGGGCGCGGGGCTGTGACATCATGCGGCTCCGCCGCGGGGGCGCGACCAGCCACGAACAACCCGCGGCGGAACGCGGACATACGGAATTGGAGGCGCGCCCCGACCCGGGGTGCGCCTCCACCGACGTACAGCTCAGTGATGGTTCTGAGCCAGCCGCAACAGGTGATCGGCCAGCGCCTGCCCGCCGGTCGGGTTGCGGCTGATGAGCAGCAACGTGTCGTCCCCGGCGATGGTGCCGAGGATGTCGTGCAGCTCCGCCTGGTCAATGGCCGAGGCGAGGAACTGCGCGGCGCCCGGCGGGGTACGCAGAACCACGAGGTTCGCGGAGGCCTCCGCGGAGATCAGCAGCTCCGCGGACAGCCGCCGCATCCGCTCCTCCTTCGCCGACTCCCCCAGGGGGGCGCGCGGCGTGCGGAAGCCGCCCTCGCTCGGTACCGCGTAGATGAGGTCGCCGTCGTTGTTGCGGATCTTCACCGCGTTCAGCTCGTCCAGGTCCCGGGAGAGCGTCGCCTGGGTGACGTTCAGCCCGTCGTCGGCGAGAAGCTTCGCCAACTGGCTCTGGGAGCGCACCGGTTGCCGGTTGAGGATGTCCACGATCCGGCGGTGGCGTGCGGTGCGGGTCTGCGGCACGGCAGGCCCTGCGTGCTCGTGGTCCTGCGCCTGACTCATCGTCGTCGTCCCATTTCTCAGGATCATCCATCCCCGTTGGCTGCGTCGAGGACGCCAGGAAGGGCCTGGAGGAACGCGTCCACTTCGTCATCGCCGAGGTTCAGCGGCGGCATCAGCCGTACGACATCGGGGGCGGGCGCGTTCACCAGGAAACCGGCGTCCTGAGCCGCCTGCTGCACCTGGGGCGCGAGCGGCTCGGTGAGCACGATACCCAGGAGCAGCCCCGCGCCCCGGACATGGTCGATCAACGGGTGCCCGAGTGACTCGATTCCGTCCCGCAGTTTCTCGCTCGTGCGCTTCACGTTCTCGAGGAGTCCTTCGGACTCGATCGTGTCGAGCACGGCCAGCCCGGCGGCACAGACGACCGGGTTGCCGCCGAAGGTCGTGCCGTGATGACCGGGCTTCAGCAGCCCGGCCGCCCGGCCGAAGGCGACGGTGGCGCCGAGCGGCAGTCCGCCGCCGAGGCCCTTGGCGAGTGTGACGATGTCCGGCAGGACGCCCTCGTGGGCCTGGTACTCGAACCAGTGTCCTGTCCGGCCGATTCCGGTCTGCACCTCGTCGAGGACGAGGAAGGCTCCGGTGGCGGCGGTGATCGCGCGGGCGGCCTTGAGGTAGCCGGCGGGCGGCACGACCACGCCGTTCTCGCCCTGGATGGGCTCGATGATCACCAGGGCGGTGTCCTCGGTGACCGCTTCGGCCAGGGCCTGCGCGTCGCCGTACGGCACATGCGTGACGTCGCCGGGCAGCGGCAGGAACGGCTCCTGCTTGGCGGGCTGGCCGGTGAGCGCGAGGGCGCCCATGGTGCGGCCGTGGAAGCCGCCGGTGGTGGCGACCATGTGCGTCCGGCCGGTGAGCCGGCCGATCTTGAAGGCGCCCTCGTTGGCCTCGGCGCCCGAGTTGCAGAAGTACACCCGGCCCTCGCGCCCGAAGAGCTGGAGCAGCCGTTCGGCGAGCGCGACGGGCGGCTCGGCGACGAAGAGGTTGGAGACATGGCCGAGGGAGCCGATCTGCTTGCCGACGGCCTCGACGATCGCGGGGTGGGCGTGGCCGAGCGCGTTGACCGCGATCCCGCCGACGAAGTCGAGGTACTGCCTGCCGTCGGCGTCCCACAGCTTGGTGCCGGCGCCCCGGACCAGCGGCAGCCGGGGCGTGCCGTAGTTGTCCATGAGCGAGCCCTGCCACCGCTCGGTGAGCTCTTCGTTGCCGGTCATGCGGCGTCCCCCGTTTCCTCGTCGTCCGGCACGACCATCGTGCCGATCCCCTCGTCGGTGAAGATCTCCAGCAGGATCGAGTGCTGGACCCGGCCGTCGATGACGCGGGCCGTGGTGACGCCGTTGCGCACGGCGTGCAGACAGCCCTCCATCTTCGGCACCATGCCGCTGGCCAGCTCGGGCAGCAGTTTCTCCAGCTCGGACGCGGTGAGGCGGCTGATCACCTCGTCGCTGTTGGGCCAGTCCTCGTAGAGGCCCTCGACGTCCGTGAGGACCATGAGGGTTTCGGCCCCAAGTGCCGCAGCGAGTGCCGCAGCCGCCGTATCAGCATTGACGTTGTAGACATGTCCGTCGTCCTGGGAACGAGCGATGGAGGAGACGACCGGGATCCGGCCGTCGGAGAGCAGCGCCTCGATGGCGCCCGTGTCGATGTCGGTGATCTCGCCGACCCGCCCGATGTCGACCAGCTCGCCGTCGATCTCGGGCTGGTGCTTGGTGGCGGTGATGGTGTGCGCGTCCTCGCCGGTCATGCCGACGGCGAGCGGCCCGTGCTGGTTGAGCAGCCCGACCAGCTCGCGCTGCACCTGTCCGGCCAGCACCATGCGTACGACGTCCATGGCGTCCTCGGTCGTGACGCGCAGGCCCGCCTTGAACTCGCTGACGATGCCGTGCCGGTCGAGGGCCGCGCTGATCTGCGGGCCGCCGCCGTGCACGACGACGGGCTTCAGCCCGGCGTGGTGCAGGAACACGATGTCCTGCGCGAACGCCGCCTTCAGCTCTTCGTCGATCATGGCGTTGCCGCCGAACTTGACGACGACCGTCTTGCCGTTGTGCCGGGTCAGCCAGGGCAGCGCCTCGATGAGGATCTGGGCCTTGGGGAGTGCGGTGTGTTTCCGCGTCACATTGCTCATGAGGAGTAGGCGCTGTTCTCGTGGACGTAGTCGGCGGTCAGGTCGTTGGTCCAGATCGTGGCGGTCTCGCCGCCGGCGGCGAGGTCGGCGACGATGTGGACCTCGCGGTAGCGCATGTCGACGAGCTCGCGGTCCTCGCCGACGCCGCCGTTCTTGCAGACCCAGACGCCGTTGATGGCGACGTTGAGCTGGTCCGGCTCGAAGGCGGCGGACGTCGTGCCGATCGCGGACAACACCCGCCCCCAGTTGGGGTCTTCACCGTGGATCGCGCACTTGAGGAGGTTGTTGCGGGCAATGGAGCGGCCCACCTCGACGGCGTCGTCCTCGGTCGCGGCGTTGACGACCTCGACCTTGATGTCCTTGCTGGCGCCCTCGGCGTCACGGATGAGCTGCTGACCGAGGTCGTCGCAGACCGCTCGCACGGCCTCCGCGAACTCCTCGTACCCCGGGGTGACCTCGGAGGCGCCGGAGGCGAGCAGCAGCACGGTGTCGTTGGTGGACATGCAGCCGTCGGAGTCCACGCGGTCGAAGGTGGTGCGGGTGGCGGCGCGCAGGGCCTTGTCCAGGTTCTCGCTGTCCACGTCCGCGTCCGTCGTCAGGACGACGAGCATGGTGGCGAGGCCGGGGGCGAGCATGCCCGCGCCCTTGGCCATGCCGCCGACGGTCCAGCCGTCGCCCGTGGCCACGGAGGTCTTGTGGACGGTGTCGGTGGTCTTGATGGCGATGGCGGCCTTCTCGCCACCGTGCGGGCTGAGCTGGGCGACGGCGTTGTCGATGCCCGGCAGGAGCTTGTCCATGGGCAGGAGCACACCGATGAGGCCGGTCGAGCACACCGCGACCGTGCCCGCGCCGATCTCGCCGAACCCCGCGGCGTCGAGGGACTCGGCCACCTTCTCCGCCGTGGCGTGGGTGTCCTGGAAGCCCTTCGGCCCCGTACAGGCGTTGGCGCCACCGGAGTTGAGGACGACGGCGGTCAACTGGCCGCTCTTCAGCACCTGTTCCGACCAGAGCACCGGAGCGGCCTTCACGCGGTTGGAGGTGAAGACGCCCGCGGCGGCGAGGCGGGGCCCGTTGTTGACCACGAGGGCCAGGTCCGGGTTGCCGTTCTCCTTGATCCCGGCGGCGATCCCCGCCGCCGTGAATCCCAGTGCTGCCGTGACACTCACTGCGTCTCCTCGTTCGCTTCTCCGCCCGTGCAGCGCAGAGGTGCGGCCTTCGTCGTTGTCTGCGACCCGGTGGCCGCACGTACGTCGCTCACGGTGCGACTCCGATCGTGGAAAGACCCAGCTCCTCAGGAAGCCCGAGGGCGAGGTTCATGCTCTGGACGGCACCGCCCGCGGTGCCCTTGGTCAGGTTGTCGATGGCGCTGATCGCGATGATGCGGTGCGCGGCGGCGTCGTACGCGACCTGGACCTGAACGGCGTTGGAACCGTAGACGGACGCCGTGGCGGGCCACTGTCCCTCGGGCAGCAGGTGCACGAACGGCTCGTCGGCGAAGGCCTTCTCGTACGCGGCCCGTACGGAGTCGGCGGTGACGCCGGGCTGTGCCTTGGCGCTGCACGTGGCGAGGATGCCGCGGGGCATCGGCGCGAGGGTGGGCGTGAAGGAGACCGTGACGGGCTCACCGGCGGCCGCGCCGAGGTTCTGGATCACCTCGGGGGTGTGCCGGTGGACGCCGCCGACGCCGTACGGGGACATCGACCCCATGACCTCGCTGCCGAGGAGGTGCGCCTTGGGCGCCTTTCCGGCACCCGATGTCCCGGAGGCGGCGACGATCACGGCCTCGGGCTCGGCGAGGCCGGCCGCGTACGCCGGAAAGAGGGCCAGCGAGGCGGCCGTCGGGTAGCAACCGGGCACCGCGATGCGCTTGGACCCCTCCAGCGCGGCGCGGGCACCCGGCAGTTCGGGGAGGCCGTACGGCCAGGTCCCGGCGTGCGCGGAGCCGTAGAACTTCTCCCAGTCGGCCGGGTCCTTCAGCCGGAAGTCGGCGCCCATGTCGACCACCAGGACGTCCGGGCCGAGCTGCTCGGCGACGGCGGCGGACTGCCCGTGGGGCAGCGCGAGGAACACGACGTCGTGCCCGGCGAGCACGTCGGGGGTCGTCTCCTGGAGGACGCGATCGGCGAGCGGCAGCAGATGCGGCTGCAGCGCGCCGAGGCGCTGGCCCGCGTTGGAGTTGCCGGTCAGGGCGCCGATCTCGATCTCGGGGTGCACCAGGAGCAGACGCAGCAGTTCCCCGCCCGCGTACCCACTCGCTCCCGCCACTGCCGCACGTACCGTCATGGAACCCTCCTCTTGGATGGCATGACTATACGTTTCGCTGCACGTTTATGCAATCCCGTCATCGGTGCCCGGGTATCGGGACGCAGGGCAGCGCCTCAGTCGGCGAGCTGGTGCGCGGAGGTCAGCCACCGCCAGCGTGGGCGTTCCGTGACGAGCGTGGCGGCGGCCAGGAGGGTCACCGGGACCGCCGCCCACGCCGGCCAGACCAGCCACGAGGACACCACGGCCGCGACGAGCTGGAGCAGCACCAGAAGGATCGTGACCCAGCCCGGCACCGCGACGATCACGTTCGCCTTGTCACCTGGGGTGGAGAAGCAGGTCGGAAGGCCGATCAGCAGCACCACGGACAGGGCGGCGAGCAGCCATGAGCGGTCGGCCAGCGCCCACGGGGTCGCTACCCAGGCGATGAGTTCCACGGCGAAGCGCAGCGCGGATGCGGTGCGGTCGTCCGGTCGTCCCGGGATCGTTTCGTCGGCAGAGTCGGTCACCCGCGGACGATCTCACGGCGGGTGCGCGACTGTCAGGGGGCTTGGCGTGCGCGACTGTCAGGGGCTTGGCGTGCCCGGCTGTGCCAGGGGCTTGAGTGCCGGACTGAGGGGCTTGACGTGCCCGACTGTCAGGTGCTTTAGGCGTCGCGGTTGCCACCGGCGCCGCCACGCTCGCGCCTCTCAGCCGGAAGGTCTCGGCGGTGCCGCAATGCCGACGATGAAGTTCCCCAGCGGGCGGACCTCGGCCGACCAGCCCAGGGCCGCAAGATCACCGGTGAGTGTCGCGGGGGCGCGGAAGATCTTGACGATCCGGTACTCGCTCCCATCCTCGAGCCGGCGCGCTTCCGCGGCCACTTCCTCGCGCGCCGCCTCCGCGGGGCCCTCGTCGATGAAGACCGCTCTGCCGTGCGGGGCAAGGGCGGTGGCGACGGTGTTCCAGAAACGGCTCATCCGGGACGGCGGGACGTGGGAGGGCCAGAAGGCGAAGAACACAGTGTCGTAGCGGCGTGGAGGCTGCCATGCGAACAGGTCGGCCCGGACGAACTCGACGTCGCGGGACGTGGTCCGCGCACGTGCGATGGCCAGCACCTCGGGAGACGAGTCGACGGCCGTCATCGAGCGCGCCCGCGCTGCCGGCGCCCCGGTCCACTGCCCCGTGCCACAGGCCATCTCCAGCACGTCTCCGGTGACGGGGAGCCCGTCGACCGCCGTCACCAGCTCCCGCAGGTCCTGGCGCTCGGCGTAGACCCGGTCGTACTCGGACGCGCGGGCCCGGTAGTGCGCGATCTGCTCTGCCACGAGGGCGTCGTCATCGGCGTCCATGACAAGCGACGGTAGCGGCGGCGGCAAGGGACGGTAGCGGCGGCCGTGCGGATCCGCCCGCCGTTTCCGACGCCGGGGCGGGCGGCCGGGCCGCGCCGGTGAGGGCCTGGGGTCAGCGCGGGTCGCGGGACTGCGCGGCGCGCTCCGCGTTCCTCTCCTTGATGCGGGCCGCTTCCTTCCGGACCTCGGCCTGGGTGGCGCGCTCCTTCTGCAGCCACTCGGGGTTGTCCGTCTTCAGCGCCTCGATCTGCTCCGTGGTGAGGGCCTCGGTGACCCCGCCCCGGGCGAGCCCCGCGATGGACACGCCCAGCTTGGACGCGACGACGGGCCGGGGGTGCGGGCCGTTGAGGCGCAGCTCCCGCAGCCACTCGGGCGGGTCGGCCTGCAGCGCACTCAGCTCGGCACGCGAGACGACACCCTCCTGGAACTCGGCGGGGGTGGCCTCGAGGTACACACCCAGCTTCTTGGCCGCGGTCGCGGGCTTCATCGTCTGGGTGGTCTGGTGCGAACTCATGGTGCCAAGGGTATCGAGCATGTGAGCCACCGCCGACCACACGAGTCCGGCGCCCGACCTTGACGTGTCCTGCGCCCGACCGTGACGCGTGCCGCCGCCCCACCCTCGCGAGCGCGCCACCCCACCCCCGCAAGCGCGCCGCCCATGACCACTACCGGTGCCGCCCATGACCCTGACCGGTCAGGCGCCCATGACCACGACCGGTAACCTGACGAAGTGACTGGCTCCGAAGCACCCCCCGCGTTCCGGCTCGCGTACGTCCCGGGGGTCACGCCCGCCAAGTGGGTACGGACCTGGAACGAGCGGTTCCCAGCCATCCCGCTGGCCCTCGTCGCGGTGCCCGCCGCCGAGGCGTTCGGCCTGCTGCGGAACGGTGGCGCCGACGCCGGCTTCGTGCGGCTGCCGGTCGACCGGTCCGACCTCAGCGCGATCCCCCTGTACACCGAGACGACGGTGGTCGTGGTCCCGAAGGACCACATCGTGGCGGCGGTCGACGAGGTCTCCACGGAGGATCTGGCCGACGACATCGTGCTGCACCCTCTCGACGACCCCCTCGACTGGGAGCGCCTGCCGGGCAAACCCGCGCTCGAGCGCCCCGCCACCACGGCGGACGCGATCGAACTCGTGGCGGCGGGCATCGGAGTTCTCGTCGTCCCGCAGTCCCTCGCACGCCTCCACCACCGCAAGGACCTCACCTACCGGCCGGTCACGGACGCCCCCGAGTCCCGCGTCGCGCTGTCCTGGCCGCAGGACGAGACCACCGACCTGGTGGAGGACTTCATCGGGATCGTCCGCGGCCGGACGGTCAACAGCACGCGCGGTCGTACCCCGGCCGCCGCCCAGCCGAAGTCCAAGCCCGCGCCCAAGCGCTCCGACACGGCGGGCGTCCGGCGGAAGCCCGTGGCGGGCAAGTCGGCCGGCAAGAGCGCACGCGGCGGCGGTTCGGGATCCTCCAAGGGTGGAGCCAAGGGCGGCGCCAAGCGCGGCAAGCCCCGCCGCCACTCCTGACCCCCGTGTGTCAGTCGGCGATCATCCGGTTGCCCAGCCATGCGCCGCGCTCCGTGCCGCGCTCGCGCTGACGGCGTACGAGGTACCGACCGGGCGCGATGCCGGTACCGCCGTGCTCGGGGTGGATGAGGTACGCCACCGCAGAGGTGTCGATCATGCCGAGGGCGAGCCCCGCAGGGTCGCGCACGGCGGTCGTCCACCGGCAGGTGCCGGCGTCGGCCACGAGGGAGTGCGGGTTGCCGCCGGCGGCGCTGCGGAGCAGTTCGACGCCCGCGGCGGGGACGTCCTGCCAGCGGGCCTGCGGGAACGGTTCGACATGCCGTGCCACGAGCCCGTACGGGATGACGATCAGGTCGCCCTGGGCCTGGAGCCCGTCGACGACCGGGATGGTGACCTGGCGCTCCAGGTGGTCGAGGACGTCGAGACCGGTGCGGGTGGTGAGTTCGGCGAGGGTCATGGTCATGTGTGCATCACCTTGGGGGTTTCGGGGGCGGGGGTCAGGTACGGCGGACGAGTTGCGCGTAGTGCTCCGGGGACAGGCCGTAGGACCAGCCGGCGGCGGCCACCGGATCGTCGAAGTGGGCGGGCACGCTCAGGCCGTAGCGGCGGCGGCGCCCGTCCGGTTCGACGGAGCCGTTGACGGCGAGCAGGAGGCGCACGGGGCGGCCCCAGAGTTCCCTGGGTACGTCGTAGAGGTGCAGCTCGGAGCCCGGGTTGCCGGGGTCGTCGGCGGTGGCGACGAGCTGGAGCCCGGCCTGGTCGATGTAGACGCCCCAGCCGATGCGCTCGATGGCGGTGCGGCGGACCTCGACGTTGCGCTCGGCGTGGATGCGTTCGACCGTGGGCCCTGTGACGACCCAGCTCGGGACATGGGCGCCGTGCAGGACGTGGACCGCCGCGCCGTCCGCGAACCGGACGGCCGGACCGTCGTCGCGATGCAGCCGCAGTTCACCGTGGTCGCTGTTGGGCTGGGGTTCGGTGTGCATCTCGGTGGGCCGTTCGGCCATGACGCACAGGCCCTCGCCGGGCCACCACCAGCCGGTGGTCCGGGCGAGTTCGGCCCACAGGCCGAGCCGCTCGACCGCCTCACCGGGGTAGGTGGCCAGACCGACGCGGGCGTAGACGTCGTAGTGGGCGATCCAGTGGGCGTCGTGCTGGCCGTACCAGGTGATGCCGTCGATGCCGCCGGACGTCGGCATCAGTTCCGTACGCATCGGGGCGCGCACGGAGTTGTGCAGGGTCGCGCGCAGGGCGGCACGGGCGACGGCGTCGACCGCACCCCGTACCGACCAGCCCTCGGTGGTCACGGCGAGAGGCGTCCGTGAGCCGTCCCACGATCTCAGGTGCCCGGTTCTCGCGTCGAGGCCGGAGCGCAAGTCCCTGACCAGGGAGGCGAGTCGGGTGGACACCCCGTGGTCGTGCGATCCCGCGGGCGGGGACGCGGCCCTCAACCGCACGGCCGGAAAGGCACATGGGTCGTCGAGCACGAGCGACAGTGCCGCAGTCGGAGACGGAACCCATAGGAAATGCGGCGGTTGTTCTCCCACCAGGCGATACAGCTCGGTGACGGCAGCCTCGGCCCTCGGCCGGTCCGCCGGCCGTGCCGCCAGACCGTGCTTGAGCCAGTTCTCGCTCAACAGGCGTGCCAGAGCGACGCGCTCGGCCGAGGAGTCGGGCTGCGGAAAGAGTCGGCGCGCCTCGCGCGCGCCACGGGAAGATCCCCCTCGGGGATCGGTCACGGCGCTCACCAGAGAGTGGCGGTGTCCGCCTTTCGGTTCATCATGCGAAGGATCGTGACAGCGGGACCCGAGATCCGCAAGGAATTTTGGATCCCGGCGACCACCCGAGCGAGCTTCTACGTCTACAACACCGGCGGAGGTCGATGCGCCGGCCGAGGGCGTTCGCGCGGCTCAGCGGTGCTTCGCAGGGTGATCGCCGACGAGGCTTGACCTGGAGCGCGCTCCAGGTTCTACCGTTCTTGTCATGACCAGCGGACAGCCCCTCCCGCGCAGCGAGGAACCGACGCTCACGATCGCCCAGGTCGTCGAGCGCACCGGCCTCTCGCACGACACGTTGCGGTACTACGAAAAGGCCGGCCTGATCGAACGGGTCGGCCGGACCACCGGGAATCAGCGGCGTTACGAGATGGCCGACCTGGCCTGGCTGGAGTTCCTGATCCGGCTGCGCGAGACGGGCATGTCGATCGCGGACATGCAGCGGTTCGCACAGCTGCGGGCCCGGGGCGACGCCACGGTCCCCGACCGGCTCGCGATGCTCCGGGAGCACCGCGCCGACCTCGCGGACCGCATCCGCGCACTGCGCCGCAACGCGGCCGCGCTCGACGGCAAGATCGACCACTACGAACGGCTGCTCGACCAGCCGGGATCGGACGACCTCACATGAGCAACGCCACCACCCTGAGCGACGCCACCACCCGCGAGGAGCGCTTCGAGCATGGCCTGGGCGTCCTCGAGCGAGTCGACGGCGAGGCCGGGCAGCGGGTCGTCGACGCACTCTCCGACATCAACCCCGAACTCGGCCACCAGATCGTCGCCTGGGCCTTCGGCGACATCTACGACCGGCCCGGACTGGCGCCGCGCGACCGGCAGTTGGTGACCCTCGGCATTTTGACCGCGCTCGGCGGCTGCGAGGCCCAGCTCGACGTGCACGTCAACGCCGCTCTGAACGTGGGTCTCACACCGGAGCAGATCGTCGAGGCGCTGCTGCACTCCGCGGTGTACTGCGGCATACCCAAGGCGCTGAACGCCACGTTCGCGGCCAAGAAGGTGTTCGCCGAGCGTGGGCTGCTGCCCGTAGGACAGCAGCCCACCACGTCGGCCGACCCTTCTTGAGGGCCGCCTCTTCCTGAGGGGTTACCTCTGCTCGATCCTCAGGAAGGTCACGGAATTCGCCGGGAAGGTGTACGTGAACCTGTCGGCGACCCCGGCGAAGGTCGACTTCACCGGGGCGACCGCCGTGGCCGTCTCCGAGTTCACCGCGTCCGGCGCGGCCTGCAGCGTGGTGACGGCGGCCTTGCTGTCCACCTTCGCCCCGCCCAGGTCGATCGCCGTACGGGCGTCCGCGGACTGGGCGTTGACGACCTTGACGATGAGGTCACCGGTCTTCGCGTCCCGCGTGACGACCTGCCGGAACGGCTCCGCGGGCTTGTCGTCCGTGAAGCTCCCCCACTCCTGGCCGTCCAGGTAGAGGATCACCTGACGGCCTCGTACCTTGATGTCGATGTCGTAGGCACGGCCCGTCTCGATCGAACCCGCCTTGGAGATCAGCGTCGACTTGCCGCCGTCCACGGCCTGTTCGACCGCGGAGGTGGTGTTGTTCCAGCCGCCGAGGTTCCACCAGTAGTAGTTGCCGGTGTCCTTGACGCCGAAGGCGATGAGGAAGCCCTCCTTGCCGGACTTCTTGGTGGCCTTCACCCGCAGGTCGTAGTCGTGCCAGGCGGGGTCGCCCGCCTGGACCATGGTGTTGGTCGCGGCCTCGTCGCTCTGCACGTACTGCCCGTCCTGGAGGCTCCAGCTGCCGGTGCCGGTGTGGGTCCACTGGGAGGCGTCACCGCTGAAGTCGTCGCTGAGCAGCGTGCTCCCGTCCGCGCCGGTGACCAAGACATCGTCGTACGCCGCCGTGGTCGCCCAGGTCGACAGGCCGACGGCGCCCGAGATCGGCGCGCTGAGCGACGGTGTGGTGGTGGCGCTGCTGGGCACCACCCGGTCGCCGACATTGCTCATGAAGAGCTTCTGCACCTCGTAGTCGGCCGAGCCCCATGAGGCGTGGTTGTTGAACCAGATCATGTCCGGACGCCACTGCACATAGTCCTCGTTGGCGAGCAGCGGAGCGTACGAGGCGAGCTTCACCACGTCCGCGTTGCGCTCGAGGCCGGTCATGTACGCGGCTTCGGAGAGGGCGTTCTTGAAGGTGTTGCCGCCGGAGGCGTACTCCCCCAGGAAGACCTTGGGACCGCTCCTGTCGTACGAGTCGTAGCGGTCGTTGTTCTGCAGGAACCACTGCGGGCTGTTGTAGTAGTGCTCGTCGACCATGTCGACGTGTCCGTCCGTGTTGAGCTTCCAGGCCGTGTCGAAGGTGGTGCCGGAGTCGTCCGGGCCGGCGTTCGAAATCACCGTGACGTCCGGGTACTTGGCCTCGATGGCGGAGCGGAACTGCTGGAAGCGGGCGAAGAACTCGTTGGGCAGGTTCTCCTCGTTGCCGACTTCGAGGTGCGTGAGGTGGAAGGGCTTGGGGTGGCCCATCTGGGCGCGCTTCCTGCCCCACTCGCTCGTGACCGGCCCATTGGCGAACTCGATGAGGTCGAGGGTGTCCTGGATGTGCCGCTTGAGCAGGGCGTCGTCGTCGGTGGCCGTGTTCTGACCGCAGCCGGTGACGAGCGCGGGCACGACGGGCAGCGGCATCGCGCCGATGTCCTCGGAGAACTGGAAGTACTCGTAGTAGCCGAGCCCGTAACTCTGGTTGTAGCCCCAGAAGTTGGAGTTGGTGGCGCGCTGCTCGACCGGGCCGATGGTGTCCTTCCACTGATACGAGCGCTTGCGCTGATAGCCCGACGCCTCGTCATATCCCTGCATGCTGCCGGTGTTGACCAGGCAGCCGCCCGGGAAGCGCACGAAGCCGGGGTGGAGGGCGGCGATCTTCTCCGCGAGATCCCTGCGCAGGCCGTGCCCCTTGTACGTGTCCCGGGGCAGCAGCGAGATCATGTCGAGCGCGACCGGGCCGCCGGCGGCGACGGTGAGACGTCCGGTGGTGCTGCCGCGGGTCGCGGTGAACGTCGCCCGGTACTTGGCCCAGCCGCCGCGCACGGTGACCCGGCGGGCCTCGGCGAGGGCGCCCTCGGAGTCCTGCAGCGTCACGGTCAGAGGCGACGCGGCGTCGGCGCGGGCCCAGACCGAGAAGTCGTACACCTTGCCGCTGTCGACCGATATCCCGGTGTTGTAGCCGGAGTTGGTGACGGACGAGTCGCCGTCCAGGGAGAGATACGTGCGGTTGCGGGCGTTGAGCCGCCCGTCGTCGTTCACGGCCTTGGCGGTGCCGGAGACGGTCCAGGAGGTGAGCGGCGTATAGGAGTTGTTGTCTGCGTTGCTGTACTCGAAGGACCGGTTCTGTACGAGCTCCGCGTACAGGCCGCCGTCCGCGGCGCGGTTGATGTCCTCGAAGAAGACGCC
Source organism: Streptomyces sp. R41 (assembly GCF_041053055.1). Lineage (NCBI taxonomy): Bacteria > Bacillati > Actinomycetota > Actinomycetes > Kitasatosporales > Streptomycetaceae > Streptomyces > Streptomyces sp. R41. Next base: position 2,174,656 of record NZ_CP163443.1, read on the forward strand.
GTACATGGTGTCGTCGATCTTCGCGCCCGAGCCCTTCGGGTCGACGTTGATCGCGTAGTCGGTGACGTCGGCGGCGGCGCTCGCCGGAGCGGGCCCCAGGACGACGGAGGCCACCAGGAGCGCGGTGGCCGTGAGTCCGAGTCTCCAGCGGGTGCGGGTGGGTGACATGGATACTCCGCGGCTCTGTAGTGTTGAGTTGTTCGAAATACCAGACAGCGATCAATACTTCGAACGGCAAGATAGGGAGGGGGTCGGAGTGCGTCAATGGGTCGCGCAGCATCGGATGGGACGGAGAGCGGTTCGGTATGGGCGAGTTCTGGCCAGTGACAGACGTACTGGCCTACCTGACCGGCAGCTGGCGGGTGGAGCGCTCGGTGCGGGATCTGGCGAGCGGTGCGGAGGGGCGCTTCACGGGGACGACCGTCTTCTCGCCACTCGACGACGGAGGCGACGGCCTCCTTCATCAGGAGTCCGGGACCTTCCTCTGGCAGGGCACGCCCCGGCCCGCCGAGCGGACGCTGTGGTTCCTGCCGGGCGGGCGCCCGGGCAGCGCGGCCGTACGGTTCTCCGACGGCCGTCCCTTCCACGATCTGGACCTGACCACCGGGCGGCACATCGCCGACCATCCGTGCGCGGCGGACCTCTACCGGGGTGAGTTCACCGTCCGCGACGAGAACCACTGGCGGACCGTGTGGCGCGTCCGGGGGCCCGCGAAGGACCTGGTACTCACCACCGACTACGCGCGCGTGGACTGAGAGAACGCTCCGTCGAAGCGCAGGTTCCAGCGACCTGCCCGGCCCGTGACGGTGGTCGTCGACAGGGGGCGCACATCGATGTTCCAGTACGTCGAGGGCGGCGCCTTCAGGACGTAGACCAGGGCGGCCCGGATCACGGAGGGTTCGGCCACGGCGACGATGCGCCCTCCGTCGTCGGCGGGCCTGGTGTCGAGCCAGGCGCCGACGCGAGCGATGAAGGCCAGCAGCGACTCGCCGCCGTGGGGCGTGGACCGAGGGTCGGCGAGCCAGGCGTCGACGGCCTCGGGTTCACGGGCCATCGCCTCGCCCAGCGTGAAGCCGCGCCATCGGCCCATGTCGCAGTCGCGCAGGGCGAGCTGGACGAGCGGCCCGTACCCCAGGGCGTCGCCGGTGGCCCGGCTGCGGGGCGTCGGCGAGCAGTAGCGCAGCTCGGCCGCCGCCAGCGATACCAGCTCCGGGGCAGCGCGCTGCACCTCGTCCCAGCCGGCCTGGTCCAGCGGCCGGTCGTCCTGGAAGCGCTCCGCGAGCAGCGAGGAGCTGCGCGCGGCGGCGACGAACGTGACCCGAAGATGCATGCGGAGATCGTGGAGCGCGAGACTCCGCAGGTCAAGAGGGGTTACGCAGGGTACTTGGGAGCTCACTGGAGCGGGTCCGCGAAGGGGGCTTGCCCGGAGCCGACTCCGACGCGCCGATTTGGTTTTCGCCCCCTCCGCCCCTGCCCTCCCCCACTCTCGACTTCGCTCGAGCGGGGGGACCCCCATCGTCCCTGGGGGCTGCCGCCCCCAGACCCCCGCTTCGGCCTTGCCGGTCTCGTCCTCAAACGCCGGACGGGCTGAAAGATCTCCAGCAGAGGCCGACTAACAGATCTCCGCGTACGCCGATCGCAGTCTGCGTACCCCCTCCGTGATCTCTTCCGTCCCCGCCACCGCCGCGAAGCTCAACCGGAGGTGGGCGGCCGGGGGTTCGGCGCTGAAGTAGGGGCGGCCGGGGGTGACGGCGACGCCTGCGCGGAGGGCGGCGGTGACCAGGGCGGGCTCGTCCGTGCCGTCGGGCAGCCGCAGCCAGAGGTGGTAGCCGCCGAACGGGATGTGAGGGAGGGCGAGTTCGGGGAGGTTCAGACGTAGCGCCGTGGTCATCGTGTCGCGGCGGGCCTTCAACTCGGCGGCCAGTGCGCGCAGATGACGGGGCCAGGCGGGTGAGCCGACGAGTTCGAGCGCGGCCTCCTGGAGCGGGCGCGGCACGAAGAAGGTGTCGACGACCTGGATGGCGCGCAGCCGCTCGAGTACCGGACCGCGCGCGGCCAGTGCGCTCACCCGGAAGCTCGGCGAGGTCGCCTTGGTCAGCGAGCCGACGTGCACGACGACTCCGTCGGGGTCCTCGGCAGCCAGCGGCCTGGGCAGCGGGCCCGCGTCCTCGTGCACGAGACGGCGTACGAAATCGTCCTCGACCACGAACGCGCCCGCCTCGCGCGCGATGCGCAGCACCTCGCCCCGCCGCTCGGGCGCGAGGACGCCGCCGGTCGGGTTCTGGAACAGCGGCTGGCAGACGAAGACGCGGGCGCCGGTCGTCCTGAACGCGTCGGCGAGCAGTTCCGGCTTCACGCCGTCGGCGTCGACGGGCACCGGCACGGGGCGCAGTCCGGCCGCGCGGGCGATCGCCAGCATGCCCGGGTAGGTGGGCGATTCGACCAGGACCGGCGCCCCGGGCGGCGCGAGCGCACGCAGGGCCGTCGTCAGCGCGGACTGACCGCCCGCCGCGATGAGCACCTCGGCCGCGGTGATCGCGCCGCCGATCCCCCGCGCGAACCACTCGCGCAGTTCCGCGAGTCCTTCCATGGGCGGCCGGGACCAGGCTCCGGGACGGCGCCCGGCCCGGGACAGGGCCGCGCCCATCGCCCGCTCCGGCTGCAGCGACGGGTGCAGATAGCCGCCGTTGAACTCGACGACACCGGGCGGCGGGGCGGCGAGGGAGACGAGGACGCCGGACGCGTCCACCGTGCGCGGTACGAGTTCGGCAGCGGCGTCCGCGCTGAGCGCGAGCTCCTGCCAGGAGGTGTCCCCGGCGGGGGCGGGGGCCGTACGCGGCTGGGCCCGGAACGCGCCGGCGCCGGGCCGGGTGATCACAAGACCCTCGGCGGCGAGCTGCGCCAGCGCCCGCGACACGGTCACCGGGCTCACCCGGAACCGCTCCACGAGTGCCCGGCTCGACGGCAGCTTTCCACCAGGCGAGTAGCGGTCCAGCTCCCGACGCAGCTGATTCGCGAGATCTCCCACACTGCTACGCTCTTGCATGAGAACACAGGATAGCGCTACCGCCGAGACCCCGATAGCGGTTGTCACCACCGGGACCGCCGCGAACGACACCGCTCGGACCGCCGCGACGGCCCGCCGCTCGGGCACCCTCCAGGCCGCCCTCGGCGTCACCGCCTTCTCACTGACCTTCCCCTCCACCGCCTGGGGTCTGGAGGGCTTCGGCCCCTGGTCCCTGGTGGCCGTGCGCAGCGTCCTGGCGGCGGTCATCGCGGGCAGCTGCCTGCTGGCGCTGCGTGTTCCCGTGCCGGGCCGCCGCCATCTGGCGGGGCTGGCCGTCGTCGCCGCGGGTGTCGTGCTCGGCTTCCCGCTGCTGACGACGCTCGCGCTGCAGACGTCGACCACCGCCCACGCGGCCGTGGTCGTCGGGCTGCTGCCGCTGACGACCGCGCTGTTCTCGGCGCTGCGCACCGGGGCGCGGCCCTCGCGGATGTTCTGGGTGGCGGCCGTCGCGGGCGCGGCCGCGGTGATCGCGTTCACCTTGCAGCAGAGCGGTGGGGCCCTGACCGGCGCGGACGCGTATCTCTTCGGGGCGCTGCTGATCTGCGCGGCGGGCTACACCGAGGGCGGTCGGCTCGCCCGGGTCATGCCGGGCTGGCAGGTCATCGGCTGGGCGCTGGTCCTGTGTCTGCCACTGTCGGTGCCGGGCGCGCTGGTCGCGCTGTCGCAGGAGCCCGTGCACCTGACCATGCACAGCGTGACAGGACTGCTGTGGGTGTCGGCCGTGTCGCAGTTCCTCGGCCTGGTCGTCTGGTACCGCGGTATGGCATCGATCGGGATTCCGAAGGCCAGCCAGTTGCAGCTGGCGCAGCCGCTGCTCACACTGGTGTGGTCGGTACTGCTCCTGGGCGAGCAGCTCACACCGGCCGCACCCCTGACGGCCGCCGCCGTTCTGGTCTGTATCGCGCTCACCCAACGGGCGCGTGGCTGACCGGCACGCACGGGCCGGGCCAACCGGCGCCACCAGCCGTAGACTTGCGGCCACGGACCGCTACTCCCGCACATGACGACGCACATGACGAGGAGACCCTTCACATGCGTGCAACCGTGGGCGACCAGATTGTGCAGCACGGCAGGGTTGTCGGGCAGCACGACAAGGTCGGGAAGATCACCGAGGTCATGGGGGCGGAGGGCAATCCCCCGTACCGCGTGAAGTTCGAGGACGGGCACGAGGGAGTGTGCTCACCGGGCCCCGACACCGAAATCCGCCACAAGGACACCAGGTAGGAGCTCAGCACGGGGTCGCGCCCCAGCCGGCGCGCCCTGGCTCAGCGCGGAGTTCTCGCCGGCCGCTGATAGTGGTCGGCGACGACCCGTGCCATCGCGCCGATGCGATCCGCGCCGACCTCCCTGGCCGAGAAGAAGGCGTGCCCGCGCACCTGCGGGTAGTCGCGGGCGAGGGTGAGGTGCCGGGAGAGTTCGGCGGGGTCCTGCCACGCCGCGGGCTGCGCGGGATCGCCCGCCTTGTACAGCGCCTCCCCGACGTACAACTGCACGCCCGTGCCCTCGACGACCGTCGACCACCAGGGCAGCAGCTTCGCGTAGTCGGCGGCGGCGAGCCCGATGTTCCAGTACAGCTGCGGGCAGATGTAGTCGATCCAGCGCTCCCGGACCCACTTCCTGGTGTCGGCGTGCAGATCGTCGTACGTCTGCACGCCTGCCCTGGTCGGCGAGCCGAGCCCGTCGGTGGTGGCGTTGCGCCACACTCCGAAGGGGCTGATCCCGAAGCGCGCCGCGGGCCGGACCTCCCTGATGCGGGCCGCCGTCTCCCGGACCAGGCAGTCGATGTTGTGGCGCCGCCAGGCGGCCCTGTCCGGGAAGCCCGCGCCGTGGGCCGCGTACGTCGCGTCGTCGTCGAAGACCTGGCCGGCGACCGGATACGGGTAGAAATAGTCGTCCCAGTGCACCGCGTCGATCTCGTACTTCCGCACGGCGTCGAGCATCGCGTCCTGGACGAACGCGCGGACCTGGGGCAGCCCGGGATCGTAGTAGAGCTTCCCGCCGTAGGGCACGACCCAGTCGGGGTGCTCGCGGGCGGGGTGGCTCGCCACGAGCTTCGCCGGGTCGGTGTGGTTGGCGATCCGGTACGGGTTGAACCAGGCGTGCAGCTCCAGGCCGCGCGCATGGGCCTCCGCCACCGCGGTGCCCAGCGGATCCCACCCGGGATCCTCGCCCTGGACACCGGTCAGGTATTGGGACCACGGCTCGTACGGCGAGGGCCACAGCGCGTCGGCCGTGGGACGCACCTGGAAGATCACGGTGTTGAGGCGCAGGCGTACGGCGGTGTCGAGATGGTCGAGGAGTTCGGCGCGCTGCCGGCCGGCGGTCAGGCCCGGGCTCGACGGCCAGTCACGGTTGGAGACGGCGGCCAGCCACATCCCGCGCAGCTCGCTCGCGGCCCGCGTCCCCGCCCGACCCCGGGAGACCGAACCCGGTAATGCCGCGGCATCCCCCGCCGTCGCCGACCCGCAGAGCGTCGCCACAGCTGCCACCGCGAACGCCCGACGTGACAGTCGCCCCATCTCCACTCCCCCATACACAGCGGATCCGCGCCGTCACGGATCGTCCCCGCGCCCAGCATGGCGGACCCGGACGATCGATCATCGATACTTCGGAGTAACGTGCACGATCGGAGCAGGCACCGAACAACGGGGGCCCTGCCTAGTGCCGTAGATCAGCGAAGGGGACGATGTGACCGACATCGAACGCGTCGGAGTCGTGGGCTGCGGCCAGATGGGAGCGGGCATTGCCGAGGTGTGCGCCCGCGCCGGTCTGGACGTCAAGGTCGCCGAGACCACCGGTGAAGCCCTGGAGATCGGCCGTACCCGGCTCTTCAACTCCCTCTCCAAGGCGGCCGAGCGCGGCAAGATCTCCGAGGACGAGCTCAAGGCCACTCAGGACCGGCTCAGCTTCACCACGGACCTCGGCGAGTTCGCCGACCGCGACCTGGTGATCGAGGCCGTCGTCGAGAACGAGCAGGTGAAGACCGAGATCTTCCAGGTGCTCGACCAGGTGGTGACCCGGCAGGACGCGATCCTCGCCTCCAACACCTCCTCGATCCCGCTGGTGAAGCTCGCCGTCGCCACCTCGCGCCCCGACCAGGTCATCGGCATCCACTTCTTCAACCCGGCCCCGGTGCAGCAGCTCGTCGAGCTGATTCCGGCGCTGACCACCTCCGAGGGCACCCTCAGCCGCGCCCAGCTGTTCGCCGAGAAGGCGCTCGGCAAGCATGCGATCCGCGCCCAGGACCGCTCAGGCTTCGTGGTCAACGCGCTGCTCATCCCGTATCTGCTGTCCGCGATCCGGATGTTCGAGTCGGGCATCGCGAGCCGCGAGGACATCGACAACGGCATGGAGATGGGCTGCGCCCACCCGATGGGCCCGCTCAAGCTGTCCGACCTGATCGGCCTCGACACGGTGGCCTCGGTCGCCCACTCGATGTACGAGGAGTACAAGGAGCCCCTGTACGCCGCTCCCCCGCTGCTCCAGCGCATGGTGGACGCCGGACGCCTGGGCCGGAAGTCGGGCTCGGGTTTCTACACGTACGGCGAGTGATACCGGAGAGCTGACTACGGTCCGTACGTCTCGGGCGGGCGCGGGCCCGGCACCCTTTTCGGTGCCGGGCCCGCGCCATTCACACACCGTGTGCGTGCCGGGCCCGCATATGCCCCTCGCACACGCTCCCCACGTGTCCACCAGGCGAGTTGACTTTCCGTGCGCATGCAAGGGATGTGACGACTACGGAAAGGAGCGGACTCGTGACCGCCGACCCCGAGCATCCCGTGGCACCGAGGGAACTCGCAGAGTTACGCCGGTCGCTCGAAGTGGGCCTCACCCGCATCGAGGGCGGACTGGCGCTGCTCACTCAGCGCGACGACCAGACCGCCAAGGATCTCGACGACCTGAGCGCACGGGTCGTCGCCCTCGAGCACACCCGCTGGCCACTGCCCACCCTCGCGGCCGTCGCGGCCGTGGGCGCGCTGGCCGTGGCGGTCTGGCAGGCTCTGGGCCACTAGGCCTCTGGACGCCGGTGGGGGGGACGGATCAGGGCAAGGCGTCCTGCCCGAGCCTGAGATGGTGCAGAAGGAGCAGTGCGGCAGCCATGTTGGCGGCCGGGACCTCGCCGCGGGCGACCATGTCGGGGACGAGCTTTAAGGGAACCCATTCCCTTCGGTCCGACTCGAAGTCGTCCACGGGGTGTCCGATGTACGCGCCCTCGTCGGCCCAGAAGATGTGGTGCCGGGCGTCGGTGAGCCCGTTGGAGGGCTCGACGCTCATCAGATGCCGCAGGGGTCCCGGCCGCCAGCCGGTCTCCTCCTCCAGTTCGCGGGCCGCCGCGACGGCGATGTCCTCACCGTCCTCGACGACGCCCGCCGCGAGTTCCCACCCCCAGCTGTCGGTGATGAAGCGGTGCCGCCACAGGAGCAGCACTTCATTGGCCTCATTCACCACAGTGGCCACGGCCACCGGCCGCAGCCGTATCAAAAAGTGATCGAGGTGCCGACCGTCCGGCAGCTCCACATCTGCGAGATTGACGCTGAACCAGCGGTTTGCATACACAGTTTGTTCGTTCTGTTTCGTCCACTGCACGGTTCTGCCACCTTCCGCCGAGTAGATGGCAATATCGCAGCAGGAGTGTCCTCACAGCAGGCTCACAGCGGTCGGGGCACGGTGCAGCGGCAGCGCAGGCACGGTGTTCTGGAGCGGTACGCGGTGTTTCCGGAGCACTTGTCTACAGCGGTACCCGCAGTGCTCCGTCGATGAGTTCGGCGGCCTCGGCCGTGCCCGCACAGCCGCTGCGCACCAGGTGTTCGCGTACCGCGCGGAGTCTGTCGCGCAGTCGCTGGGACTCCATCCCCCGCGCCTGTTCGGCCATTTGGACCGCGGTGGCCACGGCCTTGTCGGCATTGCCCTGGCGCAGCTCGATCTGACTGAGCATCGCGAGCCGGTGCACCCGTCCCCGGTCGTGCGCCGGGTTGTCGACGGCGGCTATCGCGTGCTCCCCCGCCGCCACCAGGTCGCCGAGGCTGAGCAGCGCCTCCGCCACCTGTACGTTGACCAGGCCCGGCTGGACATAGCCGGTCTCGTCGGGCTCGTAACCGCGACGAATACGCTCTGCGGCCTGTTCGGCACGCCGGATGCAGGACAGCGCGCTGCTGCCGTCGCCGAGGTGTGCGTACGCCTTGGCCTGCATCGCGTACAGGTCGGAGGCGAGCGCCGGAGTGATGTGCCGCCCCGCGGCGCGCAGCGCGGCCTCGGCGAACGCGACGGCCTGCCGGTACTCGCGCATGAACAGCGACTGGTTGACGAGCAGGGCTATGACGTAGGCCCCAAGTCCCCTGTCCCCGCTGGCCTTCGCCAGGCGCAGCGCCTGGTGGAAGTAGCGCTGGGCGAGTCCGTGCGCGTCGGAGTCGTAGGCGCAGATGCCCGCGATGGCGACCAAGCCGCCGGTCGCGCGGTGGAGTTGGCGGCCGGTGGCGTCGGTGTAACTGCCGCGCAGCAGGGGTGCCGTCTCCGAGTTGAGGAAGCCGACGATCCGGGTGCGGGTCGCGATGCCGCCTGCCTTGCGGTACATCTGCTCGTAGTGGGCGCGGGCCGCGCGCAGCATCTCGATGTCGGCCATGCTGACGTGGTGGCGTCCGCCGCGCGAGACGTCGACGTCCTCGGGCGGGTTCTCCCACTCCCACACCGGCATCACGGCGGGCGTTCCCGTGACGGCCGGCGCGCCGAGGATGTGCGGGCGCTGCTGTTCGTCGGAGCGCCACAGCGCGGTGGCGCGCTCGACGAAGCCGGAGAGCGAGGTGCCGTGCGGAGTCGACGGCTCGCCGGGCACGCCGAGGCCGATGTCGTCGAGCGTGACCTGCCGGTGGAGTCGGCCGGCGAGCACCTCGCAGATCAGGTCGGGCACCTGGCCACGCGGGCGCTGGCCCTTCAACCAGCGCGCCACGGCGGTGTGTTCGTACCTGAGCGCGAGACCGCGCGCTCTCCCCGCCTGATTGACGTGGGCGGCGAGTCCCGCGTGCGAGATGCCGGCCTCGTCGAGAATCGCGTCGAGCAGAGTGTTGGGCTGCATGAAGGCCCCCCGGGTGGCTCGGTGCCGACAGACTAGTGCGTCCCGTTTCACACGGGGTGTGAAACGAGTGCCCGTATCCGGGCAGTACGCGCGCTGTCGCAGAGCGTTTCTGGCCGGTTGACTGAAATGCCTCGCAAGAGGCCGGCCGGGCCGCCGGCTCCCCCTCGTACAGTGCGGCGGCCCGATTCGCGCCGTCCGCCCAGCTGCCTGCCCGACACTCCGTGGCGGGGCGGACGGCTCCGCCGGTCGCACAGCCCCGCGCCCCCTATCGGGGCGCGTGGTGGGCCACGGCGTGCCCCTGCTGCAGGGGGACGCGACTGCGGTCGTTGCGGAGCACGAGCACGGCCACGTCGTCGGCGGGTCTGCCGCCGGTGTGACGCAGCAGTCCGGTGAGGACTGCGCGCAGGACGGACTGGGGTGAGACGGGCTGGGTACGGACGGCTTTGGTGAGCTCGGCCGCAAGCGGGAAGAAGCGGCCGTGACCGTCGCGCGCGTCCTCGACACCGTCGGTGTGCAGGAACAGCACCTCGCCGGGCAGGAGTTGACCGCAGCGCACGGCGGGCAGCTCGGCCGGGAGCGGGAACGGCCCGAGCGGAGGCAGCGGGTCGGCACGTACGAGTGGCTCGGCCCGGCCACCGCTGAGCAGATACGGCCAGGGATGACCGCAGTTGAGGGCGTACACCTCACCGTCGCGGCGGATCTCCAGCAGCAGTACGGTGACGAACTCCTCGGCGACCGGGCTGTCGGGTTCGAGCCCGGTCGAGGGGTGCTCGGCCCGGGCCCGCTCGCGCAGATGCCGGGCCAGCGCCCGCTCAAGGCGTCTGAGGACACAACCGAGGTCGGGCTCGTCGTGCACGGCCTCGCGGAAGCTGCCGAGGACGGCGGCGACGGTTCCGATGGCGCCGATGCCGTGCCCGCGGACGTCGCCCATGACGATCCGTACGCCGTGCTCGGTGGCGATCACCTCGTACAGGTCACCACCGATGCTCGCGCCACGGTCCGCGGACAGCTGGGCCGCGGCGACGCTCAGCCCGTCGACACGCGGGGGCAACGGCCGCAGCAGCACGTTCTGGGCGGCGCCGGCGATCTTGCGGATCTGCCTGAGCTCCCGCAGCAGCGCGCTTCTGACATGGAGTATCAGGCCCGTACCGACCGCGAAGAACACGGCACTGGTGACGATCCGGGCGCCGAGCCCGTTCTGCTGCGCGAGCGGGCAGGTCATCCTGTACGTGATCGCCATCGCGCCCCAGGCGATGGGCAGCCCCATGCTGAACGCCCGGCGCAGCGGTGGGCGCTCGGCCCGGCGAACCGTGCGGTCGACGCCGCCACGCGGGGCACGTCCGCGGACCAGCCGGGGTCGCCCTCCGCGCACCGCCCGAGTGAGCCCGGCCCGCAGGGCCTCGCCCCGGCCCCGCGACCCGATGCCCGCCCGGGCCAACACCCGTGAATGCGTCCGGGGCGTTGCCCTGCGGGGAGCCCCAGCCTTGATACGGATCATGCCGATTGGCCCCCCAATAGGCCCTGACAGCGCAGACGGCCTCCGAGAGGCCGGTCCGATTCTGTCGACCGCATGCCCCGATCGGGCCAGATCGCCCGGACTTGTCACCCGAATGAGTGAGGTGCCTCCGGATACATGCATTTATGCAGGTAGGCCAGGGGGAAGCGCCCCCTGAGAGGGCGGGGAACTGCGCGCCCAGCCACGAACAACCCGCGGCCGACAAACGACGCACAGTTCCCCGGAACAACCAGCGGAGCCCCTAGGCTCCGCGCAGCACCGCCTCCGTACGCTCAGCGGCCAGCGCCACCGCCGCGTCGCGGGCCGCCGAGGCCTCGTCGACGGTCAGGGTGCGGTCGGCGGCCCGGAACCGCAGTGCGTACGCGAGGGACTTCTTGCCCTCGCCGAGCTGCTCGCTGTTCTCGTAGACGTCGAACAGCCGGATGGACTCCAGCAGTTCACCCGCGCCCTCGCGGAGCGCGGCCTCGACGTCCGTGTGCGGGACGAACTTGTCGACGACCAGCGCGACGTCCTGCGTGGCGACCGGGAAGGTCGAGATCTTCGGGCCCTTGGGAAGGCCCTCGCTCGCCTGCTCCAGCGCGTCCAGGTCCAGCTCCATCGCGCAGGTGCGCGCGGGCAGGCCCAGGGTCTTCAGGACACCGGGGTGCAGCTCACCGGCGTACCCGATGACCTGCTCCACGCCGCCCACGCGGACCGCCAGCTCGGCGCAGCGGCCCGGGTGCCACGGCCCGTACTGGCCGGAGCGGACGAGGAGTTCGGTCCCCGTCTCGCGGGCCAGGGTGCGCGCGGCCTCGACGGCGTCGGCCCAGTCGGCCGGACGGCCCTTGCCCCACCAGCCGGCCTGCTCGCGGGCGCCCGCGAGGACGACGGCGGCGTGCCGGGGCTGGACGGGGAGCGCGGCGGTGAGCGACGCGATCTCCTCGTCGGTGGGACGGCGGTCGACGGGCAGCCGGCCCGCGACGCGCAGCTCCGCCTGCGGGTGGAAGACCAGCCCGGTCTCGAAGAGCGCCAGGTCGTGGCTGCCGCGTCCGTCGTTGCGGCGCAGCGCGCCGAGCAGGCCCGGCAGCAGCGTCGTGCGGAGCGCGGGCTCCTCGTCGGAGAGCGGGTTGACCAGCTTGACGACCTTGCGATTCGGGTCGTCGGCGGCCAGGCCGAGCTGGTCGAAGACGGGCTCGCCGATGAACGGGTAGTTCAGCGCCTCGACGTATCCGGCGCCGGCCAGGGCGCGGCCGAAACGGCGGTGCAGCCGCTGCCGGTCGGTCAGGCCGAGGCCCGCGGGGGGCTTGGGCAGCGTGGAGGGCAGGTTCTCATAGCCCTCAAGACGGATGACCTCCTCCGCGAGGTCGTTCGGGTCCGTCAGGTCGGGCCGCCAGGACGGCACGGTGACGATCAGCTCGTCCTGTCCGTAGACGTCGCAGCCGACCTGCTGGAGTCGGCGTACGACGGTCTCGCGGCCGTAGTCGACACCGGCCACCTTGTCCGGGTGGTTGGCCGGGATGGTGATGGTGTGCGGCGCGAAGGGCGCGATGACCTCGGTGACCCCGGCGTCGGCGCTTCCGCCCGCGAGGAGGACCAGCAGGTCGACCGTGCGCTGCGCCGCGGCAGACGCGGCCTGCGGGTCGACACCGCGCTCGAAGCGCTTGGACGCCTCGGAGGCCAGCTTGTGCCGACGGGCCGTACGCGCGATGGAGATCGTGTCGAAGTGCGCGGCCTCGATGACGACCTCGGTGGTGGTGCCCTCGGTGTCGTCGATCTCGGTGTGGGCGCCGCCCATGACGCCCGCGAGGCCGATCGGACCGCGGTCGTCGGTGATCACCAGGTCTTCGGCGTCGAGCGTGCGCACGACCCCGTCGAGCGTGGTGAGCTTCTCGCCATGCGCGGCCCGGCGCACGCCGATCGCGCCCTGGACACGGGTGCGGTCGTACGCGTGCAGGGGCTGGCCGAGCTCCAGCATCACGTAGTTGGTGATGTCGACGGCGAGCGAGATCGGGCGCATGCCCGCCTTCTGCAGGCGCCGCTTCAGCCAGATCGGCGACAGTGCCTCGGGGTCGAGACCCGTCACTGTGCGCGCCGTGAAGCGGTCGCAGCCTCGCGGGTCGGAGACCTGCACCGGGTAGCCGAACGCGTTGGGCGCCGGTACGTCGAGCAGCGCCGGGTCGAGCAGCGGCCGCCCGTACGCGATGGCGGCCTCGCGGGCCACACCGCGCAGCGACAGGGCGTAGCCGCGGTCGGGCGTGACGGCGATGTCGAGGACCTCGTCGACGAGCTGGAGCAGCTCGATGGCGTCGGTGCCGACCTCGTGCTCCGGCGGCAGGACGATGATGCCGCCGCTGCCGTCGTCGCCCATGCCCAGCTCGTCGCCGGAGCAGATCATGCCGTGCGAGGTCTTGCCGTACGTCTTGCGCGCGGCGATCGCGAAGTTGCCGGGCAGGACGGCGCCAGGCAGGACCACGACGACCTTGTCGCCGACCGCGAAGTTGCGGGCGCCGCAGACGATCTCCTGCGGCTCACCCGTGCCGTTGGCGGTGCCGACGTCGACGGTGCAGAAGCGGATGGGCTTCTTGAAGCCCTCCAGCTCCTCGATGGTCAGCACCTGGCCGACGACGAGGGGGCCCTTGAGGTCGGCGCCGAGCTGCTCGACGGTCTCGACCTCGAGGCCTGCCGAAATGAGCTTGGCCTGGACGTCGCGCCCGGTCTCCGTCGCCGGCAGGTCGACGTACTCCCGCAGCCAAGAAAGCGGGACCCGCATCAGATCTCCATCCCGAACGGCCGGGTGAACCGGACGTCACCCTCGACCATGTCTCGCATGTCTTCGACGTTGTGGCGGAACATCAGCATCCGCTCGATGCCGAACCCGAAGGCGAATCCGCTGTACTTCTCCGGGTCCACGCCACAGGCGACAAGCACCCGCGGGTTGACCATGCCGCAGCCGCCCAGCTCGATCCAGCCCTCGCTGGAGCAGGTCCGGCAGGGGCGGTCGGGGTTGCCGACGGACTCGCCCTTGCAGACGTAGCAGAGCATGTCCATCTCGGCGGACGGCTCGGTGAAGGGGAAGTAGTTCGGGCGCAGCCGGGTCTTCATGTCCGAGCCGAAGAGCGACTGGACCATGTGGTCCAGGGTGCCCTTGAGGTCGGCCATGGTCAGACCCTCGTCGATGGCGAGGAGCTCGATCTGGTGGAAGACCGGCGTGTGCGTGGCGTCCAGCTCGTCCGTGCGGTACACGCGGCCCGGGCACACGATGTAGACGGGCGGCTCGCGGTCGAGCATGGCACGGGCCTGCACCGGCGAGGTGTGCGTGCGCAGCACGACACCGGACTCGCCGTGGTCGCCCTTGGGGCCCTCGACGAAGAAGGTGTCCTGCATCTGCCGGGCCGGGTGGTCCGGGCCGAAGTTCAGGGCGTCGAAGTTGAACCACTCCGCCTCGACCTCGGGGCCCTCGGCGACCTCGTATCCCATGGACACGAAGACGTCGGCGACCCGCTCCATCATGGTGGTCAGCGGGTGGCGGGCGCCGGCCGGTACGCGGTCGTACGGCAGCGTGACGTCCACCGCCTCCTCGACCAGCACCCGGGCGTCGCGCTCGTCCTCCAGCTCGGCCTGGCGGGCGGCGAGAGCCTTGTTCACAGCGCCACGGGCCTGGCCGACCAGCTTGCCGGCCGCGGCCTTGGCATGCGGGGGCAGGGCGCCGATCTCGCGGTTGGCGAGGGCCAGCGGCGAGGTGCCGCCGGTGTGGGCGACCTTGGCCTCCTGGAGCGCGTCGAGGTCGCCGGCGGCCGCGAAGGCGGCGAGCGCCTCGTCCCGCATGCGCTCGATCTCTTCCGGTTTCAAGGCCTCGACCTCTACAGGGTCGTACGACTTATTCGGTGCCGACATCTCTTCCCGTGCTTCCGGTTGGCTGGCGGATGGTCCCCGTCGACGACTCGGAGACGAATCGTCCACATTGAGGGACGCAAAGGTGCCAAAGGCCGAGTCTAACGGGGTGGGAGCCTGCCTCGGACGCGCAGTCCAAGGGGTGGCTCCTGTGCGCGTGCGCCCGTGGGGCCTCTTCGGCGTTACAGCAGATACGCCGGGGTGCCCACGGGCAACGTAAATCGGAACTCGGCGCCGCCGCCGGGGGCGCGGCCGACCGTGATGGTGCCGCCGTGGGCTTCGACGATGCCCTTGACGATGTAGAGCCCGAGCCCGGTGCCGCCGCGCTTGCTGCCCCGCCAGAAGCGGGTGAAGACGCGGTTCATGGATTCCTCCGGGATGCCGGTGCCCTCGTCGCTCACGGTGACCGACGTGGCGGCGTACTCGCCGTCCTCCCGCTCACGCGGGGACGCCGAGGGCGCTACGTCGATGGTGACGCTTCCCTCGCCGTGGCGCACCGCATTTTCGAGGAGGTTGCTGAGCACCTGGTCGATCTTGTCGGGGTCCGCCCAGAGAGCGGGCAGCGGCTGCTCGATGCGGAGCAGAAAGCGGTCGGCGGGCTGGCCCGAGGTGACATACGCCTGGATGTGGCGGCCGACGGCGGCACCGATGTCGACCGGCTGGCGGCGCACTTCGAGGCGCCCGGAGTCGATGCGGGAGATGTCGAGCAGCTCCGCGATGAGTCGCGTGACGCGGTTGGCGTCGGCGTCGACGGTCTCCAGCATGAGCTTCTTCTGGTCGTCGGTGAACCGCTCCCACTTGGCCAGCAGCGTCGCGGTGAAGCCCTTGACGGAGGTGAGCGGCGAGCGCAGTTCATGGGCGACCGTGGCGATCAGCTCGGCGTGGCTGCGCTCGGTGCGGCGGCGGGCCTCGGTGTCGCGCAGGGAGACGACGACGCGGTGGACGGGGCCGGTGGGGTTCGTCCGCACGTAGCGCGCCGAGACCAGGACCTCACGGCCGCCGGGCAGCAGCAGATTGCGCTCGGGTTGACCCTTGCGGATCGCCAGACCGCCGTACGGGTCCGTCAGCTGCCACCAGCGGCGGCCCTCCAGGTCCTCTAAAGGGAGGGCCGACTCGAGTCGGCGGCCGAGGGCCTCGGAGGGAGGAACGGCGGTGATACGAGCCGCGGCGGCGTTGAAGCAGATCACCCGGCCCTGCTCGTCGGCGACGACGAGTCCGTCGGGCAGATCGTCGGGGTCGATGCCCAGCTCGGCTCCGGGCTCGGCACCGGGGTCGACCGCGGCGTCGGCTCCGAGTGCGGCTTCGCCCTCGGTGGCGAGCTCACCGCGCCGGGACGTGGGTGTGCCGCGCACGTCCCGTGCTCGCGGCGCCTTCTGCGCGCCGCTCGTGCCGACACTCATCCCCGTACCCCACCTCTCGTCTGGCAGTGGGCCCCCGAGCCCGTCACCCTACTAGCTGTCGGTGACGGAACGGCACCCTCCGGAGGCGCGCTGTGCACGGGCGGATGCATAGAGACATACGGCGGCGGCCGTGGCGAGGTTCAGGCTCTCGGCCTTTCCGTGAATCGGAACGCGCACGACGGCATCGGCCAGCGCGCGGGTCTCCTCCGGAAGCCCCCACGCCTCGTTCCCGAACACCCAGGCGGTGGGCCCGCCCATGGTCCCCTTGTCGAGCTCGTCGTCGAGGTCGTCCTCACCGGCACCGTCGGCGGCGAGAATCCGCACCCCGGCGTCCTTGAGCCCCTGCACGGCCCGCTCGACGGGCACGCCGACGGCGACGGGCAGATGGAACAGGGAGCCGACCGAGGCCCGTACGGCCTTGGGGTTGTAGAGATCGACGGACGCGTCGGTGAGTACGACGGCCTCGGCACCGGCCGCGTCCGCGCACCTCAGCACGGTCCCGGCGTTCCCGGGGTCCCGGACGTGCGCGAGCACGGCGACGAGCTTGGGCCGCTGCTGGAGGATCTCCTCGAACGGCGTGTCCAGGAACCGGCAGATCCCGACCAGCCCCTGCGGGGTGACGGTCGTCGAGATGTCGGCGATCACCGCCTCGTCGGCCAGGTGCACACGCGCCCCGGCGTCCCGGGCCTCCCCGACGATGTCGGCGTACCGCTCCGCCGCCTCGACGGTCGCGAAGAGCTCCACCAGCGTGGTGGCGCCGTCGGCCCGGTGCGCCGCCGCCTCCCGCACGGCTTGGGGCCCCTCGGCGAGAAACAGCCGCTCCTTCCCCCGAAAGTTCCGCTTCGCCAGCCGCCGCGCGGCAGAGACACGAGGCGAGCGCGGGGAGAGCAACTCGGGGGCGGCAGCCATGGGTTCACCTTCGGTGGGTTACGGAGAATTGTTCAACGCCCGCCGCACGGGGCTGAGCAGACGACGGGGGGACTCGCAGCGACAGCCGGCGTGCGGCTGCGGGGCAAGTATCCGGCGAGCCGGAACCTTCAGGCACGGCGGCGAGCCGAGCCACCCGCAGACGCGGTGCGCGGGGCTTCGCGGCACGCGGGGCGGTGCGTTGCGGGGGGGGGAGGACCTCCCAGCCGCCACCGCCACGACAACGGGGCAGGTCCCCCAGTCGCGGCAGCGAGCGAATGCCGCCGCTGTGGTCGAAGGCTCCAGCGGGCGAAGCCCTTCGACCGCGCGCCGGAGATCTCGTCCCGCCACAGCGAACAAGGTCTCCCGCCCGCAGCCACAAGCAAAGCCCACGCAGCCGACGAGATCACCACGGCAGCGAACGAAAGCCTCGCACCCAAGGCCCTACGACCACGCGACCGAGATCCCGTCCCCGCAGCGAACAAGGTCTCCTGCCCGCAGCCACAAGCAAAGCCGACGCAGCCGACGAGGTCTCCTGCTTGCAGCCACAGGCAAGTGCCCGCGTAGCGAACGAGGTCTCCTGCCCGCTGCTCCATGCGAATGCCGACACAGCGGATGAGATCTCTGCCGCGGCAGTGAGGAGCAAAGTCTCGTGCGCGAGGGCCTTTGACCGCGCGGCACGAGGGCCTCCCGCCGCAGCGGCGGGGATCTCGTCCCGCGACAGCGGCCGAGGGCTCCCGCTCGCCGAAGCGAGCGAATGCGGCCGCAGCGACCGTGGTTCTCGCGGGTGAGCCCCGATCGCCGCGGCAAGCGCCGTCTCCTCCCGCCGCGGCAGCGGAGTACGGCGGTGTCGCACCAGGCGGAACGACGCGCAGCGTACGGTCCACGGCCCAGCCACGGACGGCCCGCATGGCCGAATCGGCCGCCGCCGCCCCGTGCGCACCGCACGGCCGGCGGTCCAGGCGTGCACGGCAAGCGGGGCCCGAGCCGACGGCGTCGCAGAGCCGGACGGTGACCGCACGGCGCAGCGAAAACGCACATGGACCCGCAAGCCGCAAGGCAAGCGGGTCCACAGCTACGTCCGGCTCAAGCCAGCGCCGGCGTCACGCGGCCTTCGGCGCGTTGACGTCCGACGGCAGCGCCTTCTGCGCGACCTCGACGAGCGCGGCGAACGCGCCCGCGTCGTTGACAGCCAGCTCCGCGAGGATCTTGCGGTCGACCTCGATGTTCGCGGCCTTCAGACCCTGGATGAAGCGGTTGTACGTGATGCCGTTGGCGCGGGCAGCGGCGTTGATGCGCTGGATCCACAGCTGACGGAAGTCACCCTTGCGCTTCTTGCGGTCGTTGTAGTTGTAGACCAGCGAGTGGGTGACCTGCTCCTTGGCCTTGCGGTACAGACGCGAACGCTGACCGCGGTAGCCGGAAGCTGCTTCGAGGATCGCCCGGCGCTTCTTGTGGGCGTTGACTGCCCGCTTGACGCGTGCCACTTGTTAACTCCTTGTAGCGGGGCCGTGGTTGGACTCACACGGCCCGGAATCGATTGGGTCCCGGTCCAGACGTACGGCGCTCGGTGCGAGCGCCGCTCACGTCACTTGCCGAGAAGCTTCTTGATCTTCTTGGCGTCGCCCGGGGCCATCTCGGCGTTGCCGGTGAGGCGCCGCGTCAAACGGGACGACTTGTGCTCGAGCAGGTGGCGCTTGCCGGCGCGCTCACGGAGCACCTTGCCGGAGCCGGTGATCTTGAAGCGCTTGCTGGCACCGCTGTGCGACTTGTTCTTCGGCATAGCGCCGTTCTCTCCTCGTCAGTGGCGTTCCGATGCCCGGTCGTTAAACCGGGCACGGTGGAACGTCATGTGTGTATCGGTTGTCATCCCTGGACGGGTGTCCCAGGACTCCACGGACTCTCGTCCGTGACTCCCCGGGGCCTTCACCCTGGGATCAGGCCTCGGCGGAAGCCTCGGCCGGGGCCTCGGCGGTCTCGGCGTCGGTCGTCTCGGCGTCAGCCGCCTCGGCGGCGTTCTGCGAGCGGCCCGGGTTGGCCTTCGCTTCCGCCTTGCGAGCCGCCTGGGCCTCACGGGCCTCGGCCATCGCCTCGGTCTTCTTCTTGTGCGGACCGAGAACCATGATCATGTTTCGGCCGTCCTGCTTCGGGTTCGACTCGACGAAACCGAGGTCCTCGACGTCCGACGCGAGACGCTGCAGCAGTCGGTAGCCGAGTTCCGGCCGGGACTGCTCGCGACCACGGAACATGATCGTGATCTTGACCTTGTCGCCCTGCTTGAGGAACCGGACGACGTGACCCTTCTTGGTGTCATAGTCGTGCGGGTCGATCTTCGGCCGGAGCTTCATTTCCTTGATGACCGTGTGCGCCTGGTTCTTGCGCGCCTCACGGGCCTTCATGGCCGACTCGTACTTGAACTTCCCGTAGTCCATGAGCTTGCAGACCGGCGGGCGCGCGTTCGCGGCCACCTCGACCAGGTCGAGGTCGTACTCCTGCGCAAGCTCCAGGGCCTTGGCAAGCGGAACAATTCCGACCTGCTCGCCGCTGGGACCGACAAGTCGCACCTCGGGAACGCGAATCCGGTCGTTGATGCGGGGCTCGGCGCTGATGGATCCTCCTCGGTAGCACCACACGGCGGTCTGGCGGACAGCCGCGTATGTCTCTGATGACATGTGGACCAACCA
This sequence comes from Streptomyces sp. R41, assembly GCF_041053055.1. Classification (NCBI taxonomy): domain Bacteria; kingdom Bacillati; phylum Actinomycetota; class Actinomycetes; order Kitasatosporales; family Streptomycetaceae; genus Streptomyces; species Streptomyces sp. R41. The sequence continues at coordinate 2,194,169 of NZ_CP163443.1, forward strand.
CCGCGGGGCATGAAAAATGCCCCGGGACGGTACACAGGCGGGGCTCCAAGGACTACCGGAGCACCGCCGCGGTGGACCGCGGGGCGCACTTTCGGGCGACTCCACCGTCCGTACGGAACGGTGGTGGCCGCCTGACCGGGGTGACCCGCCGTCCCGGAGGACGGTCAGGTGGGAGATCGGAGCCTCCACTTGTGGGCCGGACACGCTGACATATGTCTGGGCGCATCCAGCCGGTCGTTACACAAGGTTAGCAGCTCCCCGGGGGAGGCGCGAACCGGTGTGCACCGGACAGTGCACCGGCACTCCCCCGCACGGGGGCGGGCGCGCCGGGGCCTATCGTGTGAGGCATGAGTGACACCCCTCCCCAGACGCCCGACTACGACGCCATGACCCGCGACATCGCCGAGGTCCCCGCGGTCGAGGTGATCGTGACGGTCGCCGTCAACCTGATGAGCGCCGCCGCGGTTAAGCTCGGTCTGACCGAGGAGGGCGACGAGCACAAGGACCTCGACGAGGCGCGCAAGCTGGTGGCCGCGCTCGCCGGGCTGCTCGACGCGAGCGCGACCGAGATCAGCTCCTTCCACGCGGCACCGCTGCGCGACGGCCTGAAGTCGCTGCAGCTGGCGTTCCGCGAGGCGTCGATCGTCCCGGACGAGCCCGGCCAGGGCCCGGGCGAGAAGTACACGGGCCCGATCTACGGCTAGACGTTCAGGAGCGTACGTACAAGGGCTCGCCCGGCGGCGTCGCCCCGGCCGGCAGGAGTGCCAGGTCGAGGCCGCGCACCAGGCGGGCCCTCAGCGTTTCGTCGGCCGCGAGCCGTTCGGCGACCGCGCGGGCGGTGTCGGCCGGGGCGGCGGACGGGTCCAGTACGAGGGCGAGGGTGCCGTCGGCCTGCCCGGGGCCGAGATGGGCACGGAGCACCAGGGGCTCGGCGGCGACCGCGGCCCGTATCGCTTCGACGACGGCCGGGTCGGCCAGCGGGTCGGCGGACGTGCGCCCCTCGGCGAGCGCGAGCAGGGCCGGGCCGGTCAGCTCGTAGGCCACGGGTCCCGCCATGTCCAGCACGATCGTGTCGGCCTTCTCGTGCGCCGCCGCCTGCAGGGCCTGATGCAGGGGTACGGCGACGGGGCGGGCCTCGGGGTCCCAGCGGGCCAGCGACTCGGTGGACGTGAAGGCGGGCAGTGCCGTGCGGTTACCGGCCTTCAGGGTCGGCACCGCCATGTCACTGGTCTTCTCGTGGCGGAGGCCGTTCTCGTCCTCCTCGACCTCGCCGAGTACGGCCACGACGGGCACCAGCAGCCGGGCGCCCTTCAGCGCCTCCAGGACCGGTCGCACGGCGGTGCGGTCCTCGGCCCAGGCCGCGAGCGCCGCGCTCAGCCGGGGATCGGCGGAGCCGTCGTCGTCGGAGAAGCCGGAGTCGGGAATGTTCTTGTTCGCCACGGTCCCCGACCCTATCGGGGGGATGCTGCTGCGCTTGTGCGGCCCCTGAAACCCCGCGTTGACCGGACTCATCGGTTTCTCAGCCTTCCCTGACACACATCTAACATTCGTCTAACCGCGGGCACAGGCCCGGCACCCAGCATCGCGGGATGGACCGTCACAGAGCCCGCGGGCGCCGCGCCCGACCCTCCCGACGCAAGCCAATCCTCTACACCTTGGTGGCCTCCGCCGTCCTCGTGGGCGGTACGGCTGCCGGAACCGTGTATGTGAAGGCGCAGGCGCACGACGGCCCTGGCCTCGTATCGTCGACCTCGGCATCGCCGACCGTCAGCGAGGAGGCCTCGGTGGAACCTGTGGCGGAGCCCACGGTGGACCGGGGCGCGCTGCTCACCAAGGCGATGAAGTCCGTGACCGTGGAGGTCGGCGCGGAGGTGTCGGTCGCGGTCCTCGACCTCGACTCCGGTGAGAGCGCCGCGTACGGCGACGGCACCTTCGACACCGCGAGCATCGTCAAGGTCGACATCCTGGCCACGCTGCTGCTCCAGGCCCAGGACGCGGACCGGCATCTGACGGCCCACGAGAAGACGTACGCCACCTCGATGATCGAGAACAGCGACAACACGTCGGCGTCCGCCCTGTGGCGCACGATCGGCCAGGCGGACGGCCTCGCCTCCGCCAACAAGCGCTTCGGGCTGACCGGTACGGAGGGCGGGGACGGCATGCTGTGGGGTCTGACGCAGACCACCGCGGCCGATCAACTGACTTTGCTGCAGCAGGTGTTCGGGGACGACTCGGAACTCAGCGAGAGCTCGCGGACGTACCTTCAGGGGCTCATGGGTGACATCGCCGCCGATCAGCACTGGGGGGTGTCGGCCGCTGCCGATGGATCCAAGTGGGCCCTGAAGAACGGGTGGTTGGCGCGCAGCACGACCGAGCTGTGGGACATCAACAGCATCGGGCGGGTCAGTGTCGACGGGCACGACTATCTGGTGGCGGCTCTGTCGAACGGCAACTCGACGAAGGCGAAGGGGATTTCGCTGGTGGAGGAGGCGGCGCAGGCGGCGGTCTCCGCCTTTCAGGACACGGTCGACGACTAGGCCGTAGGCCGCCGACGACCAGGCCGTACGCCGCCGACAGCTGGGTGTACGTCTCCGTCGTGTACGTCTCCGACGTATGTGTCCCTCTCGAAGCCGTTGCTACAAGCCGTACCGGCGTGGGCCCCTGCGGCCGCGCCACAGCAGCACCGCCGTCGCCAGCAGGACCGCGCCGAGGCCACCTGCGAGAGGGCCCGCCCAGCCGGAGGAGTTCTCGTCGTCGGCGGGGGTGTCGGGGCCCGAACCGAAGTACTTCTCGCCGTACGCCGCCGAGTGGAGCCCTTCCGGCTTGAGGTGGCCGGCCGCCTTGATCGCGGCGGCGGGGTCGATGAAGCCGAAGCCGCGCGAGTCGTCGTGGCCGCCGGCGGGGGCGTTGCGGGCCGTGTCCTCCAGGAGCTGCTTTATCTGTGCCGGGGACAGGCCCGGGTGGGCCGCCTTGATGAGCGCGACCGCGCCGGAGACGAACGCGGAGGCCGCGCTGGTGCCCCAGCCCTCGTAGTACCGGTCGTCCGGGTCGGCGATGACGACGTCGACGCCGGGGGCGCTGACGGTGGCGTACCAGCGGCGGGTGGAGAACGAGGCGCGGGTGCCGTACCGGTCCACGGCTGTCGCGGTGATCACGCCCGGGTAGGCGGCCGGGTACGAGACGTGGTCGCCCTTCTCGCCGCCGTTGCCGGCCGAGGCGACGACGACCACGCCCTTCTTCAGCGCGTACTGGACGGCCTCGTCCTCGGCGGGTTCAGGGTGGGCGGACTTGGAGTCGTCGCCGAGGGAGAGGTTGATGACGTCGGCGCCGTGGTCGCTGGCCCAGCGGATGCCTTCGGCGAGGGCGTTGCCGCGGGTGTTGCGGGCCTTCGTACGGGCGGAATCGCCGTCTTCGAGGATGACGCGGACGGGGAGGATCTTGGCCTTGGGGGCGATGCCCATGACGCCGTCGGCGTCGCCCGCGCCGTGGCCGTGCCCCGCGATGATGCCCGCCATGGCGGTGCCGTGCCGGGCCCAGGCCCGGTCGCCGCGGCTCGCGCCGAAGCCGACCATGTCCTTGCCGGTGAGGACGTTGCCCGCGAGGTCGGGGTGCTGGGCGTCGACGCCGGTGTCGAGCACCGCGACCGTGATGCCCTTGCCCTTCGTCGTGCGCCAGGCCTCCTGGGTGTGCATCGCGTCGAGGGCCCACTGCTGGGCGCGTATGCCGTCGGCGTGGGCGGCGGTCGGCGGCACCAGGGCGAGGGAGGCGGCCAGCAGGACGCCGAGGAACCCGGCCCTGCGGGTCAGTCCGGCCTTACGGATCATGACGGCTTCTCCGTGGCCGAGGTGACGGTCTTGCGGAGGCCTCGCTCCACACGGTCGGCGAGCCCCTGCGCCTCGTGGCCGAGGCCCGCCTGGGCCGGGGCGGTGGTCGCGCCGGGCTTCATGGCGTCGGCGGCGGGCTGCGGGGCGGTGACGATACGGCCGTCGGCGAAGCCGGAGACGGCGTAGACGACGACAGGGGCGTCGGTGAGGACCGACACCGTCCAGGAGGCGCGCTGGGCGTCGCCGAAGTCCTCCGCGTCCGTGCCCTTGGCGGCGTACGGGCGGGGCATCAGGTCGGTGCGCCGGTCCAGGCCCTCTTTCTGGAAGCGTGCCTTCAGCGAGGTCATGGCCGCCGCGTCCGCCTTGGTGAACAGCAGGCCGACGGTGGTGACATGGCTGCGGGTCGCGTCCGTGTACGTGGCGCGCAGCAGGCGCAGGCAGCCGACCGGGGCCAGGGCCTTGCGCAGGAGCGGGTCGAAGGCGTCCTTGCAACCGCTGTCGGGGGCGACGGCGATACGGGTCCAGGTGCGGTCGGCGCCGCCGGGGCCCGCGCCCACGCCCTGCACGGTGGGCGGGAAGAGCCGGTCCACGGGCACGCTGTGCCAGAGCTCTCCGGCCGACGCGAAGGCGCTCCGCGAGCCTGGCCCGTCCGTGCTGTCCCCGGTCAGCCAACTCCCGGTCACCGCACCGCCGATGAGGCCGAGCCCGAGCACGACACAGGCCGCGGCGGCCACGGTACGGGGCCGGGTACGGCCGCCGAGCGGGCGCAGCCGTGCGGTGTCGTCGTCGTACGTCTCCGGCTGCGCGAACGACACGAAGGGGCGCTCCACGCTCGGGGTTTCTGACGGGGGTGTGGGGACCGCGGCCGGGGCGACAGCGGATTCGGCCGGTTCCTCGGCCCGGATCGGGCGCAGCCGCCGGGTCGTCTCCGTGGGCCTCTCCTGGGGCACGGTGGCACGCCGCTCGGCGGGCGCCGGGGGCGCGTCCGGGAACCGCGCGGAGGCCGCGGGCGGGGGTGGGGGCACCGGACTCGACGGCCGCTCGGGGCGCAGCTCGGGGAACCGCCGGGCCTCCGGGCCGGCGGACCGCGGGGCACGCATGGCCTCCGCCGCCGACATTGACGTATCGGATGTGTCCGACGTATCGGCCGAGGAGTCGAAGAAGTCGAAGGACCTCGACGGCGAGGGGATGCGCCCGGCACGGGACACCGCGCCGGCACCGGCCGACCCAGGACTGTCGGCCTGCGTCGAGGGCGAACCGAAGTCCTCCCCCACCGAAGGCGGCTCCACCGGGCGGGGCGGAAGCGACGGGACACCGTTCGACCGCGAGACCACTCGCCCCGGCGAGGACACCGAAGCGTCCACCGGCCGGGACGACGAGGCATCGCCGGTCCACGCGGCCGCAGGCTGGGAGGAGGACGTCGCAGCGTTGCTCGACGGCGACGTCGCGGGGCGCTGCGGAATCGCCGGGACGTCACCGGACACCAGATCCCGAGCGCGGGACGACGAAGCCTCGCCGGAAGGCGAAGCCGTCGGACGGGGTGGCAGCGACTCGGAACCGTCGGGCTGCGAGGCCGTTCGACGGGACGAAGACAACGGGCTGTCATCCGACGGCAGATCGTTCTGTCGGGGCAACGAGGTCTCGCTCGAAGGCGAAGCCACGGGACTGGGAGGTAGCGACACGATGCCGCCCGACATCGGATCCCACGTGGGGCGCGGCGGGACGTAGCCCGGCGGCGGGGTCGTGGGACGGGGCGGCGTCAGGGTCTCCGCCCTCGATGCGGCCTCGGCGCGCGACGGGCTTTCCCCCGAAGCCGCCGCCTCGCGCCGTACGGCCTCAGCCCGCGAGGCGGCCTCGCCGAGCGGCGACGGCTGTTCCGGCAACGGAGGCCGGCCGGGGTGGGGCGGGCCCGACGGGGCGGACCAAGCCGACGGGTCGGGCGTGCCCGACCGGCCGGGCGAAGCCGACGGGTCGGATGGAGAGGAGGTATCGGACGGACTCGTCGCCTGGGACAAAGCCGACGTGCCCGACGAAACCGACGTGCGCGACGAAGCCGCCGCGCCCAGCGGAGTCGACAGACCGGACGGGGTCGTCGGACCCGGTGGCGTCGCCTGATCGGCCGGAGTCGACGTGCCCGACGAGACCGACGTGCCCGGCGGAGTCGTGGCGCCTGGCGAAGGCGTGGTGCCCGACGGAGTCGACGTGCCCGACGGAGTCGCGTCGTTCGACGGAGTCGCGTCGTTCGACGGAGTCGCGTCGTTCGACGGAGTCGCGTTGTCCGGCGGAGGCGTCGAGGCGGGCGGCGGCGTCGGGCGTGGGGGAAGGGAGGCGCGGCGCGCTTCCGTGCTCATGGACCCCCCGTTTCCTCGTACCCGGGCCAGCGGACCGCCTCGGAGCTCGGCGGGGCCGTTTCACATGTGCGGAAGGGAACCCCGCCACGGGCACGCATACCCGTACCGGTGGACCGTCACCCCGGGCAGGGCCCGCCGGGGCAAGGTCGTTCCTCCCTGCGTGCGCGTCACTCTACGGGTTGACCCCGGCCCGGCGGGAACCAGTCCGGGGCCCCGGGGCATCTGCCCGGAACGTCCCCCTACCCTGCGGTATTCGAGTCTGGCAGGCTTCGCTCATGACTGCCCGCGCCGCAGACAGGGCCCGCTACGACCGGGCCACCGCTCACCTCGACGCCCCCGTCGCGATCGTGGACCTGGAGGCCTTCGACGCGAACGCGGACGATCTCGTCCGCCGGGCCGCCGGCAAGCCGGTCCGCGTCGCCAGCAAGTCCCTGCGCTGCCGCGCCCTGCTCGAACGCGTCCTGGACCGGGACGGCTTCGCGGGCATCATGTCCTTCACCCTCGCCGAGTCGCTGTGGCTGGCCAGGTCCGGCTTCGACGACGTGCTGCTCGCCTATCCGTCGGCGGACCGCAAGGCGTTCGCCGAGCTGACCAGTGACCCCAAGCTCGCCGGCGCCGTGACCGTCATGGTCGACGACCCGGCCCAGCTCCGTCTCATCGACGAGTCCCGGCAGGGCGGCACCGAAGTCGTGCGCGTCTGCCTGGAGTTGGACACCTCCCTCAAGCTGCTCGGCGGCCGGGTCCGGGTCGGGGCCCTGCGCTCGCCGCTGCACTCCCCCGCCCAGGTCGCCGATATGGCCCGCGCGGTCACCCGCCGGCCGGGGTTCAAGCTCGTCGGGATCATGGCGTACGAGGGTCATATCGCGGGCGTCGGCGACTCGGTCGAGGGGCAGCCCCTGCGCTCGCGTGCCGTCCGGCTGATGCAGGCCACCGCCCGCAAGGAGCTCGCCCAGCGGCGCGCCGAGGTCGTCCGCGCGGTACGGGCCGTGGAGCCTGACCTCGAGTTCGTCAACGGCGGCGGCACGGGCAGCGTCCAGCACACCGCCGCCGAGGACGCGGTCACCGAGATCGCGGCGGGCTCGGGGCTCTACGTGCCGCGGCTCTTCGACAACTACACCTCGTTCACCGGGCGTCCGGCCGCGCTGTTCGCCCAGCCCGTCGTCCGCCGGCCGGGCGTCGGGGTCGTCACGGTCCTCGGCGGCGGCTACCCGGCCTCGGGCGCTGCCGGCCGTGACCGGCTGCCCGTCCCCTACCTCCCCGAGGGGCTGAAGTACGACCCCCAGGAGGGCCCCGGGGAGGTACAGACACCGCTGCTCGGCTCCCCCGCGGACGATCTGCTCATCGGCGACAAGGTGTGGTTCCGGCACGCCAAGGCCGGCGAGCTGTGCGAACGGTTCGACACCCTCCATCTGGTGGAGGGAGATGCCGTGACGGCCGCCGTCCCGACCTATCGCGGCCAAGGGCACACGTTCCTCTGAAGTTTGTCGGGCCTCCAAGGCCTGCCCGGCGGCCTCACTTCGACGGGCCGATGCTGCTGCCCACTCCCCCTCCAGTGTCCGCATCGCCCAGCGGCCGGATCCCCTTGGTGATCTTGTCCATGTCGGACAGCGGGGGCCCGTCGGCGCCCGCGTCGAAGGCGAAGCGGACGATGACCAGCGACTGCGAACCCACACTGGACGGGAAGGCCAGCGACTCGACGTAACCGCCGGGCCCCACCCCGGTCCTGACCTTCCAGCGCACGAAGTACCCGGCGCGCCCGGCCACGGCGACCGAACCCGCCTTCACCAACTGGTGGGACTTGATGCCCCTGTAGGGGCGGCTGTCGACGAGGTCGCGGTCGTACGCGCTGTTCGCGGCGTCCTCGATGTCCTGCTCGGCGAGGATCCGCGGGGACTTCTCGTCGTTCGCCGTGACCGTGCGGGAGACGACCCGGCCGTGGCGGCAGAGGCCGGGGTCGCCCGGGCAGTCGTACGTGCCCGGAGTCGTCATCACGACGTCGTCCTCGGCGACGTACTGCGGTCTGGCCCAACCGTCGAGCAGGGGCAGGGTGATGCCGTTGAGCTCGTCCACGACGACGGACGGGTCGTCCGCCGAGGGGGCGGACGTGGACGCCGAGGGCGACGGGCTGCCGGTCTGCGACGGGGTCGGGGTCGGGGACGCGCCGGTCGGTGTGGTCTGCGCCGCCGCGTCGCCGCTGCCGCCGTCGCGGCCGAGGAGGACGGCGCCCGTGGCGATCGAGGCGACGAGGACGACCGCGGCCAACGTGAGCGCGACGGCCTTGGCACGACCGGAACCGCCCGTTGCGGGCGACTCCGGTTGCGTCAAGGGCGGTTGGGGCACTTCGGGCTGGCGCCGGTGGTCGGTCCAGGCGGTCCCGTCCCACCAACGCTCGATGAGGGGGTACGAGGGGTCGCGGTACCAGCCGGGCGGTGGCGTCATGCTCATCCCGGCACTCTAGGACGAGCCCCGAAGGTCAGTACACGGTGCTCAGTACATGTGGCTCAGGTGCTCCTTACATGCCGCTCAGTGGACGGTGTCCTGTTGGTCGGGCACGACCGAGCCGTCCTCCCTGCGCAACGGACCCTTGCTGCCATCGGGCGCGCTGTAGGCGCTCGTCGAGCACGGGTAGGGATCCGGCCTGTGCGGCAGCGGGTCGATGAACATCGGGTTGATCACCCAGCGGCCGTCGGCGTCGTCGTAGGCCCGGCACATGAGTTCGTTCTTGTTGCGGTTGAGGACGAGGTGCGCGCCGGTCGCGTCGCCCACGAAGGTGACGTCGGTGTCGGCGTCGCCGCCCGCGATCGCGGGGCGATGGCGCCGGTCCTGCCGCTGCCACGCCGCGGCGCCGGGCACACCGTAGATCTCCTGGTTGATCCAGCAGCGTTTCCCGTCGATGTACGGGATGACCTCGCCCCGGCTCACCGGTACGCCGCCGCAGCCCTGGTTCCAGGTGGTGATGCGCCCGTGCCGGTCGAGGACGGATCGGATCGCGACGGTGTGCCGTGCGTCGATGCCGACGCCGCGCGACCAGACCTCGGTGACGGGTTCGGAGCCCGCCGAGACGATGTAGACGTCGAATCCGGCCCGTTGGAGCGTACGGATCAGATCGCGCTGCTGGTCGTAGTAGCGGACGTACGCCGGGACGGTGTGGGTACCGAGGGTCCGGGTGGAGCCGACCGGCGCCGCGAGGGCCTCCGCGCGGGCCCGGCGTGCGTACGAGGTCAGCTCGGCGATCGTGTGTCCGGCGAACAGCTGGGGCACCCAGGCGTACTGCGGAACGGTGCGCCGGTGGTTCCAGTCACCGGAGAAGGCCGCGGTGCCGCTCATCGTGTTCCCCTCCGCGCGGATCTCGAGGATCTCGTCCGTGCAGCGGGTGTTCGTGGCGGTCGGCAGGGGGGCGCCCACCGGTACGTCGGTGCCGCAGGCGGCGGTGAGGGCGGCTTCCGCCGCGTCGGTGAGCCACTTGCTGGTGGCCTTCCAGTTCGCCGGGCGCAGGATCTTGTCGTGCCGCAGGGCCCAGCCGAGGGTGGCGTCGGTGACGTCGTTCTTGGTGACCGTGTTGTCCCAGTCGAGAGCGGCGACCGGGTGACCACCGAGGTGTCCGGCGCAGGTGCCCCGCTCGTCGATCACCCGCTGAAGGCGGGCACGGTTGTCGCCGTACCAACTCCCCGACAGTCGGGGACAGTTGGTGCGCTCGGCCGGAGCCGCGGGTGGCGCGGCCGCCAGGGCGGCGGCCGCGGCCAGGGTCCACGCGAAAACGTGTCGGTATCGCATGAAATGCGGACCGTATACCCGGGTGACCTACAGAGGCGTGACGTACGCGCCCGAGATTCCGCCGTCCACCAGGAAGTCGGTGGCGTTCACGAAGGAGGAGTCGTCGCTGGCGAGGAAGGCGACCGCCGCGGCGATCTCGTTCGCCTCGGCGAACCGGCCGACGGGGATGTGCACGAGCCGCCGCGCGGCCCGCTCCGGGTCCTTGGCGAACAGCTCCTGCAGAAGCGGAGTGTTGACCGGCCCGGGGCACAGGGCGTTGACCCGGATGCCCTCCCTGGCGAACTGCACGCCCAGTTCACGGGACATGGCCAGCACACCGCCCTTGGAGGCCGTGTACGAGATCTGCGAGGTCGCCGCGCCCATCCGGGCCACGAACGACGCCGTGTTGATGATGGAGCCCTTGCCCTGGCGTTGCATGTAGGGGATCGCGGCCTTGCAGCACAAGTAGACGGAGGTGAGGTTGACCTCCTGGACGCGCTTCCAGGCCTCCAGGCCCGTCTCCAGGATGGAGTCGTCGTCTGGCGGCGAGATGCCCGCGTTGTTGAAGGCGATGTCGACGGAGCCGTAGGTGTCGTACGCCGTCTTGAAGAGCGCCTCGACCTGCTCGGGGTCGGTGACGTCGACCTTCACGAAGGTCCCGCCGACCTCCTCGGCGGCCGCCTTGCCGCGCTGCTCGTCGACGTCGCCGCAGACGACGTGGGCGCCCTCGGAGGCGAGCCGGCGCGCGGTGGCGAGGCCGATGCCACTGCCGGCGCCGGTGATGACGGCGGTGCGGCCGACGAGGCGGCGGCAGATGCTTTCTTCGGTCATGAGTGGCTCAGGCCTCCGTGCTGATGAAGACGTTCTTGGTTTCGGTGAAGGCGGTGAGGGCGTCCGGGCCGAGCTCGCGGCCGATCCCCGACTGCTTGAAGCCGCCGAAGGGGGTCCAGTAGCGGACGCTGGAGTGGGAGTTGACGGACAGGTTCCCGGCACGGACGGCACCCGACACCCGCAGTGCCCGGCCGACGTCACGGGTCCAGATGGAGCCGGAGAGGCCGTACGACGTGTCGTTGGCGAGCCGGATCGCGTCCGCCTCGTCCTCGAAGGGCAGGACCACGGCGACCGGGCCGAAGACCTCCTCGACGGCCACGCGCGCGTGCGGCTCGACGCCGGTGAGGACGGTGGGCGCGAACCAGAAGCCGGGGCCCTCGGGGGCCTTGCCCCGGATGCCGGGCGCGTCGTCGGCGACGTACGACCGTACGCGCTCCAGCTGCGCCCGGGAGATCAGCGGACCCATCTGTGTCTGCTCGTCGGCCGGGTCGCCGACGAGGACGGACTCGACGGCCGGGGCGAGGAGTTCGAGGAAGCGGTCGTAGGCGGAGCGCTGGACGAGGATGCGGGTGCGGGCGCAGCAGTCCTGGCCGGAGTTGTCGAGGAAGGACATGGGGGTGGCGGCCGCGGCGGCCTCGATGTCGGCGTCGGCGAAGACGATGTTGGGGCTCTTGCCGCCGAGTTCGAGGGTGACGCGCTTGAGGAGGGCCGAACCCTTCGCCAACACCTGTTTGCCCACGGTCGTGGACCCGGTGAAGACGATCTTGGCCACTCCCGGGTGCTCGACGAGGGCGTTGCCGGCGAGGGGTCCCGCGCCCGGCAGCACCTGGAAAAGGTGCTCGGGAAGGCCGGCCTCCAGGGCGAGTTCGGCCAGGCGCAGCGCCGTCAGGGGTGTCGTCTCGGCGGGCTTGAGGATCACCGCGTTGCCGGCCGCGAGTGCCGGTGCCGTGCCCCACGCCGCGATGGGCATCGGGAAGTTCCAGGGCGCGATGATCCCCACGACGCCGAGCGGTTCGAGGATCGTGACGTCGAGACCTCCCGGCACCGGGATCTGCCGGCCGGTCAACCGCTCCACTCCCCCGGCGGCGTAGTCGAGCAGATCGCGGACGTTACCCGCCTCCCAGCGGGCGTTGCCGAGGGTGTGGCCCGCCTCGCGGACCTCCAGCCGGGCCAGCTCTTCGAGGTGTTCGTCCACGACGACGGCGAAGCGGCGCAGCAGCCGGGCGCGCTCGCCCGGCGCGAGGGCGGCCCACCTGGCCTGCGCCTTCGCAGCCCGTACGACGGCGGCGTCGACGTCCTGCGGGGTGGCGCCCGGGACGGTGGCGATGACCTCTTCGGTCGCGGGATTGAGTACCTGGAGCTCGTACGGTGCGGCGTACTGCTCGGACTGCTCGGACAAGAAGGGCCTCACATGCGTTCGAAGGAGCGGCGCAGCTCCCAGTCGGTCACCGCGGCGTCGAACGCTTCGAGCTCGACGCGCGCCATGTTGCGGTAGTGCGCGACCACCTCGTCGCCGAAGGCGGCCTTGGCGATGGGGCTGTTCTCCCAGAGCTCGGCGGCCTCGCGCAGGGTGGTGGGCACGTGCTCGTACTCGGAGGTGTACGCGTTGCCCGCGCACGGCTCCGGCAGCTCCAGCTTCTGCTCGATGCCGTACAGGCCGGCCGCGACGAGTCCGGCGACGGCCAGGTGCGGGTTGACGTCGCCGCCGGGGAGCCGGTTCTCGAAGCGCATCGAGCGGCCGTGGCCGACGACACGGAGGGAGCAGGTGCGGTTGTCGTACCCCCAGGCGACCGCGGTCGGCGCGAAGGAGCCGGGCTGGAAGCGCTTGTACGAGTTGATGTTGGGCGCGTAGAGGAGCGAGAAGTCGCGGAGCGCCGCGAGCTGCCCGGCGAGGAAGTGGCGCATGACCTCCGACATGCCACCCGGGTCCTGGGAGGAGCCCGCCATGACGTTCCTGCCGTCCGCGTCCGCGAGCGAGAGGTGGATGTGACAGGAGTTGCCCTCGCGCTCGTTGTACTTCGCCATGAAGGTGAGCGAGACGCCCTCCTGGGAGGCGATCTCCTTGGCGCCGGTCTTGTAGATGGCGTGCTGGTCACAGGTGACCAGGGCCTCGTCGTACTTGAAGGCGATCTCGTGCTGGCCGGGGTTGCACTCGCCCTTGGCGGACTCGACGGTCAGCCCGGCGGCCTCCATTTCGTTGCGGATGCGGCGCAGGAGCGGCTCGATACGTCCGGTGCCGAGGACCGAGTAGTCGATGTTGTACTGATTGGCGGGCGTCAGACCCCTGTAATGCGCGTCCCAGGCCTGCTCGTAGGTGTCCTTGAAGACGATGAATTCGAGCTCGGTGCCGACCTGGGCGGTGTAGCCGAGTGCGGCGAGGCGGTCGAGCTGGCGGCGCAGGATCTGGCGGGGCGCGGCCACGACCGGGGAGCCGTCGTTCCAGGCGAGGTCGGCGATGAGCAGGGCGGTGCCCTCGTTCCAGGGGACGCGCCGTAGGGTGCTGAGATCGGGGTGCATGGCAAAGTCGCCGTAGCCCCGGTCCCAGGAGGACATGTCGTACCCGTCGACCGTGTTCATCTCGGTGTCGACGGCCAGGAGGTAGTTGCAGCCCTCCGTGCCGTGCTCCAGGACCTCGTCGAGGAAGAAGCGCGCGGCGAACCGCTTGCCCTGGAGCCGCCCCTGCATATCGGGGAAGGCCAGGACGACGGTGTCGATCTCACCGCCCGCGACGAGGGCGTGCAGCTCCTCGACGGCGAGCGGGGGTGTGCGGTCTGCCACCGGAAAAGCCTCCTTGGGTCAGCCGAGAGCCATAAGGTATTGCCGAGAACCATTGCTTGGGAAGGGGGCACGACCGGATGACGCAGACGGAACCCGACGGCGGGGTGGACGACCGGCTGACGCCGGTGCTGCGGCCGGTGCGGGCGGGCAACGGTTTCGAGGAGGCGCTGGAGCAGATCCTCCAGGTCGTCCGGCTCGGCCTGGTGCCCGGCGGCGAACGGCTGCCCGCCGAGCGGGAGTTGGCGGACCGGCTGGGGATCAGCCGGGTGACGCTGCGCGAGGTGCTGAAGGTGCTCCAGGACCAGGGCCTGGTCGAGTCCCGGCGCGGCCGGTACGGCGGGACGTTCGTGCTGCCGAGGAGCGACGCACCCGGCGAGCACGAGCTGCGGCGCCGGATCGCCGAGGTCGACATCGAGGACGTGCTGCGCTTCCGCGAGGTGCTGGAGGTGGGCGCGGCAGGGCTGTGCGCCACACACGGGCTGGACGACGACCAGGCCGACCGCCTGCGCGAGGCGCTCGCCCGCACGCACGACGCGCCGCTGGCCGATTACCGGCGGCTGGACACGATGCTCCACCTCACCCTCGCGGAACTGTGCGGCTCCCCGTCGCTGACGGCCCAGTACGCGGCCGTCCGCGCCTCCGTCAACGACCTCCTCGACTGCATCCCTCTTTTGGTACGGAACCTGGAGCATTCCCAGCGCCAGCACACCGCGCTGGTCGAGGCGGTGCTCGACGGGGACGCGGACGGGGCGCGGGAGATGATGCGGGAGCACTGCGCGGGGACGGCGGCTCTGCTGCGGGGGTTCCTGACGTGAGCCGGACATGCCGCGCGGGGGCTTGCTCTTTCCGCGCCCGCACCGCAAAGGTATGAGTGCGTGCCATTGGGCCCGGTCGATCCGAGGGAGAGCAGCGTGGGCAGCGTGGGCAGGCCGCTGATCGGCGTGAGTACGTATCTGGAGTCCGGGACGCGCTGGGGCGTGTGGGAACTGGAGGCGGCGCTGCTTCCGGCCGGCTACCCGAGGCTCGTGCAGCGGGCGGGCGGGCTCGCCGCGATGCTGCCGCCGGACGATCCGGCACGGGCGGCCGCGACCGTCGGCCGCTTCGACGGGGTGGTCGTCGCGGGCGGCCCGGACGTCGACCCCGCTCGCTACGACGCCGAGCGCTCTCCGCGTACGGGGGCGCCCGCGACAGAGCGCGACGCTTGGGAACTCGCCCTGATCCAGGCCGCGTTGGCCTCCGGGACGCCGCTCCTCGGCATCTGCCGGGGTATGCAGCTCCTGAACGTCGCCCTGGGCGGCACGCTCGTTCAGCACATCGACGGGCATGTGAAGGACGTCGGGGTCTTCGGGCATCACGAGGTGTCGCCCGTGCCGGGCAGTCTCTACGCCGGGGTCGCGCCGGAGGCGTGCGCCGTGCCCACGTACCACCACCAGGCGGTGGATCGCCTCGGCGAGGGGCTGCTCGCGTCGGCGCACGCGGCGGACGGGACCGTGGAGGCGATCGAACTTCCCGGCTCCGCCTGGGTGTTGGGGGTGCAGTGGCACCCGGAGATGGGCGAGGATCTGCGGGTCATGCGGGCGCTGGTCCGCGCGGCCTCCTGAGCCACCCGGCGGGGGTGCTGGGCTGGAGGTTTTTCGCCCCCTCCGCCCCTACCCGTCCCGTACCTGGGGGCTGCGCCCCCAGACCCCCGGCAAAAGACCGCGCAGTTCCCCGCGCCCCTGAAAAGGGGCGCGGGGAACTGCGCGAACGGGGTCTGGGGCGGAGGGGGCGAAAAAACCCACCCCCGTCGCTACACCCCGCGCGTCAGTGACAGCAGGTCGCGGGCCGGGCCGGTGGGGCGATGCCCCGTCGGCCAGACCGCCCGGAGGGCGCGGTTGAGTTGGACGTCGGCCAGCGGGATGGTCACCAGACGGTGGGCCGAGAGTTCCTCACCGAGGGCCAGCTCGCTGAGGACGGCGGGCCCGGCACCGCTGACCGCGGACGCCTTGACCGCCGTCGTCGAGGAGAGCTCGATGAGCGGACGGGCGAGCCCGCCGAGCGCCGTGTCGAGGACTTGCCGCGTGCCCGACCCCTCCTCGCGAAGGATGAGCGGCGTGGCCGCGAGCTCCGCGGCGGACAGGGGCGAGCGGCGACGCGCCCACGGGTGCCCAGGCGCCGTCACGACGACCAGCCGGTCGTGGGCGATGGTCGTCGAGTCCAGGCCCGTAGGGACCGAGAGGCCCTCGACGAAGCCGAGATCCGCCTCGCCGGCGAGAAGTCGCTCCGCGACGGCGGCGGAGTTCCCGGCGAGCAGCGACACCGCCGTGTCGGGCCGCTGCGTGCGCAGTGCGATGAGCCAGCCCGGGAGCAGATACTCGGCGATCGTCATGCTCGCCGCCACCCGGAGCCGCGAGTCCCGACGGTCCCGCAGCGCCTGCGCCCCCGCGTCGAACGCCTCGGCCGCCTCCACCACCCGCCGCGCCCAGTCCGTGACGAGCGCCCCCGCGTCGGTGAGCCGGGATCCGCGCGGTGAGCGGTCGACGAGCGCCACCCCGAGCTGGCGCTCCATGGAGCGGATACGGCTGCTGGCCGCCGGCTGGGTGATCCCCAGTTCGCGTGCTGCGCGCCCCAGACTCCCAAGGCGCGCCACGGCCAGCAAGAGTTCCAGCGCGCCGAGATCCGGCACCCGGTGCGCGATCCCGGTCGCGGCCGGCGCCTCGCCCCTGCTCCCGATCGGTCCTGTACCGGTCGGCCCGGTTCCAGTCGGTCCTGTACCGGTCGGCCCAGGTCCGACCGGCCCCGTTCCCGTCAGCCCGGTTCCGACCGGCCCCGTTCCCGTCAGCCCGGTTCCGACCGGCGCCGTTCCCGTCGGCCCCGTTCCCGTCGGCCAGGCTTCGAACGGCTCTGTTCCGGTAGGCCCTGTACCGGTCGGCCCAGGTCCGACCGGCCGTGTTCCGGTCCGCCCGTTCCCGGTCGGCCCCGCCGTCTCTTCCGCCTTGCCCATAAACCCAGCTTATGCCCTCATAGAACGATGCTCCCTGGTGGGGAGCACCTCACCGCGCGACCGTGGGGACATGGTCACCGCAGCCCAGCCCCTCACCCTTCGCAAGGCGGGTACGTCCCGCAAGGCGGGAACCCCCCGCGCCGCCGCCGTCCGGTACCTCGGGCCGAACTGGTACGCCTCAGTGATGGGCACCGCGATCGTGGCGACGGCGGGCGCCGGGCTTCCTGGGCACGTTCTGGGCCTGCGGACCGCCTGCACGGCCGTATGGGCGCTCTCGTTCACGATGCTCCTGGCCCTGCTCGCCGCCCGCGCCCTGCACTGGACCTACCACCGCGACCAGGCCCGCGCGCACCTCCTCGATCCGGCGATGGCCCCTTTCTACGGCTGCCTCTCGATGGCTCTGCTGGCCGTCGGCGGCGGCGCCCTGGTCGTCGGCCAGGCCTGGATCGGGACACGAACGGCGGTCGTCCTGGACTTCGTCCTGTTCGGCGCCGGTACCGCGATCGGACTCGTCGCCGCCGTGGCCGTCCCGTACCTCATGGTCGTCCGCCACCGCATCGAGCCCGGCCAGGCCAGCCCCGTATGGCTCCTCCCCCTCGTCGCTCCGATGGTCTCCGCGGCCCTCGGCCCCCTGCTCATCCCCCATCTCCCGGCCGGACAGCCGCGGGAGACCCTGCTGCTCGCCTGTGTCGCGATGTTCGGGCTGAGCCTGCTCGCCGTCTTCGTGATGATGCCGGTGATCCTCGCGCGGCTCATCACCACGGGTCCGCTGCCGCTCGCGCTCACCCCGGCCCTGTTCCTCGTGCTCGGCCCGCTGGGCCAGTCGACCACCGCCGTCGGCAAGTTCGCGGACTTCGCACCCGGTGTGGTGCCCGCCCCGTACGAGCAGGGCTTCGGCACCCTCGCCGTCCTCTACGGCGTGCCCGTGATGGGCTTCGCGCTGCTGTGGCTGGGACTGGCCACCGCGATGGTGCTGCGGGCCCGTCGGCGGGGCATGGGCTTCGCGATGACCTGGTGGGCGTTCACCTTCCCCGTGGGGACCTGCGTCACCGGCGCCGAGGCGCTGGCCCGGCACACCGGCCTGGTCGCCTTCGAGGTGCTCGCGGTCGCCCTGTACGTACTGCTCGTGGCCGCCTGGTCCGTGGCGGCCGTCCGCACGGCCCGGGGTCTGGTCAGCGGCGAGCTGCTCGCAGCGCCTCGATGAAAGTAACCTCTTGCGTCGCGCCTCCAGCCTTCACCGTCCTCATTGGCCCCGGACTCCACTGCACGGACGCCGGGATCGAGTCGAACTACGTGGACACGCACTGTGCCTCCGTGGTCGGGTTCGCCTTCACCGAGCTGCTCAACTTCCGACTGCTGCCCCGACTGAAGAACATCGGCAGCATCCGCCTGTACCGCCCGGACGACGCCCCGGCCGGCCGGCGCTCGGCGGCTCGCTGACCAGGCCGATCCGCTGGGACTGATCGAGCAGCAGTACGACCAGATGGTCAAGTACGCCACCGCGCTCCGGCTGCGGACGGCCGAGGCCGAACAGGTGCTGAGGCGCTTCACCCGCCGCGACCCGAAGCACCCCACGTACCAAGCCCTCGAAGAGCTGGGCCGCGCCGTACGCACGATCTTCGCCTGCTACTACCCGGCCAGCCCCGACCTGCTTCGGGAGACCCACGGTGGCCTGCAGGTCGTGGAGAACCGGGACAGCGCCAACACCGTGCTGCACTACGGCAAGGACGGCGCCCTGACCGGCCCGGACAAGGAGCACATCGAGACCTCGATGCTCGCCCTGCACCTGCTCCAGTCTGCGCTCGTCCACGTCAGCACCCTGCTGTTGCAACAGGTCCTCGCCGAACCGGCCTGGGCCAAGAAGCTGTCCGACGCGGACCGGCGCGGTTTGACCGCGTTGTTCTGGTCGAACATCGACCCGTACGGCACCTTCCGCCTCGGCATGGACAAGCGGCTCGAACTTCCGCCGGCCGTCAGGGTGCCCGGTCCGCGCCATGCGGTCGGTGACGCTGCCAGAAAAGGCGATTCCTCATCATGACGCCATGCGGCGCCCTGCCCGGAGGAGGTATACCGATGCGGCCGCCGGGACCAGCACGCTGGGGCGACGAGAGTGAACAGCCCCGGATCGAGCGGCCCCGTTGTTGTCTCCGACAGCAGCTGAATCAGGATCGGATCGAACTCCTTAAGCGGGTGTTGCAGGTTCGAATCCTGCCGGGGGCACAGAGAGAAGGGCCAGCTCAGGAGGGGTTTCCTCCCAGGCTGGCCCTTCGGCGTTTCAGGCGCCGTGCCACAGGCGTGCCACTACGTGCCGGTGGGGTCCTCTTCGGGGGTTCTTTGTCGTCCAGATCGGTCGGCGGGTGCCGCACCACAACCCCACCATTGCCCGAGGCCGCCGCGTCCGTCGTCCCCTGTCCCGGAGCCAGTCGCAGCCGCATACGCAGGCCAGTCGTCGAAGTGACTGCCGGCGAGTGCGCACGACGGCGTTCTGGAAGGTCCGGCCAGGCCGAGGGGCAGGGGCGTCGGTACGGGAGCCTTCGGCGGGTGTGTCAGGCGGGTGGGCATCCGAACCAGTTCACCGTGCCGTTGCTGGAGGTATAGCCCAGGCACCTGATGGTTCTGTTGTGCAGGGTCTCGGTCCGGTCGACCCCTGCGTCCAGAGTGTCCCCCTTGTAGTGGGTCTGTTCGAGGGTGTCGATCTCGATGGTGTACCAGCGGCTCTTGTTGGTCGGGATGCTGCAGCGGTGGCCGGTCACGTTGCGGCTGGGCCCGTTGCTCCACATGTCCTGTTCGGCGCGGTCGCAGTACGCGCTGTCGGCGGCGCCGGCGGTGCCGGCGCCGGTGCCAAGCAGGGCCGCCGCGCCCGTGGCCACCGCCGCGGTAACGCCGAGCAGGCGCTTCAGAGTGAGGTTCATCGATTGGGTCCTCCTGCCAGGTGTGGTGACGGCTCGGAGTCGCCATGTCACCTTGGTGTGATCGTCACACTTATCCGGGATGTCCGGCCCGGCAGCCGACGGCGCAGTCCCCCGACCCGGTGACGTGGGTGATGCCAATGCAGCAGGCCGCGGTCACGCCCCCGGCCGGCCGCGGAGCGGGCCTCGGTTGGTGCCGGGGAGCGCCGCCCCATCCTGGTCACCGCCGACGGCCGACGAGCCCTCACGGTGTGGAGACAATGGCGGCCACGGCCGGCCGACCAGCACCGTGCCCAGGAGTGCGAGGCCCTGCGTCCCCTCCACCACGGCGAGCAGGTCGCGCGACTCGCAGCGCAGGCCCACGTGGAGGAGGAGCGCAGGCGGGCCGCAAGCGAGAAGTTCTACGCAGCCGCCGCGCGGCTGCACGGCTGGGTGAGCCATCGTCACCGAGCAGCGAGGGGAACAGCAACTCCTCCGGCCGGAGCATGACTTCTGAGCTGCCCCGAACTGTCGGCCGGAGTTGGTGGGTTGACGACCACTTTCGCGCTCTCCGGCAACTTCCCGAGCACCGCTCTAGCCGTCAGCTACCACTCAGCGCGCGCAGATCACAGAAGTTGACCAGGACCACGACTCGCTGACAAAGCTGCACTGTCGTGGCGGACTGTCGCCGGCCGGGGCTCAGACGTCCAGGGCCCCATCTGAGGTACTGCGGTACGAAGGCATCGTGTTCACGTGCCAGATCCTGCAGGGAACCACGGGAACACCGGGCCTTGGCTCCGCGATCAACCAGGCGCCGACACCGCCCCTCCACGGGTCGGCCCGACCGCTGCTTGGCTCATCCCGGTGGAACTCGCAGCGCCTCGCTGAGCAGCCGGGGCGCCTGCGCCAACGAGGGCCCGTACCAAGTCAGTTGGCGACCGTCCACGAGCGCGCAGGGCACGCCCTCGAAGGCCTCGGGTCCGTCGTCGGCGGTGAAGCGGTACGGCTCGTCGGGCAGGACGACCAGATCCGGGTCCGCCGCCCTGAGCTCGGGGAGCGGGATGCGGGGGTACCGGTCCTCGTGGCGCGCGTACACGTTGTCCACTCCGAGCCGGGCCAGCACGTCCCCGGCGAAGGTGTCCCGGCCGAGGACCATCCAGGGCCGCCGCCAGATCGGCACGATCGCGGTCCTACGGCGGTCGGGAGCGGGCAGCTCGGCCCACGCCGTCTCCGCCTCGTCGAGCCAGCGCGGCCGGGTCGCCGCCCCGCACGCGCCCAGCACCCGCGTCAGTTCACGGAAGGCGCCCGGCACATCGCGCACCTCGGTGACCAGTACGTCGATTCCCGACTGGCGCAAGGCGGTCAGATCGGGCTCGCGGTTCTCCTCCTCGTTGGCGACGACCAGGTCGGGGGCCAGCCGCACGATCCTGTCGACCTGAGGATTCTTGGTGCCCCCGATCCGTACGACATCGAGATCCGCGGGATGGCTGCACCAGTCCGTCGCGCCGACCAGGGCACCGGGTACGGAGACGGCCACCGCCTCCGTGAGCGACGGGACGAGCGACACCACGCGAGGCAGGGGACGCGTCATGGCCTTAGGCCCCAAGTCGTGATCAGCGGATAGGAGTTGACGGCGAAGTCGGGGTCGTCGAGGAGGCGCAGACATTGCTCCAGCTGCTCCTCCGTCAGGCCCTCCTCGGGCAGTCGGCCGCCCAGCCGGCGGATGTTGACCTGGTGCAGCCGGGCGCCCGGCGAGCCGACGCGCCACGATTCCGCGTACGTGGCGGACGCCACGTCGGTCAGACCCGCCCGACGCAGCGCCGCGTACGCGTGCGCGCCCCAGCGCATGTCGGCTCCGGCCGCCGTGATGATGCCCATCACCGCCTCATGCGTCTTCTCGAACAGTTCGGCCGCCCCGGGCGAGGGGGACGCGAGCACCGGGATCCAGCCGCAGTCGAACTCGTCCAGGACCAGCATGCCTCCTGGGCGCAGCGCCCGCACCAGCCGGTCCAGGGCCGCCCTGCGTTCGGGCACGTGCGGCAGCACGAGCCGGGCGTGGATCAGGTCGAAGCCGCCCTCCGGCAGCTCTTCCGCGCCGATGTCGTGCCGCACGACGCGCAGGTTGGCGCACCCGGGCAGGCCGTCCATCCAGCGCGGTTCGATGTCGGTGACGAGGACGGAACCCGTCGGACCGACCCGGTCGGCGAGCCAGACGGCGGCGGAGCCGCCGCCTCCGCCCAGCTCCAGGCAGCGCGTCCCGGGGCCGACGCCCAGGTCGGCGAGGCGGGCGGAGGAAACCGGGTCGTAGCAGCTCTCCAGGGCGTCGAAGCGCCCGCCGGCGTGCTCGGAGATGTCGTCGAAGGCGTAACCGGAGGTGCCGGACATGGCGTCAGTATCGCAGTGCGGCCCGGCACGGATCCGCCACGGAAGGGTCAGCGCCACCCAAAGGTGTACCGGCCCCCGTGGAGCGCTCGGCACCGCCCGAAGGCGTACCGGCTCTCAAGGCGTACCGGCCCTCCGGGGAGCGGTCAGCGCTTGCCGAAGCCGTGCCGGTCCTCCACCGCGTCGATGTGGTCGGCGACCTCGACGACGATCACCCGGGTGTCCGGCACGGTCGCCCGCCACCGATGGCGCACACCGCCCGTCAGATACAGCGTGTCGCCACGTCCGAGGCGATGAGCGCGGCCCTCCGCCTCGACCTCGACGGCGCCGTCGGCGACGTACATCAACTTGTCGTTGCGGTGCTGGAGTTCGCGCCCCTCGTCGTGGTCGCCGGTGAACTCTGTGGCGTGCAACTGGTGGTGACCGCGCACCAGGGGGCGCACCCGGGCCTCGGGGGTGAAATCCGCGCCGTCCGCGCGCACCACGTCGACGCTGCACGCCGGGTCGGCGGCGGCGAGCAGCTCGACCGCGGTGGTGCCGAGTGCGTCGGCGACTCTCTCCAGGGAGCTCTTGCTGGGCCGGGCCCGCTCGTTCTCGACCTGGCTGAGAAAGGGGACCGACAGGCCGCTGCGCTCGGCCACGACGGCGAGGGTGAGCTCCAGTGCCCGGCGCCGCCGCCGGACGGCCGCGCCCACTCGAAGGGGCTGTTCTTTGTGGTCGCCCATCGCTCCGGCTCCCTCCCTTGCGTCGTCGGTCCGCTGAATCTTCGGTTTCTTCGGTCCAATACTTCTGATGAGTTGTTTGCACCCTACGCATGTTCGGCAAACCGTTTCATGCACCCGTCACATCGCTGACACATCGAAGGAGTGCGAGGGTCACAGTTCTCGCCAATACACGAGCTGTCCCGACTCCCCCGGCGCCGCTCCCTCGCGCGGCACGAAAAGGCTGACCAGCAGGGCCGGATGTCCGTCCGGATCGATCAGCAGCGTCGCCGAGGGGTTGGCGGAGGCCCAGCTGCCGCCGTGGGTGCAAGGGGTCAGCCGGTCGGCCCGCCCGGTCACGGGATCGTAGGCGTACGCCCGCCGGCTCCCGAAGTCGTCACGCCACCGCTGGCCCTCGATCAACACCAGGCTCCTTCCCCCAAGTTCCGGGAGCGAGCTGTCGCCTATGTTGCCGCCGGTCCCCCAGGACTCCAGGGCACGGTCGAGGCGCCGGCCGGGCTCGGCGAGCCCGGTCGTGAAGTCCCTGAATGCGCTGCGGAGTTGGCGGTCCATGTCGCACTCGGCCCGGTAGTGGCCGGTGAGTTCGACCGTGCCGTCGTGCGCGGAGGTGATGTCCGGCGTGCCCTCGGCGCACCGCGAGAGGGTGCGCGGCGCGTCGTACGCGTGGGCGGTGTCCCCGGACAGGAAGGCGCCCAGATCGCGTAGACGCGTATCACGACGTGGTTGTCCGGATCCTTCTCGTACGCCAGTACGTAGCCACCGGTGTCGTCGACCGCGAGTGCGGGCCGGCTGGTGCCCGCGCCGAAGTCGTGACGGCGGGTCCACCAGAGTGACGGTTCAGGGCCTCCCCTTCGCCTCTGGTGCATCCGGATCTTCACCGACAAGAAGTCCGGCAAGAACGCCGACCGCGAGGAACTGTGGAAGGCCCTCGATTTCCTGCGCGAGGGCGACACGCTCGTCGTTCCGTCGCTGGACCGGCTCGCCCGTTCCATCCAGGACCTCATCGCCATCGTGTCCGGTTTGCGCAAGCGTGGCATCGGGTTCACCTCGCTGCACGAGGCGCTCGACACGACCACGCCCGGCGGGCGCCTGGTCTTCCACGTGTTCACGGCCTCGCGGAGTTCATCCGCGAGCTCATCGTGCAGGGCACCAACGAAGGCCTGAATGCCGCCCGCGCTCGCGGCGCCCGACTCGGCCGCCCGCCGGCCATGACCGACGAACAGGTACGCCACGCCCCCGGCACCCCGAGTCGGTCGCCTGCCCGGCGATCCGCAAGGTACGGGCCGAGGGCCTCACGGCGTGGGCCCAGCTGACGGAGGCGCTGGTGGCCGAGCGCCGCCCCGACCGGCCGGTACCGCCGATGGCCGGTACCGCCGGGATCGGGGCGGTTGTGGCGAACCTCGGCGACACCGCCGGGCGGTGTGCCGGCCAACCATGATCGTTCTCGCCGACAACCGCTGTACCGATGTTCTCCAAGGCCGGATTCCGCCCGCCTGACGCGGACCGCACGCACGACATCCGTCGCCGCCCGGGATGCGAAAGCGGAGGACCAGTGCGCCCAAGACCGCTCGGGACGCGCCGGCGGGTCTTGCTCACCGCCTGGGAACGCCCTCTCACGCGTGCGTGGGCGGTCGGTTTCGAGACGGACCGCCCACGCACGCGTGGTCCTACTGCGGAGTCATGCGCTCCACCATGTCCGGGTGCTCCTCCAGCCACGCGGCGACGGCGTCCTCCTCGTGCCCCTGGCCGCGCTGCTTGATCTCGCTCTCCAGGCTGCCGAGTTCGGACTCGCTCATCCTGAAGTTCTTGATCCACTTGGTGAGCTGCGGGTACTGGCCCGGGAACTTCGCGCTGGAGATGGTGCGGATCGTGTTGCCCTCGCCGAACAGCTTCTTGTCGTCCGCGAGCTTGGTGAGCTTGTACTCGCTGTAGGCCCAGTGCGGGGACCACAGGACGACGGCGACCGGCTGCTTCTTGGCGTAGGCGCGCTTCAGCTCGGCCAGCATCGCGGGCGTGGAGCCGTCGACGACCTTGTACTCCTTGTCCAGGCCGTAGCCCGGAAGCACCTTCGTCTTGAGGAGGTTCATCTCACCGGTGCCCGGCTCGATGCCGATGATCTTCCCGCCGAAGGTGCCGGCCTTGCCCTTGAGGTCGGCGAGGGACTTGACGTCCTTCACGTACGAGGGCACGGCGATCTCCAGAGAGGTCGGCTGGTACCAAGTACCGAGATCTCTCAGGTCGTTCTTGTGCTGGTCCCAGTAGTTCGCCTGGGCGTACGGCAGCCAGGCGTCGAAGTTGAGGTCGAGGTCACCGGAGGCCAGGCCCGTGTAGACGGGGCCGACGTCCATTTGCTTGAGGTTCAGCGTGTAGCCGCGGCGGGCCAGGACGTTCTTCCACAGGTAGGTGACGGCGACGTCCTCGTCCCAGGGGAACCACGCGACGTCCAGCGCGCGCTTCGCCTCGGCCGGGGCGGCGGCCGCCGAGCTCTTGACCGGGGCCAGCTTGTCGACGAGTCCCGGGTTCTTCTTCAGCCAGGCGCGCACGGCGTCCTGCTGCTTGCCCTTGCCCGCCTTGTTGATCTCGGCTTCCAGGCTGGTGAGCTGATTCTCGGTCATCTTGAAGTTCTTGAGCCACTTGCCGACGACCGGGTTGTCCTGGGCGAAGCTCTTGCGGGAGAGCGTGTGCACTCCGTCGCCCTTGCCCCAGGCGCCCTTCGGGTCCTTGAGCTTCTTCAGCTTGTAGTCGCTGTACGCCCAGTGCGGCGACCAGAGCGTGACGACGATCGGCTCCTGCTTGGCGTACGCGCGCTTCAGCTCGGCCAGCATGGCGGGCGTGGAGCTGTCGACGACCTTGTACTCCTTGTCCAGGCCGTACCCCCCCAGGACCTTGCTCTTGAGCAGGCCCATCATTCCGGCGCTGGACTCAATGCCGGTGATCTTGCCGCCGAAGGTGCCGGCCTTGCCCTTGAGGTCGTCCAGGGAGTTGACGTCCTTCATGTACGAGGGGACGGTCAGCTCAAGGGACGTCGGGCCGTACCAGGAGCCCAGGTCGTCGAGCTGCTTGCCGTACTTCTTCCAGTACTGCTCGTGCGTGGTCGGCAGCCAGGAGTCCGTCTCGAAGTCGATGTCGCCCTGGGCGAGCGAGGTGTACAGCGGACCCGCGTCGAACTGCTTGGTGTCGACCTGGAAGCCGCGCTGCTCCAGGACCTCCTTCCACAGGAAGGTGGAGGCGACGCCCTCGTCCCACGGGATGTAGCCGATGGTGACCTTCTTGCCCTGGCCGACGTTCTCGCCGTCGGCCGCGGTGGAGGTCGAGCTCGTACCGCCGAAGATGCCCATGCCGCCCGCGACCAGCGCGAGGACGACGACGCCCACCATGGCCACGGCGGGCCGGGGGCGGTAGGACCAGATCTTCAGGCCCTGCGCGGCACGCAGCTTGGCGGCGGCGCGGCGGCCCAGCGGCGAGACCTGGGTGCCCAGCGCGCTGGTCATGCGGTCCAGGTAGATGGCCAGGATGACGATGGCCACGCCGGCCTCGGAGCCGAGGCCGACGTTGAGCTGGCCGATGGCCTCGTTGACGTCGCCGCCGAGGCCGTCGGTGCCGACCATGCCCGCGATGGCGGCCATGGACAGGCTCAGCATGATGACCTGGTTGACGCCCGCCATGACCGTGGGCAGCGCGAGCGGAAGCTGGATGCGCAGCAGGGTGTTGCGGGGTGTGGTGCCGAACGCGTCGGCGGCCTCGACCAGTTCCTTGTCGACCTGGCGGATGCCCAGCTCGGTCATGCGGACGCCGGGTGCCAGCGCGAAGATCAGGGTGGCGACGATGCCGGCGGGGGCGCCGGTGCCGAAGAAGAGGATCGCCGGGATGAGGTAGATCATCGCGGGCAGCGTCTGCATGAAGTCGAGCACCGGGCGGACGATGCCGCTCACCCGGTCGGAGCGCGCCGCCCAGATGCCCACGGGCACGGAGACGACGAGCGCGATGATCGTCGCCACGAGGACGAGCGACAGGGTCATCATCGCGTCCTCCCACAGTTCGAGGGAGTCGATGAAGGCGAATCCCACGAAGGCGAGGGCAGCGGCGGAGGTGCCGCGCAGCCAGAACGCGATCACCGTGAAGATGCCCGCGAGGAGGAGCGGTTGGGGAGCCTGGAGGACGGCGTTGATGCCGTCGTAGGTGCCCTGGAAGACGGTCTTGAAGAAGTCGAAGAGCCACGACATGTGGTGCAGCAGCCAGTCGACCGTGTCGTTGACCCAGTCGCCGAAGGGGATCCTAGGCACCGGCCTTCACCGCCTCGTCGCGCTGGTCGCGCGGGCTGGCGCAGCGTTCGGGTGCGCCCTGTTCGTCGCCGAGGAAGCCGACGAGCCGCTGACGCGGGACGACTCCGACGAGTTTGCGGGTCTTGTCGAGCACCGCGACCGGGTGTGACAGGCGGGCACTGATCGCGCAGAGGTCCACGAAGGAGGTGTCGGGCGTGGCGGTCGCGCAGGCGCAGTCCGCCTCGTCGCCGCGTACGTCCGTGTCCATGACGGCGCCGGCGGTCAGGACGCGGGAGCGGTCGACGTCCTGGGTGAAGGAGGCGACGTAGTCGTTGGCCGGGCTGACCAGGATGTCCTCGGCGCTGCCGATCTGCACGATGCGGCCGTCGCGCATGACGGCGATCCGGTCGCCCAGGCGCATCGCCTCGTTGAGATCGTGCGTGATGAAGACGATGGTCTTCTTGAGCTTCTTCTGCAGCTCGATCAGCTGGTCCTGCATGTCGCGGCGGATCAGCGGGTCGAGCGCGCTGAAGGACTCGTCCATCAGCAGCAGGTCGGCGTCGGTGGCGAGCGCGCGGGCGAGGCCCACGCGCTGCTGCATTCCGCCGGACAGTTCGTCGGGCCAGGACTTCTCCCAGCCCGCGAGCCCGGCCAGCTCCAGGGCCTTGGTCGCGCGTTCCTTGCGCTCGGCACTCGGCACGCCCTGGACCTCCAGGCCGTACGCGGCGTTCTCCAGGACGCTGCGATGCGGGAACAGCGCGAAGTGCTGGAAGACCATGCTGATCTTCTTCGAGCGCACCTCGCGCAGTTCACGGGCGCTGAGCGCGGTCAGGTCCTGGCCGTCGAAGCGCACCTGTCCTGCGGTCGGCTCCAGAAGTCCGTTGAGCATCCGCAGCAGCGTGGACTTGCCGGACCCGGACAGGCCCATGACGACGAAGATCTGGCCCGGCTCCACCGTGAAGGAGGTGTCGATCACCGCGGCGGTCGTGCCGTCGGCGCGCAGTTCCTCACGGTCGGCTCCCTGCCGGAGCCGCTCGACCGCCTCTTCTGGTCGTCTTCCGAACACCTTGTACAGATGCTCCGCTTCAAGCCTGGCTGACACGTGTGCCTCTCGGTGGACGCTGGGACCGGTGCGAACGGTTGAAAACGCAACCGGGTTCGCCCCGATGCCGCGCCTGCCCCCGCTTACGCGGAGCAAACACAGGAGTGGCCGAGGTCACTGTCAGTGGCCTATGTGGTGGACGGTGACGGATGTGGTGGGCGGTGACGGAAAAGAAGGTCACTGTCGGTGGTCTACGTGGTGGACGGTGACGGACACGAGGGTCACTGTCAGTGGCGTACGTCGTTGTCGGTGGCGTACGGACACGTCACTGTCAGTGGCGTACGGCATGATGCGAAACGTGACCCGACGCCTGATGCTCCTCGACACCGCCTCGCTGTACTTCCGCGCCTATTTCGGCGTCCCGGAATCCGTGAAGGCCCCGGACGGCACACCTGTGAACGCCGTGCGCGGGCTGCTGGAATTCATCGACCGCCTGGTCAAGGACCACCGCCCCGACGACCTGGTCGCCTGCATGGACGCGGACTGGCGCCCGCAGTGGCGGGTCGATCTGATCCCCTCCTACAAGGCGCACCGGGTGGCCGAGGAGCACGAGGTGGGTCCGGACGAGGAAGAGGTGCCGGACACGCTGTCGCCGCAGGTGCCGATCATCGAGGATGTCCTGGACGCGCTCGGCATCGCGCGCGTGGGGGTCGAGGGGTACGAGGCGGACGATGTGATCGGCACGTTCACCGGGCGGGCCACCGGCCCCGTCGACATCGTCACCGGCGACCGCGACCTCTATCAACTCGTCGACGACAAGCGGGGAGTGCGCGTCCTGTATCCCCTCAAGGGCGTCGGCACGCTCCAGCTCACCGACGAGGCATGGCTGCGCGAGAAGTACGGTGTGGACGGCCCGGGTTACGCGGATCTGGCGCTGCTGCGCGGCGACCCGAGCGACGGTCTGCCCGGAGTGCCCGGCATCGGCGAGAAGACGGCGGCCAAACTGCTCGCCGAATTCGGCGATCTGGCCGGGATCATGGCCGCGGTCGACGACCCGAAGGCCAAGCTGACTCCCTCGCAGCGGGGGCGCCTCGACGAGTCGCGGCCCTACATCGCGGTCGCGCCCACGGTCGTCAAGGTCGCCGGTGACGTCCCCCTGCCGGATGTGGACACGGCACTTCCGCACGCGCCGCGCGACCCGGCCGCGTTGGACGAACTCGCCGTACGCTGGGGCTTGGGCGGCTCGCTGCAGCGGTTGCTGTCGACTCTGCAGACGTAGGTGAACTCTTCAGGCATAGGTCGTACCGCTTCACGCATAGGTCGCACAGAGGGAAGGGTGCTAACTTAGGTAAGCCTAAGCATGTGAATCTGGAGGTCGTCATGGCAGAGCGCCCGGCACGCAAGCCCCGGAAGCCCCACTCCGCGCAGGTGGTGCGGACCGAGCGACTGACCCCGCATATGCAGCGGGTCGTGCTGGGCGGCGACGGCTTGGCCGAGTTCACGGCGGGCAGCAGCACCGACCACTATGTGAAGCTGCTGTTCGGCGCCGAAGGTGTCACCTACCCCGAGCCCTTCGACATGCAGCGCATTCGCGAGGAGTTCCCGCGCGACCAGTGGCCCGTGACACGGACGTACACCGTGCGTGCCTGGGACTCCGAGGTGCGCGAGCTGACCCTGGACTTCGTGATTCACGGGGACGAGGGTCTGGCCGGCCCGTGGGCCGCCCGGGTCCAGCCGGGCGAGGTCGTACGGTTCATGGGCCCCGGCGGCGCGTACGCCCCCGACGCGAGCGCCGACTGGCATCTGCTGGCCGGCGACGAGAGCGCGCTGCCCGCGATCGCGGCCGCCCTGGAGGCGCTGCCCGACGGCGCGGTGGCCCATGCCTTCGTCGAGGTCTCCGGCCCCGAGGAGGAGCAGAAGATCGACTCCGATGTGGAGGTCGTCTGGCTGCACCGCGGGGACCGGCCCCTGGGCGAGGCCCTGGTGGAGGCCGTACGCGCCCTCGCATTCCCCGAGGGCCGGGTGCACGCGTTCGTGCACGGCGAGGCGGGCTTCGTGAAGGAGCTGCGCCAACTGCTGCGGGTCGAGCGCGAGATCGCGCGCGAGGACCTGTCGATCTCCGGCTACTGGCGCCTCGGGCACAACGAGGACGGCTGGCAGGCGACGAAGCGGGAGTGGAACGCGCAGGTGGAGGCGGAGCAGGAGGCGTCCGCGTAGGCGCTTGGAGACTTGAGTGACCAGAGGCGGCCACCTGCTCGGTGGCCGCCTCTGGTCAACTGCCCGGCGGTCGACGCCTGTTCAACTGCCCGGTGGCCGAGTTCTGTTCAACTGCCCGGTGGCCGACTCCTGTTCAACTGCTCAGTGGCCGCCTCTGTTCAACTGCCCGGTAGCCGATTCCTGTTCAACTGCATTACACCGACCGCTGGTACGACCGGAATGTGCGGATCGACAGCCACACCGCCGCCACCGCGAGCGCGAGCAGCGCGCCGCTCCGGCTGAACACGTCGCCCCAGTCGGGATGCGCGGACAGCGCCGAGCGGCCTGCCACCATCGCCCAGTTGAGCGGGTTGAAGTCGGCGATGTGCCGCATCCAGCCGGGCATCTGGGACGGGGCCATGAAGGCCGAGGACAGGAACGTCAGCGGCAGCAGCAGGAAGGTGTTGATGCCGATGATCGACTCCCGCTCCTGGACCAGCATGCCCAGCGCGTTGGAGAGCGCCCCGAAGATCGTGCCGAGCAGCACCGAGGCGATGATCAGGATCGCGACGCCGCCGATCCCGCCCGGATAATCGGCACCACCGAGCAGTCCGAGCAGCACGATGATGACCGATTGCAAGGCGGTGACCAGGCCGTTGTTGACGACATTGCCGTTCATCAGGGCCGCCCGGCTGACGGGTGTGGTCAGGAACCGGTCGAGCGTGCCCCGTTGGATCTCGTCGAGCGTGGTCATGCCCGCCCACATGTTGGAGCTGAGCGCGCTCATCACGACGACGCCGGGCACGAGGTAGTCGAGATACGAGGTGGTGCCGAAACCGCCGAGCTCGACGACCTTCTTGAAGAGGTTGCCGAACAGGAACAGCCAGACCACCGGCTGGATCAGGGTGATCAGCATGTACGCGGGCTGCCGTACGAACACCATGAGCTGACGCTGGGTCATGTACCAGGTCTGGGAGACAGCGGTACTCATCGGGCACCTCCGGTGAGGACAAGGCTGTCGGCGCCTTCCGCCT
Source organism: Streptomyces sp. R41 (assembly GCF_041053055.1). Classification (NCBI taxonomy): domain Bacteria; kingdom Bacillati; phylum Actinomycetota; class Actinomycetes; order Kitasatosporales; family Streptomycetaceae; genus Streptomyces; species Streptomyces sp. R41. Next base: position 2,225,215 of record NZ_CP163443.1, read on the forward strand.
CGGCCTCGGAGTAACGGCGGCCCGCGTAGCGGAGATAGACGTCGTCGAGCGAGGGCCGGGCCACGGTCGCGGCGGCGACGCCGACCCCGGCGCGCTCCAGCGCCCCGAGCAGAGCGGGCACGGCGGCGGCCCCGTCGTCGGCGCGAACACTGATGCGGCGGCCGTCGAACAGCGCCTCGTGCACGCCGGGCAGCCGGGTGAGGGCGCCGCCCAGCAGCGTACGACCGGCTTCGCCGACCGCGTCCCGGAGCTCCAGATGGACGGCGTCGCCGCGGAGTTCGCCCTTGAGGGCATCCGGGGCTCCCTCGACCACGACACGTCCGCGGTCGACGATCGCGATGCGCTCGGCGAGCCGGTCGGCCTCTTCGAGGTAGTGCGTGGTGAGCAGGATGGTCAGGCCCTCGTCGCCGGCGAGGCGGGCGATCTCGTCCCACATCGCGGTGCGCGCCTCGGGGTCGAGACCGGTGGTGGGCTCGTCGAGGAAGAGCACCTCAGGGCGGTGGACTAGGCCGAGCGCCACGTCCAGGCGCCGCCGCATCCCCCCGGAGTAGCCCTTGACCTGGCGCTTCGCGGCGTCGGCGAGCCTGAAGCGGTCGAGGAGCTCGTCCACCCGGCGGTTCAGCCCGGCGCCCTTCAACCCGTAGAGCCTGCCCTGGAGTTGGAGGTTCTCCCGGCCGGTCGCCACCGGGTCGGCGCCCGAACTCTGGGCGACCACGCCGATCGCACGGCGCACCCGGTCCGGGTGGCGCAGCACGTCGTGGCCCGCGACGGTGGCGGTGCCCGAGTCGGGGCGGGCCAGAGTCGTGAGGATCTTGACGGTGGTGGACTTGCCGGCGCCGTTCGGACCGAGTAGTCCGAAGACGGTGCCTGGCTCGACGGTGACGTCCATGCCGCTGAGCGCGGTGACGTCGCCTGGATAGGACTTGATCAGCTGACGCGCCGCGACTGCGGGCGCACGGGTACTCATCGCGAGTGCTCTCCTGTGTGAGCGGTGATCTCGGGCAGGGCCGAACCGATCCGCGTGAAGAGCGCCGGGCTATCCTGGGTGTGCCGCACCTCGATCGCCTGGAACTGCCTCACGGCGGATTCAGTTCGGGGTTCGAGACCCTGGCGGGGCTGCTGCAACAGCTCTGCCGGGGTCTTTTTTCATGGGGGTCACTTCTCGAAGGGGCGGTCCTCCCCGTTCTCGATGTCCTGGAACTCCGGAGGAATCTCCCCCGTCTCGTGGAACGTCCGCCACCCCTTCACGCCGGGCAGAGTGCCTTCCCTCAACTCCGTGAGGAAGCCTCGGACCCACTCCGCCTGCGCCTCGATCATGTGCAGCTGGTACTCGCTCTCCACGAGGAAGATCCGGGGCAGCGTCTCGTACAGCTTCTCCAGACCTCCCCGGGCGCTCGCGGCCTGCACTTCAAGGGAGTTGAGCCGCTCTTCGACCAGCCGTGTCACCTCATCGGGATGGAGCACGCCCATCAGTGAGAGCGCGGTCTCGAAGATCGGATACTCCCGCGCCGGGACGGCCACCAGGTCGGAGAGCCACTCGGTCGTCTCCTCACGCCCGGCAGCGGTGATCCCGTAGATCGTGCGCTCCGGACGGTTGCCCTGCCGCTCCACATCCGTGACCTCCACGAAGCCGTGCTTCTCCAGGTTCTGCACGACCGTGTAGAGCGAGCCGTAGTTGATCTTCGTGCTGGTGTCTTTGCCCTGACGGCGCAGCGTCTGGGCGATCTCGTACGGATGCATCGGCTTCTGCCAGAGCGTCGTCAGCACGGCGAGCGCCAGCGGGTTGCTCAGCTTGCGCCGCTTCATCGCCACGATGACCTCACCTCGCCCCCGAATATCCGTAGCCGAACATATCGCGTATCGAGAGCAAGCGTCAATACACACGATGTATCGCGATTTTCTGCCGCCCGCAAGGGCGTGAGCACTTCGGCGCGACCCCGACATGGCCGCGTCACGCAAGCGAAACAGGGCCTCCCTAATTTCTGTCACCCGACAGGAACTCCGCTCGGATCCCGCCCACCCTTCCGCGCCGAAGGCAGGTGCCGCCGTGACCACCACCGCCCCCTCCGACGTACGCCCCGACCCGCCGGAGTCCTCCGGCGACCGCTCCCTTGCCGAGTTCGGCTACCGCCAGGAGCTGCACCGCAGCCTCGGCCGGTACGCCTCGTTCGCCGCCGGGTTCTCCTTCATCTCCGTCCTCACGACCGTCTTCCAGTTCTTCGCCTTCGGGTACGCGTTCGGCGGTCCGGTCTTCTTCTGGACCTGGCCGGCCGTGCTGGTGGGCCAGTTGCTGGTCGCCGCGTGCTTCGCGGAGCTGGCCGCGCGCTATCCGATCTCTGGCGCGATCTACCAGTGGTCGTCGCGCCTGTCGAACCTCTCGTTCGGCTGGTTCGCCGGATGGATCATGGTGATCGGGCAGATCGTGGTCGTCGCGGCGGCGGCGCTGGCGTTGCAGATGGTGCTGCCGGCGATCTGGTCCGGCTTCCAGCTGGTGGGCAGCGATCCGGCCCCGACGAGCCCCGACGGGGCGGCCAACGCGGCCGTGCTCGGCGTGATCCTGCTGGTCCTGACCACACTGGTCAACGTCGTCGACAACCGTGTGATGTCCGTGATCAACCGGATCGGCGTGACCGCCGAGATCATCGGCGCGGTCCTGATCATCGTGCTGCTGCTCACCCACTCCGAGCGCTCCCCCGGCATCACTTTCCACACCGGCGCGGGCAGCACCGGCCTCTTCGGGGCGCTGATGGTCGGGTCCTTCATGGCGGCGTACGTGATGATCGGCTTCGACAGCGCGGGCGAGATGAGCGAGGAGACCCGCAATCCGCGCCGCACCGCGCCCCGTACGATCCTCACCGCGCTCGGCGCGGCGGGCCTGCTCGGCGGGCTGATCGTGCTCGGCGGCCTGCTGGCGGCGCCCAGCCTCACGGACGGGCACCTCGGTGTCGACGGCCTGAGCTACGTCCTGACCAGCAGCCTCGGCGACGGGGTCGGCCGTGCGTTGCTCGCCGACGTGGTGGTGGCCATCGCGGTGGCGACGCTGGCGATCCAGACGGCCGCCTGCCGCATGCTCTTCTCGATGGCCCGCGACAACCAGCTCCCCTTCTCCCCCCGCCTCGCCAAGGTCAACCCGCGCACCGGCATGCCGAGCGCCCCCGCCCTGGTCGTCGGCATCCTCGCCGCCGCCCTGCTGCTCCTCAACTTCGCCTCCCCGGACGCGTTCCTGGCGATCGGCACCACCTGCATCGTGATGCTGTACCTGGCGTACGCGATGGTGACCGGGCCGCTGCTGGTGCGCCGCCTGCGCGGCGAGTTCCCCGGCTCGGACGGCGTCGACGAGGAGGGCCGCCCCCTCTTCTCCCTCGGCCGCTGGGGCGTCCCGGTCAACGCGCTCGCCCTCCTCTACGGACTCTTCATGACCGTCAACCTCGCCTGGCCCCGCGCCGCGGTGTACGACCCGGCGGGAGGGCACTGGTACTTCCAGTGGTTCACCCTGCTCTTCCTCGGCGTGACGCTGGTCGCGGGCGCGGCGTACCGGGCGTACCGGGCGCGGGCGACGGTGGCGGAGGCACCTGCGTACGCCTGACAGGCACCCGGCCTCGTACGCTTGACCAGGTGAGACGCAAGCCCCGGATCCCGCCCTCCCCCCTGCCGCAGCGCCACGGGGTCGACCCCGTGCGGATCAAGCTGCCGCAGGGCGGGGGCTGGGCCACCGTGCGGGAGCATCTGGTGGAGCGGCTCGCGGCGGGGGCCGGGGTGATCGACCGGATGATCGGCGAGGGGCTGATCATCGGGGAGGACGGGCGACCGCTGAGCGCCGACGCGGCGTATGCGCCGGGGATGTTCGTGTGGTTCCACCGGGAACTGCCGGACGAGGAGCGGGTGCCGTTCGCGCTCGACGTCGTGTACCGCGACGAGCACATCGTCGTGGCCGACAAGCCGCACTTCCTCGCCACCACCCCGCGCGGCAGCCATGTCGCCGAGACCGCGCTCGCCCGGCTGCGGCGGGAGCTGGACCTCCCGACGCTGGGCGCCGCGCACCGCCTGGACCGGCTCACCGCCGGACTCGTGCTGTTCACCGTGCGGCCCGAGGAGCGCGGCGCGTACCAGTCGCTGTTCCGCGACAAGCGCGTCGGCAAGGAGTACGAGGCCGTGGCCGCGTACGACGCCGAGCTGGACCTGCCGCGTACGCTCCGCAGCCGGATCGTGAAGGAGCGCGGTGTGATGGCCGCCCGGGAGGTGGCGGGCGAGCCCAACGCGGTCAGCCGGGTCGAGCTGCGCGAACACCGTGACGGAGTGGGGCGCTACCGGCTGACGCCCAGCACGGGGCAGACCCATCAACTCCGGGTGCACATGAACGCGTTGGGCGTGCCTATCCTCGGCGATCCGCTCTACCCGGCGGTGACCGGCCCCGTGCCGGCCGGTGACTTCCGGCGTCCGCTGCAACTGCTGGCGCGGGTGCTGGAGTTCACCGATCCGGTCACGGGGCACGCGCACCGGTTCGTCAGCGAGCGGGTGCTGGAGGCCTGGGCCTCGTACGACGCGTGGGCGTCCTGCGACGCCTGGACACCCTGTGGCACAGGGCCGCCTCGTGGCGCGTAGGCACCCACTGACGCGTAGCCGTCGTACGACTGTTGGGGCCGCGGCCGGACCCGCCGGGGTGGCCCGCGGCCCTCGCCGCGCGGCGGCTCAGTAGCCGCGCCACCAGCGCAGGAAGCGCTGCCAGGCGCCGAGGCGGTGAGCGGGTTCCGGTGCCGACGCGGGCTGGGGGGCCACCGGCTGCGGTGCGGGCGCGACCGGCTCGGCCTTCTCCGTCGTGACCTGCCAGTTCGGCCGCTGGCGCGGCACCGCGTTGACGGCGGGACGCTGCATCACGTCCTGCGGCGGCTTCGGCGCGAACCGCACGGGCAGCTCCACCAGGTGGCGCGAGGACAACGAAGCCCGCCAGCGCAACTCGCTCTCATCGCAGTCGAGTTCCACATCCGGCAGGCGCAACAGCAGTGCGTCGACGCCGACATCGGCGATGGCACGGCCGATGTCCTGACCGGGGCACTCGTGCGGGCCGCCGCCGAAGGCGAGGTGGGAGCGGTTGCCCTGCATGTTGGCGGCGAGGTTGGGGCGGACCCGCGGGTCGACGTTGCCCGGCGCGATCGCGAAGAGCAGTCCGTCGCCCTTGCGGATGCGCCGGCCGCCCAACTCCGTTTCCTGCTTGGCGAAGTAGCCAAGGACGGCGCTGAACGGCGGCTCGTCCCACAGGGACTGCTCGACCGCCTCGGGCACCGTCATCTGGCCGCCGTTCAGCTGGGCGCGGAAGCGCGGGTCGGTGAGCACCATGCGCAGCACGTTGGCGATGAGGTTGGCCGTGGCCTCGTACGCGGCGAGCAGGACGAGACGCAGATGCTGGGCGACCTCGTCGTCGGTGAGCCCGGCCGGGTGGTTGATGAGGTGGCTGGTGAAGTCGTCCTCGGGCCTGGCCCGGCGCCGGGTGGTGAGCTGCATCAGCACACCCATGACGTACTCGTTGCTGGCGATCGCGGTCTCGGTGCCCTTGAGCAGGTCGCGAGTGGCGTGCACCATGCGGTCGTTGTAGTCCTCGGGCATGCCGAGGATCTCGCAGAGCACGGCCATGGGCAGGTGCTCGGCGAACTGGCCGACCAGGTCGGCCTTGCCGATCTCGCAGATCTGGTTGACGAGGTGCTGCGTGGAGCGGTTGATGTGGCGCCGCAGGCTGCGGAAGTCGATGGTCGTCATGGCGCCGGTGACCGCCCCGCGCAGCCGCAGGTGCTCGTCGCCCTCGGCGTGCGAGCAGATGGGCTGCCAGGCGATGAGGGGCATCAGCGGGTTGTCGGGCGCCACCGTGCCGTCCTGGACGGCGGTCCACAGGCGGCTGTCGCGGGCGAAGTGCGAGGGGGTGCTCACCATGTGCAGGTTCTCGCCGTGGCCGAGCACCACCCAGATCGGCACGTCGTCGTGGAGCAGCAGAGGCGCGACGGCGCCGTGCTCGGCACGGAGTTTCTCGTACAGGGCTCCCAGGTCCTCCGCCTCGGGTCCGTACAGGCGGTGCAGCCCGCCGGGACCGAGGCCGTGGGCGGGGCAGCCGGGCGGCGGGCCGAGCGTGGGGTCGTCCGTACCGGTCGGGGAGTGGGATTCAGGCGTCACGGTGATCGCTCCGAAACTGAAATGGATCCGGCTTATGGGAAGTTGGCGTATGGGTGCTGCTGTCGGTGGGTGGCTCAGGCACGCGCCCGGGACATGGCCAGCGAGTGCAGGAAGCGCATCAGCGTCATCAGGACATCCCGGCTGGAAGCCCTGCGGCGCGCGTCGCACTTCACGATCGGGATCTCCTCGGACAGGTCGAGCGCCGTCCGCAGGTCCTCGATCGGGTAACGGGGCGCGTCCGGGAAGTCGTTTATGGCGACGACGAACGGCACACCGCGCTCCTCCAGGCGGCCGATCACGTCGAAGCTGACCTCCAGGCGGCGGGTGTCGATCAGCACGACCGCGCCGAGCGCGCCCTCGAAGAGGCCGTTCCACAGGAACCAGAAGCGCTCCTGCCCGGGCGTACCGAACAGATAGAGCACCAGCTGTTCCGTGATGGAGATGCGGCCGAAGTCCATGGCGACGGTGGTGGCCGTCTTGGTCTCGGAACCGTAGTTGTCGTCGACTCCGATGCCGGCCTGCGTCATGGTCTCCTCGGTGGTCAGCGGCCTGATCTCGCTGACGGAGCCCACCATGGTCGTCTTGCCGACCCCGAAGCCGCCCACGATCACGATCTTCACCGCCGCCTGTGTGGTGTGCGGCAGATGGTCCTCGGTGCGAGGGCCCGTGATGGTGTCAGAGCTTTTGAAGTCCATGCATCACCGCTTCGAGGAGGGAACGGTCGGGGAGCGCCTGACGGACGATCGGGGCGCGCGCCTGTACCAGTTCGGCCGCCAGCAGCTCGGTGAGCAGGACGGTCACCACGCTGAACGGCAGGTTGAGATAGGCCGAGAGCTCGGCCGCGGACAGAGGGGCCTTGCAGAGCCGCAGCAGCGCCGACTGCTCCGGCTGGGTGGCGGGCGGCGGCGCGTCGGCGCGCGCCACGATTAACGTGACCAGGTCGATGTCGGCCCGGTCGCCGCCCTCCCCTCCGCCCGTGAGCACATACAGGCGACCGGGATCCTTGGGGTTCTCCTCGCCCTCCGGAGCGGGACCCGCTTTGGGTGGCTCCGGGGGTTCTTCCTTGGGGTAGCGCCGCCGGCGTTGCGGAGGAGTCATACGGTCTGCCCGTTGCGCCGCGGCGGACTCGTCAGATGGGCGCCGATCCGTACGACGAGGTCACGCATGCGGTTGCTCATCAGCCCGGGCTCCGCGGTCTGGTTGGCGAGCACCGCGAGATACGCGTTGGGCCCCGCGGACATCAGATAGAAGTAGCCGCCGTTGATCTCGATGATGACCATGCGCATCCGGCCGTCACTGCGGGGGATCTCGCTCGCGACGGCTCCGGCCAGGCTCTGCAGGCCCGCGCAGGCCGCGGCGACACGGTCGGCGGCGTCCGGATCGCCGCCGTAGCGGGCGATGCGCAGTCCGTCGGCGGAGAGCACCACGATCTGCTGGATGCCTGGTACGCCGTCGGCGAGCTCCTTGAGCATCCAGTCGAAGTTGGCTCGCTGCTGGATCACTTGAGGTCCCCCTCGTCGTCGGCCTCGACAGGGGCCGGCTCGTTGTTCCTGGTGAATGCGGTCGGGTCCGGGTCACCCTTGAGTCCGTTCATGAACGCCTCGACCCACAGGCCCGGTTCGGGCTCCTTCTCCTCCGGGACGGGCTCGGGCGACCATGCGGAGGCCGCTGCGGCCTTGGCCTCGGCAGCCTCCGCCTCGGCCCGGGCGGCCTCGGCGAACCGCTGGCTGAGCGGGACCTTGACCCGGCTGCGACGCTGCGGCAGCCCGTTGGCCGTCCATTCGGTCACCGTGGGGACGTCGTCCTCCATGGCCTCGCCCGTCGGGGAGGGGATCCGGGGGCCGGTCGTCGGACGGCGCTTCTTGGGCTTGCGTGCCGGACCCTCGACACCGCCGGTGTCCACACCCGTCACGGAGGCCGCGCCGACGCCGTGCGCGAGACCGGGGGCCGGGTCGGTGGTGAGCATGTCGCGGGGCGCGACGAGGACGGCGCGGACACCGCCGTACGCGGACTGCCGCAGCGAGATCTGCATGTTGTACATCTGCGCGAGTCGGCCAACGACGGCCATGCCGAGCCGCGGAGCCTGGCCCATGACGTTCGGGTCGACGCCGGCCGCGGCCAGTCGGAGCAGCTCCTCGATCTTTCCGCGGGCCTCGTCGCTGAGGCTGACGCCGCCGTCCTCGATCTCGATGGCGACGCCGGTCTGCACCTCGATGGCGGTCACGTGCACCTTGGTGTGCGGCGGCGAGTAGCGCGTGGCGTTGTCGAGGAGCTCGGCCAGGGCGTGGATGAGCGGTTCGACGGATACGCCCTTGACGGCGACGTCGACGATGTTGTGCAGCTCGATGCGGCGGTACTCGAGGATCCGGGACATCGCGCCGCGCAGCACGCTGAACAGCGATACGGGCTGGGGCCATTGGCGTCCGGGACGGCCGCCGCCGAGGACGGCGATGGAGTCGGCGAGGCGGCCGATCAGCGCGGTGCCGTGGTCGATGCGCAGGAGGTCGTCGAAGACCTCGGGGTTGCGCCCGTGGTCCTCCTCCATCTCACGCAGTTCCTTGTTCTGCTGGTGGACGATGGCCTGGACGCGCCGGGCGATATTGACGAAGGAGCGCTGCGCCGCGTCGCGCATCGACTCCTCGATGTCGATGATCTTGAGCAGCGTCTTCAGCAGGTCGCGCTGCGCCTCGGGGATTCCGCGGTGGTCCGGGTTGTCTCGGCCCAGGGTGCGAATCACCTCTGCGGGGGAATCGCCGCCGCGCAGCTGGTCGAGCGCGGCGGGCAGGACGTTCTCGTGCAGGTACACGATGTCCTGGTCGTGGGCGGCGATGCGCTGTTCCAAGTAAGCGGTGCGTCGCGCGAGTTCGGCGCGAAGGTCGCGGGCGATGCGGCCGCGGCGTACGGCTTCGGCGCCGATCACGACGACCAGGAGCGTCGCGATGCCGCCGCACCAGCCGACGGCGGCCCGGGCCGGGTCGGTCACGACGGCGACGGCGGCTCCGGTCGCCGCGGCCATCAGTATGGCCGGCAGCAACAGCACGCGCGCGTAGGGAAGTTCACGGCCACCGGGAGGCGATTGAACACTCACCATGTATGCCCTCTGAGACAAATCGACTGGGGGGGTCGGGGAAGGTTGTGGGGGAAACGGCAGGGTCAAACTGAATCTTCGGAACTTTTGGGAACAAGCGCACGAATACACCTCAACTCGGTGCGCTGCGGGCGAGCTTAGTCCGACCGGATCATCGCTGTGTCATATTCAGCAAGCACCTGAAATCGCCTTCGGGACAGGAGTACCCTCGGTCTATTTACACGCTGAGGCTTCGTTCGCACACGGTGCGTGACGGCGTACGGGCATACGAATGCCACCCCCCGGAGGGGTGAGACCTCCGGGAACTCCTTCTCGGATTCCGGCTCGGATTCCGGCTCAGATTCCGGCGATCCGCAGCGCCGCGTCCGCCGTGGCCTCGGCGAACGCCGACACCGGCCGTTCCGGATCCGAGCGGTGCACGAGGATGACTCCCTCGATCAGCCCGAACAGCAGATCCGTCCGCAGATCCAGCTCACTCTTGGCGAGCGCGCCCCCCGCCGGCGTCGCGGCGAGCAACTGCCGGTAGGCGTCCTTGAGTTCGGCCCGTACGGCATGGAAGCCCGCGAAGCGTTCGGTGCGCACCTCGGGCAGCAGATAGAGCCCACCGAGGTTGTGCGGGCCGCCGCAGAGCAGCTCCACGTCCGTACGGCACAGCTCCCACAGTCGGCCCTCCGCCGGGGTCCCGTCGTCCGCGAGGAGCTCACGGGCGAGGGTCAGCGAGGGCGTGACCGTGGACTCCAGGAGCTCGGCGAGCAGTTCTTCCTTGCCGGAGACGTAGTGGTACATGGACGCCTGGCGCATGCCGGCCCGCTCGGCGACGGCACGGGTGGTCGTCGCGGCGTAGCCGCGCGTGGTGAACAACTCGGCGGCGGCGTCGAGCAGTTCGGCGCGCGGGGTCAGCCCGCTGTCCGGCCGCTGCGATGCGCGTGGCCTGCCGACGCGTCGTCCACCACCGGTTCCCATGCGTTCGATCCTAACTGCGGGCCGTACGCGGCCGGTCGCACCCATGCGGCGGAGCCGCACGACGCCACAGCCCCGCACCCCTGCGGGGCGCTCCCGTGAGGGATCGGTAACCCGACGGCAACGCACGAGACACGGCATCGACCCGACCCGCCCCTAATTTCTGTCGGGCGACAGAAATGACCCGAGCCGTCAACAGCCGGAGGTCCCGCGATGGCGACAGCGACCACTTACGGAGCCCGCGACCACGCCCGATCCCAGGAAGGCACTCGCGCCGAGGCCATGCCCGTCGTCCCGGCGAGTGCCTGGCCGACGCCCCCCTGCGAGGCGGGCCACCTGGTGTGGGCGGAGACGGTGGCGGGCGGCAACTACACGCACAAGGTGCTGGCCCGCGGCACCGAGCTGCGGCTGACCGACCTGCGCGGCGAGGCGTGCGCGCACCTCCTGCTGTACGTCGCCGACCGGCCCTGGGAGCGCCTGAACGTGGCGGACACGGTCAAGGTCCAGTGGAACGCCTACCTGGGCGAGGGGCAGCTGCTCCTGTCCGACCAGGGGCGAGTGCTGGCCTCGGTGATCGCCGACACCTCCGGGCGGCACGACGCGCTGTGCGGCACCTCCACGCTCGTACGGAACACGGAGCGGTACGGGGACGGTACGCCGCAGTCTCCCTCCCCGGCCGGCCGCGAGCTGTTCAAGCTGGCCGCCGCCAAGAACGGCCTCCAGCCGCGTGATCTGCCGCCGTCGCTCTCCTTCTTCCAGGGCGTGGAAGTCCGCGACGACGGCTCGCTGGACTTCACCGGCTCGGCCGGGCCCGGCGGCAGCGTGACCCTGCGCGCCGAGCAGGACGTCACCGTACTGATCGCGAACGTGCCGCACCCGGCCGATCCCCGGCCTGAGTACATGAGCACCCCGCTGGAGGTGCTCGCCTGGCGCTCGGAGGCGACCAAGCCGGGCGACCCGCTGTGGGAGGCGACGCCCGAGGGCCGCCGCGCCTTCCTGAACACCGCCGAATTCCTTGCCGCGAGGGGGATCGCATGACCCGCACCGTTGTTCCGGCCCGGGCCGCCTGGTCTGCCGTCGTCCGCGCCGGCCAGACGCTCACCGTCACCGATCTGCACGGCAACCAGGCCGTCGACTTCCTGGTGTACGACGCCCACGACACCGCCGTGCGCTACAGCGCGCCCGACACGATCCACGCGCAGGGCAACCTCTTCCTGACCACGGGCAGCGTGCTCATGTCCAACGAGCACACGCCGCTGATGACCGTCGTGGCTGACGAGGTCGGCCGGCACGACACGGTCGGCGGTGCCTGCTCCAAGGAGTCGAACACGCTGCGGTACGGGCACCACACCTGGTCCCAGCACGCCTGCGTGGACAACTTCCTCGCGGAGGGGGCCAAGTACGGCCTCGGCAAACGGGATCTCGTCTCGAACATCAACTGGTACATGAACGTGCCGGTCGAGAAGGACGGCACCCTCGGCATCGTCGACGGCATCTCGGCCCCGGGGCTCGAGCTCACCCTGCGCGCCGAGCGCGATGTGATCGTGCTGGTCTCCAACTGCCCTCAGATCAACAACCCTTGCAACGGCTTCGAGCCGACCGCCGTGGAGATGACCATCGGGGCGCCGGAATGACCTTCGACACGCTGCTCGTCGCCAACCGGGGCGAGATCGCGGTGCGGATCATCCGGACGGCCCGCGAACTCGGCCTGCGCACGGTCGCCGTGTACTCCGACCCCGACCGCGGCGCACCTCACGTCCGGCTCGCCGACGAGGCGGTACGGCTGGGGCCCGCGCCCGCGAAGGAGTCGTACCTCGACGCCGACCTCGTCCTGAAGGCGGCCAAGGACACCGGTGCCGGGGCGATCCACCCCGGGTACGGCTTCCTGTCCGAGGACGCGGCGTTCGCGCGGCGCTGCGAGGACGCCGGGATCGTGTTCGTGGGGCCGACTCCGGATCAGCTGGAGCTGTTCGGCGCGAAGCACACGGCGCGGGCGGCGGCCGAAGCTGCGGGCGTACCGCTGGCGCCGGGTACGGGGCTCCTCCCGGGCCTTCCACAAGCTCTGGAGGCCGCCGAGCGCATCGGCTATCCCGTCATGCTCAAGGCCACCGGCGGTGGCGGCGGCATCGGTATGTCGGCATGTCGCTCCACCGACGAGTTGACCGAGGCCTGGGAGCGGGTGCAGCGCGTCGCCGCCGCCTCCTTCTCCTCCGCGGGGGTCTTCCTGGAGCGCCTGGTCGAGCACGCCCGCCATGTCGAGGTGCAGGTCTTCGGCGACGGCCGGGGCCGTGTCGTCACCTTCGGCGACCGCGACTGCTCGCTCCAGCGCCGCAACCAGAAGGTGCTGGAGGAGGCTCCGGCCCCGGGACTGCCCTCCCGTGTGCGCGACCAACTCGCCTCTTGCGCCCGAGACTTGTGCGCCTCGGTGGACTACCGCTCGGCCGGAACGGTCGAGTTCGTCTACGACGCCGCCCGCGAGGAGGCCTACTTCCTGGAGGTCAACACCCGGCTCCAGGTGGAGCATCCGGTCACCGAGGAGATCTACGGCGTCGACCTCGTCGCCTGGATGCTGCGGCTGGCGCGCGGGGAATCGGATGTCGTACGGGACCCGGGGGCGCCCCGCGGTCATGCCGTCGAGGCCCGCGTGTACGCCGAGGACCCCTCGCGCGAACACCGGCCGAGCGCGGGCCTGTTGACGCGGGTCGAGTTCCCCGGCGGCATCCGCGTGGACGGCTGGGTCGAGACGGGCACCGAGGTGACCACGTCGTACGACCCGATGCTCGCGAAGGTCATCGCATACGGCCCGGACCGGGCGCACGCCCTGGAACGCCTCGACGACGCGCTGGCCAGGACCCGGGTCGACGGCATCGAGACGAACCTGGGGCTGGTGCGGGCGGCGCTCGCGGAGGAGACCTTCCGGGCGGCGGCGCACTCGACGGCGACGCTGGCCGCGGTCACCGACCCGACGGCACGCATCGAGGTCCTCGCCGGCGGCACCCTCACCACCGTCCAGGACTGGCCCGGCCGCACCGGCTACTGGCAGGTGGGTGTGCCGCCGTGCGGCCCGATGGACGACCTGTCCTTCCGGCTGGGCAACCGGGCGCTCGGCAACCACGAGGGCGCGCCGGGACTCGAATGCACCTTGCAGGGACCGACTCTGCGGTTCACCCACGCCACGACCGTGTGTGTCACCGGTGCTCCCGCGCCGGTCACGGTGGACGGCACGGCAGTCACGCAGTGGGAGCCGGTGACGGTTCCCGCGGGAGCCGTACTGGAGGTGGGCGCCCCCGCCGAGCACGGCCTGCGCACCTATGTGCTGTTCGCGGACGGCGGCCTGGACGTGCCGCCGTTCCTCGGCAGCGCGGCCACGTTCACGCTGGGCCGGTTCGGCGGGCACGGGGGGCGGACGCTGCGGACCGGGGATGTGCTGCACGGAGGGTCGGTGACGGATCGCGGGGTGCCCGTGCCCCTGGGCGACCGACCCGTGTTCGCGTCCGCATGGCGGGTCGGCGCGCTCGAAGGCCCGCACGCCGCACCGGAGTTCTTCACCGAGGACGACATCCACGACTTCTACGCCGCCGACTGGAAGGTCCACTTCAACTCGGCGCGCACGGGTGTACGACTGGTCGGGCCGAAGCCCCGCTGGGCGCGTACGGACGGCGGCGAGGCGGGCCTGCACCCCTCCAACATCCACGACACGCCCTACTCGGTGGGCGCGGTCGACTACACGGGTGACATGCCGGTGCTGCTCGGCCCGGACGGCCCCTCGCTCGGCGGCTTCGTCTGCCCCGCGACGGTCGTCAGCACGGAGCGGTGGAAGCTCGGGCAGTTCCGCCCCGGTGACACGGTGCGCTTCGCGCCGCTCGCCGAGGACGGCTCGGCGCGGGCCGCGATCGTGGACGGCGGGGTGCTCGCCCGGGACGGTGATGTGACCTTCCGCCGCAGCGGCGACGACAACCTGCTGGTCGAGTTCGGGCCCATGCAGCTGGACCTGGCCCTGAGGATGCGCGTCCACGCGCTGATGGAGGCGGTCGCCGAGGCGGATCTCGACGGCGTCACGGACCTGACACCCGGCATTCGCTCCCTGCAGATCCAGACGGACCCGCGCAGGCTCCCACAGCGCGAACTCCTCGCCACCGTCAGGGAGATCGCCGCGGCGCTCCCCCCTTCGGACCAGCTGGTGGTCCCCTCCCGCACGGTCCATCTCCCGCTCTCCTGGGACGACCCGGCCACCCGCGAGGCGATCGCCCGCTATATGGCGGGCGTCCGCGACGACGCGCCCTGGTGCCCGTGGAACATCGAGTTCATCCGCCGTGTGAACGGCCTGGACTCGGTGGAGGACGTGTACCGCACGGTCTTCGACGCGGAGTACCTCGTACTGGGCCTGGGCGACGTGTACCTGGGTGCCCCGGTCGCGACCCCACTGGACCCGCGCCACCGCCTGGTCACCACCAAGTACAACCCGGCCCGCACCTGGACGGCCGAGAACTCGGTCGGCATCGGCGGCGCGTACCTCTGCGTCTACGGCATGGAGGGCCCCGGCGGCTACCAGTTCGTCGGCCGTACGACCCAGGTCTGGTCCGGCTGGCAGCAGCGCGGCGCGTTCGAGCCGGGCTCGCCGTGGCTGCTGCGCTTCTTCGACCGCATCAAGTGGTACCCGGTGTCGCCCGAGGAACTGTTGCAGCTGCGCGCCGACATCACCTCGGGCCGCTTCGTCCCCCGCATCGAGGAGGGCGAATTCTCCCTGGCCGACTACGAGGCCTTCCTCGCCGAGAACGCCGACTCCATCGCGGAGTTCCGGTCCCGGCAGGGTGCCGCCTTCTCGACGGAACGGGATGCCTGGGAGGCGGCGGGCGAGTTCGCACGGGCGGAGGCGGCGACCGCGCCCGCCGCGACCCCCGTGGAGGTCTCCGTGCCCGAGGGCGGCCGCCTGATCGAGGCCGAATTCGCGGCGTCGGTTTGGCAGCTCAACGTCCGAAAGGGCGACGCGGTCACTGCCGGCCAGCCCCTCCTCGCCCTGGAAGCGATGAAAATGGAGTCAAGGGTGCCCGCGCCGATGAACGGCATCGTCCAGCAGATCCTCGCCAGGCCGGGCGACCAGGTGGAAGCGGGCACGGCCCTGATGGTCCTCGCGCCGACAGGACCAACAGTGTCTTGAAACCCCGCCCGGTGATCTGTGGGCGGGCGTTCCGCAGGGCACCTTGAAAACCCGCCGGTCGTCTGTGGGCAGTCGTTCCACAGGGCACCTTGAAAACCCGCCCTTCGTCCGTGGGCAGTCGTTCCGCAGGGCGGAACGGGTGGGCACGGACGACCACCGCCCGCAGTCGACCATCCACCCAGGCAAGGAGCACCGATGTCGTCCCCCACTCTCACCCGAGTCCGCATGGCGTACGCCCGCGTCGAGGCCACCGACCGCCCCGAGATCTGGATCGACCTACGCCCACGGGCGGAGGTCGAGCAGGAAGCCCGAGCCATCGACGCCCGCGTCGCCGCGGGCGAGCGCCTCCCCCTCGCCGGCAAGCTCTTCGCCGCGAAGGGCAACATCGACGTCGCGGGCCTCCCCACCACCGCCGGCTGCCCGGCCTACGCGTACACCCCGGAGGGCGACGCCCCCGTAGTCGCCCGTCTCCGCGCGGCAGGCGCGATCGTGCTGGGCACCACGAACCTGGACCAGTTCGCGACGGGCCTGGTCGGCACCCGCTCCCCCTACGGCGCCGTACGCAACGTCTTCGACCCGACCAGGGTCAGCGGCGGCTCCAGTTCAGGATCGGCCGTAGCCACAGCCCTCGGCATCGTCGACTTCGCCCTCGGCACGGACACCGCCGGCTCGGGCCGCGTCCCCGCCGCCTTCAACGGCGTCGTCGGCCTGAAGCCGACCCGCGGCCTGGTCCCGACGACCGGCGTCGTCCCGGCCTGCGCCTCGCTGGACTGCGTGACCGTGTTGGCCCGTACGCTCCCGGAGGCCGAGCAGGCCCTCGCGTACATGGCGTCCCCGTCCGGCCGTGACCTCCCGGCGCTCCCCCAGCGAGCCCCCGGCCCCTGGCGCATCGCCGTGGCGCCGACGGCACAGCTCGGAGAGCTGGACGAGGGCTGGGCGGAGGCGTACGAGGCGGCGGTGGCCCAGCTGGCGGCGGCGGGCGCGGAGATGCGCACCCTCGACCTCACCCCGTTCACCGAGGCCGCCGCGATGCTCTACGGAGGCGCGTTCGTCGCCGAGCGCTACACCGCCGTGGGGAGCTTTGTCGACAAGTTGATCGCCGAGGGCGGTGCGGGCCTCGACCCGACCGTCGCCGGGATCATCACCCGTGCCCGGGACATCCCGGCCCACCAGTTGTACGCGGACCAGGACCGGCTGGCCGAGCTCCGCGCCCGGGCGCTCACCGAACTCGGCGACGCGGACGCGCTGTTGCTGCCGACCACGCCGGGCCACCCCACGCTCGCCGAGGTCGCCGCCGACCCGCTGGGCGCCAACGCCCGCCTGGGCCGCTTCACCAACTCCACGAACCTCTTCGACCTGGCCTCGGTCGCCGTGCCCGGGGGCACCGTGGACGGGCTGCCCTTCGGTGTGATGCTGATCGGCCCCGCGTTCACCGACGAGCGCCTCGCCCGGATCGCCGCGCTGCTCCGACCGCGGCTGTCCGTCGCCGTCGTCGGCGCACATCTGTCGGGCCAGCCTCTCAACACCCAACTTCTCTCCCTGGGAGCCGAGTTCGAAGGTACGACCACGACGGCACCGGCCTACCGTCTGCACGCCTTGTCCACCACTCCCGCCAAGCCGGGCCTGGTCCATGTGGGCACGGGCGGCAGCGCCATCGAGACGGAGGTGTGGCGGCTGCCCGCCGAAGGCCTCGGGTGCCTGCTCGCCGAGCTGCCCCGGCCGATGGCACTGGGCCGGGTCGAGCTGGCCGACGGCACCCACGTACCCGGCTTCCTGTGCGAGCCCGGCGCGCTCGAAGGCGCTAAGGACATCACGGAGTACGGCGGCTGGCGCGGTTACCTGCGGGCGCGGTCCGCGCAGCCGAGGCTTTAGCCGCTCCCGCGACCATCGGAGTCCGCTCACCCTGCCCGGACAACCAGGGAATCAGGGAATCAGGGAGGCCGACTCCGATGACCAGGATCCTCACCGCCCGCCCCCGCGTCACCCTCCTGTTCGTCCTGCAGCGTGGCCGGTACGGCGCGCTGCTTGGCCGCCGAGGGCCTACGGGGTTCGAGCCGGACGGGACCGAGCACACGGAAGCGCATGACGACACCAGCTCCTCTCCACTCCGGGGGACCAGGGTCCCGCGGCCTCCGGGAGCCGCACGGGAGCCGGACGGGAGACCCGACTGGAGCCCCGCGGGAGACCCGACTGGAGCCCTTCGGGAGAAGCGGCGGGAGTCGGACGGGAGGATCTCTGGAGCCGCCGAAGGGGGCCGTCCCTCCGCGCACCGGACTTGATCGACCGGCCCCCGACCGCCGGGCCGGGCCGACCGCCCTCGGCGCCTTCGACGCTGATCTCGTACGTCTCTTCCGCCCCCCCGACGCCCCGTCCGCGGCCGTACGGCAGGCGGCCTCGGCCCTGTCCCGAAACGCCGCTCGACTCTCGTACGAGACGCGCAAGCCCCCGCACAAGCCGCTGTACAAAAAGGCGCGCCGCCTCCCGACCATCAGGGAGACGGCGCGCCACGAGCCCAGGCACCACGAGCCCACCAGGCTCAGCCCACCGACGAGTAGGCCACCACCCCGCGCAACAACGCGTCGACGGCCTTGCGCGCGTTCTTCGAGACCGTGGAGCCCCCACCGCCGGAGACGGGCGCGGCGGCCGCGATCTGGCCCAGTACGTCGATGACCTGCTTGCACCAGCGCACGAAGTCACCGGCGGGCATCTCGGCCTCGCGCAGCACCTCGTCGAGGCCCTTGCCGGAGGCCCACTCGTGGGCGGCCCAGGCGAAGCCGAGATCCGGTTCGCGCTGGCCGACGCCCTCGGTCTGGGTGATCCGGAAATCCTCCTCCAGCGCGTCGAGGCGGCCCCAGATGCGCACCATCTCGCCGAGCGCGGCCTTGGCCTTGCCGGACGGCACCTTCGGTGCCATCGCGTCGTCGGCGACCCGGGACTCGTACACCAACGCCGAGACGCAGGCGGCGAGTTCGGCGGGGCCGAGTCCCTCCCAGACGCCGGCGCGAAGGCATTCGCTGGCGAGCAGGTCGAGTTCGCCGTAGAGCCGGGCGAGCCGCTTGCCGTGTTCGGTGACCTCGTCGCCACGCAGGTAGTCCAGCTCGGTGAGGAGGGCGACGATGCGGTCGAAGGTTCGGGCGATGGTGTTCGTCCGGCCCTCGATGCGGCGCTCCAGCTGCGTGGTGTCGCGCTGCAGCCGGTGGTAGCGCTCGGCCCAACGGGCGTGGTCCTCACGGTCGTTGCACCCGTGGCAGGGGTGGGCCCGGATCGCCGTGCGCAGCCGGGCGATCTCACGGTCGTCGGCGGCCTCGGACCGCTTCTTGCGGTGCCGGTCGGGGACGATGTGCCCGGCCTTGGTGCGCAGCGCGGACGCCAGGTCGCGACGCGACTGCGGCGAGCGCGGGTTGAAGGACTTGGGGATCCGCATCCGGTCCAGCGCTTCGACCGGCACCGGGAAGTCCATCGAGGCCAGCCGCTTCACCTGGCGCTCGGCGGTGAGCACCAGCGGGCGCGGGCCGTCGTGGTACTCGAAGCCACGGTGGCCGTTCGATCGGCCCGCGGGCAGCCCGGGGTCCAGCACCAGGGCAAGTCCCGCGTACTTTCCGGTCGGAACGTGGATCACGTCACCGGGCTTGAGCTTCTCCAGGGCGACGGCCGCTTCGGCGAGACGCTGCGACGCTCCCTGCCTGGCCAGCTCGGTCTCGCGCTCCTTGAGCTCGCGGCGCAGCCGCATGTACTCGTCGAAGTCGCCCAAGTGGCAGGTCATGGACTCCTTGTAGCCCTCAAGACCTTCCTCGTTGCGCTGCACCTGCCGGGAGATCCCGACGACCGACTTGTCGGCCTGGAACTGCGCGAAGGACGTCTCGAGGAGTTCGCGCGAGCGGTGCCGCCCGAACTGCTCGACCAGGTTCACCGCCATGTTGTACGACGGCTTGAAGCTGGAGCGCAGCGGATACGTACGCGTGCCCGCGAGTCCCGCCAGGTGCTCGGGGCTGAAGCCGCGCTGCCACAGCACGACCGCGTGGCCCTCGACATCGATGCCGCGCCGCCCGGCGCGGCCGGTCAGCTGGGTGTACTCGCCGGGGGTGATGTCGGCGTGCTGCTCGCCGTTCCACTTGACGAGCTTCTCCAACACCACTGAGCGGGCGGGCATGTTGATACCGAGCGCGAGGGTCTCCGTCGCGAACACGGCCTTGACCAGGCCGCGTACGAAGAGTTCCTCGACGACCTCCTTGAAGGTCGGCAGCATGCCCGCGTGGTGGGCCGCGATGCCGCGCTCCAGACCCTCCAGCCACTCGTAGTAGCCCAGGACGTGCAGGTCCTCGGTCGGGATGGAGGCGGTGCGCTCCTCGACGAGTTCGCGCACCCTCGCCCGCGACTCGTCGTCGTTCAGCCTGAGGCCCGCGTACAGGCACTGCTGGACGGCGGCCTCGCAGGCCGCGCGGCTGAAGATGAACGTGATGGCGGGCAGCAGTCCTTCGGCGTCGAGCCGCTCGATGACCTCGGGGCGGCCCGGTGTCCACATGCGGGAGCGCTGTCTGCGCTCCCGCTCGCGGTCGGCCTCGCGCATGGCGCGGCCCCGTCTGCGGTCCTGGTACGAGGGACGGCTGGCCTCCATGCGCGCCATGCGTGTGAGGTCGGGGTTGACGGCCTTCTTCTGGCCCTCGCCCTCCTCGAAGAGGTCGTACATCCGGCGCCCGGCCAGCACGTGCTGGAACAGCGGCACGGGCCGGTGCTCGGAGACGATCACCTGGGTGTCGCCGCGCACGGTGTCCAGCCAGTCTCCGAACTCCTCCGCGTTCGACACGGTTGCCGAGAGCGACACCAAAGTCACCGACTCGGGCAGGTGGATGATCACTTCCTCCCAGACGGCGCCCCGGAAGCGGTCGGAGAGGTAGTGCACCTCGTCCATGACCACATAGCCGAGGCCGAGGAGGGTCTGGGAGCCCGCGTACAGCATGTTGCGCAGCACCTCGGTGGTCATCACGACCACCGGGGCTTCGGAGTTGACGCTGTTGTCGCCGGTGAGCAGGCCGACCTTGGACGCGCCGTAACGGCGGCACAGATCGGCGTACTTCTGGTTCGACAGCGCCTTGATCGGCGTCGTGTAGAAGCACTTCTTGCCCTGCTGGAGGGCGAGGTGGACGGCGAACTCGCCGACTACCGTCTTGCCCGAGCCGGTGGGCGCGGCCACAAGGACGCCCTTGCCCCCTTCAAGAGCTTCACAGGCCTCGATCTGGTAGGGGTCGAGGCCGAAGTCGTACAACTCGCGGAAGGAGGCGAGCGCGGTGGCCTGCTCGACAGCGCGCTGCCGTGCTGCCGCGTACCGCTCGGCCGGTGAGAGGTCCTCTGTCATCGTGCTTTCGAGACTACCGGGAGGCACTGACAACAGGACGATCAATATCCGGATCCCACGATGTGAGACCCGGGATCCGCGCAGCTCAGGGAACCGCCACCCGCACCGCCGCCGGTATGCAGCGCGCGGTGAGCGGCAACGGCCCGAGCTGCTCACCGTCCGCGTACCCGGTGATGCCCTCCGCGACGAGTTCGACCTTCGCCGCCCGGTGCACGGTGACCTTGGGATGGTCGAGGTGGGTGCCCTTGTAGACCCTCGGGAACACCTTGAGCAGCGTCGTGCGGCTGCAGTCCCCGACGACCGTGATGTCGAACAGCCCGTCACCGAGGTCCGCACCCGCGCAGATCTTCATGCCGCCGCCGTACGACGATCCGTTGCCGACGGCCACGAGCGTCGCCTCGATCTCCTGGACCTCGCCGTCGTCGAGCGTGATCCGGTACGGGAAGGGCTTGAAGGCGGCCAGTTCGGCGAGCATGGCCAGGTCGTACTTGAAGCGCCCTGTGGGCCATCGCATGCGATTGCCGCGGTCGTTGACACGGGAGTCGAAGCCGGAGGCGAGGACGGTGCCGAACCAGGTGTCGCCCACACGCCCCAGGTCGATGTCGCGCAGCCGCGCCCCCTTGAGGGCCTCGGCGACCCCCCGCCCCGCGGCCGCGGGGTCGCGTACGGGCAGGCCCAGCGCCCGCGCGAAGTCGTTCCCGGTGCCGACGGCGACGAGGCCGAGCGGGGTGCGGGTCCCGGCGACGGCCTGCAGGGCCAGGTTCGCCATGCCGTCGCCGCCGACGGCGATGAGGGCGCCGGTGCCGCCCTCCACAGCGGCACGCGCGCGCGTGAGGGCGTCTTCCGCGTTCTCGCCGAGGATCGTACGGACGGAGAATCCCGCTGCCCGCAAAGCCGAAGCGGCCGGCTGCGCCGCGTGGGCGCCCCGGCCGCGTCCCGCGGTGGGATTGACGAAGAGGGTGATCTCGCTGGTCACGGCCCTGACCCTACGAGGTCCGAGCGCTTCGTCAGGTCACGTCGTCATAACCGTTGACCCGGTCCGAGCTCGCCTGCTCCGGCAGTGCCCGGCTGGCCGACACGGTCTCGACCTCGCCGATCTCCTCGGGCGTGAGGTCCAGGTCGGAGGCCTCGTCGTCGTCCGGGCCCTCGGCCTCGCGCCGACGCTTGCGCCGGTCGTTGACGAGCGAGAAGGCGACGGCGCCGAAGTACAGGATCCAGATGGGTCCGGCGAGCGCCAGCATGGTCAGCGGGTCGGTGCTGGGCGTGGCGAGGGCGGCGAAGACCGTGATGCCCATGATCATGGCGCGCCACCAGCCGAGCATCCTCTTGCCGGTGATGGCACCAGTGAGGTTGAGCATGACGAGGAGCAGAGGCAGCTCGAAGGAGAGACCGAAGACGAGGACCATGCGCGTGACGAGGTCGAGCAGGTCATCCAGCGGCAGCAGGTTGGAGACGCCCGACGGCGTGAAGCCGATCAGCACCTTCGCCGTGGTGGGCAGCACCGAGTAGGCGAAGTACGCGCCGGCGAGGAACAGCGGGGCGCCCGTGCCGACGAAGGCGTACGCGTACTTCCTCTCGTGCCGGTGCAGGCCGGGCGCGATGAACGCCCACAGCTGGTACAGCCAGACCGGCGAGGCGAATACGACACCAGCCATCAGCGAAACCTTGAGCGCCAGCGTGAAGGGTGTGAGCAGGCCGTTGACCGTGATCTGCGCGCACTGGCCCTTGGAAGACTTCGCCAGCTCCTCGAAGGTCTTGTCGCAGCCGACCGAGTCGAGGATCGGCTTGGTGATGATGTTGATGATGTCGTTGTAGAAGAAGGCGGCCAGGACCGTGATGACGACGATGGCCAGCATCGCCTTCGCGAGCCGGTTCCGCAGCTCACGAAGGTGCTCCGCGAGGGGCATCCGCCCCTCGGGATCCTTCTCCTTGTTGCGGGCAGACTTGAGCAACCCACGTTCCCATCTCGTGCGGCGGGCCGGAGGTCACCGGCCCTGCGTCAGCGCTTGGTCGTGTCCGTCGGCTCGGTGACCGGGCGCGAGCTGGTCACGTCGCCGGGGGCGGCCTGGATGGTGCGCTGCGCGGGGGGCTGCTCGTCGGTGTTCGGCGGGCCGGCCGGGGCGGGCGTGCTGCCCTCGTCCTTCATCGCCTTGGCCTCGCTCTTGAGGATGCGCGCGGACTTGCCGAGGGAGCGAGCCATGTCCGGAAGCTTCTTCGCGCCGAACAGCAGGATGATGACGACGAGGATGAGAATGATCTCGGGAGCTCCGAGCCTTCCGAACATAAGTCTTTACCTTCTCACCGAGGCTGCATGGTCGGGGTGCTGTCCGATCGGTCGGACATGCGTCCGAACGTCGTGTTGACAGCGATCGTAACGCTCAGGGGTAAACGCGGGGCAATCCCTGTGCGTACTCCCAGTTCGCGACTCGCGCCTCGTTCTCCGGGCCGCGACCAGCAGCGTACCTGCCGTTGCCGGAAAGGTGACAGGGCGAAAGCCACTCAAAGCACAACGAGCCCGCGACTCACAGTGCATCCACAGAGCTCGCCGTGCTCACGGCCGCCCGCTCCAGATCCTCCGCGGCCCTGCTGATACGGCGCGCGGAGTCGGAAACCTGTCGGCCCAGACGCTCCGCCTCCAGAAAGACACGGACGGCGAGCACGCCGAGCACGGCGATTCCCAGGAATCCCACAGCGATCGCAAACATCGGCCAGAACATGACGCCGACCCTAGAGGGTGGAGTGCAGGCGCAGGGTCCGCACCCCGCCCCCGGTGAGCAGCTCGACGATGCGTTCACCCGCGGGCTTGCGCACGGCGGCGCCGCACTCGGGGCAGGTGAAGGAGTAGAAGGTGGTGCGGCTGCTGGCGCCGATGGCCAGCCGCAGGGCGCTCGCCGTGAGCTCGAAGCCGGCCCGGCAGTCGGGGCAGGCGGCCTTGAACATCACATCGACCACCCTTCTCATCCCGGCGAAGGCCGTCACCACCGACATCTCCGGCGCACCCGAGGGCGCGCCGGCCTTCCCCGGGGTGCCGGTCCGCTCCGGCGCACCGGACATCCCAGACATCGACGACGTGCTCAAAGGCCCTGCTCCTGCCTGTCGTACGGCCCGTCCTGATCCCCGTGCGGCCCGTCGAGCCCGTCGTAGGCGGCGAGCGCCTCGCGGGCCGCCTGCCGGGCGCTGTCCGCGAGGTCCTGCGGCGACACGATCCGGCCCTCGCCGCCGAGGCGCAGCGCCAGCCGCCGCAGTGACGTGGGATCGGGGGTCCGCAGAGTGATACGCAGCCCGCCGTCCGGCAGCTCATCCGCGCTGTCGTGCGGGTAGTACTCGGCGACCCAGCGCCCGCCGGGTCCGACCTCGACGACCACCTCGGGATCCTCGGCGGCGGGCTGCACCAGCCCCTCGGAGAGGTCCCGCAGCTCGACCTCGGGCGGCGCGGACGGCTCGTCCAGGATGCGGATCTCGGCGACCCGGTCGAGCCGGAAGGTGCGGCGCGCCTCGGAGCGGCGGCACCAGGCCTCCACGTACGTGTGCCCGACGCTGACCAGGCGGATCGGGTCGATCTCGCGCTCGGTGAGCTCGTCCCGCGAGGGCGAGTAGTAGCGGATCCACAGCCGGCGTCGCTCGGAAATCGCCCGGTCGACGTCCGCGAAGACACCGCCCTCGGACTCGAAGGTCACCGAAAGGCGGGAGCTGGCGCCCGCCGCCTCGCCCGAGGCGGCCTCCACCTTGGCGGTGGCGCGCAGCAGCGCCTGCCGGTCGCCCTCGCGCAGGCCGGGCAGCGTGGACACCGCGCGGGCGGCCACCAGCAGCGCGGTCGCCTCGTCGGCGGCGATACGCAGGGGCTCCGCGACGTCGTCCGGGTTGTGCCACCAGATCCGGTCACCGTCGGTGTCGATGTCGAGCAGATCGCCGCCGCGGAAGCTGGTCCCGCACAGCGGCAGTACGTCGAGGTCGGAGATCAGCTCGTCCTCGGTGATCCCGAAGGCCCGGGCGACGTCGCCGACGCGCGCGCCGGGGCGCTCACGCAGATAGGTCACCAGGGAGAGCATGCGCCGGGTCTGGTCGATCGCGTTCGTGGGCCTGGCCGGTTTTCCTACCACTTTCTTACGTCCCCCTCAGCCCTTGGCCACGGCGCGCAGCCGGTCCACGACGTCGGCCCGCAGCTCGGCGGGCTCCAGGACCACCACGTCGGGCCCGAACTCGACGAGCCAGGCGTCCAGGCCGTGCCCGTACGGAATCTCCAACTCGTCCCAGCCGTCGCCCAGTTCGCGTACGGAGACGGCCTTGGCCCGCAGCGGGTAGCCCGAGCCGGAGCGCAGCCGGATCACCGCGGAGCGGTCGGCGATCTCCCCCGCCCAGCCGGCGACCGTCTCGCGCACGGTGACGACGTCGGGCACCTCGGCCGTGTACCGCCCCGCGCGGGTGCGGACCTTGCCGGTGATCCGGGAGAGCCGGAAGACGCGCTCGGCGCCGCGGTCGCGGTCCCAGCCCGCCAGATACCAGTGGCCGCGCCAGCACTCCAGGGCCCACGGCTCGACGTGCCGGGTCTCGGGGTGCGCGGCGGTGGCCTTGCGGTAGTCGAAGACGACGGGGCGGCGGTCGCGGCAGGCGAGCATCAGCGGTTCGAAGGCCGCCTCGTGGACGGGGATGTGCGGCTCCAGGGCGCTATGGGCCTCGTACGGGTCCACGTCCTCTGGCATGCCCGCGGCGCGCAGCTTCTGCAGGGCGCCGCTCGCCGCGCCGGCGAGGCGAGCCTGCTGCCAGACCTTGGCGGCGAGGCCGAGGGCGGCGGCCTCCTCGGCGTCGAGCGTGATGGGCGGCAGACGGTTGCTGTCGCGGCGGGCGAGATAGCCGACCTCGCCGTCGAGGTTCTCCACCGTCTCGATGACCAGGCCGAGTTCGCGCAGATCGTCCTTGTCGCGCTCGAACATCCGGTTGAAGGAATCGTCCGAGCCGGCTTCGAGGTAGGCCTCGATGGACTCGCGCAGCTCGCGCTTGCTGAGCGGCCGCCGTGTCCCGAGCAGACACAGCGCCAGGTTCATCAGCCGCTCGGCCTTGGCAATGGCCATCGACGCCCTTCCCTATGGTGCTTCCGACCGATGACCGTACCGCTCCGGAGTGTCGCGGCAAAAGCCGAGGGCCCATGCCCGGACAGGCATGGGCCCCAGGTGATCGAGTCCGGTCAGACCCTGATCACACGGCATACGAAGATCGGACCGAAGTCCGGCCGTCATGATGATCGGGCCATAACCCGATCGCGGCGGCGGATCAGACCGAAACCAGGTCGCAGACGAAGATCAGCGTCTCGCCGGGGGCGATACGGCCGCCGGCGCCGCGGTCGCCGTACGCGAGGTGCGCCGGAATGATCAGCTGGCGGCGGCCGCCGACCTTCATGCCCTGCACACCCTGGTCCCAGCCGCTGATGACCTGGCCGACGCCGAGCTGGAACTCGAGCGGGGTGCCGCGGTTCCAGGAGGCGTCGAACTCCTCGCCGGTGGAGAAGGCCACGCCCACGTAGTGGACCTTGACGAAGTCGCCGGCCTTGGCGACCGGGCCGTCGCCCTCCCAGATGTCCTTGATCTCGAGGTCCGCCGGGGGCTCGCCGCCCGGGAAGTCGATCTCGGGCTTCTCGATGCTCACTTCATTACTCCTTGTTGCACGGCCTGCGTCCCGGACAGTCTCACAGACTCTGTGGTCAGACCGTGCCGAGGATATCGACCACGAAGACGAGAGTGTTCTTGGCCAGCTCGCTGCTGGGGCTCGCGCCATAGCCGAGGGACGGCGGGATCACCAGCAGGACGCGGTCGCCCACGTTCTTGCCGACGAGGCCCTTGTCCCAGCCGGCCACCACGGAGCCGGTGCCGATCTGGAAGGCGGTGGCGCCACCGTGGTCCCAGGAGGAGTCGAACTTCTTGCCGTCCTCCCACTTCACCCCGGTGTACTGGGCGATGAGGCCCTGGCCGGCCTCCACCTTCTTGCCGGTGCCCTTGATCAGCACCTGCTCCTTGAGGTCCTTGGGAGCCTTGGTGTCCTTGGGGATGGTGATGGTCGCCGCCTTCGGCGCGGGGGCCGACACCGTGGGCATGCCCGCATCGGGTGCCGCCTGCGTGCCCTTGACATAGGCCTTCGCGTCGACGTGGGCGGAGCCGACCGCGTCGACCACCCAGATCAGCACATCCTTGGCGGTGATGCCGGAGGAGGTGTTCAGTCCCGCGCCGATCAGGTCGCCCGCGGTGCCCTGCACCAGGATCCGGCTGCCCGTCTTCTGCCCCTTCACGGCGTCCAGGACCTTGGCGGGCAGCTGCTGGCTCTGCTTGCCGATCTGGTCGACGGACTGCTGCCGCGGCGTCTTGGAGCCGGCGGTCGCCGAGGCCCAGGTGCCACCCAGCGCCTGACTGCTCCCCCACTTCTCGACGGTCCAGTCCAGCCGTACGAAGTCGGAAGCCTTGATCACGGCTCCGCTGCCCGTCGAGACCGTCTTGACCACGGTCTTGTCGGACGGCTTCCCGCTCTTGGGCACGGAGATCTCGGGCTTGGCCCCGAACTCCCCCTTGACCTGAGCGACGCCCGCCGACGCCTCGCTGTCACTCTTGTCGTCCGATCCGCACGCCACGGCGGTGAACAACAGGGCGGGAACGGCCAGCAGCGCCACGGCACGTCGTTTCACGTTGTAGTTCATCAGTCCAACTGGGAGTCGGGGGTGGGGGGCAATGGCCGCCACTCTACGACCTACGTGCGCCCCGTACGGGCTGACGCGAGACACGCCGTCGCCCGGACCGGTGACCTGTCCGGGCGACCGTCAGCCCTGAGTGATCCGCGGACGGTCCGTCAGAAGGCCGTCTTCGCGGACAGCGGGCGCAGCTCGCGAAGGACTCCGTCCGGTTCATCCGGTCGGAGGGTCCCCGTCCTACGCACCACGCGCGTAGGTGGCGTCGACGACAGTGTCGCCGGCGTCCCGATAGGGGAAGACGCCCGATGCCCGGAGGTGGTGACACCTCCGGGCATCGGGCATCCAGGGCCGACCAGCACGCGAGCGGGCCGGAGCCGGCTCACATTCCGGCGATCAGCTTCTCCACCCGGTCGTCGACGGAACGGAACGGGTCCTTGCACAACACGGTGCGCTGCGCCTGGTCGTTCAGCTTCAGATGGACCCAGTCGACGGTGAAATCGCGGCGCTGTTCCTGAGCGCGCCGGATGAAGTCGCCGCGCAGCCGCGCCCGAGTGGTCTGGGGCGGCACGGACTTGCCCTCGAAGATCTTCAAGTCGTTGCAGATCCGGGTGGCCTGGCCCTTCCTCTCCAGCAGGTAGTACAGGCCACGGCGACGGTGGATGTCGTGGTAGGCGAGGTCTATCTGCGCGACCCGCGGGTGCGACATCGTCATGTTGTGCTTGGCGCGGTACCGCTCGATGAGCTTGTACTTCATGACCCAGTCGATCTCGGTGCCGATCCGGTCGAGGTCCTCGGCCTCGATCGCGTCGAGCGTGCGGCCCCACAGTTCGAGGACCTGCTCGACGGTGCCGGTGCGGATGCCGCGGCGCTCGCAGAAGTCCACGGCCTTCTCGTAGTACTCGCGCTGCACTTCGAGGGCGGAGGCCTCGCGGCCGCTGGCCAGGCGCACCTTGCGGCGGCCCGTGATGTCGTGGCTGACCTCGCGGATCGCCCGGATCGGGTTCTCCAGGGTGAGGTCGCGCATGACCGTACCCGCCTCGATCATGCGCAGGACGAGGTCGGTGGCGCCGACCTTGAGGAGCATGGTCGTCTCGGACATGTTCGAGTCGCCGACGATGACGTGCAGCCGGCGGTAGCGCTCGGCGTCGGCATGCGGCTCGTCCCGCGTGTTGATGATGGGCCGGGAGCGGGTCGTCGCGGAGCTGACGCCCTCCCAGATGTGTTCGGCGCGCTGGCTGACGCAGTACACGGCGCCGCGCGGGGTCTGCAGCACCTTGCCGGCACCGCACAGAAGCTGCCTCGTGACAAGGAATGGGATGAGGATGTCCGCGAGTCGGGAGAACTCCCCGTGCCGGGCCACAAGATAGTTCTCGTGGCACCCGTAGGAGTTGCCCGCCGAGTCGGTGTTGTTCTTGAACAGGTAGACGTCGCCCGCGATTCCTTCCTCGTGCAGGCGTCGTTCGGCGTCCACCAGGAGTCCTTCGAGAATGCGCTCGCCGGCCTTGTCGTGGGTGACGAGTTCCGTCACGTTGTCACATTCGGGTGTCGCGTATTCCGGATGTGATCCCACGTCGAGATAGAGGCGGGCACCGTTCCGCAGAAAGACATTGCTGCTGCGGCCCCATGACACGACACGGCGGAAGAGGTACCGCGCCACCTCGTCGGGAGACAGGCGGCGCTGTCCCCTGAACGTACACGTGACGCCGTACTCGTTCTCCAGCCCGAAAATGCGGCGGTCCATGACTGAACATTACGCCCGATCCCCTGAGCTGAAACGGGGTTCGACGGCACGGTTTGGATCATTTTCCGATGAAGCCGCAACCACCGCGCCCTTCCCGGTAGCTGCGAGGACCCGCCCCGTGGCCAGCAGAACCACCAGCGCGGCGGCCCCCGCGGCACCCGGCACGGCGAAGCCCCACACGGCCCCGCCCCACTCGACTACGGGACCCGCGAGGCCCGTTCCGACGGACGCTCCCACGGTGAACGTCGTCACGAGCCAGGAGAACGCCTCGGTGACCGTGCCGCGCGGCGCATGCCGGTCGACAAGGACGAACGCGCAGGCGATGCACGGCGCCAGGAAGACTCCCGCGAGCGTGGTGAGCGCCGTCATGGCGACCGGGCCCGGCACCAGCGTCAGTGGCACATAACACACCGCCAGAAGCGCCACGAGCACCCGCAGTCGCCGCTCGGGCGCACCAGTCCACTGCCGCATGCCGTACACCGCCCCGCCGATGAGCGCTCCGAGGCCGATGCCCGCCATCAGCCAGCCGTACACCGCGTCCCCGCCGTGGCCGTCCGCGTACGACACCGCGGCGACCGTGATCGAGCCGAGCGCGATCCCCACGAACAGGAAGGCACCCAGCAGAGCCAGCAGCCCCGACGAGCGCAACGCACCGAGCCAGTGCGCCTCGCGCGGAGCCGAGCGCCACGCGCGCGACGGCGGCGAGACGACTACGGAGAGGGCGCCCAGGACACCGATGACGTTCAGGACGAGCAGCGCGGCCTGCGCGGACCAGAGCGACACGCACAGCGTCACGAGCAGCGGCCCGACCGTGAACATGACCTCC
Organism: Streptomyces sp. R41; assembly: GCF_041053055.1. Classification (NCBI taxonomy): domain Bacteria; kingdom Bacillati; phylum Actinomycetota; class Actinomycetes; order Kitasatosporales; family Streptomycetaceae; genus Streptomyces; species Streptomyces sp. R41. Next base: position 2,255,170 of record NZ_CP163443.1, read on the forward strand.
TGGGCCACCGCGTCCATGGCGTACGCGGTGTGCACCTGGTCCTCCTTGCGCAGGACGGAGGGCCACAGCGCCCGCAGCCCGCCCTCCAGGGGCGGCGTGAAGAGCCCGGCGACGGCCATGGAGACATAGGCGAGCGGCAGCGGATCCGTGCCCGCGAACGCGAAGACACTCATCCCAAGGGCCGAGACGAGCGCGGCCGGCAATTGGACACGCGGCTGCCCGTAGAGGTCCACGAGCCGCCCGAGCAGCGGCTGCCCCACGGCATTGGCCACCCCGTAGACGGCGGCCAGCGCACCGGCCAGGCTGTACGTGCCGCCCTCCGCGCGAATGAAGAGCACGACGGCGATGGCGGCGGTGGCGTTCGGCAGCCGCCCTGTGAGCGTGCCGACGAGCAGCCGTGCGGCGTGCCTCGCCCTGAGGATCTCCAGGTATCCCGCAGCCATGTCCCGCCTTCTCTCGGAAGCACCCCAGCCGACCCGGCGACTCAAGTTTTACGTATAACGCCCTGTGTCATACGTACCATGTGCGCTGTCCGGGAGTCCAGACGAGGGAGCAGGTCGACGGTGGCACGAGGTAGCACGCGCCCTACGAGCCGGGACGTCGCCCAGGCCGCCGGTGTGTCCCAGGCCGCCGTCTCGCTCGTGCTCGGCGAGAAGTGGCGCGGCCGGGTCTCCGAAGCCACGGCGGAGCGCGTCCGGGAGGCCGCCCAGGAGCTCGGCTACCGCCCGAACCTGGCCGCCCGCAACCTGCGCCTGGGCCGCACCCGTACGGTCCTCCTGGTGGTCCCCGCGCTCACCACGGAGTTCTTCGCGGGCGTCTACACGGGCGCGGCCCGCGTCGCGGCCGAGCACGGCTTCGGCGTGGTCCTGTACCCCTCCCCCGAGGGCATCGGCCCCGCCCGCAACCCGTTCGGCTCGGCGGCGGCCGCCCTCGACGGCGTGATCGCCTCCTCCATGGCCGCCGACGCCCTCACGGCGATCCGTGGCGACCAGCTCCCCCTGGTCATGCTCGACAGCGACCCTGAGGGCAGCCTGGGCGCGGCCACGGTCAATCTCGACATCAAGGACGGCGTACGACAGGTCGCCGAACACCTCCTCGCCCTGGGGCACCGGCGCTTCCTGCACCTGGCGGCCGACATCGCCTCCTGGACCTTCGAGGTACGCGCCCGCGAACTCGCCACGCGCCTCGCCGCGGTCCCCGGCACGGACCTCCGCACCGCCCGCGCCCCCATCTCCATCGACGACGCCCTCGCCTCCGCGGCAGCCGCCCTGTCCGCCCCCGGCCCCCGCCCCACCGCCCTGGTCTGCGACGACGACAAGCTCGCAGCCAGCGCCTACAAGGCAGCCCGCCGCCTGGGCCTGCACATCCCCGACGACATCTCCATCACCGGTCTGGACGACCTGGCCCTGGCCCGAGCCATCGACCCCGAACTGACCACCGTCCGCCTGGACGCCGAACTCTTCGGCGAACGCGGCATGAAAGCGCTCCTGGCCGTCCTGGACGCCCGCACACCCCCACAGGGCGACATCCCAGTCGAACTGGTCGTAAGAGGCTCCACAGCCCCACCACGCCCCCCTCAGCCCCACGACTAGCCCCAATCCCCTGCGCACCCGGCACTGCTCGCCCCCTCCGCCCCTACCCGTCCCGCACCTGGGGGCTGCCGCCCCCAGACCCCCGCTACCGGCCTTAACGGCCTCGCCCTCAAACGCCGGACGGGCTGAAGACCTGCAGGCCGGGGTGGATGGGGTGCACCCGGGGAGGGTGGGAGACGGACGGACCCCGCTGCGGGCAATCGTGCCGCTGGGGCGGCGCCCGTCCCACAGCGAGCGGCACCCAGTAGGCGCCGGTAAGCGCACCCACCCCGACGTCGGCCCGGGTGCGCTCGGCCTAGTCGTCAGACGCCGGACCAGCCGGATGGTGTCGTCCGGGTTGGTGGGGAGCCACCTCCGGTCTCGTCCCGAGCAAGAGGGACGAGACGTCAGGTAGATGGTGTCGGCCAGGAGGCGAGAGATTGCTGGGCCCCGGCCCCCACGCACCCGCGGTCGGCGACGTACGGAAGGGGCCGTGCCGGTACATCGAATGCCCGCATCCGGACGGATCCAAAAAGACAGCACCCTTCCACCCCACAGCCGATCCGTTCGAATGCGGGCGGATGTACCGGCACAGCCCCGACCCACCCACGCACGGCCCCGACCCACCCACCGATGGACAGCCGCACCCGGCTCACAACCACCCCGAAACGCCACGCGCGCCCCGGCCGATGCAAGGCCGGGACGCGCGATGGGCAAGGCAGAGCCGAGGGTCACTCCTCGTCGTCGGAGTCCTCGGCCTCCGTGGCGGTCTCCGCGCCACCCGCCTCCAACAGACGGTCCAGCTGACGCCCCACAATCCGCTTGAACTTCCGCTGCTGCGGCCGCGTACGGTCCAGCACCGCGACCTCCAGGCGCTCCGCGGGAATCTCCCGCTCACCACCGTTCGGCTCCCGCGACAGCGACTGCACGGCCAGCTTCAGCGCCTCCGCCAGCGACATCCCGTCCTGGTGCCGCTGATCCAGATAGCTACTGATCTGCTCGGCATTGCCACCGACCGCGACCGAACCGTGCTCATCCACGATCGACCCGTCGTGCGGCAGCCGGTAGATCTGGTCACCCTCGGGGGTCTCCCCCACCTCGGCGACGACCAGCTCCACCTCGTACGGCTTCTCGGCCGCCGAGGAGAAGATCGTGCCCAGAGTCTGGGCGTACACATTGGCGAGACCCCGAGCGGTCACGTCATCACGGTCATAGGTGTAACCACGGAGATCGGCGTAACGCACACCACCGATCCGCAGGTTCTCGTATTCGTTGTATTTACCGGCGGCGGCAAAGCCGATCCGGTCATAGATCTCGCTGAACTTGTGCAGCGCACGGGACGGGTTCTCGCCGACGAACACGATGCCGTCGGCATACTGCAGCACGACCAGGCTGCGGCCGCGGGCGATGCCTTTGCGGGCGTACTCGGCCCGGTCGGCCATGGCCTGCTGGGGTGAGACATAGAACGGCGTCGACACCGGTTATCCGTCCCTTTCTGTCGAAGTCACTGGATCACCTGAAAGAGCCGGGCTCAGAGCAGCGCGGCCCGCGGACCGTCGGGCTGCTCAAGGCGCCGCTCCAGGATCGAGCGGGCGATCTCGGAGGACTCCTCGTCGGTGATACGACGGAATCCCTCTTCGGTGATCACGGTGACGATCGGGTAGATCCGGCGGGCGACATCGGGGCCACCGGTCGCCGAGTCGTCGTCGGCCGCGTCGTACAGGGCCTGGACGACGAGGGTCGTGGCCTGCTGTTCGGTCAGGTCGTTGCTGTAGAGCTTCTTCATGGCACCGCGCGCGAAGAGCGAGCCGGAGCCGGTGGCGGCGAAGCCGTGCTCTTCGGAGCGGCCGCCGGTGACGTCGTAGGAGAAGATGCGGCCCTTGCCGCGGTCCACGTCGAACCCGGCGAAGAGCGGGACCACGGCGAGGCCCTGCATGGCCATGCCGAGGTTGGAACGGATCATTGTGGAGAGGCGGTTCGCCTTGCCCTCCAGGGAGAGCGTGGCACCCTCCACCTTCTCGAAGTGCTCCAGCTCCAGCTGGAACAGCTTCACCATCTCGACGGCCAGGCCCGCCGTACCCGCGATGCCCACCGCCGAGTACTCGTCCGCCGGGAAGACCTTCTCGATGTCGCGCTGCGCGATGACATTCCCCATGGTGGCCCGCCGGTCACCGGCGAGCACCACGCCACCGGGGAACGTGGTGGCGACGATGGTCGTGCCGTGCGGGGCCTCGATCACGCCCTTCATGGGCGGCAGCTGCCGATTGCCCGGGAGCATGTCCGGCTGGTGCTCGGCCAGGAAGTCCATGAACGAGGACGAGCCGGGCGTCAGGAAGGCAGCCGGCAGACGCCCGGTGCTACGAGGGTTGGCTTCCACGCGATTCCTTCCACGTAGGCTGCGGCCCGCCGTGGACGGCCGAGCCGATCATCAAATCTGTGCACGGACCATACCCGCGCGAACGCCGGTCATCCGTCCCGGCGCCGACCAGCTGGATCGGGCCGGCTCCGGGGCGGACAACTGGCGTTACTCGCCGCCCTTTTGGACGAAGGAACGCACGAAGTCCTCGGCGTTCTCCTCGAGGACGTCGTCGATCTCGTCCAGCACGGAGTCGACGTCGTCCGACAGCTTCTCCTGGCGCTCCTTGAGGTCGTCGGATACCTGCGCGTCCTGCGCCTGCTCCTCGACCTCCTCGGTGGAACGCGTTGCCTTCTGCTGTCCGCCGCCGGTGTCCTTGGTCGCCATAACCCTCACCCCGCTCGGTTCGACGTTCTTGATCAGACCCTACAAGCAGGGTCCGACATCGGCCCCGCAGTTGCTACAACGTCCGGGGGCCACCTCGATGATTCCCGGACGTCGCCTTTTTCCACCCCGACCGGCCCGTACGCTCCCTGGGCCGCTCAGCCGCCCGACAGGACCCTGACCAGGTCTTCAGCCGTACGGCAGCGGTCGAGGAGCTCCTTGACGTGATTACGCGTTCCGCGAAGCGGCTCCAGGGTTGGAACGCGCTGGAGCGAGTCCCGGCCGGGCAGATCGAAGATCACCGAGTCCCAGGAGGCCGCCGCGACGTCGTCCGCGTACTGCTCCAGGCAGCGCCCGCGGAAGTACGCGCGCGTGTCCTCCGGCGGCTTGGTGCGGGCCCGGTCGACGTCCGCCTCGTCCAGGAGGCGCTTCATCTTGCCGCGCGCCGCGAGACGGTTGTAGAGGCCCTTCTCGGCCCGTACGTCGGCGTACTGGAGGTCGACCAGGTGCAGCCGGGCGGCGTCCCAGTCGAGGCTGTCACGGCGCCGGTAGCCCTCCATGAGCTCCCGCTTGGCGACCCAGTCCAGCTCTCCGGAGAGGCTCATCGGATCGTTCTCCAGGCGGTTCAGGGTGTCCTCCCAGCGCAGCAGGACGTCCTTGGTCTGCTCGTCGGCGTCGGCCCCGAACCGTTCCTCCACGTACTTGCGCGACAGCTCGAAGTACTCCATCTGGAGTTGTACGGCCGTCAGCGTGCGCCCGCTACGGAGCGTGACGAGTCGCTTCAGCGTGGGGTCGTGCGAGACCTGGTGCAGAGTGCGTACGGGCTGGTCGACGGCCAGGTCGACGGCGATGAAGCCGTCCTCGATCATGGACAGGACCAGGGCCGTGGTGCCCAGCTTGAGGTAGGTGGAGATCTCCGAGAGGTTGGCGTCGCCGATGATCACGTGCAGCCGGCGGTACTTCTCGGCGTCCGCGTGCGGCTCGTCACGCGTGTTGATGATCGGGCGCTTGAGGGTGGTCTCGAGGCCCACCTCGACCTCGAAGTAGTCGGCGCGCTGGCTGAGCTGGAAGCCGTGCTCGTGCCCGTCCTGACCGATACCGACGCGGCCCGCTCCGGTGACGACCTGGCGTGAGACGAAGAACGGCGTGAGGTGGCGCACGATGTCCGAGAAGGGGGTCTCCCGCTTCATCAGGTAGTTCTCGTGCGTGCCGTACGAGGCGCCCTTGTTGTCGGTGTTGTTCTTGTAGAGGTGGATCGGCTGGGCGCCGGGGAGCTGGGCCGCGCGCTCCGCGGCCTCCGCCATGATGCGCTCGCCGGCCTTGTCCCACAGGACGGCGTCCCACGGGTTGGTGACCTCCGGGGCGCTGTACTCCGGGTGTGCGTGGTCGACGTACAGTCGTGCGCCATTGGTGAGGATGACATTGGCCAGGCCGATGTCCTCGTCGGTGAGCTGGCTGGCGTCGGCGGCCTCGCGGGCGAGGTCGAAGCCTCGCGCGTCCCGCAGCGGGTTCTCCTCCTCGAAGTCCCAGCGGGCGCGGCGCGCCCGGTGCATCGCCGCCGCGTAAGCGTTGACGATCTGGGACGAGGTGAGCATGGCATTGGCGTTGGGGTGGCCGGGGACGGAGATCCCGTACTCCGTCTCGATGCCCATTACTCGCCGTACGGTCATGCGGCCCTCCTTGCCCGGCGGCGCCCTCGGTCGGGGACGCTGCTCAAGTACCGCTGGTGCTCCGGTGCGTGTGCGGTGCCCGTCCCCGCAACGCGCGACTCGGCGGTACGAAAGAGCCTAGAACGCCTTTGCGCTGGTGGGGAGATCATTTGCGTCATTGCTCTGCTCCAGCCGTGCCCCGGAAAACAGTCGACTGCGGGTACCCACTGAGGGCACCCGCAGCCGCCCTGTCTTTTACAGGTACTGACCGGTGTTCGCCACCGTGTCGATGGAGCGTCCGGTGTCCGCACCCTGCTTTCCGGTCACCAGGGTACGGATGTACACGATCCGTTCGCCCTTCTTGCCGGAGATGCGGGCCCAGTCGTCCGGGTTGGTGGTGTTCGGCAGGTCCTCGTTCTCCTTGAACTCATCCACGCAGGCCTGGAGGAGGTGGGAGACCCGAAGGCCCTTCTGGTTCTGTTCGAGGAAGGCCTTGATGGCGGCCTTCTTGGCGCGGCCGACGATGTTCTCGATCATGGCGCCGGAATTGAAGTCCTTGAAGTACAGGACTTCCTTGTCGCCGTTGGCGTAGGTGACCTCGAGGAAGCGGTTCTCCTCGGACTCGGCGTACATCTGCTCCACGGCGTTCTGGATCATGCCATGGACGGTGGCCGCCCGGTCCCCGCCGTGCTCACCGAGGTCGTCGGAGTGCAGCGGGAGGCGTTCCGTGAGGTACTTCGCGAAGATGTCCTTCGCGGCCTCGGCGTCCGGGCGCTCGATCTTGATCTTCACATCGAGTCGTCCGGGGCGCAGGATCGCGGGGTCGATCATGTCCTCACGGTTCGAGGCGCCGATCACGACCACGTTCTCCAGGCCCTCCACGCCGTCGATCTCGGCGAGCAGCTGGGGGACGATGGTGTTCTCCACGTCCGAGCTGACGCCCGATCCACGGGTGCGGAACAGGGACTCCATCTCGTCGAAGAAGACGATGACGGGTGTGCCCTCGCTGGCCTTCTCACGAGCACGCTGGAAGACCAGGCGGATCTGCCGCTCGGTCTCACCGACGTACTTGTTCAGGAGCTCGGGTCCCTTGATGTTGAGGAAGAAGCTCTTCCCGGCGGCCTGCCCGGTCACCTCGGCGACCTTCTTGGCCAGCGAGTTGGCGACGGCCTTGGCGATAAGTGTCTTGCCGCATCCGGGGGGCCCGTACAGCAGCACGCCCTTGGGCGGCCGCAGTTCGTGCTCCTTGAAGAGGTCGGGGTAGAGGTAAGGGAGCTCGACCGCGTCGCGGATCATCTCGATCTGGTTTCCCAGGCCGCCGATCTGCTCGTAGCCGATGTCCGGGACCTCTTCGAGGACGAGCTCCTCGACCTCGCTCTTCGGGACAACTTCGTAGACATAGCCGGAACGGGGTTCGAGAAGCAGGGCGTCGCCGGGGCGGATGGTGACGTCCAGCAGCGGCTCGGCGAGCCGTACCACCCGTTCCTCGTCGGTGTGCCCCACCACGAGGGCGCGTTCGCCGTCCTCGAGGATCTCCTTGAGGGTGACGATGTCGCCGACGCTCTCGTACTCCATGGCCTCGACCACGTTGAGGGCTTCGTTGAGCATCACTTCCTGGCCGCGCCTGAGCTCTTCGAGCTCGACGCTGGGGCTGACGTTCACCCGGAGCTTGCGGCCCCCGGTGAAGATGTCCGCCGTGCCGTCCTCGTTCGCCATGAGGAAGACACCGAAGCCCGCCGGCGGCTGCGCGAGCCGGTCGACCTCTTCCTTGAGGGCCACGATCTGGTCGCGGGCCTCACGGAGCGTGTTGGCGAGCCGCTCGTTCTGTGCGGACACGCCGGCCAGGTTGGTCTGCAGCTCGACGATCCGCTCTTCGAGAATCCTCGTGTGCCGCGGAGAGTCGGCGAGCTTGCGTCGCAGGACGGCGATCTCCTGCTCAAGGTAGGCAATCTGCCCGGCGGGGTCATCGGACCCTCGTCCCGGGCGGATGCCGCGGTTCATGTCGTCGTCGTGGGCTGCCACGGTCCTCACCTCCTCCAAGGGGAGCTGGACGCTTCCAGACCCTACCTGGGTGGGTGTCGATTGAAACCCCTAGATCACAAAGACTGTCGGGGTGTGTCCGATCTTCACCCTTGCGCTCTCCCTCACGCCAGGGGAATACCCACCGAACATGATTGGGAAGCGGACGGAGGTAGGGTCGAAGTGTTCAACACCCGTCAGAGCTGGCCCGATTCCCCAGTCTACGGATCGCTCGGCGCAGGAAACGGCAGGAGAAATGACCGTGCAGCAGGAGGCCGCAGTCGACGGCGAGGCGCTCGAGGTCTGGATCGATCAGGATCTCTGTACCGGCGACGGGATCTGCGCCCAGTATGCGCCCGAGGTCTTTGAGCTGGACATCGACGGCCTGGCCTATGTGAAGAGCCCCGACGACGAGCTGTTGCAGGCTCCGGGCGCCACAACGCCCGTACCGCTGCCGCTTCTGCGCGATGTGACGGACTCCGCGAAGGAGTGCCCGGGCGACTGCATCCATGTGCGTCGAGTTTCGGACAGGGTCGAGGTCTACGGCCCTGACGCGGAGTGACTTGAGAGGTACTCCGCGTCACTGCTGTCTGTTTGCTCACACCCTCCGCGGCGCGGGGGGTGTTTTCCTATGTTCCGCACGTCGGAAGGTGTGCTCAGACACTCCGTGCTTCGGACGGGGTCGAGCGGACGAACACGCCGCCCTTCCACTGCCACTTGGCGCTGTCCTTCACGTCCGGGCAGCAACTCGGTACGTCGGAGGAGGAGTAGCCGAGGAGGGTGGCGGTGACGGCTTCGTCGCGCAGCGCGAAGTCCGTGACGCTCAGGCGGTCCTTGGGATCGACCAGAGTCGCCACGACGCGGGGCTTCTTCGCACCCGCGGCCTGGGTGAGGACGTAGACGCCGTTGGGCGGGGTGCCCGAGCCCGCGTCGCAGCGGACGACGGCCACGGTCTCCGGGCGGCCGTCGCCGTCGAGGTCTCCGGAGGCCTTCTTCTGTACGAGGACCTTGGTGGGCCCGCACTCGATCGGGAAGTCGACACCGGCGGGGTCAGGAGCCGCGACGGCCGCCGCCGACTTCACCTCGGGGCCGGGCTGGGCCGCCCGCGCCGGGTCGGGCTGCAGGACGGAGGACAGCGCGACGACTCCGGCGACGGCGGTGGCCGTGGCGACCCACTGGATGGGGCTGGTGTTCGTGTGTGCCAGTTCCGGGACGGCGGATTGCTGCACTAGGAGTGTCTCCCGTGAGGGCTGTGCCGGTGGGGGTGTCCCGCATGGTGCCACACGTCACAGTGCGGCGGAACGGCGGGGTCCGGACTTCTGGCGGCGCGTCAACAGAAAAGGACTGTGGCCGAGTTCCCGGGCGATTTCGGGAACTCGGCCACATTTGTGGTGCGTTGGGTATGTCCGCGACAGGCGCGCGACGGATGCGTCAGCGGGCAGTGCCGCCATCAGCGTTGGGGCCGGCGTAGTCCTCGCCGTACGCGCCCTTGGCGGGGCGACGGCGGCGCATGGGCGGCTCGACGCCGTCCGCGAGGCGGCGGGCGGTGAGCAGGAAACCGGTGTGGCCGATCATCCGGTGGTCCGGGCGGACGGCCAGGCCCTCGATGTGCCAGTTACGGATCATCGACTCCCAGGCGGTCGGCTCGTTGAAGCAGCCGATCTCGCGAATGGACTCGACGGTCCGCGCGAGCTGGGTGGTGGTCGCCACGTAGCAGCACAGGATGCCGCCCGGGACGAGCGCCTTGGAGACGGCCTCCAGGCACTCCCACGGGGCGAGCATGTCGAGGATGACGCGGTCGACGTCGGTGTCGCTCAGGTTGTCCTGGAGGTCGCCGACGGTGAGCTGCCAGGCGGGGTGCGGGCCGCCGAAGTAGCGCTCCACGTTCTGCTGGGCGATCTCGGCGAAGTCCTCGCGGCGCTCGTAGGAGTGCAGCATGCCCTGGTCGCCGATGGCCCGCAGCAGGAAGCTGCTGAGCGAGCCGGAGCCGACGCCCGCCTCCACGACGCGCGCGCCGGGGAAGATGTCGGCGAAGGCCAGGATCTGCCCCGCGTCCTTGGGGTAGACCACGGCGGCGCCGCGGGGCATGGACAGGACGTAGTCGGGGAGCAGGGGGCGCAGCGCGAGATAGGCGACGTTCCCCGTGGTGCGGACAACGCTGCCCTCGGGAGCGCCGATCAGCTCGTCGTGCGGGAAGGAACCCTTGTGGGTGTGGAAGTTCTTCCCCGCTTCGAGCGTGAACGTGTAGTGGCGGCCCTTGGGGTCGGTCAGCTGAACCTGGTCCCCGACCTTGAAGGGCCCGCGCCTGCGGGCGGCACCGGTCGGTTCGGACATGTGACCAGCCTACCGGTCCTGGCAGGGGCCGAAGACCACGCACGCGTGCCGTGCGCTCGGCCCTGAGCCCGGCCTCAGCTGGGGCGGGCCATGGCCTTCACGAAAGCGCGCTCCACGTCGGCCGCGGACAGGACTCCGTAGATCTCACCGGACTCCTCCACCACCAGGTACTCGGTGGCCGGGGTCGCGCGCAGGGTGTCCAGGAGGGCCTCGCCCGCGAGCTCGGCGGACACGCGCATGCCGTCGGTGAGGTCCTGGGCGAGGCCGCTGACCGCGACCCAGGGGCGGCGGTGCTCCGGTACGCCGACGATGGCGGCCTCGCGGACGAGGGAGAGCGGTTCGCCGTCGGCGTCGACCACGACCAGGGCGCGGGCGCCGGCGTCGTTGGCGCGGCGCAGTGCCTCCGAGAGCGGGGTGTTCGTCTCGACCGGGACCGCGCGCCGGGTGAGCGAGCGGGCGCGCAGCTCCGGCAGGTGTTCGCGCAGCCGGGCCATCCGGAGGCTGTTGCCGGCGCCGGTCCAGATGATCGCGGCGAGGATGGCGGCCAGCAGGGCGTCCGTGACGGTGTCCATGCCGCCGATGTTGTCCGGGGTATCGCCGAGTGCTCCGGACTGGGTGAGCAGGGGCAGCCCGATCAGTACGGAGACGGCGAGGGCGCGGCCGACCCAGGCGGCGGCGATCGTGCCGCTCATCGGCCTGCCGGTGATCTTCCAGACGACGGCGCGGAGCATGCGGCCGCCGTCGAGGGGCAGTCCGGGCAGCAGGTTGAAGACGGCCACGATGAGGTTGGAGATCATCAGGCCGGCCACCAGGACGCCCGGGACGGTGCCCGGTTCGACGGTCTGCATGGCGAGAAAGAAGAGGCCGGACAGGATGAGCGAGAGCAGCGGGCCGACGAAGGCCAGCACGAACTCCCGGCCCGGGGTCTCGGCCTCCTTCTCGATCTCCGAGACTCCGCCGAAGAACTGCAGCTGGATCCGGCGCACCGGCAGCTTGAAGCGCAGGGCGGCAACGGTGTGGGCCAGCTCGTGGACGAGTACGGAGGCGTAGAAGGCCACCGCGAAGAAGAGGGAGACCAGGTAACGCGCGGCGCCGAGTTCCGGCAGCACACGGTCCAGCTGACCGCCGAACACCCAAGTGATCAGTGCGGCCACGAGGAACCAGCTGGGCGCGACATATACGGGTACACCGAAGGGCCGCCCCATGAGCAGCCCACCACCGGGCTCCCTGCCGCGCCGCGGCGGCCGTCCCTTGCCGGTTCCGGACTGGGCCAGAGTCCGGCCCGACTCGGGTTCCGGCGGCTGGGGGGCGTCCCGCACGAGGGTTTCCTCGGCGGCACCGGTGTCGGAGGGGGAGCCGTCCGGGCGACCCGTGTGCGCCTTGGGCTCGTTCGAGGCCTCGGTGGCGGTCTCGGCATCGTCCCCGGGCCGGGCCTCGTCCGAGGAGTCGGCATCGGACCGTGGCTCGGGATCGCCAGTGGGCGTCGGCCCGGTGGGGCGATCGTGCCGGGCCGGTCCGGGGCGCGCGGTGTCCGCGGCCGGGCCCGTGGAGCCCTGGGGCTCCTCGTGGCGCTCGGTCGCTTCATCGGTACCGGACCGCGGCTGCCCGCTCCCGCCGCTCTCGTCCACGATGTCCCCTCGTTCGAAGCGTCTCCCGCCCCGATCATGCGGAGCAGGAGGGTCTGTCGTCGATGGTATGCGGCCGTCGCGACGCGTTCCGCCCCGGCACCCCCTCCGTTTTCCAGGCCGTCGCCCGCGCCTCGGCCGGGTCACTGTCAGTGGCGGGCCGTAAGGTCTGTCGTCATGGAGACCAGCACCGAGGGCGTCGCGGAGACGGGCAGCGACGACAGCGCCGGGGCCGCCGTGCCGGCTGAGCGGCCAGAGGCCGTCGAGGCAGAGCCGACCCAAGCCGTCGCAGCCGAGCCGGCCGAAGCCGTCGAAGCCGTCGAAGCCGTCGCGACCATAGCGGCCGCACCGGCCGCACGGGCCGCCGCGCCCGCCGTGCCGCCCGCGTCCCTGTCGCCCTCGCGTGCCAGTGACTTCATGCAGTGCCCGCTGCTCTACCGGTTCCGGGTGATCGACAAGCTGCCGGAGAAGCCGAGCGAGGCGGCGACGCGCGGCACGCTGGTGCACGCGGTCCTCGAGCGGCTCTTCGACGCACCGGCGACGGAGCGGACGGCGCCGCGCGCCAAATCACTGATCCCCGGGCAGTGGGACCGGCTGCGGGAGACCAAGCCGGAGGTCGTGGAGCTGTTCGCCGACGACCCGGAGGGCGAGCGGCTGGCGCGCTGGCTGACCGAGGCCGAGCGGCTGGTGGAGCGCTGGTTCACGCTGGAGGACCCGACCCGGCTGGAACCGGCCGAGCGGGAGCTGTTCGTCGAGGCGCAGCTCGACTCCGGGCTCAAGCTGCGCGGCATCATCGACCGGGTCGACGTGGCGCCGACGGGCGAGGTCCGGATCGTCGACTACAAGACGGGCAAGGCGCCACGGCCCGAGTACGCCGAAGGCGCCCTGTTCCAGATGAAGTTCTACGCCCTGGTGGTGTGGCGGCTGAAGCGGGTGGTCCCGCGCCGGCTCCAGCTCGTCTATCTCGGCAGCGGTGACGTGCTGACGTACGACCCGGTGATCGCGGACCTGGAGCGGATCGAGCGCAAGCTGCTCGCCCTGTGGGACGCGATCCGGCAAGCCACCGAGACCGGTGACTGGCGGCCCCGGCCCACCAAGCTGTGCGGCTGGTGCGACCACCAAGCGGTATGTCCTGAATTCGGCGGTACTCCCCCGCCGTATCCGCTCCCGGTCAGGGCGCTGGAGTCCGGTGGTGACGAGCAGGGCAGAATGGGGCCGGACTAGCGAAGGAGACTTACGTGGCCATCCGTGTCCTACTGGTCGACGACCAGCCGCTACTGCGTACCGGCTTCCGGATGATCCTGGAGGCGGAGCAGGACCTTGCGGTCGTCGGCGAGGCCGGTGACGGTCTCCAGGCACTCGACCAAGTACGTGCCCTGCAGCCCGATGTGGTTCTGATGGACATCCGTATGCCGCGGATGGACGGTGTCGAGGCGACCCGGCAGATCACCGGCCCCGGCCGGGACGGTCCGGCGAAGGTGCTCGTCCTGACCACCTTCGACCTCGACGAGTACGTGGTCGAGGCGCTGCGCGCGGGCGCCAGCGGCTTCCTCCTCAAGGACGCGCCCGCCAATGAGCTGGTGCAGGCGATCCGGGTGGTCGCGGCGGGGGAGGCGATGCTCGCGCCGAGCATCACGCGTCGGCTGCTCGACAAATACGCGGGCCATCTGCCCTCCGGCGACGAGCCGGTTCCGGACACGCTGCACACGTTGACCGAGCGTGAGGTCGAGGTGCTGAAGCTGGTGGCGCGCGGTCTGTCGAACGCGGAGATCGCGGCCGACCTGTTCGTCAGCGAGACCACGGTCAAGACGCATGTGGGTCACGTCCTGACCAAGCTGGGGCTGCGCGACCGGGTGCAGGCCGCGGTGTACGCGTACGAGAGCGGGTTGGTGCGCCCCGGCGCGCAGTAGCCCACCACAGCACACGCGTTGAGGGCGCCCCCTTCTGGAAGGGGGCGCCCTCAACGTACGTACAGGGGTGGTCAGCCCTTGCTGATCTCCCAGAAGCGGAACACGGTCGAGGCGTCGAGGCAGTACTCCAGGCCGTAGACGTTGTCGCGGACGACGGCGTACTGCTTGGCCTGCCAGATCGGGATGACCGGCAGTTCGTCGGCCACGAGGTCCTGGAGCGTGCCGTAGTCGGTGTCCGTCGCGGAGCGGTCGCTCTCGGCGGCCGTCCTCGGGATGAGCTGCCCGGTGATCGTGCTGTTGGAGAAGTTGTTGCTCAGCACGTTGCCCTTGCCGAAGAAGGGGGCCGTGAAGTTGTCCGGGTCCGGGTAGTCGGGCACCCAACCCTTCACGTACACGCCGTACTTGCCCTTGGCGATGTCCGCCTCGTACTGGTCGAAGGCGACGGACTTCACGGTCGCGTCGAAGAGCCCGCTGGCGTTGAGCTGCTTGGCGATCGCCTTGAACTCCGCGTCGGTGGACGGGCCGTAGCGCGACGGTGTCGACCAGAGGGTCAGCTTCACCTTGCCGGTGATGCCCTCGGCCCGCAGCGCGGCCTCGGCCTTGGACTTCGAGGGGCGGGCGCCGTAGGTGTCGAAGAAGGACGTGTTGTGGCCCGTGATACCGGCCGGGATGATCGAGTAGAGCGGCGTCGCCGTGTCGTCGTAGACCTCGTTGACCAGGGCCTCGCGGTCGAGCAGATAGGCGATGGCCTTGCGCACGCCGAGCTTGCCGGCGACCGGGTCGTCCATGTTGAAGACCAGGTGCTGCACCTCGGCGCTGCTGCCCTCGACGACGTTGATGCCCAGGCCGGTGGAGGCGTTGTTCTCGATGTCGCTGATGTCGTCGGCGGCGAGGCCTCGGTAGGCGACGTCGATCTCGTCGTTCGTCAGCGCGTTCTTCAGGGCGGCCTGGTCGCCGTGGAAGAACTTCAGGGTCACGCCGGAGTTCTGCACCTTGGCGGTGCCCTTGTAGCTGTCGTTGACCGAGAAGACGGCCTTGTCCTTGCTGAAGGACTCCAGCTTGTAGGGGCCCGAGCCGACCGCTCCGTCGTCCTTGCGCAGTCCGTCGGCGGAGTACTGCTGGTGGTCCACGATCGAGCCGGCGCCGGAGGCGATCTTGCTCGGGAAGGTGGCGTCGGCGTACTTGAGGTGGAAGACGACGGTCTTGGCATCCGGCGTCTCCACCGTGCCGAGCATGGGGAACATGATCGCGGGACCGGCGTCGTCGTCGATCTTCAGCATGCGGTCGAAGGAGAACTTCACGTCCTTCGAGGTGAGCTCGTCACCGTTGCTGAACTTCAGCCCGTCCTGCAGCGTGCACTTGTACACCTTGGTCTGGGTGTCCGTGAAAGCGCACTCCTTTGCGGCCTCGGGTTCCGGCTCGGTGCCGCCCTTGGGGAAGCTCAGCAACGACTGGAAGACGTTGTTGAACAACAGCCAGGAGCCGGGGTCGTAGCCGGACGCCGGGTCGGTGGCCAGGACGTCGTCGGACATCCCCATGACCACGGAGGAGCCGCTGTCCCCTGCGTCGCCCGTGTCGGAGCCGCATCCGGTGAGAAGGCCGGAGGCCAGCCCCGCCACGATCGGCAGGACTGGCCACTGGTTGCGCATGTTCACGTGCATGTGCCTTGTCGTCGGGTCTCGGACCCCGGGGCAGTCCCAGCCCCGGGGCGGGGAGATCGGTCAGCCGATGCCGCGGCCGAGCTCCCACAGCTGGAGGGTCGAGGAGGAGTTGAGCGCCCACTCGGCACCGGTGATGTCGTCCCGCGCGGCGATGTACTGCTTGCCCTGCCACAGGGGCAGCAGCGGGACGTCGTCGGCCACGATGTCCTGGATGTCCGTGAGGCTCTTCGACGCGGTGAGGCGGTCGGCCTCACGCCGGGACTCCGGGATCAGGTTGTTGATGATGTTCTTGTTCGTGTACGGCGACTTGAGGAAGTTGTCCTTGTCGAGGAACGGCGCCAGGTAGTTGTCGGCGTCCGGGAAGTCGGGGAACCAGCCCATGCCCCAGACGTCGTAGTCGCCCGCCCGCTCGGCCGGGACGAACTTGTCCCAGGTCGTGCCGGTGATGCTGACATCGAACAGGCCGCTGGAGTTGAGCTGCTTCTTCAGCACCTCGAACTCCTGCTTGGTGGCCGCGCCGTAGTGGTCGGTCGTGTAGTGCAGGGTGACCTTGACCGGGGTGGTGATGTTGGCGCTCGCCAGCAGCGACTTGGCCCTGCTGACGCTCGGGTCCCCGTACTTGTTGAAGAACGAGTTGGAGTGGCCGGTGATGGTGGCCGGGACCATCGAGTAGAGCGGCTCGGCCTGCGAGCCGTACACCTTGGCGATGAGTTCGCCGCGGTTGACGATCTGCGCCATGGCCTGGCGGACGGCCCGGGTCTTCACCGTCGGGGCGTCGGTGTTGAAGGCCAGGTAGCGGATCTCCAGGCCGGGCATCTCGACCAGGTCGATCTTGCTGTCCGTGGCGCTGCCGAGCTTGTTGATCTGGGCCGGCGTCATCGAGCGGTTCATCAGGTCGATGTCGCCCTTTTCGAGCGCGGCGCCCATGGCATCGGCGCTCTCGAAGGAGCGCATCTCGACCTTGGAGTTCTTCACCTTCAACTGACCCTCGTAGTTCGGGTTCTTGGTGAAGACAGCCTTGACGATCGCGTCGTCCTTGACCTCGGTCTCGAGGGTGTACGGTCCGGAACCGTCCACCGAGAAGCCGTCGCGCAGCTTGCCCTTCTCGTAATCGTCGGGGTTGACGATGCCGGCGACCGGGGTCGACAGCTTGAACGGGAAGGTGGCGTCCGCGGTCTTGAGGTGGAAGATCACCTCGCGGTCGCCCTGCGTCTCGACGGTGTCGATGGTGGACAGCAGCGCGAACACACCACTGTCGGCCTTGAGCGACAGCGCGCGGTCGATGGAGAACTTGACGTCCTTCGCCGTAACGGGGTCGCCGTTGGAGAACTTCAGGCCCTTGCGCAGGGTGCACGCGTAGCGCTCGTTGCCGGTGTCGGTGAAGCCGCACTTCTCGGCGGCCTCGGGCTCCGGCTCACCGTCGCCGCGCGGCTGGACCATCAGGGTCTGCACGGTCTGGCGGAGGATGTTCCAGGTGCCGACGTCGTACGCGTATGCCGGGTCGAGGGGAGCCGGGGCATCCTTCGACGCTGTGAACCGGTCCGTGGTGCCGACAACGATGGCATCGCCGCTGTTGCTCCCGCTGTCCGACCCACCACAGGCGGCGAGCACGGGGGCGAGCAGGCCGACCACGGCCGGCAGCACCAAAGTCTTGCGGTTCATGCTCGAGTTTCTCCAGAGCTGTCGAGTCCGTGTACCCGGCATGCAGGGGTGTCGCTGCGGATCACGGGGTTGTGGCGATGTTCTCGCGATGAGATTAGTCCGCACCACCAGGACAGCTCACAGGGACCGGAGTTGAGTTTCCATCACGCTGCGAAACCGGGCGCGGACACACCGATAACCCGACAGCGGAAGGATTCGTACAGCGTTCCACCAATCGGGACACAAGGACACGTCCACCACCCCCGAAAGGGGGGTAAGGGCACACATCGACCCCGATGTCGACCCCCTGTCGGGTGACGAACGTCACACCCTCAACTGGGTTGGCGAGTACCGGAATTCGGCCATCCGCCGGCGATCGAATTCCCCGAGGCGGCTCTCTCCCGCTTTTCCGCGCATTCGGTCATGCACGCTGGGTGAACGCCTAGCGCATTTCCGTCATCAAGCCGCGTAGAAAAGGCAGGTCGACCTCTTCGAGAGACGTCACCACCGTGCGCCGGGCGGCCGGGGCGATGGGCGCGACCGAGGGTACGGCGACCACCTGGCAGCCCGCGGCCTCGGCGGCCGCGACGCCCGTGGCGGTGTCCTCGATGACGGCACAACGGGCCGGATGCGCGCCGAGCCCGGCGGCCGCGAGCAGATACGGGTCGGGGTACGGCTTGGTCCGTGTCACCTCGTCGCCCGCGACGGTCAGCGCGAAGTACTGGGGGCCGACCGAGCTCAGCACGCGGTCGATGATCCGCCGGTGCGAGGCGGAGACCAGGGCGGTGGGGATCTCGTGCGCCGCCAGCTCGGCGAGGAGTCTGGCCGCGCCCGGCATCAGCGGCAGCGAGCGGCCGATCCGGTCCTCGAACCCGTCGTTGAGCAGCACGGTCAGCTCGGCCAGGGTGATGTCGGCTCCGGTGGCCTCGATGAGGAATCCGGCACTGCGGGTCATGGGGCCGCCCACCACCACATGGCGCCAGGACTCGTCGAGGGCGTGGCCGAGGGCCTTGAAGACGTCGACCTCGACGTCCCACCAGAAGCCCTCGGTGTCCACCAGAGTGCCGTCCATGTCGAGGAGCACGGCCTCCAGGGCAGAGCCTTCGGCCGTACGGGTACCGAGCGCGGGGACCGTACTGGTCATCCGGGCGCACCTCCTTGAGGGACGATCAGGCCGGTTGCCCTTTTTTGGCAAAGGGGCAACCGGCCTGCAGTGGACCGACCAGTGTACGACGTATCCGATCAGCGCGCGTGCCGGTACTTCTCAGGGCGCGTCGCGCTACGCCTCAGGGCACCTCTCGGTACGTCTCAGCGCGCGTCGCGGCACATGTCAGCACGCGTCGACGTACTTTCTCAGCGCCGTCGGCGTACTTCTCATCGTCCTTCACCGTGCGTCTCAGCGCGCGTTGAAGTACTTCGCCTCGGGGTGGTGGATCACGATCGCGTCCGTGGACTGCTCCGGGTGGAGCTGGAACTCCTCCGAGAGGTGGACGCCGATGCGCTCCGGCTCGAGGAGGCGGGCGATCTTGGCCCGGTCCTCCAGGTTGGGGCAGGCGCCGTAGCCGAGCGAGAAGCGGGCGCCACGGTACTTGAGGTCGAACATGTCCTCGATGGCGACCGGGTCCTCACCGGCGAAGCCCAGCTCCGAACGCACGCGCGCGTGCCAGTACTCGGCCAGCGCTTCCGCCAACTGCACCGAGAGGCCGTGCAGTTCGAGGTAGTCGCGGTACGAGTTCGACTCGAAGAGCTTGGCGGTCTCCTCGCCGATCCGCGAGCCGACGGTGACGACCTGGAGGCCGACGACGTCCCTCTCACCGGACTCCTCCGGCCGGAAGAAGTCGGCCAGGCAGAGCCGGCGGCCGCGGCGCTGGCGCGGGAAGGTGAAGCGGGTGCGTTCATTGCCCTGCTCGTCCAGGATGATCAGGTCGTCATCCTTGGACACGCACGGGAAGTAGCCGTAGACCACGGCCGCCTCCAGCAGGTTCTCCGTCTGCAGCTTGTCCAGCAGCCCGCGCAGCCGCGGACGGCCCTCGGTCTCGACCAGTTCCTCGTACGTCGGCCCGTCGCCCGTGCGGGCCTGCTTGAGGCCCCACTGGCCCTTGAACAGGGCGCCCTCGTCCAGCCAGGAGGCGTACTCCTTGAGTTGGATGCCCTTGATGACGCGGGTGCCCCAGAACGGCGGCTTGGGCACGGGGTTGTCGACGGCGACGTCGGAGCGGACGTGGCCCTCCTCGGGGCGCTGCTCGACGACCGTGTCGGCCGAGGCGCGCACCCGGCGCTGCTTCAGCTCGGGCAGCACCGCTCCGGGCACCCCGCGCTTGACTCCGATCAGCGCGTCCATCAGGCGCAGGCCCTCGAAGGCGTCCCGGGCGTAGCGGACTTCGCCCTGGTAGATCTCGTACAGGTCCTGCTCGACATATGCCCGGGTCAGCGCCGCCCCGCCGAGGATGACGGGGTAGTCCGCCGAGAGGCCGCGCTGGTTCAGCTCCTCCAGGTTCTCCTTCATGATCACCGTGGACTTGACCAGGAGTCCGGACATGCCGATGACGTCGGCCCGGTGCTCCTCGGCGGCTTCCAGGATCGCGGAGACCGGCTGCTTGATGCCGAGGTTGACGACGTTGTAGCCGTTGTTGGACAGGATGATGTCGACGAGGTTCTTGCCGATGTCGTGGACGTCACCGCGCACGGTGGCGAGCACGATGGTGCCCTTGCCCTCGGCGTCCGACTTCTCCATGTGCGGTTCGAGGTAGGCGACGGCCGCCTTCATGACCTCGGCGGACTGGAGCACGAACGGCAGCTGCATCTGCCCGGATCCGAAGAGCTCGCCGACGACCTTCATGCCGTCGAGGAGCGTCTCGTTGACGATGTCGAGCGCGGGCCGGTCCTGGAGCGCCGTGTCGAGGTCCGCCTCCAGACCGTTCTTCTCGCCGTCGATGATCCGCCGCTTCAGCCGCTCGTCCAGCGGCAGTGCGGCCAGTTCCTCGGCCTTGCCCGCCTTCAGCGACTTGGTGGTGGCGCCCTCGAACAGGGCCATCAGCTTCTGCAGCGGGTCGTAGCCCTCGGAGCGCCGGTCGTAGATGAGGTCCAGAGCCGTCTGCACCTGCTCCTCGTCGAAGCGGGCGATCGGCAGGATCTTCGACGCGTGCACGATCGCCGAGTCCAGGCCCGCCTTGACGCACTCGTCGAGGAAGACCGAGTTGAGCAGGATGCGGGCGGCCGGGTTGAGGCCGAAGGAGATGTTCGACAGGCCCAACGTGGTCTGCACGTCCGGGCGGCGGCGCTTCAGCTCGCGGATCGCCTCGATCGTCGCGATGCCGTCCTTGCGGGACTCCTCCTGACCCGTGCAGATGGTGAAGGTCAGGGTGTCGATGAGGATGTCCGACTCGTGGATGCCCCAGTTCGTCGTCAGGTCCTCGATCAGCCGCTCGGCGATGGCGACCTTGGTCTCGACGGTACGGGCCTGGCCCTCCTCGTCGATGGTCAGCGCGATCAGCGCGGCGCCGTGCTCCTGCGCCAGACGGGTGACCTTGGCGAAGCGCGACTCCGGGCCGTCGCCGTCCTCGTAGTTGACGGAGTTGATGACCGCGCGGCCGCCGAGCTTCTCCAGGCCCGCCCGGATGACGGCGACCTCGGTGGAGTCGAGGACGATCGGCAGCGTGGAGGCGGTGGCGAAGCGTCCGGCCAGCTCCTCCATGTCGGCCACGCCGTCGCGGCCCACGTAGTCGACGCACAGGTCGAGCATGTGCGCGCCCTCGCGGATCTGGTCGCGGGCCATCTCCACGCAGTCGTCCCAGCGGCCGTCCAGCATGGCCTCGCGGAACTTCTTCGACCCGTTGGCGTTGGTGCGCTCGCCGATCGCCATATAGGCGGTGTCCTGGCGGAACGGGACGGTCTGGTAGAGGGAGGCGGCGCCGGGCTCGGGCTGCGGGTGCCGCTCGGGGGGCGTGACCCCGTTGACGCGCTCGACGACCTGGCGCAGGTGCTCGGGCGTCGTACCGCAGCAGCCGCCGATGAGGGAGAGGCCGTAGTCGCGTACGAAGTTCTCCTGGGCGTCGGCGAGCCCCTCCGCGTCGAGCGGGAAGTGGGCGCCGTCCTTGGTGAGGACCGGCAGACCGGCGTTCGGCATGCACAGCAGGGGGATGCGGGAGTGGCGGGTGAGGTAGCGCAGGTGCTCGCTCATCTCGGCCGGGCCCGTCGAGCAGTTCAGGCCGATCATGTCGATGCCGAGCGGTTCCAGGGCGGTCAGCGCAGCGCCGATCTCGGAGCCGAGGAGCATCGTGCCGGTCGTCTCGAAGGCCATCGAGACGAGCAGGGGGATGTCGACGCCGGTCGCCTCCATGGCGCGCCGGGCGCCCAGGACCGAGGACTTCGTCTGGAGCAGGTCCTGGGTGGTCTCGACGATCAGGGCGTCGGCGCCGCCGGCGATCAGGCCCTCGGCGTTCGCCTGGAATCCGTCGCGCAGGGTGCCGTAGCCGACGTGACCGAGGGTCGGCAGCTTCGTACCGGGGCCGATGGAGCCCAGGACCCAGCGCTGGCGGCCGTCACGGGCGCCGAACCCGTCCGCGACCTCGCGCGCGATGCGGGCCCCGGCCTCGGAGAGCTCGAAGACACGGTCGGCGATGTCGTACTCGGCCATCGCGGAGTGGTTCGCCCCGAACGTGTTCGTCTCGACGCAGTCGACGCCCACCTCGAAGTACGCCTCGTGGACGGAGCGGACGATGTCGGGACGGGTGATGTTCAGGATCTCGTTGCAGCCTTCGAGGTCCTCGAAGTCTTCCAGCGTCGGGTCCTGCGCCTGGAGCATCGTGCCCATCGCACCGTCGGCCACCACCACACGGGTGGCGAGGGCCTGGCGGAGTGCGTCGATGCGCCTGCGGCTCTCGGCAAGCTCGGACGAAAGGGACGGGTTCGGCAACGAGGCCATGAAGGTGCTCCCTGGAGTGCGACGGCTGTCGGCTTTGCGCTTCCCATGGAAGGCGCACGCCGTCAGGGTAGCCCGGAGCACGCCGAAGGGTCAGGGGCGTCCACGGGGCGGGACGGGCGTGGTGTGTGCGACGGCGGTGTGAAGACCGTCGAAACATGTGGCGACCACCCATTGGCGGGAGCTCGGTCACGACCGGTAGTGTTCGACATTGCCGAACGGCGTCGGGAAGCCGCACGCCGAAGGTCGAAGGGGACGGAGGCAGCACGGCGATGGCACGGAACATCCAGTCGCTCGAACGGGCGGCGGCGATGCTGCGGCTGCTCGCGGGCGGCGAGCGACAGCTCGGCCTGTCGGACATCGCCTCCTCGCTGGGCCTGGCCAAGGGTACGGCCCACGGGATTCTGCGCACCCTCCAGCAGGAGGGGTTCGTCGAGCAGGACGCGGCCTCGGGGCGCTATCAGCTCGGCGCCGAACTGCTGCGCCTGGGCACCACCTATCTGGATGTGCACGAGTTGCGGGCGCGCGCCCTGGTGTGGACCGACGACCTGGCCCGTTCCAGCGGCGAGAGCGTCTATCTGGGCGTGCTGCACCAGCAGGGCGTGCTGATCGTGCACCACGTGTTCCGGCCCGACGACAGCCGTCAGGTCCTGGAGGTCGGGGCCATGCAGCCGTTGCACTCCACGGCGCTGGGCAAGGTCCTCTCGGCGTACGACCCGGTGGCGCACAGCGAGGTCCTGGAAGCCGAGCGGAAGTCGTTCACGCCGCGCACGATAAGCGAGCTGGACCTGTTCGAGGGCGTGCTCGACATGACCCGCGCGCGTGGGTTCGCCGAGGACGTCGAGGAGACCTGGACGGGCGTCGCCTCGGTAGCCGCCCCCATCCACAACCGGCGGCGGATGCCGGTCGGCGCGGTCGGCATCACGGGGGCCGTGGAGCGCGTCTGCCAGGACGGCGAGCTGCGCCCGGACCTGATCGCGGCGGTACGGGACTGTGCCCGCGCGGTGTCGCGGGATCTGGGCGCCGGACGGTTCTGAGGCGCGGAGAGTTCTGAGATTCGTACAAGAAGAGGCCGGGACACCAGGGGTGTCCCGGCCTTCGTCGTGCGGCCTCAAGATCGACGTCTCACCAATAGCACACAGCGATCAATAACGATCGTGTTTTCGATGACAGGGCCCTTGACGAGCTGGTAACGCGGAAGCAAGACTCCCGTCCATCGGTCGGCATTGTCGAACACCTACCGGCAATACGCGCTAGAGTGTGGCAACGCCAAGGGCCGTATCGCTCTCGCTCCCTGAGAGCAACGAACCACCGGAGGGACCCGGGGTTCGGCTTCCCCTGGACGAAGGACAAAGGAGTCGCGGGTGTCCAGCTCCGACATCTTCATCGGCGAGACCATCGGTACCGCCGTACTCATCCTGCTGGGCGGTGGCGTGTGCGCCGCCGTCACGCTGAAGGCCTCCAAGGCGCGCAACGCCGGATGGCTCGCCATCACCTTCGGGTGGGGCTTCGCGGTACTGACCGCGGTCTACATCTCGGCGCCTCTCTCCGGCGCGCACCTCAACCCGGCCGTGACGCTCGCGCTCGCGATCAAGGACAACGACTTCAGCAACGTCGCCACCTACTGGAGCGGCCAGCTGCTCGGCGCCATGATCGGCGCGACCCTGGTCTGGCTCGCCTACTACGGCCAGTTCCACGCGCACCTCACCGACCGCGAGATCGTCGGCGGTCCGGGCGCGCAGGCCACCAAGACCAAGGCCGTCGAGGCGCAGGAGACCGGAGCCGGCCCCGTGCTCGGCATCTTCTCCACCGGCCCCGAGATCCGCAACGCGGTGCAGAACCTCGCCACCGAGATCATCGGCACCGTCGTGCTCGTCCTCGCGGTCCTCACCCAGGGCCTGAACGACAACGGCAACGGCCTGGGCACCCTGGGCGCCCTGATCACCGCCCTCGTGGTGGTCAGCATCGGCCTCTCCCTCGGTGGCCCCACCGGCTACGCGATCAACCCGGCCCGTGACCTCGGTCCGCGCATCGTGCACGCCCTGCTCCCCCTGCCCAACAAGGGCGGTTCCGATTGGAGCTACGCCTGGATCCCGGTCGTCGGTCCGCTGATCGGCGGAGCGATCGCCGCAGGCATATACAACGTCGCCTTCGCTTAACAGCACCGCTCAGAGCACTGCTTGAGAGCCGCTCGCTTCACAGCACCGCTTGGTAGCCACGCTCAACAGCACCGCGCCGTAGATACAGCCCCTCATACGGAATTCAGGAGCACACCGTGACCGACGCACACACCGCGGGCCCCTTCATCGCCGCGATCGACCAGGGCACCACCTCGTCCCGCTGCATCGTCTTCGACCGCGACGGACGCATCGTCTCCGTCGACCAGAAGGAGCACGAGCAGATCTTCCCGAAGCCGGGCTGGGTCGAGCACAATGCCGCCGAGATCTGGACCAACGTCCAGGAGGTCGTCGCCGGAGCCATCGAGAAGGCCGGCATCACCAGCGACGACATCAAGGCCATCGGCATCACCAACCAGCGCGAGACCACCGTGCTGTGGGACAAGAACACCGGTGAGCCCGTCCACAACGCCATCGTCTGGCAGGACACCCGCACCGACGCGCTCTGCAAGGAGCTCGGCCGCAATGTCGGGCAGGACCGCTTCCGCCGCGAGACCGGTCTGCCGCTCGCGTCGTACTTCGCCGGTCCGAAGGCCCGCTGGCTTCTCGACAACGTCGAGGGCCTGCGCGAACGCGCCGAGGCCGGGGACATCCTCTTCGGCACCATGGACTCCTGGGTCATCTGGAACCTCACCGGTGGTGTCGACGGCGGCCACCACGTCACCGACGTGACCAACGCCTCCCGCACCATGCTGATGAACCTGCACACCCTGGAGTGGGACGAGAAGATCGCCGAGTCCATCGGTGTCCCGCTGGCGATGCTGCCCGAGATCCGCTCCTCCGCCGAGGTGTACGGCGAGGTCACCGGCGGTTCGCTCGGCGAGATCCTCGGCGGCATCCCGGTCGCCTCCGCGCTCGGCGACCAGCAGGCGGCCCTGTTCGGCCAGACCTGCTTCTCGGAGGGCGAGGCCAAGTCCACGTACGGCACCGGCACGTTCATGCTGATGAACACCGGTGACAAGATCAT
Organism: Streptomyces sp. R41; assembly: GCF_041053055.1. Classification (NCBI taxonomy): domain Bacteria; kingdom Bacillati; phylum Actinomycetota; class Actinomycetes; order Kitasatosporales; family Streptomycetaceae; genus Streptomyces; species Streptomyces sp. R41. The sequence continues at coordinate 2,280,385 of NZ_CP163443.1, forward strand.
CAACTCGTACTCGGGCCTGCTGACCACGGTCGGCTACCGCATCGGCGACCAGGCTCCGGTCTACGCCCTCGAGGGCTCGATCGCCGTCACCGGTTCGCTGGTGCAGTGGATGCGCGACCAGATGGGCCTGATCAAGTCCGCCGCCGAGATCGAGACGCTCGCGTCCTCGGTCGAGGACAACGGCGGCGCCTACTTCGTGCCGGCCTTCTCCGGTCTGTTCGCCCCGTACTGGCGCTCCGACGCCCGCGGTGTGATCGCCGGTCTGACCCGGTACGTCACCAAGGCGCACATCGCGCGTGCCGTCCTGGAGGCCACCGCCTGGCAGACCCGTGAGATCACCGACGCCATGACGAAGGACTCCGGCGTCGAGCTCGCGGCCCTCAAGGTCGACGGCGGCATGACCTCCAACAACCTGCTGATGCAGACCCTGGCCGACGTCCTGGACGCCCCCGTGGTGCGCCCGATGGTCGCCGAGACCACCTGCCTCGGCGCTGCCTACGCCGCCGGTCTCGCCGTCGGCTTCTGGTCCAACACCGAGGACCTGCGCGCCAACTGGCGCCGGGCCGCGGAGTGGACCCCGAACATGGCCGCGGAGACCCGCGACCGTGAGTACAAGAGCTGGCTCAAGGCCGTCGAGCGGACCATGGGCTGGATCGAGGACGAGGAGTAAGAACCCGCATGACCAGTCAAGCCACCCTGCAGTCCGTGCCTGCCCTCGGTACGCACCCGGCCTTCGGCGTAAGCCCGAGCCGCGCCGAGACCCGGGAGCAGCTTTCCAAGGCGACGTACGACCTCCTCGTCATCGGCGGCGGCATCCTGGGCATCTCCACCGCCTGGCACGCCGCGCAGTCCGGGCTGCGGGTGGCCCTGGTCGACGCCGGCGACTTCGCCGGCGCCACCTCTTCCGCCTCCTCCAAGCTTCTCCACGGCGGTCTGCGCTACCTGCAGACCGGCGCGGTGAAGTTGGTGGCGGAGAACCACTTCGAGCGCCGTGCGGTCTCCCGCCAGGTGGCCCCCCACCTGGCGAACCCGCTCACGTTCTACCTCCCCGTGTACAAGGGCGGGCCGCACGGCGCTGCGAAGCTCGGAGCGGGCGTCTTCGCCTACTCCGCACTGTCGGCGTTCGGCGACGGCGTGGGTCACCTGCTGAGCCCCTCGAAGGCCGCGCAGGACGTGCCCGAGCTGCGCACCGACAACTTGAAGGCCGTGGCCGTGTACGGCGACGACCAGATGAACGACTCCCGGATGGCCTTGATGACGGTCCGCGCGGCCGTCGAGTCCGGCGCCGTCGTCCTCAACCACGCCGAGGTCACCGGCCTGCGCTTCACCAAGGGCCGGGTCACCGGCGCCGACCTCAAGGACCGTACGAACGGCGAGGAGTTCGGCGTCAACGCCCGCCTCGTGCTCAACGCCACCGGCCCCTGGGTCGACCACCTGCGCAAGATGGAGGACCCGAACTCGGCGCCCTCCATCCGCCTGTCGAAGGGCGCGCACCTGGTCCTCAAGCGCACCTCCCCCTGGAAGGCCGCCCTCGCCACCCCGATCGACAAGTACCGCATCACCTTCGCCCTCCCGTGGGAGGACATGCTGCTGCTCGGCACGACCGACGAGGAGTACGAGGGCGACCCGGGCGAGGTCGCCGTCAACGAGAAGGACATAGCCCAGATCCTGGACGAGGCCGCGTTCTCCATCCGGGACCAGCAGCTGTCGCGTGACCTGATCACGTACTCCTTCGCGGGTCTGCGGGTGCTGCCGGGCGGTCCCGGCGACACGTCGAAGGCCAAGCGCGAGACGGTCGTCACGGAAGGCCGTGGCGGGATGCTGTCCGTCGCGGGCGGCAAGTGGACCACCTTCCGGCACATCGGCCGTACGGTCATGAAGAAGCTGGAGGCGCTGCCGGGCCAGCCGCTGGGCGAGGACTTCGAGCCGATCTCCCAGCTGCCGAAGAAGCTCCCGCTCCCCGGCGTCGCCAACCCGCGCGCGGTCGCCCACCGCCTGCTCGTCGACGGTCCGGCGCCCGGCCCGCGCATGGCGGCGGACACCGCCAAGCACCTGGCCACGCACTACGGCTCGCTGGCCTTCGACATCGCCCGCCTGGCGAACGAGAACCCCGAGCTCGGCGAGCGCGTCCACCCGGATGCCCCGGAGATCTGGGCGCAGGTCGTCTACGCCCGCGACAACGAGTGGGCCCAGACGGCCGACGACGTGCTGCGCCGCCGTACGACGCTGACGATCCGCGGGCTTGCCACGGACGAGGTGCGCGGCAAGGTGCAGGACCTGCTCGACAAGAAGTAGGCGTCCAGCGGCACTGGAGGGGCGGTTCCCACGGGGGGGAGCCGCCCCTCTCGCGTGTTCGGGCACCGGGGAAGGGCTTCCGGCACGCTGCCATACCGCGTACATACGCCCGCAATGTCCTGGAGCGAGAGTGGGAGGATGCCTCCGGTTCCCCTCTCCGTGCTCGATCTCGTGCCCATCTCGTCCGGCTCCGACGCTCCGACCGCGCTGCGCAATACCGTTGAACTGGCGCGTGCGGCGGAGGAGTTCGGCTATCGCCGCTACTGGGTGGCCGAGCATCACCTCAATCCCGGCGTCGTGAGCTCCGTGCCCGCGCTGGTGATCCAGGCCGTGGCGGCGGCGACCCGGGAGATCCGGGTCGGCTCGGGCGCCGTACTGCTCGGCCATCAGACGCCGCTGTCCGTCGTGGAGCAGTTCGGGATCCTCGACGCGTTGTTTCCGGGGCGGATCGATCTGGGGCTCGGGCGGTCGGGTCGGCCACGGAAGCCTCCCGCGGCGGTCGGTCCGGGTCAGGGCACCTTCACGGACGAGGGCCTGTATCTGCCGCCCCGCTTCACGGGCTTCGCCCGGCTCCTCCAGTCCCCGCGTTTTCGGCTCCAGTCGAGCCTGTTGCAGCAGCCCGGTGCCGAGGCTCCGGCGTACGAGGAGCAGGTTGCCGACATTCTCGCTCTGCTGGCCGGGACGTACGCCGACGAGGACGGCACCGAGGCGCGGGCGGTGCCCGGTGCGGGGGCCGACGTCGATGTGTGGGTGCTCGGCAGCAGCGCGGGCGAGAGTGCGGAAGTGGCCGGGGCGCGGGGGCTGCCCTTCGCCGCGAACTATCACGTCTCGCCCTCCTCGGTCGTGGAGGCGGTGACGGCCTACCGCAAGGCGTTCAAGCCGTCCTGGGCCCTCGCCGAGCCCTATGTCGCCGTCTCGGCCGACGTCGTGGTCGGGCCGGACGACGACACCGCGCGGCGGCTCGCGGCCGGGTACGCGCCCTGGGTGCGGTCCATTCGCAGTGGCGAGGGGGCGATTCCGTTTCCTGCGCCCGAGGAGGCGTATGCGCATCAATGGACGGACTCCGACCGGGAGTTGGTGGCCGATCGGGTCGATACGCAGTTCGTGGGGGCGGTGGGGACGGTTGTGGAGCGGTTGCATGCGTTGCGGCGGGCCACCGGGGCCGATGAGCTGGTGATCACCACCATTACGCATGATCACGCGGACCGGGTGCGCTCGTACGAGTCGCTGGCGCGGGCCTGGCAGAAGCCGGGGTGAGGGGGCTGGGTGGGGTTTCCTCGCCCCCTCCGCCCCTGCCCGTCCCGTCCCTGGGGGCTGCGCCCCCAGACCCCCGCTAAAAGATCGCGCAGTTCCCCGCGCCCCTAAAAAGGGGCGCGGGGAACTGCGCGACAAGCCCCCACCCACCCGCAGCCGAAAGGCTGGTCGGGACGGGCAGGGGCGGAGGGGGCGAAAACCATCCCCGTCCGATGCCACGTGCCTCTCCCCCGAAGGGACATCATGAAATTCCAGGTGCTCTCCATCATCGGTCACACCCCTCATCCGCTGAGCGGTGAACTTCCCTCGACCGCCGACCGGTTGGCGGAGGTCGTCGACGTCGGTGTGGCGGCGGAGCGGCTCGGCTATGACGCGTATGCGGTGGGCGAGCGGCACGCGGGGGCGTTTCTGTCGTCGTCGCCGACCGTGGTTCTGGGAGCGCTGGCGGCCCGTACCAGCCGTATCAGGCTGCTCACGGGCGTCACCGTGGTCGCGATCCTCGACCCGGTCCGGGTCGCCGAGGACTACGCGACGCTCGACCAACTCTCACGCGGGCGGATCGAGTTGGTGGTCGGCAAGGGCGCGGAAGCCGGGCACTTCGATCTCTTCGGGCTCGACGAGGAGCGGCAGTGGGATCTGCAGAAGGAGAAGTACGAGCTGCTGCGCCGGCTGTGGAGCGAGGAGAACGTCGACTGGGAGGGCGAGTTCAGGCCCGCGCTGAAGAACGTGACCACCGTGCCACGCCCGTACGACGGCCCGCCGCGCGTTTGGCACGGCTCGGCGACCTCGCTCAACTCCCCCGAGCTGGCGGCGAAGCACGGCGATCCGCTCTTCACGGCGAACGCCATCCAGCCGCGCGCCGCCTACGCCAGGCTGATCGACCACTACCGGGAGCGGTTCGAGGAGCACGGACACGATCCGGCGAACGCGCACGTGGCGGCGGGCTCAGGCGGGCTGCTCATCGCGGACACGCACGAGCAGGCGATCGCCCGGTACAAGGAGCTGTACGAAGCGAAGGTGCGGCAGTCGTTCAAGCCGCATCTGGAGGGCAGGGCGGGCTACAACACACCGTTCCGCACCATCGAGGACGCGATCGCCGACGGGCCGCAGCTCATCGGCTCTCCCCAGCAGATCATCGACAAGATCCTCGGCTATCACGAGGTGTACCGGCACGATCTCCAGTCGATCACCGTGGACGCCTACGGCCAGTCGACGGCCGAGCAGATCGAGACGCTGCAGCGGTTCGCGGAGGAGATCGCGCCGGTGGTGCGCCGGGAGGCGCCCTCCAGGCTGTGGGAGTGAGTGCCCGCACGACGGCGCGTACGTCCTCGGGGCCGGTCAACTCGGCCGTCTCCGCCCCGGCGAGGCCCAGGGACTCGGTCCAGCCGGGGACCAGGAAGCGGTCGAGGCAGCGTCGCTGGGTGCCGTCCGGCAGGCCGCCCTCGTCCACAAGGCGGCCGGCGACCCCACGGCTGCCGGCACCGGGCAGGTGGCCCTCACCTGATCCAACATCGGCTTCTCTGCCCCGTTCAGCCCACTGAACCCCCATAATGGCGTGAGACATCGGATGTCTGAGCGACAGGGAGGCCCGCCATGGCAGTCACCGATGAGGCGATCGAGAAGATCAAGGGAATGATCGTCTCCGGCTCGCTGCGCCCCGGCGACCGGCTTCCCAAGGAGAGCGAGCTTGCGGCCGAGCTGGGGCTGTCCCGCAACTCCCTGCGGGAGGCCGTACGCGCGCTGTCGCTCATCCGCATCCTGGACGTACGACAGGGCGACGGCACGTATGTCACCAGTCTGGATCCCCAACTCCTGCTGGAGGCGCTGAGCTTCGTCGTCGACTTCCACCGCGACGACACGGTGCTGGAATTCCTCGCGGTGCGCCGGATCCTGGAGCCGGCCGCCACGGCGATGGCGTCCTCGCGCATCAGCGAGCAGCAACTGGACGCGCTGACCGCCCAGTTGGACGCCCTTGGCGCGGCGCCCTCGGTGGAGGAGCTCGTCGCCTGTGACCTGGAGTTCCACCGGGGCATCGTGCAGAGCTCCGGCAACTCGGTGCTGTGCTCGCTCCTCGACGGCCTGTCCGGGCCCACGACCCGAGCCCGCATCTGGCGCGGCCTGACCCAGGAGGACGCGGTCAGCCGCACCCTGCACGAGCACCGGGCGATTCTCGCGGCCCTGCGGGACCGCGACGCGGAGGCGGCCCGCTCCTGGGCCACCGTCCACATCGCCAGCGTGGAGCAGTGGCTGCGCTCGACGCTGTAGTCCCCCGGCGAAGGCTCGTGGCCCCGGAAGACTCAGTCCTGCTTCTCGCCGCTCGCGAACCGCGAGATCACCAGCGCCACGATGATGATCGCCCCGTTGAGGAACTGGTTCCACAGCGCGGGCACGCCGCCCAACGTCATGACGTTGACGACGAGTTGCAGGGTCAGTACGCCGGTCAGCGCGCCGAAGAGGGTGCCCCGGCCGCCCTTCAGGCTGATGCCCCCGATCACCGCCGCCGCGAAGACCTGGAAGATCCATCCGTTGCCCTGTGTCGCCGCGACCGAGCCGTAGTGGCCGGTGTAGAGGACGCCGGCGAAGGCGGCGAGCAGGCCGCCGATCGCCAGGACGATCCAGGTGATGCGGTCGACCCGGATCCCGGCCGCGCGGGCGGCCTCCGGGTTGCCGCCGATCGCGTACAGCGCGCGCCCGTGCCGGAACCAGGCGAGCACACAGCCGCCGATCGCGAAGAGCGTGAGGCAGATCCAAACGGCGGCGGGCGCCCCGAGCCAGTCCGTCTTGCCCAGGTACCGGAAGGATTCCGGCACATCGGTGATCGACTTGCCCTCGGTGATGCCGATGTGGAGGCCGCGCAGCATGGTGAGCATGCCGAGCGTGGCGATGAAGCCGTTGACCCGCAGCTTGAGCATCAGGAAGCCGTTGACGCCACCGATCAGCAGGCCGGTCAGCAGGCAGAGGGGAATGGCCGTCCAGACGGGGAGCAGGCCGAGGCCCGCGAAACGCCCCCCGTGCGCCGGCAGCACCAGCCACATGGCGACGACCGGCGCGATGCCGATCGTCGACTCCAGCGAGAGGTCCATCCGGCCACAGATGAGGATCAGCGCCTGGCCCAGCACGAGCAGGCTCAGCTCGCTCGACTGCTGCACGACGTTGATGAGGTTCGTGGAGGTCAGGAAGACCGGCGAGACGATGTACCCGATCACCATCAGGACGAGGATCACGGGGACGAGCGAGAAGTCGCTCCAGCGCACATACCGCACGAACTGCAGAGATCGTTCCTTGGCGGCGGTCGGCGGCCGCAGGGTCTCCGTCATGCTCCCTCCTTCTGCCCGGTCACAGGGGACTCCCGCTCGCCCACGCCCTCCATGGCCGCCACCAGCTCCCGGTCGGTCCACCCGGCGCCGTACTCCCCCACCACTCGCCCGTGGAAGAGCACCAGCAGCCGGTCGCAGACCCGCAGGTCGTCCAGCTCGTCGGAGACGATCAACGCCGCCTGCCCCTCGTCGGCGACCCGTCGTACGACGGAGAGCAGGGCCTCTTTGGAGCGGACGTCGACCCCGGCGGTGGGGCGCAGCGCCACCAGGGCGTGCGGGCGGCGGGCCAGCGCCCGTGCCACGACGACCTTTTGCTGGTTGCCGCCGGACAGCCCCGACACGGGCTGGTCGGGTCCGCGGGTCTTGATGTCGAGCGAGCGGATCATGGAGGCCGCGAACTCCCGGGTGCGGGAGGGCAGTACGGTCCCCCAGGGGCCCAGCTGGTCGGCGACGGTGAGCGTGGCGTTCTCGGCGACACTGCGGCCGGTGACGAGTCCCTGGCGGTGCCGGTCCTCTGGGATGTAGCCGATGCCCGCCTCCAGGGCGTGCGGCACACTGCCGACCCGGATCGCTCGTCCACGGACGCGGATCGCGCCCGCCGTCGGCGTGCGCATGCCCACCAGCGTCTCGCCGAGCGCGGTGCCCCCACTGGCCGCCGCTCCGGCGAGGCCGAGTACTTCACCGGGGCGCACCGTGAAGTCGACGGGCTCGAACTCACCCTCCAGGGCGAGTCCTTGGGCCTCGAGGTGCGGTGGGACGTCGGCGCCGCCCGTCCGTCGCGGCTCCCAGTCGGCCATGGCCGACGCCTCCTCCCCCGTCATCGCCGCGACGAGGTCCGCCTTGGCCAGGCCCGCCACCGGCGCGGTCAGCACCCGGCGGGCGTCGCGCAGGACGGTCACGGTGGAGCAGAGCTCGTACACCTCCTGGAGGTGGTGCGAGATGTACAGGAACGCGACCCCGTGCGCCTGGAGGTCGCGGAGCTTGTCGAAGAGGCGCTGAATGCCGTGCGCGTCCAGCTGTGCGGTCGGCTCGTCGAGGATGATCAGCCGGGCGCCGAAGGAGAGCGCCTTGGCGATCTCGACGAACTGCCGCTGTTCGACCGTGAGTTCCTTGGCGCGTAGGCCCGGGTCGACGTCGACCCCGTACTCGGCGAGCAGCGCCCGCGCGCGGGCGCGAAGCCGCGGCCACCGGATGAACCGCCCGGCGAACCGGTTGAGGAACAGATTCTCCGCGACGGTGAGTTCCGGCACGACCATCGACTTCTGGTAGACGCAGGCCACCTTGGACTGCCAGGCCGCCGTGTCCCCGTACGGCGGCGCCGGCTCCCCGTCGAAGCGGACGGTCCCTGCGTCCGGGCGGTGCAGCCCGGTCAACACACTGACCAGTGTCGACTTGCCCGCGCCATTGCGCCCCACGAGCGCGTGCGACTCGCCGGGCCGTACGGTGAGGTCGACACCGTCGAGAGCGAGGGTCGGCCCGAAGCGTTTGCGGACGCCCTCGGCTTGAACTGCCGCCGCCCTCACGCTACTTGCCCAACTGATTGGCCCAGAGTTTCGGGTCGTCCACGTTGTCCTTGGTGACCAGCGGCGCGGGCAGCTGGTCCTCGTACCCGTTGGGGATCTTGATGATCATGGAGTCGTGATCGGTCGCGCCCGTCTTCACCTCGACGTCGTCCAGGGCCTGCTTCGCCCAGTAGAGCGCGTACTTGGCGTACAGGTCGGCGGGCTGCGAGACCGTCGCGTCGATCTTTCCCGCGCGGATCGCGTCCAGCTCCTGCGGGATGCCGTCATTGGAGATGATCGTGATGTGGCCCTTGGTCCCGGCGGGTTTGAGCAGCTTCTTCTGTTCGAGCAGAGCCAGGGTCGGCTCCAGGAAGACACCGCCGGCCTGCATGTAGATTCCGCTCAGGTCCGGGTTGGCGGCCAGCGTCGACTGGAGTTTCGCCGACGCGACCTCGCCCTTCCACTCCGTGGCCAGCTCGAAGACCTTGATCTTCGGATAATTCTTGGTCATGCAGGACTTGAACGCCTCGGATCGGTCCCGCCCGTTGATGGACGCCAAGTCGCCCTGGAACTCTGCGACTTTGCCCGTCCCCTTCAGCTGCTCGCCGAGATACTTGCAGGCCTTCTCGCCATACGCGCGGTTGTCGGCCCGTACGACCATGTAGACCTCGCCCTTGTCGGGGCGGGTGTCGACGCTGACGACCGGGATCTTCTTCTCCTGAAGGGTGTTGAGCGTCTCGGCGACCGCGCCGGTGTCCTGCGGGGCCATGATCACGGCCTTGGCACCCTGGTCGGTGAAGGTCTGTACGTTGGCCGCGAGCCGCCCGATGTCGTTCTGTGAGTTGGTCAGTGGCAGCGTGGAGAGCTTGTCGGCCTTGATGTCCTTCTTGACGTAGTCCTGGTAGGAGTTCCAGAAGTCGCTGTCGTTGCGGGGCATGTCGATGCCGATCTTGTCGCTCGACGAGCCGCCGCCCGAGTCCCGGTTGCAGGCGGCGAGCACGGTCGAGGCCAGCAGGGCGGCGCAGGCCAGCGCGGTTGTCGTACGCAGTCTCATCGGGTGCCACTCCCTTTCGACGTCTGCCAGACGGGCCCGTCCGGATAGGAATGCGCGGCGATCGACTCGGGGCGCATCCGGGCCGAGAAGCCGGGGGCGCTCGGCGCCCTGTAGCGGCCCGCCACGACGACCGCCGGGTCGGTGAAGTGCTCGTGCAGATGGTCGACGTACTCGATGACCCGGTCCTCGCGGCTGCCGGAGACCGCCACGTAGTCGAACATCGCCAGGTGCTGGACCAGCTCGCACAGCCCGACCCCGCCCGCGTGCGGGCAGACGGGGACCTGGAACTTCGCGGCGAGCAGCAGGATCGCGAGATTCTCGTTGACGCCGGCGACCCGGGCCGCGTCGATCTGCACGAAGTCGACGGCGCGGGCCTGCAGGAGCTGCTTGAAGACGACGCGGTTGGCGACGTGCTCACCGGTGGCGACGCGGACCGGCTGGCCGTCGCGGACGGCCGCGTGGCCCAGTACGTCGTCGGGGCTGGTGGGTTCCTCGATCCAGTGCGGCTCGTACGGAGCCAGGGCCGCCATCCACCGGACCGCCTCGCCGACGTCCCAGCGCTGATTGGCGTCGACCGCGATCCGCACGTCCGGGCCGACCGCCTTGCGGGCCAGGCGCATGCGCCGGACGTCCTCCTCGATGTCCACGCCGACCTTCAGCTTGATCTGGGTGAAGCCGTCCGCGACGGCGTGCTCGGCGAGGCGGACCAGCTTGGCGTCGTCGTAGCCGAGCCAGCCGGGCGTGGAGGTGTACGCGGGATAGCCGTCCTTGATCAGCTGCTCCGTCCGTCGTGCGCGGCCCGGTTCGGCGGCCCGCAGGACGGTCAGCGCCTCGTCCGGGGTGAGGGCGTCGCTGAGGTAGCGGAAGTCGACCAGGCAGACCAGCTCCTCGGGGGTCATCCCCGCGAGGAAGCGCCACACGGGCAGGCCCGCCCGCCGGGCCGCGAGGTCCCAGGCGGCGTTGATCACCGCGCCCGCCGCCATGTGCATCACCCCCTTCTCGGGCCCCAGCCAGCGCAGCTGAGAGTCGTGCGTGACCGCGAGATGGACGGCGGCGAGATCCGCCGCGGTACGAGGGACCGGGCGCCCGACGACATACGGGCGCAGCGCCTCGATCGCCGCGGCCACGACCTCGTTGCCGCGGCCGATGGTGAAGCAGAAGCCGTGGCCTTCCGATCCATCGGAGGTCTGCAGCACCAGATAGGCGGCGGAGTAATCCGGATCCGGATTCATCGCGTCCGAGCCGTCGAGCTGCTCCGAAGTGGGAAACCGGATGTCGTGCACCTCGAAGCCGGTGACGGTCTCGTCCATGCGTGCCCCTTGTCGCCCACTGAACATCGGACCTCTCGCGGTCATCCGACGTATAGCGCGGCCTCACGACAACGTCCAGGGTCCTCGGTGAAGTTGACCAAGGACAGCTCGGATGACTGAGAGGTGACCCAGGGCGGCGATCAAGAGTGTTCCCGGGCTCTCGGCGGGGCAGTGATCCGTTCACTCCCCCGTGCAAGGGGGCTGCGGAGGCCCCCTCGGAACGCCGTAAGGTTGGGGCGTACGCGAGGGCACGTCGGAAGGAGGCGCTGGGTGATCGAGCTGGAGGGGGTTCCCGAGCTGATCGACCCAGTCATGGTGGCCGCGTTCGAAGGCTGGAACGACGCCGGCGACGCCGCCTCCACCGCGGTCGCGCATCTGGACAGGGAGTGGAAGGGCGAGGTGTTCGCGGCACTGGACGCCGAGGACTACTACGACTTCCAGGTGAACCGCCCCACGGTGTGGCTGGACGGCGGCGTACGCAAGATCACCTGGCCGACCACGCGGCTGTCGGTGGTCCGGGTCGGCGGCGAGAAGCCGCGCGACCTGGTGCTGGTCCGCGGTATCGAGCCGTCGATGCGCTGGCGCTCGTTCTGCAACGAGCTGCTGGGCTTCGCGCACGAGCTGGGTGTCGAGCTGGTGGTGATCCTGGGCGCCCTGCTCGGTGACACCCCGCACACACGTCCGGTGCCGGTCAGCGGGGTCACGTCCGATCCCGATCTGGCGCGCACCATGGACCTGGAGGAGACCAAGTACGAGGGCCCCACGGGCATCGTCGGCATCCTCCAGGAGGCGTGCACGCACGCGGGCGTACCGGCCGTGTCCCTGTGGGCGGCCGTACCGCACTACGTCTCGCAGCCGCCCAACCCGAAGGCGACGCTGGCCCTCCTCAACCGCTTGGAGGACCTCATCGACCTGCGCATTCCGCTGGGCGAGCTGCCCGAGGACGCGCGTGCCTGGCAGCTCGGCGTGGACCAGCTGGCCGCCGAGGACAGCGAGGTCGCCGAGTACGTGCAGACGCTGGAGGAGGCCCGGGACACCGCCGAGCTGCCCGAGGCGTCCGGCGAGGCGATCGCCCGCGAGTTCGAGCGCTATCTGCGCAGACACGACGGCAGCGGTCCGGCGGCGGGGGCCGGCGGCCACGCCGCGGAGAGCGGCGACACCGCCTCGTACCTCCGCGACAGCCCCAGCGGCCGCAACCGGCCGCCGATGCCGCAGCGGCCCGAGACGGACGCCGGATCAAAGGCGGACACCGGATCGGACGCCGAGGCCGACCGCGAACCCGAGGCCGACGCCGGACCCGACGTCGACGGCAAGGAGAGCGGCTCCGAGGACTCCTCGGAGGACTGACCGAGGACTCCTCGGAGGACTGAACCAGCAGGGGCGGTGCTTACGACGCGCATCGCCCCTGAATCATCGGAGGCCCGTCAGACCCGGTCCACCGCCACCACGTCGTAATCCGTGTCCGGCGTCGGCTCGACGTCGAAGCGGGCGTTCGGCAGATACAGCCGGTCGTCCCACGCCGCGACCGTCGTCGGGATCCTGAAGCGCGGGTCGGTGATCCGGGCGATCGCCGTGCCCTTGGTGCCGGAGGCGTTCAGGCGGAAGACGTCGATCAGGTTCTGTTGCTGCTGAACGGCGTAGAGGGTGCGGCCGAGGAGCAACAGGCCGTCCCCGTTGGGGAGTTCGGAAGCCCCCAGGTCCACGGCGGTGGCCGCCCCCGTACGCGGGTCGACCCGCATGAGTCCGCCGCCGCCCGCGACCGTGTTCACCACGAGCAGCGCGCGGCCGTCGGGCGTGCGCTCGATGCCATTGGCGGTGAAGTCGGGGCCCTGCTCCCAGTCACCGGTGAGCGGCACGGTCGTGACGGCCCCCGGCTCACCGTGGCTGCCGAGCGCGAGCCGGTAGAGCCGCGCCTGATAGGAGTCGGTGAACCAGGCGGCGTCCGGGGTGAGGATCACGTCGTTCACGAAGGTGCCCCCGACGGCGTACACCTTCTCGATCTCGCCGCTGCGGGCGTCGACGGTACGCAGCTCGCCGCTGCCGCCGCCGGCGAGGAAGAGCCTGCCGTGGCGGCCGATCTTGAGGCCCACGGTGGGGTGTTCGGCCCCGAGGCCCTTGCTGATGACGCCGCCGAGCCCGGTGCTCAGGCTCGCGCGGTAGATGTCGCCGTTGGCGAGCGATCCGAAGTAGGCGAACGGGGCTGAGCCGATGGTGATGCCCTCGGGCTGGAAGCCATGGGGCAAGGAGAATTGGGTGGGCCGATGTTGTTCGGCCGCGTGGGCGGTACTGCCCAGCAACGCCGCTCCTCCCAGTGCGGCGGTCGCGGTGAGCAGTCTTCGACGTGCGAAGGAACGGTGCATGGAGCGTCCTTCCGCAGGGGGCCGGCTCGGGCCGGCCGAGGGGTCAACAGCCGCTGCCACCCCATCACATGACTTACGCCCCCGCAGCCTTTGGCCGGATTGCGGCGTGACATCTGTTTCAAGACGGATTGCACAGGGTTCCCCATTCAACTTGTTTTCAAACCAAGTTGGCGAAGGCGGGGTGGACGAGTTGCCGTGGGCGTGCCAGGTTGTGCCCCGAAGGCGCGGCCCGGGGACGGGACATGGCACCGCGTCGTCCCGCGACAGAGCACCGCAAGGAGTCACGGCACGGCAGTGGACAGGGCACGGCAGAGCACACGCAGGGACCGGCACCCGCATGGATCGAAGGGAGCGGTACGCGATGACCGACCAGGTACAGCCGGCGCAGGGCCCGGGAATGTCCGGGCCGGGGCCCGACGGAGCGGGATTCACCTACCGAGGAGCCGAGCAGGAGCTGATCGTCGTCGCACGCCCCGAGGCCCGGCTTCGCGCCCGGGCCGAGGGCGTCCGCTCGGCGGTGGGCGCTGACGTATCGGCCCTCAACATGTTCCTCAGCGACGAACAGCTCGCCCTGGAACCGCTGTTCGGCAGCGAGGAGCGCCTGCAGCAGTCGCAGCAGCAGTCCACGGCGGCGGGCACCGACGCCGGGCCCGACCTGGCGCTCTTCTACCGGGTGCGCGGCGTCGAGAGCCGCGCCCAGGAACTGCGCTCGCGGATCGCCGCGCTGCCGGAGATCGACACGGCGTACGTGAAGCCGGGTGCCGTTCCCGCCTCGGTGGGGTCGGTCGGGCAGAGCTCGGACGACAGTCGGCGGATGAAGGAAGGGGCGCCCGTCACCCCCGACTTCACCAGCCGCCAGGGCTATCTGCGTCCGGCGCCCGAGGGCATCGACGCCTACTGGGCCTGGCAGCGTCCGGGCGGTACGGGCCAGGGCGTGACGGTGATCGACGTGGAGGGGGCCTGGCAGCTGGGCCACGAGGACCTGGCCGCGAAGCTCGCCGGCGTCGTCGTCGGCACCCCGCTGACGGACGTCGCCTGGCGCAACCACGGCACCGCCGTGATCGGGGTGATCGGCGGCGACCGCAACGAGTACGGCATCACCGGCATCGTGCCGGACGCCGTGACCGCGGCCGCGTCCTTCCAGGGCATCGGCACGGCGGCCGCGATCCACGCGGCGGCCGACCGGCTCGGCCCCGGCGACATCCTCCTGATCGAACTGCACGCTCCAGGACCGCGGTTCGACTTCGAACAGCGCGACGACCAGCAGGGCTACATAGCGATCGAGTGGTGGCCGGACAACTTCGCGGCCATCCGGTTCGCGACCGCCAAGGGCGTCGTCGTCGTGGCCGCCGCCGGCAACGGCGCCGAGTCGCTCGACGACGCGGTGTACGAGCGCCGCCCCGCCGAGTTCCCCGAGTGGTGGCGCAACCCCTTCAACCCCTCCAACCAGTCCTCCGGCGCGGTCCTGGTCGGCGCGGGCGCACCGCCGCCCGGCACACACGGCCGCGACCACGGCCCGGACCGCTCACGGCTCGCGTTCTCCAACTACGGGGCACGCGTGGACGCGCAGGGCTGGGGACGCGAGGTCACGACCACCGGCGGCTTCTGGGACCGGCCCGGCGATCTGCAGGGCGGTGCCGAGGAGATCGGCTGGTACACGGACACGTTCTCCGGGACCTCCTCCGCCTCCCCGGTGGTGGTCGGTGCCCTGGCCGCACTGCAAGGCATGCTCAAGGCTGCGGGCCAGGAACCGATGTCCCCGGAGCGTGCCCGCGCGGTGCTGCGGGCCACGGGCTCCCCGCAGCAGGACGCGCCGGGCCGACCCGCATCCCAGCGGATCGGCAACCGGCCGGACATCAAGGCGGCGGTCACCCATCTGCTGCCGGAGGCGGTCGGCTCGGGCCAGGCCGAGCGGTACTGGGACGAGCTGCTGCCGTATCCGCGCGAACTCCCGCCCAGGCTCCGGCTGTACGTGTCCGGCGCCTGGCGCAACCTCAACAACCCGTCCCCCGAGATCCGCCAGGCGGTGCACACCGCGTTCGCGGGGGGACGGCCCGACGTACGTGTCTGGTTCTCGGACGACGAGATCGTCGGCCTGGTGGTCACGGGCTGATCGTCACGGGCTGACGGAACCCAACCAATGCTCAACCAATGAGGGAAGGTGGCACCCGCATGAGCACCACCCCGCAGATGAGCCAACTGGGACAGCAGCAAGGACAGCACATGGGCCAGCAGGGCCCGAGCACGGCACCGCCGCAGCAGGTCGGGCAGCCGCAGGGCATCGGCCAGCAGCAGCCCTTCGGGCAGCAGATGCAGCAGCCGCACGGACAGCAAGGCATCGGTCAGCAGCAGATGCAGCAGCCGCACGGACAGCAAGGCATCGGTCAGCAGCAGATGCAGCAGCCGTACGGACAGCAGGGCATCGGCCAGCAGCAGATGCAGCAGCCGCACGGACAGCAAGGCATCGGCCAGCAGCAGATTCCGCAGCAGCAGAACCCGCAGCAGATTCCGCAGCACCTGCAGCAGCAGCTCCAGCAGCTCGGCCAGCAGCAGCCCTTCCAGCAGCTGCTCCAGCAGCTCGGTGGGCAGCAGCAACAGCAGCAGCTGGGCCAGCCGCTGGTCCTGCAGAGCGCCGTCGAGACCCAGGCGCTGGTGAGTGGCGTGGCCACGCGTTTCTGGGACGTCGTCACGCCGCTCCCGGGCCAGCCGTCGATTCTCTACCTGCTCATCAACAACGTGTGGCGCGGTCTGGTCAACCCCAACCAGGTGACGCATGACGAGGTCCAGGAAGCCTTCGCCTACGGGCAGCAGGTCATCGGGATCTACGACTCCACCAGCGGCGCCATCCAGGCCGTCATCGTGAACAAGTAGCGGGGACGGCTCCACGCACAAAGGGCGCCGGGCGGGTGAGAACCCGCCCGGCGCCCGGCCGTTGCTGTCCCTGTTGTCAGAGAGCCACTCCGAGGAGGGCGTCCACGGCGCGCGAGACGACGCCGGGGCCGCCCTCGTCCGTGCCGCCCCGCTCGTGCTGGAGCGCGGCCCAGCGGTCGACCGCGGCGAGCGCCGCCGGCGCGTCCAGGTCGTTCGCCAGGGCGTCGCGGATCTCCTGGACGAGCGCGTCGGCGGACGGGCCGTCGGGCCGCGACACCGCCGCCCGCCAGTTCTCCAAGCGCGCGAGCGCCTCTTCGAGGACGGAGTCCGTCCACTCCCAGTCGGCCCGGTAGTGGTGCGCGAGCAGCGCGAGCCGTATGGCGGCCGGGTCGACCCCGTCGCGCCGGAGCTTGGACACGAAGACCAGGTTGCCCTTGGACTTCGACATCTTCTCGCCGTTGAGGGCGACCATGCCGGCGTGCACGTACGCCTTGGCCATCGGGAACTCGCCGGTCAGCACCTGGGCGTGGGACGCGCCCATCTCATGGTGCGGGAAGGCCAGGTCGGAACCGCCGCCCTGGACGTCGAAGCCCATCCCGAGGTGGTCGAGGGCGATCGCGACGCACTCGATGTGCCAGCCGGGCCTGCCGCGGCCCAGCGAGCCGCCGTTCCAGCTCGGCTCGCCCTCGCGGGCCGCCATCCAGAGCATCGGGTCGAGCGGGTTCTTCTTGCCCGGACGGTCCGGGTCACCCCCGCGCTCGGCGGACAGCAGGCGCATCGCGGCGGCGTCCAGGTTGGACACCTGCCCGAAGTGCGGGTCGGACTCGACGGAGAAGTACACATCCCCCTCGAGCTCGTACGCCGCTCCCGCGTCCCGCAGCCGCTCGACGAGCGGCACGATGCCGGGTATCGCCTCGACGGCGCCGATGTAGTGCCGCGGCGGCAGCATCCGTAGAGCGGTCATGTCCTCACGGAAGAGGGCGGTCTCCTTCTCGGCGAGTCCTACCCAGTCGACGCCGTCCCGCTCCGCCCGCTCCAGGAGCGGGTCGTCGACGTCGGTCACGTTCTGGACGTAGTGAACCTGCCGCTTGGTGTCGAGCCACACGCGCTGAACGAGGTCGAACGCGTTGTAGGTCGCCGCGTGCCCCATGTGGGTCGCGTCGTACGGCGTGATGCCGCACACGTAGATACGGGCGACGGGACCGGGGTCAAGGGTGACGAGCCCACCGGTCGCGGTGTCGTGGATCCGGAGGTCGCGGCCCTCACCAGGCAGGGCGGGGACCTCAGAAGCGGGCCAGGCATGCATGTCATGAGCCTAACCGGACGGAACTTCCGTATACGAACCGGCCAGCACGTGATGGCCGAGAGGGCACTCTTGCGCGCCATCGGGTGATGTGTCCTGGGACACCTGAGAGCTCGGGGGATCCGGCACTGCGGCACGCCTGACGCCGGGGCGGCTGCCCACTGTCCAGGCTGCGGGCAACCGTGCCGCTGGGGCGGCCGCCCACCCGGCAGCGGCAGTCTTCGTTGCTGCGGGCATGCGTGCCGCCAGGGGCGGCACCCGTCCCCGAGAGCGGCACCCCGAAAGCGCCGGGGTGCGCACCACCCCCTACGACGCCCCCACCCGGGGATACCTCACACCGGCGGCCAAGGAATCGCAGGCCACTCCCCACTCGGCTCCGGGTGCTTGCCGGAGGCGAGCATCGCCGAGACACGCGTGCGCGTGGCATCGACTTCGGCGACAGTGATGAGTTCGGCCAGCCGAGTGGAAAGCGGTGCGCCCGGCGCCAAGCCGTCCCGCAGGGACGCGAGCACGGACACCGCCTCCGCCGTCAGCGCCTCCCCCGCCCACCCCCACAACAGCGTCCGCAACTTGTTCTCGGCGTTGAAGGTGACCCCGTGGTCGATCCCGTACAGCCGCCCCTCACCATCGGGCAGCAGATGCCCGCCCTTGCGATCGGCGTTGTTGATCACGGCATCGAGCACGGCCAGCCGTCGCAGCCGAACATCGTCGGCGTGCACCAGCAGCGCCGTCTTCCCCTCACCGACCTCGGCGAAGCCGATCGCCTTCCAGCCCTCCTCGGGCTCCTCACGGTCCACCAGGGCGAGCAGCTCGGCCTCCGGGGACGCCTCGATCCACAGCTGGCACATGCCCTGCCCGTACGGCCCCTCACGCAGCACGGTGGGCGGCACGAGCCCCCACCCGGTCGCCTCGGACACCTCGTACGCCGCGACCTCGCGCTGCGCCAGCGTGCCGTCCGGGAAGTCCCACAGCGGCCGCTCACCGGCGACGGGCTTGTAGACGCAGAACGCGTCCCGGCCCTCGTACGACACGGAGCAGTAGAGCACCGCGTTCGACGCCTCACGAATCCGTCCGCGCACCTTCAGCTCACCCTTGGCGAGCAGCTCGGCCGTGGTCACGCTCCGCGGCGGTATCCGTTCTGGCGCGGACATACGTGTCCTTCCGGGTCGAGCGGGAGGCTGCACAGCGGGCAGGGCGGCCGGCCCGCGTTGACGACGTCGAGGGCGCGCTTGGCGAAGGCCCGGGCCTGCGCGCCGGTGAGCCGGACCCGGAGCATGGGCGGACCGTTCTCCTCGTCCTGGAGCAGCCGCTCCTCGGCCTCGGCGAGGTCCTCCTCGGAGTCCGCGTCGAGCTCCACGAGCGCCTGCGCCTCGACGATCATGCGCTGCTCGTCACCGTCCCAGGCCAGCGCCATGGTGCCGACCCGGAACTCCTCCTCCACGGGGGTGTCCAGGGGCGCGGTGTCGGACACCTCGGTCGGGGCCATGGCCGGAACGGGCGCGCTGCCACCGGTGCGCCGTACGACCTCGTCGAGGAGCTCGTCCATGCGCTCGGCGAGCGCGGCGACCTGGGTCTTCTCCAGGGCCACGCTGGTCACCCGCGGTCCTGAGGAGGCCTGCAGGAAGAAGGTACGGCGCCCGGGCAACCCGACCGTACCGGCCACGAAGCGGTCCGGGGGGTCGTAGAGGAACACCTGACGGGACACGTCCTGTCTCCATTGAATCGACATGAGGACCGGCTGACTGCGTCGGTCCGCATCGGCTGCTGAGAACCTGCTGACAACTACTGTGCTGCTTCGACCGCTTCACCCTACTGCGGCCGACGATCACGGTGCGCCCGCACCGCCCCCCACCGGGGCGTCCGCGCTCGGGGGCTCCTCGCGCGGCGCCAGGGACGCGAAATCACCGGTGTCGCCGAGGCGTACGAGAAACGGCCTCATGCGTGTGTAGCGGATCGCGGTGATGGAACACGGTTCAACAGAGATCCGCTGGAAGAGGTCGAGATGAAGTCCGAGTGCGTCCGCGACAAGGGACTTGATGATGTCGCCGTGCGAGCACATGAGGTACACGGCGTCACCACCGTGATCGCGCTCCACGCGCGCGTTCCACTCGCGCACGGCCTCGGCGGCCCGTGTCTGCATGGCCCGCATCGACTCGCCGCCGGGGAACGCGGCCGCGGACGGATGCGCCTGTACGACTTCCATCAGCGGCTCGTCCTTGAGTTCGGCGAGCTTGCGGCCGGACCAGTCGCCGTAGTGGGCCTCCCCGATGCGGTCGTCGGTGTGCACTCGCAGCTCGGGCCGGGCGTCGAGCAGCGGCTGGACGGTCTCCTGGCAGCGCTGCAGGGGGCTGGTGACGACCTCGGAGATCGGCAGGCCGGCGAGCCGCCCGGGCAGGGCCGCGGCCTGTTGGGCGCCGCGCTCGTCGAGGGCGACGCCGGGCGTCCAGCCGGCGAGCAGTCCCGCGGTGTTGGCGGTGGAACGTCCGTGCCGGACGAGGATCAGGGTGGGCATGCGGCCCAGCCTAGGCGCCCGCTGGGGTGCGCCCCCGAGCGGACGGCGGGAGAATACTCTCCGTGATCGTCGACTGCGCCATCTATCGTGACGGGCGCCGGACGGAGGGTCCCGACGACCTCTCCGACGCCTTGGCGCAGTGCCGTGCCGGGCATGACGCATTCGTCTGGATCGGCCTGTACGAGCCCACGGAGAAGGAGTTCGACCGGGTCACGGAGGAGTTCGCGCTGCACCCGCTGGCGATCGAAGACGCCCTCAAGGCGCATCAGCGCCCCAAGCTGGAGGTGTACGACGACTCGCTGTTCATGGTCCTCAAGCCGGTGGCGTACGACGCGGAGCACGACACGGTCTCGTCCGGCGAGGTCATGGTCTTCATCGGGGACTCGTTCGTCGTCACCGTGCGGCACGGTGAGGAGTCGCCCCTCGCGGCCGTGCGGCACCGGCTGGAAGAGGAACCCGAGATGCTCCGGCACGGTCCGACGGCGGTGCTGTACTCCATCGCCGACGCCGTGGTCGACCACTACGTGGACGTCGCGGGCGAGCTGGGAACGGACTTGGAGGAGCTGGAGGCGGAGGTGTTCTCGCCGTCCGGTGGAAGCTCCCGGAGCACCGCGTCCCGGATCTACAACTTCAAGCGGCAGATCCTCGAGTTCCGCAGGGCCACGGGTCCGCTGGCCCAGCCGCTGGTCCGGCTCGCGGGCATCGGGCCCTTCCTGGCCTCGCTGCCCTTTGTGCACGACAAGGCACAGCCGTTCTTCCGGGACGTCAGCGACCATCTGACCCGGGTCAACGAGTTGGTCGAGGGTCTGGACCGGCTGGTCTCGGACATTCTGTCGGCGCATCTCGCGCAAATGACCGTGCGGCAGAACGACGACGTGCGGAAGATCTCCGCATGGGCGGCCATGGCCGCGGTCCCCACGATGATCGCCGGGATCTACGGGATGAATTTCGACCACATGCCGGAGCTGCACTGGCTGTGGTCGTATCCGGCACTGATCCTGGTGCTGGTCATGCTGGAACTCTGCCTGTATCGCCTCTTCAAGCGGCGGGGCTGGCTGTAACAGAACACATCACGCTTCCCGTGGGGATCGTGAGGTGTTCCACGCACGCGTGAAGGTCGATCACGCGAACTCGGGAGCGGCCGCCGCCGGCCCGCCCAGTGCGTCGCGCCGTTCGGGCATCTTCAGGGAGACCATCCGGCGCCAGCCGACGGCCCGCTCGTAGGCGTGGACGGCGTGGATGCCGGCGGCGAGCGTCGCCGTCTTGGCCCTGGGCCAGCCCAGGATGCGCCCCATGTGGGCCATCACGGCGAGACTGACATCCCGGTAGATGCGGATCTCG
The DNA here is from genome assembly GCF_041053055.1 of Streptomyces sp. R41. Classification (NCBI taxonomy): domain Bacteria; kingdom Bacillati; phylum Actinomycetota; class Actinomycetes; order Kitasatosporales; family Streptomycetaceae; genus Streptomyces; species Streptomyces sp. R41. Next base: position 2,301,504 of record NZ_CP163443.1, read on the forward strand.
GCGTGCGCGCACTCGCGCAGCGTCCGCTGGATGGCGCGGCCGTGTCCGGCGCACGCGAAACGCAGCAGCTCCTCGTGGCAGTAGGCGAGGTGGTTGTCCTCGTCGTTGGAGATCATCTTCACCGCGCGGCCGACATCCGGGTGGTCCGCGAAGTGCTTGCGCAGCAGCTCCATCTGCTCGGAGGCGCGCTGCTCGGTGACCCGGCTGTGGGCGAGATACGCGACGATGTCCTGCACGGTGAGCGGCTGATCGCCCTTGAGCTTCTCGTGCGCGAGGCCGATGCCGTGCCGCTCCAGGAGCATGGTGTAGTCGGTGTCGGAGGGAACCTCGACGGGTTCGAGGCCGCGCTTCTTCATAAGGGCGTTGAAGATCCGCCCGTGTTTGTCCTCGTCGGCGCCGTGCCGGGCGATCTTGGGCGCGAGCCCGCGCTCGCTCTGCGGAACGAGCGCCGCGATCCGGGCGTTCTCCCAGCCCCCTTGCGACTCCCCACTGGCGGCGATGGAGCAGAACAGCCGGAACGACTCGTCGTTGTCCAGGATCTCCTGGAACAGACTCTTCGCCGAAAGCATCACTGACACCTCTCTGCAGGGTTGCGCAGAAAACGAGTCAAATGGGATGCCAGGAGCGCGGCAACCGATGTGTCGGACAAATCCGCCAAACGACGGATGACGAGACAGGCCCGGGCGCGTAACCAAGGGGGCGCCGTCGCGTTGTTCCCCGTGACGGCCGTGGCGGGGAAGACCCCCCGAGCCCCCACCACGGCCGCAGAAACTCTCCTTGGACCTGTTACTCCGCGCCTTACGCGAGCCCTGCCCGCTCCAGCGCTTCGAAACCGGCCCGGAGCGAGGCGATCCGGTCGTCCAGCGTGAACCCCGCGGGGGCCAGCGTGAGCGTGGTGACCCCGGCGGCGGCATACGCCTTCATCCGGTCGGCGATGCGGTCGACGGAGCCGAGCAGGGTGGTCTGGTCGATCAGGGCGTGCGGGATGGCGGCGGCCGCGCCCTCCTTGTCGCCGGACAGGTACTTGTCCTGGATCTCGGCGGCTTCCTTCTCGTATCCCATGCGCTGGGCGAGCTGATTGTAGAAGTTCTGCTTGCGGCTGCCCATGCCGCCCACGTACAGCGCGGTGTAGGGGCGGAACATGTCGGCGAGCGCCGCCACGTTCTTGTCCTCGCCGAGGGCGAGCGGCAGCGTCGGGCAGACGTCGAAGCCCTCCATCGTCTTGCCGGCCTTCTCGCGGCCCGCGCGCAGGTGCCTGATCGCGGTGTCCTCGAGGTGGTCGGCGGAAGGGAAGATCAGCAGCGCGCCGTCGGCGATCTCGCCGGTCTGCTCCAGGTTCTTGGGGCCGATCGCGGCGACGTAGAGCGGAATGTGCTCGCGCTCGGGGTGCACGGTCAGCTTGATCGGCTTGCCCGGGCCGCCGGGCAGCGGCAGCGTCCAGTGCTCGCCCTCGTACGAGAGGCGCTCGCGCGTCATCGCCTTCCGTACGATCTCCACGTACTCGCGGGTGCGCGCCAGGGGCTTGTCGAACTTGACGCCGTACCAGCCCTCGGAGACCTGCGGTCCGGAGACGCCGAGACCGAGGCGGAAGCGGCCGCCCGACAGCGAGTCGAGGGTGGCGGCGGTCATCGCGGTCATCGCGGGCTGGCGGGCCGGGATCTGGAAGATGGCCGAGCCGACGTCGATGCGCTCGGTCTGGGCGGCGACCCAGGTGAGCACGGTCGCCGCGTCGGAGCCGTAGGCCTCGGCGGCCCAGCACACGGCGTATCCGAGCCGGTCGGCCTCCTGGGCGACGGCGAGATTGTCCGCGTCCATTCCGGCGCCCCAGTAGCCGAGGTTGATCCCGAGCTGCATGGCCGTTCCCCTTACCGATCAGTAACGTCCCTTGTTGCGGAGACCCTAGCGCGCTGGTGGGCGCGGCGGCAGGCACGGGTTCGCGCTTGCCCGAACCTCGTTGTCCACAGGGCCCCCACGTAGTGAGTTCTGGCCAGTAATCTCGGCGTCCATGGAGCAGAGGCATCTCGGCCGTACCGGCCTGCGTGTGTCCCGGATCGGACTCGGCACCCTCACATGGGGGCGGGACACGGACGAGCATGACGCCGCGGACCTCTTGAAGGTGTTCTGGGAAGCGGGCGGGACCCTCGTCGACACCGCGGACGTGTATGGGGACGGGGAGGCCGAGTATCTGCTCGGACGCCTCACAGAAGGGCTCGTGCCGCGCCGGGACCTGGTCATCTCGACGAAGGCGGGGAGTGTGCCCGACCCGGACCGCCGCTTCGACGGCTCGCGCGGCCATCTGCTGTCGGCGCTCGACGCCTCGCTCGCCCGCCTCGGCACGGACTACGTGGACCTGTGGCACGTCCACGCGTACGACCCCGACACTCCCCTGGACGAGACCCTTCAGGCGCTCGACCTCGCGGTCAGCAGCGGTCGCGCGCGCTACGCGGGAGTGTCCAACTTCTGCGGCTGGCAGCTCGCCAAGGCGGCGACCTGGCAGCTCGCGGCGCCCGGGATACGGACACGCCTCGCCAGTACGCAGATGGAGTACTCCCTGCTCCAGCGCGGCGTAGAGCGAGAGGTACTGCCGGCCGCTCTCGACCTGGGCATCGGCCTGCTGCCCTCCTCGCCGCTCGGGCGGGGCGTGCTCACGGGCAAGTACCGGAGTGGGACGCCCTCCGACTCCCGGGGCGGCTCGGAGCACCTCGCGCCCTTCGTCGCGCCGTACCTGGACGACACGGCGAGCGGCATCGTGGACGCGGTGACGACCGCGGCGGACGGTCTCGCCGTGACCCCGCTCCAGGTGGCTCTCGCCTGGGTCCGCGACCGGCCCGGCGTCGCCGCCCCCATCGTCGGCGCGCGCAACGCGCAGCAGCTCGCTGCCGCGTTGTCAGTGGAGACCCTTAGTCTTCCTGACGAGATCTGCCGGGCGCTCGACGACGTGTCGGCACCGGTGCACCACTATCCCGATCACGACTGGAGCACGCTGTGAGCACGGAGCCCGAGACCACGGAGGACGCGGAGCCGGGGGCACCGGGCGCGGACACGGCCGACGGCGCCGTCGAAGGCGCTGAGGCTGCCGCGGTCGACACGGCCGCGCCCGCCGAGGGCGTGGACGCCGACGCGGCAGCCTCCGCAGGGACCGAAGCCTCCGAAGCTGCCGCCCAGTTGTCCGAGGCCGAGGCCGAGCTGAAGGCCCAGCGCCTGGAGCGGGAGCGCATCGAGCGGCGGAAGGCCGAGAAGCAGGGGCCGATCGAGGCCGGGGCCAAGCTCAGCGGGAAGGCCGCGGATCTGCTCGCGGCGGTGCGGGCCGTGGAGAGCGGCGAGAAGCCGGTGGCCACCGCGTTCCACGAGCCCGAGCCCGCTCCGCGCGGGGTCACACAGGAGCCCGTGCGGCGGCCGCAGCCCGTGGTCGCCCCGGCCGCCGTGCCGTCGGCCGCCGCACCGCGGGCCGTCGAGGCCGTGCGGGCCGTACTGACCGAGGGCGGCGCGCCGGACGCGCTCGCGGCACAGGTCGTCACGGCCCTCGGCGAGGGCGCCGACGAGCAACTGCGCGAGGATCCCTGGCAGTTGCTGCGTGTCTTGGGCGTGCGGCCCGAGCAGGCCGACGGGTTCGCCCGCGCGATGCTCGGCGCGGAGTGCGGCCCGGACGACGAGCGGCGCGGCCGGGCGCTCACGGTCTGGCTCCTGGAGCAGGCCGCCCTCGCCGGACACACCGCCCTCGACGCCCCGGCGCTCACCGCCGCGCTCGCCCAGCGCTCGGTGCCGGACCCGGACGCGGCCGTGCAGAGCACCCTGGCGGAGGGTGAGGCCCTGGTCTTCCAGGACGCGCTCGACACGGCGGCCCCCGTTCAGGAAGAGGGCGCCGCGGAGGGCGAAGAGCGCCCGGTCCGCGTCCTGGTGGGCCTGGAGCGGTACGCCCTCGCGGAAGAGAGCCTCGCCGACGGGCTGGCCCGGGTGATGAACTCCGTGCCGAAGGAGGACGGTTCGGCCGCCGACTGGGAGCAGGCCGCCGCGTCGGCCACGCGCTCCGCCGCCGAGCTGATCCGCGCGGTCGCGGGCCACGGCCTGGTCCTGCACACCGGCGGGAACGCGTCCCAGGCCGAGGCGGCGGCGCTGCTGTGCGCCGCGCGCGGTCTCGGCCTGCGCGGCTGGGCCGCCACGCACACGCCGAGCGGCCGCGACCGCTTCACGGCCCACCCGGCCCTCCGCGACCTGCCGGACGGCGCCGAGGACGGCACGGGCACGGGGGTCGCCACCGTCGCCGGGCTCCTCTCCGGCGCCGAGGGCCCGGGCCGGGACACCGACGGCGCCTTCGATCTCGACCTCCTCGTCGTCCTGGACGCGCCGCAGCTCGACGTCGAGACGGCGGCCGTGCTCGCCGAGTCGCTGCCGGACGGCGCGCGGCTGGTGCTGAGCGGGGACCCGGGGGTGCTGTGGTCGGCGGGTCCGGGGAAGGTCTTCGCGGATCTCCTCGCCGCCCGCGCATGCCCGCAGGTGGCCTCCCGGACGCCGGACTCCGGGCCCATCGGAGAGCTGGTCTCCGGAGTCGGCATCGGTGAGCTGAACCAGGTCGAGGCGCCCGGCAAGGAGGTCGTGATCGTCCCGGTGCGCGACGCCGGCGAGGCGGTGCACCGGACCGTGCAGCTGGTCGCGGACTCGGTGCCGCGCGCGATCGGCATCCCGGCCGAGCAGACGCAGGTGATCACGCCGGGGCACGGCGGGGCGGTCGGCACGCGCGCGCTCAACACCGCGCTCAAGGAGCGACTGAATCCCGGTCCCGGCCGCTTCGGCGGCTTCGACCCGGGCGACCGGATCGCGTACTCCCCCGCGCCGGGGCGTTCGGTGCCGGGGCATGTGGTGAAGGCCGACGCCGAGGGGCTGCATCTGGAGTGCGCCGGGCTCCCCGTCGTCGTACCGAAGGAGCGGGTGGAGCAGTCCGTGCGGCACGGGTGGGCGCTCACGGCGCACCAGGCGGTGGGCGTGCGCTGGCCCGCCGTTGTCGTGGTGCTCCCCGGCGATGCCGCGCAGTCCCTGACCAGGCCCTGGGTGTACACGGCCTTCGGCCGCGCCGAGCGTCATCTGTCCGTGGTGCACGGGGTGGAGGGGGCCTTGCAGCGGGCGGTGGCGGAGGTGCCGCAGAAACCGCGCACCACGCGCCTGCCGGTCCTGCTCAAGGCACAGGCCCCGGCGGCCGGCTGACCTCCCGGCGCCGGAGTGCACCACCGTGTGTGGGAGCACCCGGCGCCGGGGGCAACCGGGGCTGGGTGCGCGGCTCGGCGCTTACGAGGTGCCGCTCTCTTTGGGACGGGTGCCGCACCAGCGGCACCATTGCCCACAGCTGAGACGGCTGCGACGGCCCGCGCCCAGCAGGCCCGCACCCCATGCCGCCGCAGGTCGGCTGCGACGGCACCCCGCAGGCTCGCACCCCATGCCGCCGCAGGTCGGCTGCGACGGCACCCCGCAGGCCAGCACCCCATGCCGCCGCAGGTCGGCTGCGACGGCACCCCGCGGGCCCGCACCCCATGCCGCCGCGGCTGGGCTGCCGTCCGCAGCGCCACGCACACCCGCAGCTACGACAGCTGCGACAGCGCCCACGCATGTCCCGCCCCGTGCCGCGGCGGGTGGGCTGCCCGCCGCTCGCCGCACGCACGCCCACGGCTAAGACGGCCATGACGGCGCCCCGCGTGCCCCCCATCCTGTGCCACTGCGGGTGGGGCTACCGCCCTAGCGGCACGCACGTTCACAGCCGCGGTGGCTGCCCCACGCCGCACGCAGGCCCGCAACCACGGTGGCTGCCCCTCCGGCGCTGCCGCCCGCGGCTGCGCCGTCGAGATCAGCGGTCCGCGTCCAATGGCTCCAGGTCGCCGTCGGGGCCGAGGCCGTCCTCCAGGTCGTCGTCGTCCGACTCTTCGTCGAAGACCGCGCTGACGTCGAAGCGGCAGACCACCCGTTGTGGGTCGATCGACTCGAACGGGGTCTCCAGCCATTCGCCGGGCTCGGCGGGTTCGTCGGCGGCGGTCACCCAGAGCGTGGAGTCACCCTCCTCCAGGCCGAACTCCTTGTGCCGGGAGGCGATCTCGTCCGGTTCGAACTCGCCGAACAGGACCCCGAGCGCCCCATGGATCGTGCCGGCCGCCGCGTCGAAGCCCGCGGTGGCGGTGGCCCCCTCCTCCTCCACGGCTTCCACCCGCTGGGCCTGCGCCAGCAGTCGCTGCGGTTCCACCACCGCGTAGTCCCGGCGGATCAGTACGCTCAGCGCATTCGGCTCCTCGGGGCCCGTGTACGGCGGCAGCGTGTCGTCACTGCCGGGGATCTCGAAGGGCGTGACCTCGTCGTAGCGGTCGTAGAGGAGCTCGTCGTACTCCTCGGCCGCGGCGGCCAGCTCATTGAACGCCTCGTAGACACCCGGGTCGTCTTCACCCGTCCTGCGCTCGACCGCGGCCAGGTGGCGGTCGAGCGCGGTCTTGACCGCCTCGGCGGCGGCGCGTACCTCGGCAGCGGTGGGCTGCACAGCATCAGACATAGTGCAGACGCTATCCGTACACGGGCTCTGCCCGCACAATAGATGCGATGCCGGAATACGAATTTGTCGACGTGTACGTACCGCGCGGGGTTTCCCGCAAGGAAACGACACGCCTGCTGACGGACCATGCCGAGTACGGACACTGGGAGTTGGACCGCCTGAGCCTGCTGCGCGACGGCAGCCGCAAGGTGCGGCTGCGCCGGCGGATCATCCGCCAGGTACGCGCCACGTGGTGACGGAAGGCGGCTGAGAACGGAGCGGGCCCCGCACTGGCGGGGCCCGCTCCGTTCTCCACGCCACCGGGGAAGTTTGTGGCGTTGTGATCAGGTTCGTACCGTTCTACGCCGCCGATCGTGCCCTGCGGTAGAGCATGGCGCCCGCCAGCAGCGCGCCCGCGCCAACCGGCACGACCACACCGAGCGGCAGGTCACTGCCGGTGTGGGCGAGCTGCGCGGTGCCCTGGGGCTGGGTGACGGACTGCGCCCCCGGGTGGTTGACGTGCGAGGAGCCGCCCGGCGTCCCCCCTCCGGGGTTGGAGGGCTGGCTCGGGTGGCCAGGATGCCCCGGAGTACCCGGCTGACCCGGCTGTCCGGGCTGGCCCGGGTGTCCGGGGTGCCCCGGCTGGCCGGGCGTGCCCGGAGGCGGCGTCTCGTGACCGCCGCCGGGCGGAGTGGTGGAGTGACCGCCACCCGTCCCGTTGGCACACTCGTTGCCCGCCGCCGCGTTGCCGATGCCGATCACGTTGACGCTGTTGCCGCAGACGTTGACCGGTGCGTCGATCGGCACCTGTACGTGGTTCCCGGACCCCACGCCCGGCGAGTCACTGGTGTGGCCGCCGGCCTGGGAGCCGCCGGAGTGGGAGCCCGAGTCGCCGTGGCCGCCCCCGGAGGAACCGCTGCCGCCGCCGTGGTTGACGCATGTGTTGCCCATCGCAGGGTTGAGCACCCCGACGACGTTCACGGTGTTGCCGCAGACATTGACCGGCACGTGCACCGGCGCCTGCACCGTGTTGCCCGACAGCACGCCGGGTGAGTCCGAACTGAAACCGTTCGCACCCGAGTCGGCGTGTGCGTAGCCGCCCGTCGCGGCGAGTACGCCGGTCGCGGCCGCCACCGTCATCAGGCCCTTGCGGGTGACCTGTCGCATAGCTGTATCCCTGCCTTAACCCTGTGTCATGGACCGTTCGGAACGCGCACGCACCCTCAGTGCGTGCGCGGAAAGCCGGTCGGCCCCGGAGCGCATGGCGCGCACTCCGGGGCCGACGGACTCAGACCCTCATGGGGTGAGGCACAACGTCACTTGTTGATGCAGGTGTTGCCGAAGGCGGGGTTCAGCAGCCCGATCACGGAGACCGTGTTGCCGCAGACGTTCACCGGGACGTGAACGGGCACCTGGATGACGTTGCCGGAGACGACACCCGGGGAGTGCACGGCGGCACCCTGGGCACCCGAGTCGGCGACGGCCAGGCCCGCACCCGCGAGAACCAGACCACCAGTGGCAGCCGCAGCAGCGACGACCTTCTTGATCATTATTCCTCCTTGTTGGCAAATGCGATCCCAAGCAGCGGATCACGTCACTTGTAACGAGGAGGGAGTAGTAGAGCTACGAGCTTATGGTCCGATTCACTCTTCTCAGTCAGTTCCGCACGGGCTGGCGAATACTGAAGTTTCGTTTCAGTGGGCGAATTCAGGACGCCTCAGGACGCCTCGATGAAACGGTCGAGCACGCGTACGCCGAACTTCAGCGCATCCACCGGCACCCGCTCGTCGACACCGTGGAACATGCCCGCGAAGTCCAGCTCCGGCGGCAGCTTCAGCGGGGCGAAACCGAAGCAGCGGATGCCGAGGTCCGCGAAGGACTTGGCGTCGGTGCCGGCCGAGAGCATGTAGGGCACGGCTCGCGCGATCGGGTCCTCGGCGGACAGCGCGGTCTGCATCGCGTCGACGAGGGCGCCGTCGAAGCTGGTCTCCAGTGCCTTGTCCGCGTGCACGTCCTGACGCTTCACGCTCGGGCCGAGAATGCGGTCCAGGTCGGCGAGGAATTCCTCCTCGTACCCCGGCAGATAACGCGCGTCGACATGCGCGGTGGCCTGCCCTGGAATCACGTTGACCTTGTACCCGGCACCCAGCTGGGTCGGATTGGCGGTGTTCTGCAGCGAGGCGCCGATGAGCTTGGCGATGCCGCCGAGCTTGGCGAGCGTCTCGTCCATGTTCTCCGGGTCGAGCTCGGTGCCGAGCGCGTCGCCGAGTTCGTCGAGGAAGTGCCGCAGTGTCTTGGTGACGCGCACCGGGAACTTGTGCCGGCCGAGCCGCCCCACGGCCTCGGACAGCTCGGTGATCGCGTTGTCCTTGTGGATCATCGAACCGTGGCCGGCGGTGCCGTCCACGGTCAGCTTCATCCAGTGCATGCCCTTCTGTGCGGTCTCCACGAGATACAGCCGCAGCTTCTCGTTGACCGTGAAGGAGAACCCGCCGACCTCACCGATCGCCTCCGTGACGCCCTCGAAGAGGTCCGGGTGGTTGTCGACCAGGTGCCGCGCGCCCCATGTGCCGCCCGCTTCCTCGTCCGCGAGAAAGGCCAGGACGATGTCGCGCGGGGGCTTCCTGCCACTGCGCAGCCGGTCCCGTACGACCGCCAGCGTCATGGCGTCCATGTCCTTCATGTCGACCGCGCCGCGGCCCCACACCATCCCGTCCGCGATCTCGCCGGAGAAGGGGTCGTGGGTCCAGTCCGCCGCGTTCGCCGGTACGACGTCGGTGTGGCCGTGGATGAGCAGTGCGGGCCGTGAGGGGTCCTCGCCCTCGATACGGGCCACCGTGGAGGCGCGGCCCCGGTGCGACTCGAAGATCTGCGGTTCGAGCCCCACCTCGGCGAGCTTCTCGGCCACGTACTCCGCGGCCTCGCGCTCGCCCGGCCCGGAGTGGTCCCCATAGTTGCTGGTGTCGATCCGGATCAGCTCGCGACAGAGGTCCACGACCTCGTCCTCGCCAGAGACGCTCCTGGCCGTGTTCGACTCGCTCACGCTGCTTCCTCCCACTGTCACTGCTGGTGGTCCCCCCCATCCTCTCTCCGACCCCCTGCCCTCCCCAAGGCCGGACCCGGCCCGTCACACGCCGTTCACGCGGGAACAGGGCGTGATCAGGAGCCCTCGAAAGCCTGGTAATGTTTCCTCTGTCGCCGCGAGGGAAACCCGCGCGACAGACACCTTGTCCGGGTGGCGGAATGGCAGACGCGCTAGCTTGAGGTGCTAGTGCCCTTTATCGGGCGTGGGGGTTCAAGTCCCCCCTCGGACACCAGATGATGCAGCAGAAGGCCCTGGCCGGGAGCAATCCCGGCCAGGGCCTTGTGCTGTGCGGGAGCGGGCGCCGGTTGTCACACGGGCAGCGCTCGCGCCCTCCCGTTGCGGTCGCGCCAGGCGTCCCGGTGCGCCTGTGCCGCGGCCTCGGCCCGGCGCAGGGCCGGGGCGGGCACCGGCAGTCGGCACAGGGCGTCGAGGGTGTCCAGCATCCGCCCGGCGAACCGCTGCCCGAGCGGAGTGAGCCGGCCGGAGTCCAGGAGCAGGAGGGTCGCCTCCCGGGTGGCCGTGCGCCAGCGCGCGAACCGGACGTGCGCGGCGGCCCGCAGCTCTGGGTCCCGCTCCGTCTCACGGCGCCGGTTCCAGAACTGTGCCACCCCCAGATGCGCGTACGCCCCGTGGAAGAGACCGAGCAGCGGGCGCGGGTCGGTGCGCCAGGGCGCGTAGTACAGCTCCTGGCCACCCGCCTCGAACAGGTCGAAGAGGTGCAGCAGGGCGGCGAACTTGTTGTGCTGCATCTCGTGCGCCATCGTCACCGCGAAAAGGGTCCCCGACGGGGGCAGCGACAGCGCGATGCAGCCGAAGGTCTCCGCGCTGCTGCCGCTGACGCTTCCCCGGCCGGTGCCGGTCAGGGGCACCAGGAGCCGTGGACCGGCGGCCAGCTCCGCGTAGGTCTCCGGATGGTCGGCCCGCAGCAACCGGCAGGCGTCGCGCGCCACCGCGCTCCAGCGGCGCACCTCGTCGACGCCGAGGTCTCCGGGCCGCCCCTCCGCGTGCGGGAAGCACGACGGGTCCAGGGGGTCGAGCAGGAGCGGGGAGTCGGTGTCGAGGGCGACCAGCAGGTGCGCGCCCCGCCAGCGCCCCTTGCCCCGGTACGGATCCCTGGGCACCGTGACCGGCCCGGGGGCGAGGGCTGATCCGGGGAGAGCGATCCGGGCCCGGCCGTCGTTGTCCACGCGGACCTCGACGCTCTCGCCGGGGCGGGCGCCGGGGAAGTGGGCCCGGCCGAGCGACGGCAGCGCCACCCAGGGGCCGGCCGCCTGCCACCGCACGCGCCCGGGCAACCCGGCGCGGACCGCCGCCGTGGCCGCGAGGGCGGTGAACCAGTGCACCGGCGGCTGCGCGTCCTCGCGGCGTTGGGTCAGGCGGGCGAGCAGGCCGAACAGCGCCGGACCGGCCGACGGATGGGTCAGGACGGCGGCCGCTGCGTCGGGCGCCGCGCTCCGGGCGGCGGCCAGGAGCTCCCACGCCCCCTCGGCCTCTTGGGCCACGGCGCCCCCGGTCTCACGGGCGGCGGCCGTCACCGCGTACACGCAGGCGAGACGTCGGCTGTGCTCGGCACGGGCGAGCAGCCGCAGGGCCCCGGCGCCGCCGCATCCCGCGGCGACCTCGTCGAACAACACGCCCGGCATGCGATGCGGCGACGGCGTCATGCCACCTCCGACGGCAACGAGGACGCCGGCCGCGCGGGCGCCGACGTGACGGGAGCCGGCGGCGGGGGCGTCGATTCCGTCTGCGGTGGCGGCGTCCGTCCCGACGGCCGTGAGGTCGCCGACCCCGTAGACGGTGAAGCCGACCCCGTAGACGGTGAAGTAGTCGCCGCCCTCTCGCCCAGGGGCCCCGAAGCCAGGCCCGGCACGTCCGCGGCCAGTCGTCCGCGCACCCGTCCGATCAGCGCCGTCAGGTCGGCGCAGTACACACTCGGATTGGCGAATCCGGTGTCGCGGCGGTACCGGTTGGCGTAGTGGCCGCCACCGCACACCCGGTGCAGCGGGCAGGCGCGGCATGCGGCGCACAGTCCGTCGGCGCCCCACTGGCGGGCCGCGACGCCGGGGTGGCGCAGCAGCGTGTCGAAGGAGTGCCGCCACACGTCGAGCCCGGTGCGCGCGGCCCCGTCGTACGCGGTGCGCAGGGTGTCGTCCTGGGCCAGCGAGCCGTCGGTCTCCACCACCGCGTAGCGGACCGGGGAGAGTCCGAGGGCCTCCGTCTGCGGGGCGGCGCCCAGCAGAAGGGCCATGAGGTCGTCGAGGAGACGTACGCCGGTCTCGCGCACAGCCGCTCCGTACCAGCGCTCGAAGACCGCCCACAGCCAGTCCGCGTACGGGGTGCGCCGCCCTGCGGAGTCGAGGCCGGGCGGCGGGGTGTGCCAATTGCCCAGCGGAAGAAGGAAGTCGACGGTGGGCGGACGGTGGGAGAGCAGCTGCTCATAGGTGCGTACGGGGTCGTTGCGCAGGTCGATCGTGCACAGCAGCGCGGCGAACAGCGGCCGGTAGGGCTCGCTCGCCAGGAGCCGCAGGGCCGCGTCGACCCGGCCGTGGCTGCCGCGCCCGTCGGCGCCGCGGCGGTGCCGGTCGTGGGCGGCGCGTCCGCCGTCGGTGCTCACCCCGATCCTTATGCCCAGTTCGCCGCAGAGGTCGAGCCGCCGCTCGGTGAGGCGTACGCCGTTGGTCTGCAGGGAGAGGTGGAGCCGTACACCGTCGCCGACGGCCGCGCGCAGCGCGCGGACCGTGCGGGCGAGCGCGGCGTCGCCGGCGAGCAGGGGTTCTCCGCCGTGCAGGACGACGCCCGCCTCGTACAGCCCGTGCGCGGACAGGTGCTCGGCGATCCGCTCGGCCGTGCGCTCGACGGTGGCGGGGGCCATGGCGCGCGGCTGGGTGCGCCAGCTCTGGTCGTGCGAACGGTACATGTAGCAGTAGTCGCAGGCCAGATCGCAGCGGCTGTGCACCTTGAGGACGAAGGAGTGGAGCGGGTACGGAACCCAGCCGGCCGTCTCCCGTGCCATCACGTCGGCAGCCCTCGGCCAGGGCGGCTCCGCATGGCGCAGTGGCGGTCGACTCATCCGCTTCCCCCCGAAGATGTGCGCCGCCGCCTGTCGCAGACCAGGACCGGGCGCACTCTGTTCGACCAGTATTCGTTCGGGGTGTGTCGAGCGTCAACATCACGAATGAGCCAACAGGTCTCGTGCCGCGGCCAGTTGAGGAGGCCCGGTGTTTGCACGACCGCTGCCGCTGGGGCAGGGGGTGGCGTTACGCTGAAGTGGACATCGGTCACCCGTTCCGCGTACACGCGGGGCGGGCCTCAGCCGCACAGCGGTCCACGAACACCATGGAGTGGACACCATGGCAGTTGCCGAGGGCGTCACCCCCGCCGAGCCGCGTACGGGCGAGGCCCGAGGTCCGGCGCCCGACGCCCAGTCCGTCGTCCTGGACATCGCCGGACTGGCGCTCGAAGACGTCGCCGCCCTGCCGGACTCCGTCCTCGGCGCGCTGCTGCGCCGGGTGCACGAGAGCTGCGCGGCGGGCGATCCGTTCGTCACCGGACACACCGAGAGCGCGTGAGCAAAGTGGGCGGGGTGCGGGCGAGCCGCGGATCCGCCGTACACCGGGCGCGCGCAGGCGGGCGCAGCACGGCGGACCCTATACTGACACCCTCGCATGTCCGTTATGTCCACCTTCCCTTGCTGTGCCGCGCCGAGCGGAGAGGTCATGCCAGACGCCAACCCCCTTGACCGCGCTGGTTCGTTCGCCATTTTCTTCACCACGTCGGAGAACCTCGGGCTGAGCACCACCCTGCGCAACGCGGCGGACATTCTCGCCGAGGGCAACCGCAGTGTGCTGCTCGTGGACGGCCGTTCGGGCGATCCGGCGGGCGGCACGGTGGTACCCGAACCGGTGCCTGGGCAGGTCGCCACCACGACGCTCACCGCCCCGCACGCGCTGACCGGGCTCGCCGACGACCCCGTCGCGACCCGCTTCGACCACGTCCTCGTCGAGGCCCCGGTGCCGGACGCTCCCGGCGCCGTGGAACCGGCCCGGCTGGCTGGGTTCGCCGACTCGATCGTCATCTGCTTCGCGTTGACCGCGTGGTCCATCGACGGTGCGGCCGCCCTCGCCGAGGACCTGTCCGGCCGGCAGGGCGACCGGCCCGTTCGGCTCCTCACTCTCGGGCTCAAGAGCGACGTCGGCGTGCACGACCGGCTGCGCGACGCGCGCGAGCGGGTGCGCCGCAAGTTCGGACCGCTCGCCCAGGCCCGCGACGAGCGCGAGTTCCCCTTCCTGGAGATCCCGTACAACCCCCTCTACCTGGACAGCCGCAGCCTCGCCGTCGAGGCCGAGGGCGTCGGCACGGTCACCGGCCTGCGTCCCTACTACGAGCGGCTCGCCGACTGGCTGCGCGTACGCCGCCCGGCCCGGTTGACCCACGTCACCGTCGTCCACTCCGCACGGCACGCCCTCTGGGCCGCCTGGCTGCAGGACCGGCTCGGCGAAAGAGACGTCCGGACCGAGCTGCGCAGGGACGACACCTACGCCGGTGAGCGCCCCGAGCCCGGTACGGCCCTGCTCTTCCTCTCACCGGGGGACGCGGACGACACCCTGCTCGCCCAGATCGGCGCCCTCTCCCACACCGACGTGCGGATCGTCCTGGTCGACGAGGCGTTCCCCAACACCGAGGCGGCCCACCACGAGCGGATCGACCTGCGCGACACCACCGAGGACGAGGCGCTGCGGCTGCTGTACAGCGGCCTCGGCCTCGGCGCTGCCCAGCCCCGAGAGGGCGGCCGGGGCGCTCGTTTCCCGCGACTGCCCGAGACCACCAACGTCGCCCCGCGCAACGGCGATTTCATCGACCGCGACGCCCTGCTCGCGAGGCTCGACGAGCAGCTGCGGGGGGCCGGCCGCGAGGGCAGCTGCCTGGTACTGCACGGCCCCAGCGGCTGGGGGAAGAGCGAGACGGCCCGGGAGCTGTGCCACCGCTACGGCGCCAGATACGACGTCGTGTGGTGGGTGCGCGCCTGGGAGACACTGCGGGTGCAGCGAGGCCTGGCCCGACTCGCCGGCCACCTCGGCACCGCGGAGGACCAACTCGGCATCGTGGCCCCCGACGGCGGCGTCTCCCGCCTGCTGACCCGTCTGTCGCGCCCCGACTCCGACTCGGTGAACTGGCTGATCGTCTACGACGGTGTGGTGGACCCCGCCGAACTGCACGGCCTGCTGCCCGTTCCGCACGAGCGGGGCCATGTACTGATCACCAGTCGCGTCCCACCGGCCGAGCCACAGCCGAACGTCCGCCCACCACACCTGGCGGCCCTCGGCATCGGCCCCATGAAGCCCGCCGAGTGCCGTGCCCTGCTGTGCGAACGGCTGCCGGAGATCACCGAGGAGCAGGCCCAACAGGTGGGCAGCGTGGTGGACTTCGTCCCGCTCGCCCTGCATCTGGCCGCCCACTGTCTCGCCGAGCGGGCCACTGCCCACCAGCGCGACGACCACATGGGGCCGGACGCGGCGGCCCGCGCGGCCGTCGCGGACCTCCTCGCGGAGTACCGCACCTGCAAGACCGAACTCCTGGGCGAGACCGGCGCCGTACCGCCCGTCACCGTCATGGTCCGGGTGGCCCAGCACGTCGCGCGGGGCACCCTCGGCGCCGCCGCATGGCGCGCCGAGAGCCCCGCGCACGACGCCCTGGGCTGGCTCCTTGGCGCCGCCTCCCTGCTCACCGGGCGAGGCACGGGCCTGGAGCTGCTGCGCTCGCGCCGCATCCTGTCCGAGCTGGCCCGCGACGACTCGGCCCAGCCACAGGCCGCCGCGGGCGCCGACCGGCGGCGCCACCCCGACGACGTACAGCTGCCCGACGAGCACATGGTGGACGTCGCCCTGTGGGCCCTGGCCCAAGTAGGTCTGCTCGACGTCGACTTCGACCGCAAGGAGCAGCCCCTCGTCCAGCACCACGCGCTGCGCGACCTGATCCGCGACGGCATGGACCCCGACGAGCGGCAGCACGTCGAGTCGGTGCTGCGCAGTGTTCTCGCCGAGTACGTACCGCAGGAGGACCAGGACCTGCCCGCCGACTGGGCGCGCGAGGTGTACTCGCTGCGACTGTGGGAGGACTCCCGGCCCCGGGTGCGCCGTTCGCTGCTGCGCCACCTCAACGCGCTCAGCCAGCGCGGCGAGAGCGCCGACCTCGACCGCCTCCTCGACATCGCCGGCCGGGCCCGGCAGGCCTGGCGGGCCGGCGGTGACGAGCAGACGCCCGAGTACCTGCGGCTGCTCAATCTCACCGCCCGCGCCCACCGCCTGGGCGGCGAGTACGAATGCTCCCGCGAGCTGTCCCAGGAGGCGCTGCGCGGCCACCGCAGGCTGCTCGGCCTGACGCACCCCCGCACCCTGCTGTCCGCCGACTCGCACGCCGCGACCCTGCGGGCGCTGGGCCGTTTCGAGGACGCCCTGATCCAGATCAGACCCGCCATGGACGGGCTGACGCTGCTGCTCGGCTGGAAGCATCCCGCCACGGTCCAGGTCGAGCACAACCTCGCCCTCACCGAGGCGCTCACGGGGCGAGTCTCCGTCGCCCTGAGCCGGCTCCAGGAGCGCTTCCGCTACCGGCAGGCCGTCGGCGGCAAGGAGGACCCGATCGCCTGGCGCGCGGCCGATCTGCTCGCCTACCTGTACCGGATGACAGGGCGTGACGGCGAGGCCCGGGACCTGCTGCGCCAGCGCCTTCGCCGGTACGGCGACACCTGGGACGGGGCGCGCCTGCGCACGGAGGTCGGCCTGGCCGTCAGCGAGCGCCGCCTCGCCGACGGCTTCCCCGCCGTCAGGGACCCCCGCTACGGCCTGGAGATGGCCCATGAGCGCGATCTGCGGGCCTTGAAGCTGTACGTCAGCCGCTTCGGCGCCGACCGTTTCGACACGCTGCGCTGCCAGTTCAGCTACGCCGCAGACCTGCACGCGCTCGGCAAGGTGGAGGAGGCCGAACAGCAGGCGCGCCAGTGCGGGGAAGCGCTGGCCACCCGGTTCGGTGTGGGGCACCCCTACACGGGGCTCAGCCAGGTCCGGCACGCGGTGTATCTGCGTGCGATGGGCGAACTGCAGCGCGCGGAGGACGAGGGCCGCGCCGCCGTGCACCTGCTGACCCACAAGGTCGGCCAGTCCCACCCGTGGGTGGCCGCCGCGGAGAACTCCCTCGCCGCCACCCTGGCCGCGGCAGGGCGCGGCGACGAGGCGGCCGGGCTCGCCCACAATGCCCTGAACCGGCTGCGCGACCTGGGCGTCGCACACCGCCCCGACGGGCGTCGGGTGCGCGCGCATCACGCGCGGCTGACCGGATCCGACACCTCCCGCCCGGTTCCGCCGTCGGGCTTCGACATCGACCTGGAGCTGCCGGGGCTGTAAGAAGAGCACGGACACGAGGAAGGCACCGGCAGGGACGCCGGCCGCACAGGCGTCCCCGTAGTCCCCACCGAAAGGCGAGCGCACGTGGCAGCCCCCGCACCGCACCGCATCGACATCCTGACGGAGTACCACTGGTCTGCCGAACGCCACGGCCGGATAACGGCGATGTGCGAGGAGGCGGCCGCCGCCGCTCCCGAGATCCGGTCGTTGTCCCACTACAGCAACGGCATCCTCGACTTCGTGGTCTGCCGCGCCGACCGGGCCCCCCTCAGCAGTCTGGTCACCGAGGCCGACGACGACCTGCACGACGAGTCGCTGCCGGGCAGTCGGCTGCTGCTCTGCGCGCAGGACCTCGGCGCGGTCCTGCGTCCGCTGGGCACCGGAGAGCTGATGCGTACCGTCGTCGCCAACGTGCGCGGCGGCCTGTGGGGCGGGCGTGTCAAGCCGGGTGAGTACCTGGCGGCCCTCAGCGACAGCCCCGACTGCGTGCCCGCCATGGACGCCGCCATGAACCACCTGGTCACCCGGGTCCGTACCGAAGTGCACACGCTGCCCGACGAGTTGCCCGGAGGCGCCCCGGACGCACCGCCGCGGCTCGCCTCCACGGACACCGAGAACGAGGCGCTGCGCATCGACTTCGGCACGGCCGCCGCGCCCGTCCCCGCCTACGAGCAGCGGCTGCGCGCCCTGTGGCACAACCATGTGAACACCACCGACCTCCAGTACGCCGGCTACTACCGCGACTGGACGCTGGTATGCGTCGGTGACGTCTTCGACGCGCCGGAACTCGGTCCGCGCTTCATGGACGTGAGCGTGCGCAGTCGGCGCACCGCCTACCGCGACCTCTCCCGGGGTCTGCGCGGCCACTTGGTCCGCCTCACCGACGCGCTGCATCTCGTGGCGCCGGCGGTGGACGGCCAGCCGCCGGTCGACCGGCTCGTCCTCGACGTGCAGGAGGGCGCGGTGTACGTCACCTGGCTCTCGCCCCGCGAGTTCGTCGTCGGTGTCACCCTCGACCAGACGCAGGTCGGCCACGCCGAGGCCCGGCTGCGTCGGCTCGCGCTCGCTCTCGGTGAGATCAGGGCACAGTCGCCGCGCTGAGCGTGCCCCACACCTCCTCGGCCAGCACCTCCACCGTGCGGGCCGCGGTCAACCGGTGCGGAGGGCCCGCACTGCCCAGCAGGTGCACCGGCAACACCTCGACCGCGCTCTCGTACTCCCGGCAGATCCGGCGCAGTTCGCTCAGCTGGTCCGCGGTCGGCACACCCCGCAGCGCGGTGCGGTGCCAGGCCGCGACGGCTCCCCGGAACTCCTCCGTCAGCGCCCGTACCAGCGTTGCGCAGCCCAGCGCGCCCAGCTCCACCGGTGTCGCGGTGCTGCGCCGTGTCATGGTCCGCCCGGCCACCCGCCGGGTCACCGTGTCGAGGACCGACAGCGCCTCCAGGAACCGGCGCCGCACCGGCCCCGGCAGTTCCGCCGCCGGTGACTCCGGCTCGGGCGTCGCTCCGGCGTGCGGCGTCGTGGACGGCTCCGCACGCGGCAGCACCGCTCCCGGGCGCGCTTCCAGCGCCAACGCGGCCATCGCCTGGCGGAGTTCGGCGAGCTGAGCCGTCTGCTGCTCCAGGTCCCGGCGCATCCGCTCGCCCAGCTGGACGAGATCCCCCTCCCTCCGGTCCTCCTCGAGCCGCCTGCCGAGCTGCCGCAGCGCCTCGTCGACGCCCTGCGCGAACGCCCCCTGCCGGTATACCAGCGGCCGCGAGCCGATCGAGCGCGCGAGGCGGTCCTGCATGGACTGCGACACATGGCCGTTGACCACGAGCAGCGCCTCGAACCGTGCCGGATGCACCGCGCTGCGCAGGCCGTGCACATGGGCGGCGACCCGTTCCGCGTCGTCGGCCAGGAGGACGGAGGAGGTGAGGATCAGCGCGAGATAGCTGTTGGGTGCGGGGGCGAGCCAGTACAGGACCTCCTCGTCGGTCCCCGGCGGGGACGACAGGCGGGGCGGGACCGGATCGCGGGAGGCGATGCGCCACTGCCCCAGGTCCAGGGCCTTGTGCACGTCCGCCGTGACCTCCCGCCGCGAGACCTTCTCGTGCAGTGAGCGGACCGCCGCCAGCACGGCCGTGGCGGTCACCTCCCGTACCGAGCCGTGCTCGTCCTCGCTGAGCTGCCAGGCCTTGCGGCAGGTCCTGAGCACCTCGCGGGGCACGCCCTCGGTCACCTCGTACAACAGCCGCAGCGCCTCCGCACCGAACGGGCCGGCGGACCGGCGCGCCCGCGGGCCGCTCCTGATGGGGCCCGCCTCGACGTAGGCCGCCACCAGCTCACCGGTGAGGTCCTGGTCGAAGCCGGTCGGCCACAGCTGCACCACGCGTTCGTGGACGCTCGCCCGCAGCGCCTGCAGCCCGTCCGGCGAGACGCAGAACACCAGGAGACCGCCCCGGCTCGCATAGATGTTGACGAGGCGTTCGAAGGCGTCCACGAAGGTGCGCCGGCTCTCCTCGGGCCAGTCGAGGACCTTCTCCAGGGAGTCCATCAGCAGCACATACGGACTGCCGACCCGGCCGTGCAGAAAGCCCTGCACCGCCAGCGCGTCGAAGACCCGGTCTATGCCGGCCGCGGTGTACTGCTGTCCGCCGGTGCCCGCCGACGGTCCGATGGCCTCGGTGATGCCACGTTCGCGCAGTGGCTCGGCGGGCTCTTCGCCGTTCAGCCACTTCCACACCATCCTGGTGAACGGCGGGTCCTGGAGCAGCGCCAGCGCGGTGGCGAACCGGCGGTGCTCGGTGACTTCGCCCAGCGTGCCGCGCAGATCCGCGTGGATCACCTCCGGGTCGTAGCGCAGCGCCGACACCACCTTGTCCGGGTCGAGACTGCCGTCCCGCAGTCCCGCGGCTATCTCGTCGAGCGTGCCAAGGCGCGGATCGCTGCCCTGTTCGCCGACGCGATTGGCGGTCACGTACGCGTAGTAGTCCCGGACCAGTCCTTCGAACGCGCGGCGGCCCCTGGGGGTGTCGCCGGGACCGCGTAACCGGTCCCGGTACATCCGCCCCATGTCCTGTGCCGGCTCGTCCACGATCCACATCGCGGGGCCGTCCGACCGGGCGCCGAGCGTGGCGTACACCTCGCGCAGCGCATGGCTCTTGCCCAGGCCGAACTCGCCGACCAGGGCGATCGTCCTGCCGCGCCGGCCACCGGCGGGACGGTCGGCGAGATAGTCGTCGACCAGTTGGGAGAGCTCCCTGAGGGTCGGGGTGCCGACGGTCGCGTTTCCGGAGTCCGCCGCTTCGACCGGCGCGGCCCCGAGGTCGGCGGAGGGGCCGAGGCGCACGACTGGGATCAGCGGGAAGGGGTTGCTGTGCCAGATGTCTCCACTGCCTGAGGCCACGATGGCACTCCTCGTGTTTCCGATGACGTCGATGCGAGCGGCGGGCGGGTGCGGGGGTGCGGTGCTGGTTCGAAAGCCCGTGGGTGGTCGGGCCGACGGGGCGGCGCCGTGCGGTGGGGTCACAGGCGCCGCAGGTCCGGACCGGATCCGCCCGACGTGTGCTGTCTCAGGTCGTCGGCGGTGATCCGCACTCTGCCCGAGTGCCGTTGTCCTTCGGCCACCGCGTGAAAGACCCGCCGCAACTCCCGTACGTCGGCGGGCTGCCACTGCTGGTGGACGCGGAGCAGCTCGTCCCCCGCGGTCGCCGGGTTGCGAGGGGGTGCGTCGTCCGGGTCGGGATGACCCGAGCGGACGCTCTGGCTGAATTTCACGGTGTCCTCCGGCCTGAGGCTGCCGAGGGCGAGATGGGTGACCGCGTCGTTGGGCAGCAGCTCCGCGACCACCTCGTCCGCGGTCTCGGTCGTTCCATGGCTGACTTCGACGAGGAGTACGATCCGGCTCTGCGCATGACTCAAGCAGGTTTTGAGGAATCTGGTCCGCACGCCCACGTCCTTCCAGTCGATGTGGGGAACCACGGCGAACAGCAGTGCGTCCTGCTGCGCCAGCAGCGCGCTGATCGCGCCGAACGCCTTGAACGGGGCTTCTTGGGACATCGCCGGGTCCAGCGCGATGCCGGCGAAGTGCGTGCGCAGCCTGGCGACGACCTTGTCGCGGATGGTGGCGTTGATGGCCGGGGTCGACGCGAAGTCGCCGTTCTCGTCGACGCTGATGGCGCGGCCGTCGTTGCCGTACCCGGCGGTCATCGCCACGAGCTGGCCCAGGGGGCCGCGCGCGCCGGGCTGCGGGGTGCCGGCCGCCTCGTTCAGCTGCCTGATGTACTCCCGGGCCCGGTAGATGCACTGGTGGATGAGGGTGGTCTTGCCCATGCCGACGGGCCCGGTCACCACCACCAGGCGCCCCTGGTCCACCCCCGGTGTGACCAGGTCCGCGAGTCTGAGCAGGCACTGCTCGAAGAGGTCCAGCTGCTCCCGCGCGTGATCGACGTCCACCCACTGGCCCGCGTGGCTCTCGTCCTCCCACGGCACCAGCGGGTGGTCGGCCCTCGGCGGGACGACGAACCCCGGCAGGCTCTGCCTGCTGCCCGGTACGTACACGCCGTACGGGTTGTCCTGGATCGGCGCGGTCATGCGGCCGCTCCAGGGGTGGCGGGGGCGGGATGTTCACGCAAAGTACGCCATCTCCAGTACAGCGCACGGCCGTTGAGGTCCGGCACGATGCGCAGCCGGCCGTCCACGGTCTGTCGTACCCCCTGTGCCTCCTGGGCGCGGGCGTGCGTCCCGAGGAAGGCGCCGTCGCGGGCGTCGGGGAGCGGCCGGGCCAGCGGCAGTTCGTCGGCCAGCCGGCGGGCCGCGCTACGGCGGGCGCCGGGGCCGGCCACCTGGGCGAGGGTGCCGGTCAGCGCGTCGCGCGCGGTGAGGACGGCCGTGTGGTCCGCGTGCGCGTCGCGCTCGTACGCCGCCAGGTACTCCCGTACGGCAGTCCGAAACGCCGCCTCGCCGGAGTCCAACTGCTGTTTGATCTGCCGACGTTCGGCCGAAACGCGCTCCGAGAGCTGGCCGCCGAGGGTGATCAGTGCACCGGCCGCCAGCAGGGGCAGTGATTTAAGGAGCGTCACGAACCAGTCGTCCTCCGCGGTGTCCTTGGCCGCCGCGCCCGGGGAGTCGGACTCGGCCGCCATCAGCGCGGAGCAGGCCCGTCCGAAGTCGTCCTGGCGGCGCTCGGCCCACTTCTCCAGCGTCATCCGCCCACCGGACCCGGTGGGTCTGACCGTGTCCTGAGCGGCCGCGTCGGCCTTGAGGAGGCCGAGACGTACGGCGGCCGCGACGAGGTCTCCGCGGTGCGAGGTGTCGAGGCAGTACACGAGTTGGGCGTCGCGCTCCTCGGATGCTCCGGGCGCGGCGAACGCCGGGGCGGCGGTGACGCCCAGCAGCACCAGTACCGCGACGGCGGCCGCCCGCCGGGTACGGCGGCAGCCGCGGCCTGCGCGGCTGGTTCGGTGGACGTCGCCGACGCGGGAAGGGGACGGGAGGTGCCACAGGCGCCCGTTCGGCCCACCCTGGGACGCGGGTAGCGCGTCGGCGCCTGACAACGGCGCCTCTCGCCCCTCGACCTCACCTCGGCTCAACCCTCCACCGCCCGAGGTGCCCGGCGGCGAGACCGCACGCACCACCGCCAACTCCCGGCCCAGCCATCCACCGCGCGCGATGCGCGGGAACACCCCCGCACACACCACGCCCAAGTCCTGCCTCAACAGCCCCCCTCGGCCCGTGCCCACCAGCGAGGCCGCACGCACCACTGCCAACTCCCGGCCCAACCAGCCGCCGCGCACGGTGCGCGGGAACAGCACCGCACACACCACGGCCAAGTCCTGCCTCAACAGCCCCCCGCGACCCGCACGCGGCAGCGAAGCCGCACACAGCGCGACCGTGTCCTCGTGCTGTCGGTCGGCGTGTGGTGATGCCGGTAAGCCGTGCTCCATCCCCTGCCCCATGCGGACTCTCCCCGTCCGGCCACTGCCGTGCGCCGGTTCCCTCGTCTGACTCCCCTGATTCCCGCGTTCCGGTACCGGGCCCGGGTGTGCGGCGCTCCGGACAGCGGTTACGCCGGGGATCGCCCGTTCGCCAACGGCTCCTGCGCCGGCGGCTTTTCGCATGGGGAGGGACGCTCGTCATCGGCGACGAGTTCCCGGCGCCCGCGCGTCCGCCGCAGGCGGGGCGAATGTGCGAGCAGCACATGCGACGTGCCGTACAGCACGTTCACGGTGACCACGGCGGGACCGACGGTGGAGACCGTGCCGGGGAAGTCGCGCTCCAGGGTGAGCGCGATGAGGATGGCCGTGATGCCGTTCTGCTGGCCGAGCCCGAGTGCGATCCAGTCCCGCCGTTCGAGGCCCCGTACGAACAGGGGCATCACCCCCAGCGCCACCACCGCCTGAGCGCCGAACGCCGCGACGCCGAGGACGAATCCCGGCAGCAGCGCCACGCCTTGCGCGAGGAACAGCCCGAGCGCGAGAGCCGCGGCCAGGAAGGCGCCGCCGACCGCGCGGTCGAGCGTCCTGTCGAATGCCGCCGTACGCACCACGAGGCCTGCCACCGCCACCGCGAGCATCAGCATGTTCCCCGCGGCGAGCGCCAGCATCGCCACGACGAGCAGTCCCGCCAAAGCCGTTCCGGCGCGTCGGGCGCGCGGCGAGGCGGACATCCGGGCCCCCGCTCTCCGTCCGGCCCACCACAGGAGCAACACCCCCGCGAGCAGCGCGGCGTTGAGGGCGATCCCGTTCGCGTAGCCGCGCGCGCCGCCGCCCGCGACCGCAGGTGTGCCCTCGTGCCCCGCCTTCGTATAGGCGTAACCGGCGACATACAGCGTCAGCAGTACCGTCATCGGGTCGTCGAACGACGCCCACGCTGCCAGCAGTGAGCGGGCACGCGGCGACATGCGTCCGCTTCTGCTGAGGGCCGCGACGGACAGCGGGTCGATCTGGGCCACCGCGATACCGAGCACCAGGTACTCGGGCCGCCCGAACGCCAGCACCATCACCCCCGTGATGAGCGCTGCCTTCAGGACGACGCCGAGCGTCACGGCCACCACCACGCCGCGCACGTCGGCGCGCACGGCCTGGAGGTCGATCGAGTACGTGCTCCCGTACAGGCCGACGGCGAGCAGGAGGCCCGCGCCGAAGACATAGCCGCTGGTGCCGACGAGTGCGGACGGATCCACCACCAGACCGGCGACCAGGCCGAGGCCCAGCAGACCGACCCCGCCGAGCACGATGCCGGGAACCGACGCCGGCAGCATCCAGGCACGGGCGCGTTCGGATGTCGCCACTGCCACTTCCCCCTCCCGTTCCCCCACGGCGCCCGCAGGACGGGCCCGTCGCCGTCGCCTCGCGATCCGCTCGGCACTGCCTACGGCGTCTTGCGTGGTTGCGGTCGTCCGCTGTGAACTCGGAACTGCCGTGCTGCCTGGCCTGTTCGGGTCGCCGCCTGCCGGCACGCGATACCGCCCCGCGGCTGTCCGCTGCCGTGGGGCAGCTGAATCGTAGGGGTCCCGAGTGCCGTGCGAAAGCCGAACATCGGCCTGTCGTACGGCAGTTGACCACCGCCCGTATGAATATTCGGAATGGAGCGCCGGAACCGCGTGGCACGGCCCTGCCTTGACGATGCCCGTTCCCGAGCACCGTCGAACGCGAGGCCCGCCGGGTGCCTCCTCCTGTGTTACGGCGATGTGTGGGGCAGATCTCGTCAGGATGACATACCCCCACGTCAGAGCTCCGGAACAAGGGCTTCCGGTGCCCCGGTAGGGCGTCTTCGCATGGCTGACGACCAGGTCCGCGGCTAGCGTCGTACTAAAATTTCACGCTTGTTCGGAGCTGGACCGGAAGATCCCCAGGCATACCTGCGGGCCCACCAGCGCCCCGGAGACTCCGGGAACAACACGTGAGGACCCGATGGCAGCCCTCGAGCAAGGCCCCGCACTCGCGCTGTTCGACGAGGAGGTGCGCGCGGAGTTCGGCGACCCCGCACGCTTCTCCGCCTCCTCCGCCGCCTCGCCCCGCACCCTTGTCGACATCCTCGACGCCTCCGTCCGGGCGTACCCCGACGAGCCCGCGCTGGACGACGGGCACCGCTGTCTCACCTACCGTGCCCTGGCCTTCGAGGTCGAGACCCTGCGGCGGCGGCTGAGCGAGGCCGGGGTCGGCCTCGGCGACCGGGTCGGTGTCCGGGTCCCCTCCGGCACCAACGAGCTGTACGTCGCCATCCTCGCCGTACTGGCCGCCGGTGCCGCCTATGTGCCGGTGGACGCCGAGGACCCGGACGAGCGGGCCGAGCTGGTGTTCGGCGAGGCGGAGGTGCGCGCGGTCGTCGGGGCCGGGCACGAGCTGACCGCGAGCGGCCGGTCGGAGGCTCCCGCCGCGCGGCCCGGTGTCGAGCACGACGCCTGGATCATCTTCACCTCCGGGTCCACGGGCAAGCCGAAGGGCGTGGCCGTGAGTCACCGCAGCGCCGCCGCTTTCGTCGATGCCGAGGCGGACCTCTTCCTCACGGAGGACCCGATCGGGCCCGGTGACCGGGTCATGGCCGGCCTCTCCGTCGCCTTCGACGCCTCCTGCGAGGAGATGTGGCTGGCCTGGCGGTACGGCGCCTGTCTGGTGCCCGTGCCGCGTGCCCAGGTCCGCAGCGGTGCCGACCTCGGGCCCTGGCTGGTCGAGCAGGAGATCACCGTCGTCTCCACCGTGCCCACCCTGGCCGCCCTGTGGGAGCCCGAGACGCTCAACGAGGTCCGGCTGCTGATCTTCGGTGGCGAGGCCTGCCCGCCCGAACTGGTCCAGCGGCTGGTGACCGAGGGCCGCGAGGTGTGGAACACCTACGGGCCCACCGAGGCCACCGTCGTCGCCTGCGCCTCCCTGATGACGGGCGAGGAGCCGATCCGGATCGGGCTCCCGCTGAACGGCTGGGAACTGGCCGTGGTGGACGAGGCCGGCGAACCCGTGGCCATGGGTGACAGCGGCCAGCTCGTGATCGGCGGCGTCGGGCTCGCCCGCTATCTCGACGCCGAGAAGGACGCGGAGAAGTACGCGCCGCTGGAGTCGCTGGGCTGGGAGCGGGCGTACCGCAGCGGTGACCTGGTCAAGGCCGAGCCGGAGGGCCTGATCTTCCTCGGACGGGCCGACGAGCAGATCAAGCTCGGCGGGCGCCGGATCGAGCTCGGTGAGGTGGACGCGGCCCTGCAGGCCCTGCCCGGAGTCGCGGGCGCTGCCGCCGCCGTGCGCACCGCCCGCGGCGGCAACCAGCTGCTCGTCGGCTATGTGGTCACCCAGGACGGCTGGGACCAGGCCACCGCCGTGGAGAAGCTGCGCGCCGAGCTGCCCGCCGCCCTGGTCCCGCTGCTCGCCCCGGTCGAGGACCTGCCGACCAGGACGTCCGGGAAGGTCGACCGCAACGCCCTGCCCTGGCCGCTGGAAGGCCTGCAGACCGGCGGCGCGAAGGAACAGCTCTACGGCACCGAGGCCTGGCTCGCCGAGCAGTGGAGCGAGGTACTCGGCATCCCCGTCGCCGGCGCGTCCGACGACTTCTTCGCGATCGGCGGCAGCAGCCTCGCCGCCGCCCAGCTCACGACCAGGCTGCGCACCCGCTATCCGAGCGCGGCCGTCCTGGACATCTACCAGCAGCCCGTCCTGCGCAAGCTGGCCCGGCACTTGGAGAAGTCCGCGCAGGACGACGGCGCCGAGCGGACGATCGCGCCGGTCCCGCTGCGCACCAAGGCGACCCAGTTGCTCCTGCTGATCCCGCTGTTCACGCTCCTCGGCCTGCGCTGGACCGTGGCGCTGGCCGCGCTCGGGAACGTACTGCACTGGTTCGGGCCGTATCCGTGGGCGCCGAGCGCGTCGTGGTGGCTCGTCGCCGCCGGTGCGCTCGTCTTCTTCAGCCCGCCGGGGCGGCTCGCGATCGCGGCGGGCGGGGCACGGCTCCTGCTGCGCGATGTGAAGGCCGGGCGCTACCCGCGCGGTGGAAGCGTCCACCTCCGGCTCTGGACGGCCGAGCGGCTCGCCGAGTTCAGCGGCGCGACCTCGCTCACCGGTTCCTGGCTCGAGCGGTACGCCCGTGCCCTGGGCGCCAAGGTCGGCCCGGACGTCGACCTGCACTCGCTGCCGCCGGTGACCGGCATGCTCAAGCTGGGCCGGGGTGCCGCCGTCGAGTCCGAGGTGGACCTGTCGGGTCACTGGCTGGACGGTGACCGGCTGGAGATCGGCCCGGTGAAGGTGGGCGCGCACGCGGTGGTCGGCACCCGCAGCCTGCTCTTCCCCGGTGCGCGCGTGGGCAAGCGGGCCGAGGTGGCCCCCGGTTCCGCCGTGGCCGGACACATTCCCACCGGGCAGCGCTGGGCCGGAGCGCCCGCGGTCAAGCTCGGCAAGGCGAAGCGCGCGTGGCCCAAGGAGCGGCCGCAGCGCGGCACCTACTGGCGGGCGATGTACGGGGCGACCGGCTTCGCGCTGAGCGCGCTCCCCGTCCTTGCGGGCGTCGCCGCCCTCCTGGTGGCCCGTGTGTTCGTGAGCGCGGACGCCGGGCTCGGCGCGGCCCTGCGTGGTGCCGCGCTCGCCCTGGTGCCGGCGACGCTCGCCTTCGGTCTCGCGTACGCGCTGCTGCTCCTGATCGCCGTACGCCTGCTGAGCCTGGGGCTGCGCGAGGGCACGCATCCGACGCACAGCCGGATCGGCTGGCAGGCCTGGACGGTCACGCAGCTGATGGACCGCTCCCGGGAGACGCTGTTCCCGCTGTACGCCGGGCTGATCACCCCGGTGTGGCTGCGGCTGCTCGGCATGAAGATCGGGCGGGGCGCCGAGGTCTCCACCGTCCTCGCGCTGCCCAGCCTCACCACCGTCGGTGAGGGCGCCTTCCTCGCGGACGACACGCTGACCGCGCCGTACGAGCTCGGTGGCGGCTGGATGCGGATCGGGCGGGCCGAGATCGGCCGCCGGGCGTTCCTCGGCAACTCCGGGATGACGGCGCCCGGCCGCAGCGTGCCGGACGGCGGTCTGGTGGGCGTGCTGTCGGCGACGCCGAAGAAGGCGAAGAAGGGCAGCTCGTATCTGGGGCTGCCGCCGGTGAAGCTGCCGCGTTCGACGCAGGACGGCGACCAGAGCCGTACGTACGACCCGCCCGCGCACCTGCTGTGGGCTCGGGGTCTGGTGGAGCTGTGCCGGATCGTGCCGGTGTTCTGCTCGGCGGCGCTGGCGGTGCTGACGGTGGCCGCGCTGAGTGCGCTGGGGGCGTGGGCCTGGGCCCTGTCCGGGGTCGTGCTGCTCGCCGTGGGCGCGGTGGCGTGCCTGGTCTCCATCGTGGCGAAGTGGCTGCTCGTGGGCCGGCACCGGAGCGGTGAGCACCCGCTGTGGAGCGGCTTCGTGTGGCGCAACGAGCTCGCGGACACGTTCGTCGAGGTCGTCGCCGTGCCATGGCTGGCCGGATCCGTGCCCGGTACGCCGCTGATGACGGCGTGGCTGCGCGGGCTCGGCGCCCGCATCGGCCGGGGTACCTGGGTCGAGAGCTACTGGCTGCCCGAGACGGACCTGGTGACGCTGGAGGACGCGGCGACGGTGAACCGGGGCTGTGTCCTGCAGACCCACCTCTTCCACGACCGGATCTTGCGGACGGATACTGTGGTCCTCCGTGAGGGCGCCACCCTGGGCCCGGGCGGAATCGTCCTGCCCGGCAGCACCGTCGGGGCCCGCTCCACCCTGGGTCCCGCGTCGCTGGTGATGGCGGCGGAGTCCGTTCCCGACGACACCCGCTGGCTGGGCAACCCGATCGAGGCATGGCGTTCATAGAAGACATGACCGGATCGGATACGAAGGGCGGTACAGCGGCACGTCGTACGAGCACAGGGCAGGGAGCAGTCGCAGCGGTGAGCGTTCAGCAGACAGTGGGATCGGACCCGTACTTCCCGGCCAACGGTGATCCCCGCTACCGGGTGCACCGGTATGAGCTCGCGCTGGACTACCGCCCCGGCCCGAACCGGCTCTCGGGCACGGCGCGGCTCAACGCCATAGCCGGCCGTGCCCCGCTCACCGAATTCCAGCTGAACCTGGCCGACTTCCGGATCGGCCGGGTCCGCGTCGACGGCAAGGCACCGCACTACACGCACCGCGGCGGCAGGCTGCGCATCCGCCCGCCCAAGCCGATCCGGGCCGGTGCCGCCTTCACCGTCGAGGTGCACTGGTCGGGCAACCCCAAGCCGGTGGGCAGCCCCTGGGGCGGGCTCGGCTGGGAGGAGCTGGAGGACGGGGCGCTGGTGGCGAGCCAGCCGATCGGCGCGCCCTCCTGGTACCCGTGCAACGACCGCCCGGCCGACAAGGCCTCGTACCAGATCTCGATCACCACACCCTCCGCCTACTCGGTGGTGGCGGGCGGCCGGCTGCTGACGCGTACGACGAAGGCTTCCACGACCACCTGGGTGTACGAGCAGGCGGCGCCGACGTCCAGCTATCTGGTCGGGCTGTCGATCGGGAAGTACCAGACGGTGCTGCTCGGCGACCCGGGTCTCGGCGGCATACCGCAGTCCGGTCATCTGCCCGCGCATCTGCTCTCCGAGTTCTCCCGGGACTTCGCGCGCCAGCCCGCGATGATGGAGCTGTTCGAGGACCTCTTCGGGCCGTATCCGTTCGGCGAGTACGCGGTGGTGGTGACGGAGGAGGAGCTCGATGTCCCCGTCGAGGCTCAGGGGTTGTCGCTGTTCGGCGCCAACCACGTGGACGGGGCGCGGGGTTCGGAGCGGCTGGTTGCGCACGAGCTGGCGCACCAGTGGTTCGGCAACAGTGTCTCCATCGCGGACTGGCGGCACATCTGGCTGAACGAGGGCTTCGCGAAGTACGCGGAGTGGCTGTGGTCGGAGCGGTCCGGTGGGCGCCCGGCGCAGCAGCTGGCCGGCGCCGCGCACCGGAAGCTGGCCGCGCGGCCGCAAGACCTGGTCCTGTCCGACCCGGGCCGCAAGCTGATGTTCGACGACCGGCTCTACGAGCGCGGCGGCCTCACCCTGCACGCGCTGCGCTGCGCGATGGGCGACGACGCGTTCTTCCGCATGCTGCGCGGCTGGGCGACCCTGCACCGGGGCGGAGCGGTCACCACGGCGGCCTTCACCGCGCACGTCGCGCGCTTCGCGCCGGAGCCTTTGGACGACGTGTTCGCGGCCTGGCTGTACGAGTCCGCCCTCCCGCCACTGCCGACGCTCGCCGTGCCGTTTCCCGCGCGGCCCACGTACCCGCCGACGAACGCCGACTCGGCCTAGGCCTCGGCAGAATGGCAGCCATGACCAGTCGTTCCTGCCCCTGCGGACTACCCGAGCCGTACGCGAAGTGCTGCGGGCGGTTCCACCGCGGTGAGGCCGCGGCGCCGACCGCCGAGACGCTGATGCGGTCGCGGTACTGCGCCTTCGTGAAGGAGGACGAGGGGTATCTGCTGCGGACCTGGCATCCGCGGACGCGGCCGGCGCGGGTGGAGTTCGACGCCGGGATGCGGTGGACGGGGCTGGAGATCCTCGGTACGAGTCAGGGGTCGGCGTTCCACTCCGCGGGGACCGTGACCTTCCGGGCCTCCTACCGGGGCGGCTCGCTGCACGAGCGCAGCCGCTTCGAGCGGGTCGACGGGGCGTGGGTGTACGTGGACGGGGACTTCCTCGACCAGTAGAACCAGCAGAACTCGACCAGTGGAACCAGAAGGAACCAGTTGGCCTACGGCGCCAGGATGTCCAGCTCCTGGAGCGCGCCGACCGTGATCTCGCGGGTGAGTTCCTCCGCGCGGGCCGCGTCGCCTTCCCGTACGGCCTCCGCGACCTGGACGTGCAGGGTGACGGCGGCGGGGTCGGGGTCCTCGAACATGACCTCGTGGTGGGTACGGCCCGCCAGGACCTCCGCGACGACGTCACCGAGACGGGCGAACATCTCGTTGCCCGACGCGTTCAGAATCACCCGGTGGAAGGCGACGTCGTGGACGAGATACGCCTCCAGCTGGTGCCCGCGTGACGTGGCGACCATACCCAGGGCGCACTCGGTGAGTTCGGCGCACTGCTCGGCCGTGGCATGCCGGGCGGCCAGGCCCGCGGCGATCGGCTCGACGGCGGAACGCAACACGGTGAGCGAACGCAGCTGGTGGGGGCGGTCGGCGCCGGCCAGCCGCCAGCGGATGACCTGAGGGTCGTACACGTTCCACTCGGCCTTGGGGCGGACCGTGACGCCCACGCGGCGGCGGGACTCGACGAGGTGCATGGATTCGAGCACCCGGACCGCCTCGCGCATCACGGAGCGTGACACCTCGAAGCGCTGCGCGAGCTCGTCCGTGCGCAGCACGCTGCCGGGCGGGTACTCGCCCGCCGTGATCTCCGGCCCGAGGGTCTCCAGTACATGTGCGTGCAGCCCCCGGCCCCGTGTGGTCATGGGGTCAGCGTACGAGGACATCGTCGTGAACAAAAAGTCAGACTTATATGTCACAGACTCTTGAATTCGTCGTACCTAATGAGTTTCAGTGTCGTCGACATCAGATGTCGATGAAGACAGCGAGAGCACGATGCAGCTGACGCGTACCCCCCATGTCGTCGTGGTCATGGGCGTGGCAGGAACCGGCAAGACCACCATCGGTCCCCTGCTCGCGGCCCGGCTCGGCGTTCCGTACGCCGAGGGCGACGACTTCCACCCGCAGGCCAACATCGCCAAGATGACGGCCGGCACACCGCTGACCGACGAGGACCGTTGGCCGTGGCTGGACGCGATCGGCGCCTGGGCGCACGAGCGGGCCGGACTCGGCGGAGTGGTCAGCAGTTCGGCGCTGAAGCGCAGTTACCGGGACCGGCTGCGGGCGGCGGCACCCGGAGTCGTGTTCGTGCACCTCACCGGTGACCGCAAGCTCATCGAGGACCGGATGTCGCACCGCCAGGGGCACTTCATGCCGACGGCGCTCCTGGACTCCCAGTTCGCCACCCTGCAGCCGCTGGAGGCGGACGAGTCGGGCGTCGCCGTGGACGTGTCGGGCGGCCCCGAGGAGATCACCGAGCGGGCCGTGGCCGCGCTCCAGAGGCTCGCCCAGCCCTCGCAGTAACCCTTCGCCGTACCCCTGTCCCCGTTCGTACCTTTCTCAAGCAAGGGATCAACCGTGACCAGACTCAGCGCCGAGATGCTGGCAGCGGACGCCGTCGAGCCGATCACCTCGGCGGGCCACGCTCAGCTGGGCATCGCCGTGCTGGCGGGCATCGCCGTCATCGTCGTGCTCATCACCAAGTTCAAGCTGCACGCATTCCTGGCCCTGACCATCGGCTCGCTCGCCCTCGGCGCGTTCGCCGGGGCCCCGCTCGACAAGACCATGCTCAGCTTCACGACCGGGCTCGGCTCGACCGTCGCCGGCGTGGGTGTACTGATCGCGCTGGGCGCGATCCTCGGCAGGCTGCTCGCCGACTCCGGCGGCGCCGACCAGATCGTCGACACGATCCTCGCCAAGGCGGGCGGGCGCGCCATGCCGTGGGCGATGGTCCTGATCGCCTCCGTGATCGGTCTGCCGCTGTTCTTCGAGGTCGGCATCGTGCTGCTGATCCCGGTCGTCCTGATGGTCGCCAAGCGCGGCAACTACTCCCTGATGCGCATCGGCATCCCGGCGCTGGCCGGTCTGTCCGTGATGCACGGTCTCATCCCGCCGCACCCCGGCCCGCTGGTCGCGATCGACGCGGTCAAGGCCAACCTCGGCCTCACGCTCGCGCTCGGTGTCCTCGTCGCGATCCCGACGGTGATCATCGCGGGCCCGGTGTTCTCGAAGTACGCGGCCCGTTGGGTGGACGTCCCGGCCCCCGACCGCATGATCCCCACCCGCGCCTCCGAGGAACTGGAGAAGCGTCCGGGCTTCGGCGCCACCCTCGCCACCATGCTGCTTCCGGTCGTGCTGATGCTGGCCAAGGCGCTGGTGGACATCATCGTCGACGACCCGACGAACATGACTCAGCGCGTCTTCGACATCGTCGGCGCTCCGCTGATCGCGCTGCTCGCGGCCGTGATCGTGGGCATGTTCACCCTGGGCCGGGCGGCCGGGTTCACCAAGGAGCGCATCTCGACGACCGTCGAGAAGTCCCTCGCCCCGATCGCGGGCATCCTGCTGATCGTCGGCGCGGGCGGCGGCTTCAAGCAGACCCTGATCGACTCCGGTGTGGGCCAGATGATCCTGGACATCTCCAAGGACTGGTCGATCCCCGCGCTGCTGCTCGCCTGGCTGATCGCGGTGGCCATCCGACTCGCGACCGGTTCGGCGACGGTCGCCACCATCTCGGCGGCCGGTCTCGTCGCACCCCTCGCGGCCGACATGTCGACCGCCCACACCTCCCTCCTCGTCCTGGCGATCGGCGCGGGCTCGCTCTTCTTCAGCCACGTGAACGACGCCGGCTTCTGGCTGGTCAAGGAGTACTTCGGTCTGAACGTCGGCCAGACCATCAAGACCTGGTCGGTCATGGAGACGATCATCTCGGTGGTGGCCGGTGGACTGGTCCTGCTGCTGTCCCTCGTGATCTAGGAGTACGCAGATGAGTCACCCGCTCTTCGACATCAGCGGCCGTACGGCTCTGGTCACCGGCTCCAGCCGCGGCATCGGGCTCGCGCTGGCGC
The DNA here is from genome assembly GCF_041053055.1 of Streptomyces sp. R41. NCBI lineage: Bacteria > Bacillati > Actinomycetota > Actinomycetes > Kitasatosporales > Streptomycetaceae > Streptomyces > Streptomyces sp. R41. The sequence continues at coordinate 2,335,065 of NZ_CP163443.1, forward strand.
GCGGTCTCGCGGAGGCCGGCTGCACGGTCGTCCTCAACGGGCGCGACGCCGAACGGCTCACCAAGGCCGCCTCGGAGCTGCCCGGTGACGTCCACACCGCGGTGTTCGACGTCACCGACGGACCCTCGGTGGCCGCCGGAATAGCGGACGTCGAGGAGCGGGTGGGTCCGCTCGACATCCTCGTCAACAACGCGGGCATGCAACTGCGCGCCCCGCTCCTGGAGTTCACGGACGCGGACTGGCACCGGATCCTGAACACCAACCTGACGAGCGCGTTCCTGGTCGGTCGCGAGGCGGCCCGCCGGATGACCGAGCGCGGCCACGGCAAGATCGTCAACATCTGCTCGTTGCAGAGCGAGGTCGTCCGCCCGGGCATCGCCCCGTACGCGGCCACCAAGGGTGCGCTGAAGATGCTCACCAAGGGCATGTGCGCGGACTGGGGCCCACTCGGTGTGCAGGTCAACGGACTCGGCCCGGGCTACATCGAGACCGAGCTCACCGAGCCCCTCGTGGCCGACGAGGAGTTCAGCGCGTGGGTGCGGCGGCGCACCCCGGCCGGGCGGTGGGGCCGCACCGACGACCTGGTCGGCGGAGTGCTCTTCCTCGCCTCCCCCGCGGCGGACTTCGTCAGCGGGCAGGTGCTGTACGTCGACGGCGGCATGACGAGTGTGCTCTGAAGGGGACTTGACGATGCTCGGTTGCGTGATCCACGGCCAGGGCGACCTGCGGGTCGACGAACTGCCCGTGCCCTCCCCCGGCCCGGGCCAGGCGCTCGTCGCCGTCCGGTACGGCGGGGTGTGCGGGTCCGATCTGCACTACTGGCGGCACGGCGGGGTCGGGGACTTCCGGCTGCGCGAGCCGATGGTGCTGGGACACGAGGTCGTCGGGACGGTGATCTCGTACGGTGACGGAGCCTCAGGTCCGCTGCCCGGTACGGCCGTTGCCGTGCACCCGGCCACTGCGTGCCGGGTCTGTCCCGAGTGCGTCGACGGCCGCGCCAACGTCTGCCGTGACACCCGGTACCTGGGCAGCGCGGCGCGCACTCCGCACGTCCAGGGCGGTTTCGCGGCCCAAGTCGTCGTCCCGGCCGACCAGTTGCGGGCGCTGCCCGCGGACCTGGACCTCGAGCGGGCCGCGCTCGCCGAGCCGTTGTCCGTCGCACTGCACGCGGTACGCCGGGCCGGGGCCGTGGCCGGCCGCCATGTGCTGGTGACGGGGGCCGGGCCCATCGGCTGCCTGGTGGTGGCCGCCGCAAAGGCCGCGGGCGCCGCGCGGGTCACGGTCACGGACCTGCTGCCGCAGGCACTGTCGTACGCCGTATCGGTGGGCGCGGACGCGGTCGTACGGGCCGACGATCCCGCCGATCCCTCCTGGCCCTCCGAGGTCGACGTCGCCATCGAGGCGTCCGGTGTCGCCGCGGGCCTCGACACCTGCCTCCGCCTCGTGCGACGCGGCGGAGTCGTGGTCCAGCTGGGCATGCTGCCGCCCGGGCAGAGCCCGTTCGCGGGGAACCTGGTGGTGAGCCGGGAGATCGAGCTGCGGGGCGCGTTCCGCTTCGACGCGGAGTTCGACGACGCGCTGGCGCTGCTCGCGGTCGAGCCTCGGTTCGACGAGCTGATCAGTGCGGTGGTGCCCCTTGGGGAGGCGGAGTCGGCGTTCGCCTTGGCGGCGGACCGAAGCCGGTCCTGCAAGGTGCTGCTGGACTTCGGGATGTAGCTCGCCCCCTCCGCCCCTGCCTGCGCAGTTCCCCGCGTCCCTGAAAAGGGGCGCGGGGAACTGCGCAATCTTTTTGCGGGGGTCTGGGGGCGCGGCCCCCAGGGACGATGGGGGTCCCCCCCGCTCGAGCGAAGCCGAGAGTGGGGGAGGGCAGGGGCGGAGGGGGCGAAAGAACCACCCGCGCACCCGGCGGCCTAAGGACGCCAGAGCGGATGCTCGCTCTCCGCCCACTCCCGGCTCACCGACCCCGTCCGCAGCCCCTCCCGGGCCTCCGGGTCCCCCAGCGCCATGCCGATGTGGCCCGCGAGGACGATGCCGATCGTCAGGGCCAGCCAGTCGTGCACGAAGGTCGCGCTGGTGCGCCACATCAGGGGGGTGAGGTGGGTGAACCACATCAGCAGGCCCGTGCCCAGCATCACCAGCGAGGCCCCGGCGATCCAGGCCGCGTAGATCTTCTGCCCGGCGTTGAACTTGCCCGCCGGGCGGGACTTCGGGCTCTTGCCGCGCCGCAGCGCCGCGCGCAGCCACACCCGGTCGTGCGGCCCGAAGCGGTTCAGGAAGCCCAGGTCCGCGCGGAAGGCGCGGGAGGCCAGCCCCGCCAGGACCGGCACGGGGAGCATCACCCCCGCAATCTCGTGGACGCGCACCACGAGCTCACGGCGGCCCACGAGTTCGGCGAGCTGGGGGATGTAGAGGCAGGCGGCGGTGGCCACGCACACACCCATCAGCAGGGCGGTCACGCGGTGCACCCAGTGCTCGGCGCGGCTGAAGCGCCGTACACGGGAGGAACGCGGCGACACCGCCGGGGTGTCGTCAACTCGTGGGTGCATCGTCGCGTCCGTTCGAGCGGCCGACCCACGCGTCCACGTCGTAGCCCCGGTCCTCCCAGTAACCGGGACGGACGTCCTCGGTGACGGTGATGCCGGAGAGCCACTTGGCGGACTTGTAGAAGTACATGGGGGCTACATAGAGGCGGACGGGGCCGCCGTGGTTGTGGCCGAGGGGCTTGTCCTGCATGCGCAGGGCCACCAGCACGTCGGCGCGACGGGCCTGCCGCAGCGTGAGGCTCTCCGTGTATGTCCCGTCGAAGCAGGTGAACCGGATCGCCCCGGCCGAGGAGCGCACCCCCGCGGCGTCCAGCAACCGGGACAGGCGTACGCCCTCGAAGGGGGTGCCCGGTACCCGCCAGCCCGTGACGCACTGGACGTCGTGCACGAGGCGGGTCTGGGGCAGGGCCCGCAGCTCGGCGAGGGTGTAGGACCTGGGGTGGTCGACCAGGCCGTCGATGGTGAGGCGGTAGTTCGTCTCGTTCTTGTGCGGGACGGACGACGCCACCGAGTAGTAGCGGAAGCCGCCGCCGTTGGGCAGCAGGCCGGTGAGGCCGGTGGGGTCCTTCTCGGAGGCACCGGCGAGGAAGGATTCGAGACCGCGCTGGAGCGGCGGCGCGGCGATCACGCCGAGCGCGCCGAGTCCGAGCGTGCCGAGCAGCACCCGGCGTCCGATCGGCACGCCGCGCTCCTCGGGCCGCTCCGGACTCCGGGCCTCGGGCCGCTCCGGACTCCGGGCCTTCGGAGTCCGGAGCTCCGGCCGCCTCGGACTTCGCTCTTCGGGCCGCTCCCGGGCGCGCTCGTCGGATCGCTCCGGTTCGCGCTCCTCGGGCTGTTCAGGGTTCACACACTGATTCGAGCACCCGCGACCCCCAAAAGGCCAGCGGCGGCGGGTGCCCGTCAGTGTTCCGTAATGACTTCTTACGTGCCGTTCAGGAAGCGTGCTCCAGGCGGGCCGCCTCAGGACGCGGACTCGGCCGCCTTGTCCAGTTGGAACGCCTCGTTGCCGAGCCCGATCCGGGCATGCGCCTCGGGCTTGCGGGCGCGCAGCACCAGGCCCTGGATCACGCCGACGACCAGGGCGGCCCCGATGATCGCGGGCAGCAGCCAGCTCAGCGAGGAATCCGGTCCCGCACCGACGAGCACGTCGAAGTCCTTGACCGTGTAGACCGCGATGACGAGCAGCGCGACGCCCGCGACGGCAGACGTGGCGAGGCGCCAGGCCTGGGCCCGGGCGGCGCCCCGGCGGACGAAGAAGACGATGACCGAGAGCGAGGCGGCCGCCATCAGGACGATGACGCCGAGCGCGCCGATGTTGCCGCCCCAGGTGAACAGGTGCAGCACGGGCGCGGTCGGGTCGCCGGTCGGCTTGTCGTCGGCGACCGCGAAGGCGATCACGAACACCAGGGACACGGCGGTCTGCAGCAGCGACCCGGTGCCGGGGGCCCCGCTGGTGCCGGTCGTCCGCCCGAACGCCCGGGGCAGCAGTCCCTCGCGGCCCATGGCGAAGGCGTACCGCGCGACGACGTTGTGGAAGCTGAGCATCGCCGCGAACATGCCGGTCACGAACAGGACGTGCAGGACGTCCGTGAAGGTGCCGCCGAGCCGTGACTCGGTGAGGAAGAAGAGCAGGCCCGCGCTCTGCTTCTGGGAGGCGCCGACGATCCCCGAGGGGCCGGTGGCCACGGTGAGCGCCCAGCAGCTGAGCGCGAAGAAGAGGGCGACACCGCCGACGGCGAGGAACATCACGCGTGGCACGAGGATGTGCGGGCGGCTGGTCTCCTCGGCGTACACGGGGGCCTGTTCGAAGCCGAGGAAGGCGGCGATGCAGAAGCACAGCGCGGTGCCGACTCCGGCGCCGGTGAGGGTGTCGGGGTTGAAGGCGTGCAGCGACAGGCCCTCCTTCGCCGGGTCGGCGACCGCGGCGATGTCGAAGATGACGACGAGGGCGACCTCGATGACCAGCAGAACGCCCAGCACGCGCGCGTTCACGTCGATCTTCAGCCAGCCGAGCGCGCCGACGACGAGCACGGCCACCAACGCCGGTATCCACCAAGCGACTTCGAGGTCCAGGTAGGTGGAGAACAGCCCGGACACCTCGAAGCCGAAGATGCCGTAGATGCCGACCTGGAGGGCGTTGTACGCGACGAGGGCGACCAGCGCCGCGCCCGCGCCGGCGGTGCCGCCGAGGCCGCGTGAGATGTACGCGTAGAAGGCGCCCGCGTTGTGGACATGACGGCTCATCTCGGCGTACCCGACGCTGAAGAGCACGAGGACGACGCCGAGGATGACGAAGAGCAGCGGCTGTCCCACGATGCCCATCACCGCGAATGTGGTGGGCATGACACCCGCGACCACCATGAGCGGGGCGGTCGCCGCGAGGACGGACAGCAGCAGGCCGCCCGTGCCCAGCCGGTCGGCGCGCAGGGCGCGCTCCTGTCCCTTGAAGGTGCTGATGCCGCCGCCGTCGGCGGCCGGTCTGCCCGTGCTCGACGTACTCGATGTGCTCGAACTGCCCGTCGTCATCGCGGGGTCGTCCCTTCGGAAGTTCGGATCTCAGGGGTGGTCAGGGGTTGGTCGCGCGTGGTCGTTCACACCGTGCCGAGCGCGCTGTCGCGTGCGGCACGGAAGGCTTTGTGCGGGTCGCGGTCCGGGTACGACCACGGCGCCGGGGTGGCGTGCTCTGCGATGCGGTGGAAGAGGGCGGCTGCCTCGGCACCCCGGCCCTCGCAGAACTTGGCGTGGGCGAGGAAGTTGAGGTCGATGAAGCGGCGCGGGTGGTCGTCGCGCTCCCACTCCAGCCACCAGTCGAAGGCGGCCTTCATCACCTGGCGGGCCCGGCGGCCGACCCAGTGCCCGGAGGCGACCGGATCAGCGGGCTCACTGCCGGCGGCGGCGAGCACGCGGTAGCGCTCGGCGTGCGCGACGACCGGGAGGATGGCGAGCGGCGAGTCGGCGGGGGCCTGCTCGGCGGCCCAGTTGGCGAAGTCGTACACCTCGTGCAGCGGGTCCTGGCCCGCTTCGGCGCGGCGCTCGGCGAGCCGGGCGACCATCAGGTGGTGCGCGTGGTGGTGGTCGGGGCAGCGGTGGCGCACCTCGTCGAAGAGCTGGACCACGTCGTCCTCGGTGCCGAGGGAGCGCTCCAGGACGAGCAGGCCGAGCCAGGGGGTGGGGTCGGCGGGCGCGAGTGCCGCGGCGGTGTGGCAGGCCTCGCGGGCGCGCTCCGGGCGTTCCTTGCCCTTCAGGGCGCGCTGGACGGCGGCACAGCCGAGGAGTGCGGCGGCGTCGGCGGACTCCGGTTCGGCGAGCTGCCAGTCGCGGGCCCAGGCGAGCGCGGCGGACTCCTGCGCGAGGACGGTGACGCGATGGCCACGCCGATCCCAGTCGTCGCCGGTCGCGGCGAGCAGCGCGCGGACCGCGGTCCATCGCCCCTGGTTCAACGAGCTGCGCGCGGCGGCGAGTTCGGCGTCGTCGAGCGCGGCGTCGAATGCCTGGGCCGCGCGCTTGCGACCGCGGCCGAGGGGAGGCGGGGGTGGTGACACCGCGGGTCTTCCTCACAGGCGCGGTTCGTCAGGAGCCGATCACGCACAGCAAACCCGCAGCCAAGGGTTTTAGTCAAGGGCCGCCCCATCCGCTACACGTGTCAACTACCCCTGCGGGCCGCGGAGTTGAACCCGCGACCCGCCACCTGCCGGAAGCTCGCCGGGGCTCAGCCCACGGCGTTGGCCGCCGCCCGTCCCGCCGTACGCCCGGAGAACAGGCAGCCGCCCAGGAACGTACCTTCGAGGGACCGGTAGCCGTGGACCCCGCCACCGCCGAACCCGGCGGCCTCTCCGGCGGCGTACACGCCCTCCAGCGGGTCGCCGCCCTCGGTGAGGACACGCGAGGAGAGGTCGGTCTCGAGCCCGCCGAGGGTCTTGCGGGTGAGGATGTTGAGGCGGACGGCGATCAGCGGGCCCGCCTTGGGGTCGAGGATGCGGTGCGGGGACGCGGTACGGATCAGCTTGTCGCCGAGGAACCTGCGGGCGCCGTGAATCGCCGTCACCTGAAGGTCCTTGGTGAACGGGTTGGCGACCTCCCGGTCGCGCGCGACGATCACCCGGCGCAGCTCCGCCTCGTCGATGAGCGGCTCCTTGGTGAGCGCGTTCATCCCGCGTACGAGCGCGCCGAGGTCCTTCTCGACGACGAAGTCCACGCCGTTGTCCATGAACGCCTTGACCGGGCCCGGCACATCGGCGCGCGCCCGCCCGATGACGTCCCTGACGGACTTCCCCGTGAGGTCGGGATTCTGCTCCGAGCCGGAGAGCGCGAACTCCTTGCCGATGATCTTCTGGTCGAGCACGAACCAGGTGTAGTCGTACCCGGTCCTCATGATGTGTTCGAGCGTGCCGAGCGTGTCGAAGCCCGGGAACAGAGGCACCGGCAGCCGGTTGCCGCGCGCGTCGAGCCAGAGGGAGGACGGGCCGGGGAGGATGCGGATGCCGTGGTTGGCCCAGATGGGGTTCCAGTTCTGGATGCCCTCGGTGTAGTGCCACATGCGGTCGCGGTTGATGAGGTGGGCGCCCGCCTCCTCGGCTATCCCGAGCATCTTGCCGTCGACGTGCGCGGGGACGCCGGAGATCATCCGCTCGGGCGCAGTGCCCAGTCGCTCCGGCCAGTTGGCGCGTACGAGGTCGTGGTTGCCGCCGATGCCACCCGACGTGACGACGACCGCCTGGGCCTTGAGCTCGAAGGCGCCGGTGACGCTGCGGCTGCTGGCCCGACCGCGCTCGATGCCGGACGGCTCCAGGATCTCGCCGGTGACCGTGTCGACGGATCCGGCGCTGCGCGAGAGGCCGGTGACGCGGTGGCGGAACTTCAGCTGCACGAGGCCGCGGGCGACGCCGGCCCGCACCCGCCGCTCGAAGGGCGCGACCAGGCCCGGCCCGGTCCCCCACGTGATGTGGAAGCGGGGCACCGAGTTCCCGTGGCCGCCCGCGTCGTAGCCGCCGCGCTCGGCCCAGCCCACCACCGGGAAGAAGCGCACGCCCTGCCGGTGCAGCCAGGAACGCTTCTCGCCTGCCGCGAAGTCGACGTACGCCTCGGCCCATTGACGCGGCCAGTGGTCCTCGGGCCGGTCGAAGGCGGCCGTGCCCATCCAGTCCTGGAGGGCGAGCGCGTGGCTGTCCTTGATCCGCAGGCGGCGCTGCTCGGGCGAGTCGACGAAGAAGAGCCCGCCGAAGGACCAGTGCGCCTGACCGCCGATCGACTGCTCCGGTTCCTGGTCGAGGAGGATCACCGTGCGGCCCGCGTCGACGAGCTCCGCGGTCGCCGCGAGCCCCGCGAGGCCCGCTCCGATCACGATCACATCTGCGTCGTAGGCCATGGGCGCGTCCTCTCGGCATTCCGACTGGTCGGATCGGCGTCGTCATGAGGGGGCCTCATGAAGTTCCCCATGAGCGTGGTCATGAGGTTTGTCACGAACCGATCGGCATCGTCGCTGGTTGATGAGACATTGGTGGAGGTTGACCGCGCTGGTCGGCCACACCTTGTTACTGATCGGTCAGATCCTTCGGCAAGAAGAGTGACCGAGTCAACTGCCTGGTTCCGGGTACTCCTGGGGGCAGGCCCCGGCCCTTGGCACTACAGTCGGCGGATACGCAACCGTGGCCCGCCTGACCGTCTCGAGGTACACAGCGTGTCGGTTCTCGTTCTGATCCTTGCCGTGAGCGCGGCCTGCTGTCTGGGCTTCGGCTTCGTGCTCCAGCAGAACGTCGCCTCGCATGCGCCGCTGAGCGACTTCCTCTCCCCCCGACTGCTGCTCGACCTGATCCGGGTTCCGCGGTGGCTGGGCGGCATCGGGCTCATGGTCTGCGGCATGGTCCTCGGCGCGATCGCCCTGGGCAAGGGCGAGATCTCCCTGGTGGAACCACTCCTCGCGACGAACCTGCTCTTCGCGCTCGCGCTCTCCCGTTACCAGACCAAGCAGGCGCTGGGGCGACAGGGCTGGACCGGGCTCGTGCTGCTCGCGGGCGGCGTCACGGCGTTCATCGTGGCGGGTCAGCCGCAGGGCGGCGACGCCGTCACCAACCCCCTTCGGCACTGGCTGATCATCGGGATCATGGTCGGCCTCGCACTGCTGCTGACCACCTACGCGAAGCGGTCCCGGCTGAGCTCCGGGCCCGTGCTGCTCTCGCTGGCCGCGGGGTTGCTGTACGGCGTCCAGGACGCGCTCACCCGGGTCAGCGGGCAGCGGTTCGGCGCCGGCGGCTGGAGCGAGCTGCTCACCGGCTGGCAGCCGTACGCGGTGCTGGTGCTCGGCGTGACGGGCCTGGTCCTGGTCCAGAGCGCCTTCGAGACCGCACCGCTGCGGATGTCACTGCCCGCGCTCACCGCGGCCCAGCCGCTGGCCGGGATCGTCTGCGGGGTGGGCTTCCTCGGCGACCAGCTCCGTACGGACGTGGGGGCGCTCGCCTGGCAGGCGGCGGGGCTCGCGTCCATCGTGGTGGGGATCGTGCTGCTGGGGCTGCATCCGGCGATGCCGGCGGGGACCGCACATGCGGAGCCGTCACGGGATCTTCAGGCGCATTGAGAGTGGCGGGAGCGCTGCCGCTCCACCCAGGGCCCGGGGCTGCTTGGATGGAGCCATGAGCGTGGACGGGGACGCCGACATGAGCGCGGCTTGGGGCATGGGTGTGGCCGGGGGCACGAGTCCCGCTGACGAGATCCTCGACATCGTCGACGAGAACGACCAGGTCGTCGGGCAGTCCCCGCGCGGGGAGGCGTATGCGCGTGGGCTGCGCCACCGGTGCGTGTTCATTCAGGCCCGGGATGCCGAGGGCCGCGTCTTCGTCCATCGCCGGACGCCTACGAAGCTGGTCTTCCCCTCCCTGTACGACATGTTCGTCGGCGGAGTCGTCGGGGCGGGCGAGTCCTACGACGACGCGGCGCTCCGCGAGGCCGAGGAGGAACTCGGCGTCTCCGGGCTGCCCCGGCCCTCGCCCCTCTTCACGTTCCTGTACGACAACGGTGCCGGTCAGACCTGGTGGTCGGCCGTGTACGAGGTCCGCTGCGAGCTGCCGGTGAACCCTCAGGCCGAGGAGGTCGCCTGGCACGACTTCCTCCCCGAGGAGGAGGTGGAGCGGCGGCTGACGGAGTGGGCGTGGGTGCCGGACGGGCTCGCCGCCTACGAGCGTCTGAGGGACTACCGCGCAGGGGACTGATCGATGGGCCCAGCCGCTCCCAGCGCACCGGCCAGCGCCCGCGCCTGGGCAGGCGTGATCCCCATGGCCAGGGGCACGGCCCGCGGGCTGTAGCGGCCGTCGCAGAGCGCGAGCGGGCTGGGCTCGGCCGTGCCCCCGCTCAGCGGGCTCGCGCCGCGGACCGCCCATGTGGGGCCGTCCCAGAACGGATGGTCAAGGAGTCGCTCCGCCACGCCGGACGCCGACTTCGCCGGAACCCCCACGGCGACGAGCGCGCCGGAAATCCGGGACAGGGCCTTGGCCATCGGCACGTCCGCGTCTCCGAACGCGGGCAGCAGCAGGAGCAGCCGCACGTCCGGGTCGCGTATGCCCTCCGCGTCCGCCGGAGCCGAGTCGGCAACGGCGACCAGCTCGGGCCAGGACAGCCCCGGACCGCTGAAGTGCCCCTCGATCGAGGCCAGGGACGCGTCCCGGTCCCAGTCGGTGTGCGTGATCAGATAGTCCGTGCCGGGGTCATCCGGAAAGTTGCGGTGGACGATCCACAGCAGGTGACCGCCGGTGAGCGGTATCCGGTAGGCGGGCCAGACCTCCGTCGCGTCGTACAGCGCCTCGGTCGCGGCGTCGACATCCGCCGCGTCGGCGCCGAAGAGCTCGGGCTCCTCCATGAACTCGTCCCAGCCCGGGACGAAGTAGGCGGGCCAGAACCCGGGCAGCTCGACCAGCTCCTCGGCGGGCGCGATGCCGTGGCCGGGCTCGGCATACCGGGCCAGTGACGTGGGACAGTCCATGCTCCGCACCGTAGCGAGCCGCACTGACAACACGCCCCGGTAGGGTCCTGCACGTGATCGAACTCGTGCGGAATGTCCGGCTGTGGTTCGCGCCCCAGGAGGTCCGGGAGGAGGGCAGGACGCCCGACTACCGGTTCTCGTTGGCGAACGAGCGGACCTTTCTGGCCTGGCTGCGCACCGCTCTCGCCCTGATCGGCGGCGGCTTCGCCGTGGACCAGTTCCTGCCCGATCTCCGGTGGGGCTGGCGCGTCGGCCTGGCCCTGGCCCTGCTGGGCGCGGGCGTGCTCTGCTCGCTGCGCGCCGTCAATCACTGGATCCGGTGCGAGCGGGCGATGCGGAAGGGCGAAGACCTGCCGGTGTCCCGCTTCCCGGCCGTGCTGAGCATCGCTGTCGCGATCGTCGCCGTCGCGATGGTCGTCGTCGTACTCGTCGGCTGGGAAGGATGACCGAGCCCACCCGGGAACGCGACCCGGGCCTGCAGCCGGAACGCACGCGGCTCGCGTGGCGCCGTACGACCCTGTCGGGCACCGTCGCCGCCGTGCTCGCCGCGAAGGCCGCCCTGCACGGCGGCCTCACGGTGGCCTCAGTCGTCGTCTGCGCCGTCTGCTGCGCGCTCTGGCTGGGTTTCCTGGCCGTCGCCCACCGTCGTATCCGTGTGCTCGCGGCATCCGGCACCGACGGCCCGCCGGCGCTCACGCCACGCCACGCGACGGCGGCGACCCTGTGCACGGTCGCACTGGCCGTATGCGCGGTGGCACTGGTGTTCTGAGGATGGCCCGGGGTTCAGTCCGCCTCTGAGGTGGGCCGGCGTCGAGTCCGCCTCTGAGGGTGGGCCGGCGTCGAGTCCGCCTCTGAGGATGGCCCGGGTTCAGTCTCCCCAGTCCACCGTCACCACGATCTTCCCCTGCGTACGCCCCTCCGCGCTCAGCCGATGCGCGTCCGCCGCCCGCTCCAGCGGGAACGTCTCGGAGACATGGACCGAGACGACGCCCTGCTCGGCGAGGTCGCACAGGCTCTGCAGGTCGTACGGGTCGGGGCGGACGAAGTAGTAGCGGCCGCCGAAGCCGACCACGTCGGGGTCGGCGATGGAGGCCAGCCGGCCTTCGGGGGCCAGCAGATCGGCGGACATCCTCATCGTGTCGCCGCCGATCGTGTCGAAGGCCGCGTCCACACCCTCCGGTGCGAGGGCCCGTACGCGCTCGGCGAGACCCTCGCCGTGGCTGACGGGGTCGCCGCCCAGGGACCGTACGAAATCATGGTGAGGCTCGCTCGCCGTGCCGATCACGCGTGCCCCCAGGTGGCGGGCGAGCTGGACCGCCATCGACCCGACGCCGCCCGCGGCCGCGTGGACGAGGACGGTGTCGCCCGCCGTCACGTCGAGCACCTTGGTGAGCATCTGGTACGCGGTGAGCCCCACCAGCGGCAGGCCCGCCGCCTGCTCGAAGGAGAGGTTCAGCGGTTTGCGGGCGAGGGTGCGCAGGGGCACCGCGACGTACTCGGCGAAGGTGCCGCGCGAGAGGAAGTCCTCGCGGGCGTATGCGATGACCTCGTCGCCGACCGCGAACTCGGTGACGGACACGCCGGGTTGGACGACCACGCCGGAGACGTCCCAGCCGGGGATCACCGGGAAGACGGGGTCCAGGATCCCGTCCAGGTGGCCCTCGCGGCACTTCCAGTCGACGGGGTTCACGGACGCCGCGCGCACCTTCACCAGGACGGAGTCGGGTCCGACCTTGGGGTCCCGGACGTCTCCGTACTCCAGGACGTCGGGCCCGCCGTACCGGCTGTAGCTGATCGCCTTCATGCCCTCGACCCTCCGGGGTAGTCGGACGGCACGCAAGCCGGAATAGCCGGAATTACTACAGTTTGCGGCGTTAGCCTGAGGCGTCCTTCCACGCCACTTCCGAAGGTGAGCAGCATGACCACCCTTCACCAGGAACACCCCACCCACGAGCACGCCCACGGCCCGAACTGCGGTCACACCGAGGTGCGGCACGGGGACCACGTCGACTACGCGCACGACGGCCATCTGCACCGCGAGCACGCGGGGCACTGGGACGAGTGCGAGCCGAGCGGTCACATCGCGCACGACGGACACGGCCACCAGCACGGCGAGGACTGCGGGCACCCCGCCGTCGCGCACGGCGACCACCTCGACTATCTGCACGACGGCCACCGGCACGCCTCGCACGAGGGCCACTGGGACGACCACTAGGCCGGTTCGACCGGCGTCTCGCCCCGGATTCGCCGACTCCGGGGCGAGACGCCGATCACGTTTGGCGCACTCTCTGGACGACATACCGACTGGTCGGCATCATAGTCACGTCCCGTTTCCGTGTGCGTAGGAGCAATGATGAGCCCAGACCACCCGCCAGGTCTCGATCTCGACCAGTTGCGCGGCCTGCTCGACCGTGAGCGGCCCGGACTGGTGAACGGCCCCCTGACCGGCCGGCTGATCGAAGGCGGACGGTCGAATCTCACGTACGCGGTCTCGGACGGTACCGCGAAGTGGGTCGTACGACGGCCCCCGCTGGGCCATGTGCTGGCCACCGCGCACGACATGAAGCGCGAGCACCGGGTGATCAGCGCGCTGCACCCGACGGCCGTGCCGGTGCCCCGCACGGTGCTGCTGTGCGAGGACGACGCGGTGCTCGGCGCGCCCTTCTACGTCATGGAGTTCGTGGAGGGCATGCCCTACCGCACCGCCGAGCAGCTCGCCCCGCTCGGCCCGGAGCGCACCCGCGACGCGGTGCTCGGGCTCGTGGACACGCTGGTGGAGCTGCACTCGGTGGACCCCGCCGAGGTGGGCCTCGCGGACTTCGGCCGGCCCGAGGGCTTCCTCGACCGGCAACTGCGCCGCTGGGGCAAGCAGCTGGACGCCTCCAGGAACCGTGAGCTCGCGGGGATCGACGAGTTGCACGCGGCCCTGGGGCGCGCGCTGCCGCACTCCCCCGCGCCCGCAGTCGTGCACGGCGACTACCGCCTCGACAACGTGCTGATCGGTACCGACGACCGGATCAAGGCCATCCTGGACTGGGAGATGTCCACGCTCGGCGATCCGCTCACCGACCTGGGGCTGCTGGTGATGTACAGCGCCCCGCTCGATCTCCCCGACTCCCCCATCAGCACGACCGCTTCGGCCGCCGGGCACCCGGCCCCGGCCGAGATCGTCGAGCGGTACGCCGCGCGCTCGGGGCGCGACGTGTCCGCCGTCTCCTGGTACACGGCGTTCGCCTGGTTCAAGCTCGCCGTGATCCTGGAGGGCATCCACTACCGCTACACGCTCGGCCAGACGGTCGGCGCGGGCTTCGACCGCATCGGTGAACTGGTCCCCTTCTTCATCGAGCACGGCCTGACCACCCTTCAGGAAGGCTGATCCGCCATGGACTTCGCATTCGACGCGCGCACCGAAGAGCTGCGCCAGAAGCTGCTCGCCTTCATGGACGAGTACGTCTATCCGGCGGAGGCCGTCGCCGAGGAGCAGCGCGCGCGGCTGGCCTCGCCGTGGGACACGCCGGCCGTGGTCGGGGAGTTGAAGGCCGAGGCCCGCAGGCAGGGTCTGTGGAACCTGTTCCTCCCCGACTCCGAGTACGGGGCCGGGCTCACCAACCTCCAGTACGCCCCCCTCGCCGAAATCACCGGCCGCAGCCCGCACTTGGCGCCCACCGCGCTGAACTGCGCCGCGCCGGACACCGGCAACATGGAGGTGCTCGCGCAGTTCGGCGACGAACAGCAGAAAAAGCAGTGGCTGGAGCCGCTGCTCGCCGGTGAGATCCGCTCGGCCTTCGCGATGACCGAGCCGGATGTGGCCTCCTCGGACGCCACGAACATCACTACCCACATCGAGCGAGCCTCCGATGGCACAGACGAGTACGTCATCACCGGCCGCAAGTGGTACATCTCCGGGGCGATGAACCCCGACTGCAAGATCTTCATCGTGATGGGCAAGACGGACCCGGAGGGCGCGGACATCCGCCGCCAGCAGTCCATGGTGCTCGTACCCCGCGACACCCCGGGTCTCGAAGTCCGGCGCGCCATGCAGGTGTACGGGTACGAGGACCACTCCCACGGCGGGCACGCCGAGGTCGTCTTCGACCACGTCCGGGTGCCCGTGAGCAACCTGGTAGGCGAGGAGGGCGGCGGCTTCGCCATCGCCCAGGCGCGGCTCGGGCCCGGGCGGATCCACCACTGCATGCGGCTGATCGGCATGGCCGAGCGGGCGATCGAGCTGATGTGCCGCCGGGCCGTGTCCCGTACGGCCTTCGGCAAGCCGCTCGCCCAGCAGGGCGTGGTCCAGAACTGGATCGCCGACGCGCGCGTGGCTGTCGAGCAGCTCCGTCTGCTGGTCCTCAAGACCGCCTGGATGATGGACACCGTCGGCAACAAGGGCGCCCACACCGAGATCCAGGCCATCAAGATCGCCACCCCGCGCACGGTCGTCGACATCCTCGACAAGGCCGTCCAGTTGCACGGTGCGGGCGGTGTCAGTCAGGACTTCCCGCTCGCCGAACTCTGGGCGAGCGCCCGCACGCTGAAGCTCGCGGACGGTCCGGACGAGGTGCATCAGCGCTCGCTGGCGCGACAGGAGATCAAGAAGTACGTGTGAGTCGGGCGGTGGGGTGGGGGTGGGGGTGGGTTTTTCGCCCCCTCCGCCCCTGCCCGTCCCGTACCTGGGGGCTGCCGCCCCCAGACCCCCGCTAAAAGATTGCGCAGTTCCCCGCGCCCCTTTTCAGGGGCGCGGGGAACTGCGCGAACGGGGTCTGGGGCGGAGCCCCACGTCGGATCCCCCAGCTACGGCCGCAGCGCTCGAAGCAGCAGGTCAGCCAGGTGGTCGGCGACCTGCTGTGGGGTGAGCGGGCCGTCGGGGCGGTACCACGTCGACAGGTGGTGCACGGAGCCGAAGTGGTAGTCGACGACCAGGTCGGCGGGGGTCGCCGTGGAGAAGACGCCCTTCTTCTGGCCCTCCTCGACGAGCGCGCGGAACCGCTCGTGGTAGCGGCGCCGCTCCGCGCGCACCTGCTTGTGCTTCTCGGGGCTGAGGTGATGCATCGAGCGGAAGAAGATCGACGCGTCGTCAAGATTGTCGATCGTGGTGACGACGACGTCCGCCGCGGCACCGCGCAAGCGCTCCTCGACCGGCGCGTCGGCATCCGCGAAGGCGTCCAGACGCTCCTGCTGGATGCGCAGCACGCGCGCGTACACCTCGTGCAGGAGGTCGTCCTTGGAGCCGAAGTAGTGGTACAGCGCCCCCTTGGTGACGCCCGCCGCCTCGACGATCTCCTGCACCGAGGTGCGGTCGTAGCCCTGCTCGGCGAAGAGCCGGGTGGCGGCGGCCAAGAGCCGCTGCGGGACGGGCGTACCGTCACCGTCCGTCGTCCTGGGCACTGCCGCCACCTGCCTTCCAATCGTTGTCGTCCATAACGCTCCAGTCAGTCCTGGTGCGTCTTGGTGCGTTCCAGAGGGTTTTACCGGGTCTCTTGGGACCGGGAACGAAGTTCCCGACGGAGGATCTTTCCACTCGCCGTCTTCGGCAAGTCGGGCAGGATCTCCACCTGCCGCGGATATTTGTAGGCCGCCAGTCTCTCCTTGCAGTACGCGGCGAGCGCGTCGGGGTCCTCTTCGGCCCCGGGCCGCAGGCTGATGTACGCCTTGACGGTCTCTCCGCGGTAGCCGTCGGGTATCCCGACGACGGCCGCCTCGCGGACCGCCGGGTGCGTGTAGAGGACGTCCTCGACCTCGCGGGGCCATACCTTGAAGCCGGACGCGTTGATCATGTCCTTCTTGCGGTCGACCACGTAGAGCCAGCCGTCGGAGTCCATGAAACCGATGTCGCCGGTACGCAGCTCGCCGCCCGGGAAGGTCTCCGCGGTGGCTTCGGGGCGGCGCCAGTAGCCGGGCACGACCTGCGGTCCGCGTACGAGGATCTCGCCCTGCTCCCCGAACGGCACCTCCTGGCCCTGGTCGTCGACGATGCGTACGACCGTGTCCGGGCCCGGCACACCGACGGCCAGCGTTCCCGAGACCGGGTCGACGGGAGCCTCCCGGCCCGGGGGCACGGAGGCGCAGGGCGCGGTGCACTCGGTGAGCCCGTAGCCGTTGCGGATGTAGGGACCGAAACCGGCCCGGAACTTCTCCACCAGGGCGGGCGGCAGCGGGGCGCCGCCGGAGGAGATGATCACGAAGGAGGAGAAGTGGTCCGGCGTGACCGCCGGGTGCGCGGCCAGCGCCATGAAGGCGGTCGACGGGCCCACCGTGTAAGCGGGCCGGTGCTCGGCGAACGCGTCGAGGACGACCCCGGCCTCGAAGCGGTACGCGAGGACCAGCGTGCCCGCGCTGTTGAGGCAGGCGGCGAGCTGGCAGACCATCCCGGTGATGTGGAACAGCGGCGCCATCGCGAAGTAGACGGGCGCCTCGGGCAGCCCCAGGCCCGTCCGCTGCCGCTCGGCGTTGTACATGATGTTGCCGTGCGTGTTGGTGGCCCCCTTGGGGGTGCCGCTCGTGCCGGAGGTGTAGCTGATCAGCGCGGTGTCAAAGGGGCCGAGGTCACGGCCCTCGGGGGCCTTGTGGCCTTGCCGGGCGACCGCCACGAGGTCGTCGGCACCCTCCGCTACCGGCAGTCGCTCGAAGCTCAGCACGCGCGCGTCGTTGCGGGTTTGGAGATCCAACTCACAGGCCGTCAGCACGATGCGTACGGGTGAGTCGGCGGCCGTCTCGCGCAGGTAGGACTCCCACGCGCGGTCCGAGCACACCAGGGCGCTCACTTCCGCGTCGTGGAGTACGTGCCGGACCTCGCCCGACTTGTACATCGGGTTGACGGGCACGACCGTCGCGCCCGCCTTCCAGGCACCGAGCAGGGCCAGCACGAAGTGCGGGGAGTTCTGCAGCAGGATCGCGACCCGGTCGCCGCGCTCCAGGCCGTGGGCGGCGAGGTGTCCGGCGACGGAGTCGCTCAGCTCGTCCACCTCGCGGTAGCTCAGCCGCCCGTCGAAGTAGGCGAGTGCGGTGCGGTCCGGGGTGTGCGTCACGACCTCGCGGAGGGCGTGCACCAAGGTGTCGGCGGGGCTCACCGGGCCGCGCTGGTCCTCGTTGAGCAGAGCCGCCCAGGGCCGGTCGGCGTAGGTGGTCACCGGCCCGCCTCCCACTTCTGCTGGATGTGGTTCATGTTCGTCAGCCAGCGGTCGGGCTCCGCGGCCCGCACCTGGTAGTACCCCGCGACCTCGGGGTGCGGCAGGATCAGGAAGCGGTCCTCCTCGATCCCCTTGAAGAGCGCGTCTGCGACGTCCTCGGGCTCGATGGCGGTGGGCTGGAGGACGAGATCGCCCGCGCTGCCGGTGGCGTCGAGCATGTCGGTGCGCACGCCCTGCGGACAGATCGCGTGGACCTTGAGGCCTCGGTGGCGGTAGGTCAGCGAGAGCCACTCGGCGAAGGCGTACGCACCGTGCTTGGTGACGCTGTAGGGCGCGGCGCCGATCATGGTGAGCAGTCCGGCGGCCGAGACGGTGGAGACGAAACGGCCGCTGCCACGCTCCAGCCAGGCCGGGAGCAGCTCCTGGGCCGCGCGGACGTGCGCCATCACGTTGACGTCCCAGGCGAGCGCCCAGACCTTCTCGTCGGCCGCCTCCGAGCCGCCGGAGGCGACGCCGGCGTTGGCGCAGTACACGTCGACCGTGCCGCCGAGGGCGTCGCGGGCCTCGGCCACGATCGCGGACGCGTCGCCCGGGACCGCGATGCCGCCGATCTCGTCGGCCACGGCCTTGGCCTTGGCGGCGTCGAGATCATTGACGACGACCCTGGCCCCCTCGGCCGCGAAGCGACGGGCCACCGCGGCCCCGATACCGCCTCCCGCTCCGGTGACGACCACTCCGGCATCCTGCACGGCTTCCACCATCGGTCTCCTTCGACGCGACGCGAATCGGCTCTGCTGCGACGCCAGACTAACCAGTCGGTATGTAAAGAGGGAAGGGGCGCCCTCGGCGGAGGCGCCCCTTCGGGGGCGCGGGGCTGTGACAGATGCGGCTCCGCCGCGTGGGCGCGACAAGCCACAGACGCCCCAGAGCTTACGAACTCACCGCGGGAGCGCTTAGCGTTCCCTGTGCAACCTTCCGCGATCACGGAGGTCACACCATGCGCTTGTCCAGACGGACGTTCCTCGCCGCAGGCACCGCCTCGGCGACCCTGGCATCGGTTCCGGCGATGGTGGGCGAGGCCGGTGGCGGCAGGCTCCGCACCGGCTTCGAGCGCCTGCAAGCAGACGGCTACGCCAAACTCCGCGGCCAGCGAACCGGCATCGTGACGAACCCCACGGGCATCACCAGAGACGTACGCCACATCGTCGACGTCATGCACGCCGACGACCGCGTGAACCTGGTCGCCGTCTTCGGCCCCGAGCACGGTTTCCGCGGCACCGCGCAGGCGGGCGGCTCGGAGGGCCGCTACGACGACCCGGCGACCGGGCTGCCCGTCTACGACACGTACCTGAAGAGCGGCCGGCCGCTCGCCGACATCTTCACCGCCTCCGGCGTGGACACCGTCGTCTTCGACATCCAGGACGTGGGCGCGCGCTTCTACACGTACATCTGGACGCTGTACGACTGCATGGAGGCGGCTCAGCTCGCGGGCAAGCGCTTCGTGGTGCTCGACCGGCCGAACCCGGTGACCGGGCGGGCGGCCCAAGGACCCGTCCTGCACAAGGAGTTCGCCTCCTTCGTCGGGCGGCAGCCGATCGCGCAGGCGCACGGGATGACGGTGGCGGAGCTGGCGCGGCTGTTCAACGGGGAGTTCCTGGCGGCGCCGGTGGCGCTGGACACCGTACTGATGTCGGGCTGGAAGCGCTCGGAGTTCTACGACACCTCCGGGCTCCCCTGGGTGCCGCCGAGCCCGAACATGCCGACGGCGGACACCGCCCTGGTGTACTCGGGGACCTGCCTCTTCGAGGGGACGAATCTGTCGGAGGGGCGCGGCACCACCCGTCCGTTCGAGCTGCTCGGCGCCGAAGGCATCGACGGACGTTGGGCCCTCGAAGCCGGTCGGCTGGGGCTCCCCGGCGTGCACTTCAGGGAGGCGTACTTCGCTCCCACCTTCTCCAAGTTCCAGGGCAAGACCATCGGGGGCGTGCAGATCCATGTGCACGACCGGGCGGCGTACGACCCCGTGCGCACCGGCATCGCCCTCCTCGTGACCGCCAAGAAGGTCTGGAGCGGCTTCACCTGGCGCTCCGACAACTGGATCGACAAGCTGACGGGCTCGACGCTGGTGCGCACGATGATCGACGCGGGGTCGACGGCCGACGAGGTCGTGGCGGCCTGGCAGGACGAACTCAAGGCATTCCAGCGGGTGCGGAAGGAGTACCTCCTCTACGGATGAGTTACGGATGAGTCGTGACGTATGGCCAACCTTCGCCCCCGGTAGGACGATGCGCCCAGATCGCACCGCCCACGGGGGACGAGGGGGCTTGTCATGGCCGATCCGGCAGTGAGTGTTTCTCCCTACTGGGAGCTCACCTTCGACGCGGACGGGGACGTCGACGGCCGGGAGCGGGACCGGCTGCTGAAAGAGGTACCGCAGCGCAAGGTCCGTGACGTGGTCGTCTTCGCGCACGGCTGGAACAACGACCGCTCGGGCGCCACCCGCCTCTACAGCCGCTTCTTCGAGCCCGTCCCGGCGCTCGCGCCCACGGCGCGCCTGGGATACGTGGGAGTGGTGTGGCCCTCGATGCGGTTCTCTGACGAGCCGATCCCCGACTTCCCGGCGTCAGTGGCCGCCGACACCGCCACGACCGCGCGGCCCGTCCTCGACAAGAACACCCGGCACGCGCTCCTGGATGTGTTTCCGGGCCGCGCGACGGTGGTCGAGCAGATCGCGCGGCTGCTGGACCAACAGCCCGACGAGGGCGCCTCGTTGGAAGAGTTCGGACGTCTCGTACGGCTGCTCGTAGAGGTCCGGCCGCAGGGGCCGCAGGCCGCCTTCACCGCGGACACGCTGGCGGAGGGGGTGCCGGAGAGCGACCCCGAGATGCTCTTCGGGGACACGGCGACGGTCTGCGGCGAGTTCGCGCAGGCGCTGGCCGAGGCCGAGACTCCCGGCGCCGCCTCGTTCGCGCTGCCACGGCTGTGGGACGGCGCGCACGAACTGCTGCGCCAGGCCACGTACTACGCGATGAAACGGCGCGCCGGCACGGTCGGCGAGCGAGGGCTCGGGCGCGCGATCGGGCAACTCGCCGAGGCGGCGCCCGATGTGCGCGTCCATCTCGTCGGGCACAGCTTCGGCGGGCGCCTGGTCTCCTTCGCGCTGCGCGGACTGCCCGAGGGCGTGCGCACGGTGAAGTCGGTGACGCTGCTCCAGGGGGCCTTCTCGCACTACGCGTTCGCGGCGCGGCTGCCGCACGACGCACGGGCGAGCGGTGTGCTGGACGGCCAGCAGAACCGGATCGACGGTCCCCTGGTGTGCTGCTACTCCCACTTCGATTCGGCGCTCGGCACGATCTATCCGCTGGCCTCGCGCATGGCGGGCGACTCCCGGACGGTCACGGCGGACTTCGGCATCGGCCGTGCCCTTGGCGCCCAGTGGGGTGCGATGGGGCACGACGGGGTGCAGGCGGTGGCGGGCACGAAGTCGTACACGCTCGCCGACGCCCTGCGCACGCGGCTCCCCACGTCGGGATGCGTGAACATCGACGCCGCGGCCGTGGTCAAGCGTGGCGGTCCCCCGTCCGGGGCCCACAGCGACATCTGCCATCGGGAACTGGCGCGGGTGGTGCTGGCGGCGGGCCGTATTCACTGACCCGCCGCCCACCGGCGTTGGCCAACCAGCGTTGGCCAACCGGTATTGACCAACCGGTGTTGGCCAACCGGTGTTGGCCAACCCGTGCTGACCAACCGGTGTCGGCCAACAGACGTAGGCGAAACGCCCGTTGGCCAACACCCGTAGGCACCGTCACCGGTGTGACGTGTACTCCACCACCTGCTGATAGGTTGGCCGGTTCTGCCAGCTGATCTTTCCGTGCTTGATGCCGCCGAGCGTCCGCTGGACGATCGAGTCGGCGCACCACTGGTCGCCCGCCGAGCACTGGTCGTCGCCGGGATAGACGTCGGACGCGGTCTGGCCGGCCGCCTCCTTCAGCGTGCTGATCAGGGTGTCCCGGCAGGCACTGAGGCTGCCGCCGCCGCAGTACTTCTGCGTCAGACCGCCCTGCACCGACTCCCCGAGCACCGCCCGGATGTCCTTGTCGACATAACTCCACCAGCCGTACTGGAAGGAGCTTCCGGCGTGCGAGCCGGTCGGGCCGTGCGCCGCCGACGGCGACTCGTCGATGGGGAGGTTGTTGCCGAACGCGGTGTACAGGTCGCTGCCGAGCCCCGGCTGGAACTCCGCCTTCACCAGCAGCGGCCACCAGGCGTCCAGGATGCGGATCGCGTCGGCGTTGGCATAGGTGTGCGAACCGGACGAGGTCTCCGTGCGCTTGGCACCCGCCGTCACCCACGCGGACAGCTTGCCGACGGCCGCCGCGGCCGTCGAGTCCGTGACCGTCGAGCTGTTGATGACCTTCAGCAGGTCCGGCAGCACGTCCTCGGCCCGCAGGTCGGCCAGGGCGGCGTCGGCCATGGCCTTCACCAGCGCGGACCGTGTGACACCGCCGGCCGCGACCAGCTTCTTCACCCGGTCTTCAAGCAGGTTGCCGCGGTGGACCGAGCCGTCACCCCAGGAGGCTGTCGTGTAGTCCTTGGCCTGCTTGTTGTTCCAGGAGATGTAGTAGTCCTGGTCGATGGAGTTGGGGTGGGCGGACGCCGGCGTGTAGTCGGCGGTGTTCGTCGTCGGGTTCCAGTTTTTCCATTCGTAGGCCGCCTGCGCCCACATGGGGAACTCGGCGTCGACACCGGTGGCGCGCACCGGGTTGTCGCCGCTGTTGTAGTACGCGGTGTGCGAGGAGTCGGCGTAGAACCAGTTGAAGGTGTAGTTGATGTGCTGCACCGCGCTCTGGAAGGTCGCCGGGCTCTTGACGTAGTCCGGGTCATTGAGCATCTGGAAGCCGATGATCGAGTCGGCCTCGTGCATGAAGGAGGAGCGCAAGGTGGTGTACGCGACCTTCTTGCCGCCGACCGTCGCGCGGTACTCCACCGGGCCGTACTTGGTCCGGTAGACCTGCATACGGTACGAGCCCGCGGCAGTGCCGTCGGCGACGGTCGGCTTCCACGAGTTGGTCCGCTCGACCTTGTCCATGGCCGTGCAGGTGCCGTGGTACAGGTAGTGGTAGTCGTCCTGGCACAGCTCGACGGCGTAGGTGTCGATGATGTCCTGGCCGGAGGTCGTCGCGCTCCAGGAGTAGTCCTGGCCGCGGCCGAGTTCGACGTACATGCCCAGGCCCGCGAAGGAGGCGCCGCGGGCGCTGATGCCCGGGCCCTGGATCTCCTGAAGCATGAGCAGCTGTGGCGCGAAGTAGCCGGTCTGCGGGCCGAAGACGGCGATCGGGTGGCCGCCGGCGGTGTACTTGCCGCTCACCACGAGGGCGTTGGACATGCCACGCTTTGCCGAGCCGAGGGAGGTCTTGGCCGCCGTGGTCGAGGCGCTGGTGGCACTGGCGGTGGCCGCGCTGCCGGTGCGGTCGTAGACCAACTGCTCCTGGGTCACCGAACCGGCGTCGGGCAGGGCCTCGCCCTGCGGGGAGCCGGGCTTCGAGGCGTACGGGAAGCTCTCGCCGTTGTGGACGGTCAGGACCGCTTCGGGGTCGTTGCGCTCACGGAAGGACTCCCAGATCTTGGTGCCTTCGGTCACGCCGTACTTGGATTGGGCGGCGAGGAGCGAGATGGCGTTGTTGACCTCGCCGCCTCCTCCTGAGCCGAAGAGCGCGCCGATGACGGAGGCCAGCGCGACCAGATCGGTGAGCTTGAAGTGGTCGATGGTGCCGGCGTTGGTGATGGAGTCCTTGTGGCCGGTCAGGACGTACTCGCCGGGGAAGTAGCGACCGCTGTCGGAGGCGTCGATATAGGCGTTGATGCCGTCGATGTAGGCGTCTGCGTCGGCGAGGGCCTGCTGACCGCGCGCGCCGTTGCCGGCGATGGCGTTGTCGATCTGGGCCTGCAGATCGGCCTCGGTGTAGGGAGCGTTGCGCCAGAACTCCTGCTCAAGGCCCTGGTTGGACGCCGCGCCGCCGGCGAAGGTGGTCAGCTGGCCGCGTCCGACGTGCCGGAAGACGTCCATCAGCCACAGTCGGTCCTGGGCGGCGGCGTACCCGGCGCCGTACTCGGTGCCGTAGCGGGTCGTGCCGGTGATGTGCGGAACGCCCGTCTTCTTGTCGCGGACGATCGTCACGTCGCTGCGCGGCTTGGTGGTCGAGGCGACCTGGTCCGAAGCGACTCCGAAGGACGCGTCGTTGAAGAAGTCGTTGATCTTGGCGTCGGTGAGCGTGGAGTGGCCCGAGGCCAGGTTGCCGTAGGGGGCGAGCTGGTCCTCGGCGTGGTCGGGCTGGGTGCCGAAGGCCTGGTTGAGGAGGATCTGGGCGAGGGTCGCGTTGCCGTTCTCGCCGGGCGGGAGGATGTCGGAACACTGGCCGCCGCAGTAGTCGTTCGCGGCAGCCGCCGACGGTGCTGCCGAGGTCTCGGCGGCCGCGGCCTGGGAAAGCGGCGACAAAAGACCGGCAATGAGCACGCATACGGATGCGGCCTTGAGGAACTTGGGGAATCTGCGGGGAGTTCTCAGTCTGTCGAGCGTGGTGCGTGGGGTGCGCCGTGGCATGGCAGCTCCTCCCGACGGGGGTGGGCCGGACGTTACCGCCGGTATCCCCGAGATTGAAGATGAACATGCGTCAGTTTTTGGGATTCATCACGTCCGGACAGCGCCGTCGACAGGCGGCTGACAGCGGCGGGAGGTAGGCCGGGGGCAGCTCGGCGGGTGGCTTATGGCGGTCATCGAAAAATGGATGGAGCCGAATCGCTTGTCGATACGTCTATTCGGCGACGTCCGTACGACGACGACGCCGAAGTGACCGAAGTTCAGGTGCAGGTGTGACGGAGGTGCAGGGCGATGGCGGGTTTCCGGAGTCTGGCGAGACAGGTGCGAGATCCGAGGTGCGACCTGGCACTGCGGCGCTACTCACTGCGCAAGTGCCTTGAGAAGTTCGCCCCTTACGGGCATCGGGCGACCTGGGACCATCTGTGCTCCCGGGCCGGGTTCGGTCCCGAGGACCGGTCCCCCGATCCAGCGCGGCTCGTGGCCGCACTGGACGAGTTGGAGGAGGCCCGCTCCGTCTGGCTCACCTACGAGGCCGAGTTCGCTCAGCGTCGCAAGAAGGAGAAGCACGACGGGCTGCGCAGCCCGGGCAGTGTGGACGACTGGCACCGGCTGACCTGGGGCGGCTTCGGGGTCGCGTGGTGCGACGACCCGAGGATCCACCCCCATGGACCACTGACCGAGGTGCTGCGCCGGCTGATCGCCGCGCTGGAGCGCGAGCCGGGCGCGGTCTGCCCGGTGTGCGCCGGGGAGCGCCTCTCATGGAAGTACGACCTGGCCCACGAACCGTCGTCGGGCCCGGTGTGCACGAGTTGCGGAATCGTGGTGCCGCGCCCCGTTCTGACGCCCGAGGCGCTGGCGGAGGCCAGGCGCGGGCGCCTCCTCGTATCGGCGTGAGCGCTCCGCTTGGTCGATCGGTTGGGTACGGGAACTGCGGGTGAGCCGTCCGCCGCGGGTGGTTCGTGGCTGGGCGCGCAGTTCCCCGCGCCCCTGTCAGGGCGCTGCACACACCGGCGGTGTCAGTCGTGACTGGCACTATCGAGAGCATGGTGCAGGTCTGTGTGAACGGAGCCCGCGGGTCGGCGGACGGCGCGGTCGTGCCGATGTCGCCCGAAGCGATGGCCCAGTCAGCGGCCGAGGCCGTCTCGGCCGGAGCGTCGGACATCCATGTCCATCCCAAATCCCCCTGTGGACAGGACACATTGTCGCCGAAGGCGGTCGCGGCGACGCTCGAAGCGATACGGGCGCGGGTGAGCGTCCCCGTCGGCGTGACCACCGGCGCGTGGGCCGAGCCGGATCCCGCGGCCCGCGTGGAGCGCGTGCGTTCCTGGACCGTCCTGCCCGACCACGCCTCGGTCAACTGGCATGAGCCGGGCGCCGAGGAGGTGGCGGCGGCGCTCCTCGACCGCGGCATCGGCGTGGAGGCGGGCATCTGGTCCGGCACGGAGGGCGCCGCACGCTTCGCGGCGTCGCCGCTCGCGCCCCGGGTGCTGCGAGTGCTGGCCGAGGTCATGGACACCACCCCTCAGACGGCCCAGGAGTCGGCCCGAGCCCTCCTCGCCGGCCTCGGCACACACCACGCCCGCCCTGTCCTGCTGCACGGCCTGGAGGGCGGCACCTGGCCGGTGCTGCGCCTCGCGGGGCGGCTGGGGCTCGCCACCCGGATCGGCCTGGAGGACACCTTGGTCCTGCCGGACGGGGAGCGGGCGATGTCCAACGGTCAGTTGGTGGCGGAGGGGTTGGTTCAGTACGAGGCTGCCCAGCGCCTGTCGTAGGCGAGCTCGCGGACTTCGGCGCGGGCGGCCCGACGCTACCAGCCGCAAATCCGCTCGCTCCAGTGCTTTCCCCTCCGGACAGTTGGGGGCGATGAAACCCGGCTGAGGAACCCGAGGAGTCCCGACATGTCGACGCTGCGCGTCACCGCCGAAGTGCTGAGCATCCATGAGCATCCGAACGCCGACGCGCTCGAATTGGCCCAGGTGGGCCTGTATCGAGCCGTCGTCGCCAAGGGCGCTTACCGCACCGGCGAGCGCGCTCTCTACATCCCGGAGCAGTCCGTGCTCCCGGCCGACCTGATCGAGGAGCTGGGGCTGACCGGGCGGCTGGCGGGAAGCAAGGCGGACCGGGTCAGGGCCGTACGGCTGCGCGGTGAGCTGTCGCAGGGAATCGTCTGCCGCCCGAAGGCACTGGCGGACGTCGACCTGGCGAAGGCCGCCGAGGACGGAACGGACTTCGCCGAGGCGCTCGGCATCGTCAAGTGGGTGCCGCCGATCCCGCCCACAATGAACGGCGAGGTCGAGTCCGCGCCCGATCTGCTGCCCTGGGTCGACATCGAGAACATTCAGCGGTATCCGGACATCTTCACCCCTGGCGAGCCCGTCGTCCTCACCGAGAAGCTGCACGGTTCGGCCTGCCTGCTGACATACGTCGCCGACGAGGGCCGCGTGCACGTCTCGTCGAAGGGCTTCGGCGCCAAGTCCCTGGCGCTCAAGGAGGATCCGCGCAATCTGTACTGGCGCGCCGTCCACGGCCATGGGGTCGCGGACGCCGCGGCCCGGCTCGCCGGACGGCTGGGCGCGCGCCGGGTCGGAATCTTCGGCGAGGTCTACGGGGCGGGCGTACAGGACCTGTCGTACGGCGCCGACGGACGCCGCGAGACGATCGGTTACGTCGTGTTCGACGTGTCCGCGGAGATCGACGGCGAGGTCCGCTGGCTGGACGCGGCGGCACTGCTGGACGGCGAACTCCCGCTGGTGCCACGGCTGTACGAGGGCCCGTACGACATCGAGCGCGTCCTGGAGGTCGCCTCGGGCCGGGAGACCGTGTCCGGGCGCGAGCTGCATCTGCGTGAGGGCGTCGTGATCCGCCCTGCCACCGAGCGGTACAGCCCGGTGACGGGCGGCCGGGCGATAGCGAAGGCGGTCAGCCCGGCGTATCTGACGCGGAAGGGCGGCACCGAGTACGAGTAGGGGGCGGGCGTACGGAGCCTTCGGGGTTCCGTACGCGCGCCGTCACCGTGTCACCGTGCGGACCTCCTAGGAGGCACGTGGGCGATCCTGAGGTGGCTGCTCCCGCCCATGCGGTCGCGGTCAGCGGCAGTCCTCGGGCTCCCGCTGCCGCTTCTGTGGTTTCCGCTGCGCGCCGTCGCGTTCCACCATGAGCCGGGAGCCGGTCCGGCGCTCGCCGAAGACGTCGTCCGGGTTGGAGAGCACGCAGTTCTCCAGTGACAGACAGCCGCATCCGATGCAGTCCGTGAGGTGGTCCCGCAGTCGGCTCAGCTGTGTGATCCGCTCGTCGAGTTCGGAGCGCCAGGCCTCCGAGAGCCGGGCCCAGTCCTCCCGCGTCGGAGTGCGCTCCTCCGGAAGTTCGGCGAGGGCCTCGCGGATGGTGGCGAGCGGGATGCCGACGCGTTGCGCGGCGCGCACGAAGGCGACGCGGCGCAGCGCGTCCCGGTGGTAGCGGCGCTGGTTTCCCGTGGTGCGGCGGCTGCTGATCAGGCCCTTTGACTCGTAGAAATGCAGGGCGGAGACGGCGGCGCCGCTGCGGGCCGACAGCTGGCCGACCGTGAGTTCATGGATCTTCTCGGGAATCTGGGGCACCCCTCGAACCTAACCCACCTCGGCACCCCCGCGGTGCGTTGACAGGAGGCCCTCACCCGACCATGCTAAGCAGTCGCTTAGACATTGCGACGCGGGAGGCCAGGGACATGGCAGAGCCGAGGATCTTCACGTCCGCCGACGAACTGAAGGCGGCGGTGGGCGAACAGTTGGGTCACAGTGACTGGCTGGAGATCGACCAGAAGCGGATCGACCTGTTCGCGGACGCAACAGGCGACCACCAGTGGATCCACGTGGACCCCGAGAAGGCGGCCGCGGGCCCATTCGGTACGACCATCGCGCACGGCTACCTCACGCTGTCGCTGCTGCCCGCGCTGGTGCCGCAGGTGATGCGCGTCGAGGGCATGAAGATGGGCGTCAACTACGGCTCGAACAAGGTGCGGTTCCCCGCCCCGGTGCCGGTGGGGTCCCGCCTGCGCGCGACCGCGGTCCTCACGGAGGTCACCGAGGCCGGGGGTGGCGTCCAGGTCACGGCCGCGGTGACCGTGGAGCGCGAAGGTGGGGACAAGCCGGTGTGCGTGGCCGAGTCGGTGTCTCGGTACTACTTCTGAGTGCACCGAACTACTTCTGAGTGCGCCGACGAAAGCCTCGGGCCGTCCGTTTTCCGCGGGTCGCCTGTGGCTGGGCGCGCAGTTCCCCGCGCCCCTACCGGGGCGCGGTCACTCCTTGGCCCCGACCATCCGCAGGACGAGGTCGGCATAGAGCGCGCCGACCTCGTCCGGGGTCCGGGGGCCGTTGACGTTGAACCAGCGGGCCACGTCGATGCACAGGGAGAGGATGGCGAGCGTGGTGCCGGGGATGTCCGGGACGTCGAAGTCGCCGGCGGCCACGCCCTCCTCGATGATGCCGCGCACCTCGGCGTCGACCTGGCGGCGCAGGGCGATGATCTCGGCGCGGGCGTCCGGGCCGAGCGAGTCCAGTTCGTACTGCACGACCCGTGCGGTGGTGCGACCCCCCGCGTGCCAGCGCACGAAGGAGCTCACGGCGTCGGCCAGGCGCTCGGTCGCGCCGCCCTCGCCCTGGGCGGCCGTCCGCAGGATGTCGAGGGCCTTCTCGTGGCCGATCCTGCTGATGCGGTGGAGCAGCTCTTCCTTGGTCTTGTAGTGGATGTAGAGCGCGGCCGGGCTCATGCCCGCGCGGCCCGCGATGTCCCGGGTCGTCGTCGCGTGGTACCCGCGCTCGGCGAAGGCCTCCACGGCGGCGACGAGCAGCCGTCGGGCCGCGTCCGGGGTGACCTCGGCCCACGGCTGCATCTCCGCGCCGGCCGTCTCCTCCGCCGTACTCATCGCTGTCCGCCCCTTCTCCACTGCCAGGGTGAACACCATACCCCCGAACCTGAGCGAGCGCTTAGTGTCCCCGCTCAGCGCACCGCCTCCTGGCGGTCCCGGATCACCTTGGCCAGCGTGAAGGACGAGGTCACCAGATAGAGGACGGCGACGCCCAGGAAGGAGCGCACCCAGGCGTCGGCCTCCAGTTTGAAGATGCCGACGGCGGTCGCGACGATGGCGACGGAGAACGAGGCGACCGCCTGGCCGTAGAAGGCCGCGGTCGACTGCTGCTTGACCGGTGTCCCATTCATGTTCATGCGGACCAGGGTCGGACGATGCGGCCGCCACCACATCCGCTCGGATACTCAGCCCACGTACTCAGAACATCGAGAGCGCTGTTCCGATTGCTAGGCTCAGAAGGCCGAGACTCCCGTCAGCGCCCGCCCGATGACCAGTTTCTGGATCTGGCTCGTGCCCTCGTAGAGGGTCATCACGCGGGCGTCGCGCAGCAGCTTCCCCGCCGGGTATTCGTCGATGTAGCCGTAGCCGCCGAAGACCTGGAGGGCGTTGTTCGCGGCGCGGACGGCGGCCTCGGAGGCGAAGAGCTTGGCCTTCGAGGACTCGGTGGCGAACGGCAGCCCGCGGTCGATGAGATCGGCGACCCGCCAGGTCAGCAGGCGAGCCGCGTCCACGTCGACGGCTATGTCACTGAGCAGTTCCTGCACGAGCTGGTGATGGGCGATGGTCTTTCCGAACTGCTCGCGCTCGGTCGCGTACGTCACCGCCGCGTCCAGTGCCGCCTGGGCGATCCCGACGCAGCCCGCGGCCACGGACATCCGCCCCTTGGCGAGCGCGGACATGGCGACGGTGAACCCCTTGCCCTCGGGCGCCATCATGGTGCTGGCGGGCACGCGCACGTCCTGGAGGACCAGCTCGGCGGTGGCCTGACCGCGCAGACCGAGCTTGCCGTGGATGGTGCGGCGGGTCAGACCGGGCGTGTCGGTCGGTACGAGGAAGGCGGAGACGCCCTGGTGGCCGGGCGCGTCCGTGGACCGGGCGAAGAGCAGCACGACGTCGGCCCAGGTGCCGTTCGTGATGAACATCTTGGTGCCGTTGATGACGTAGTCGTCGCCGTCGCGCACGGCCTTCGTCGACAGATTGCCCGCGTCCGAGCCGGTGCCGGGTTCGGTGAGCCCGAAGCAGCCGGTGTACTCACCGGAGGTCAGCCCCGGCAGCCACCGCCGCTTCTGCTCTTCGCTCCCCCAGTACGCGATCGACTTGGCGACCAGGCCCAGCGAGACGGAGACGATTCCGCGCACCGAGGAGTCACCGCGGCCCAGTTCCTCCGTGACGAGGCAGTACGCGAGGTGGTCGCCGCCGCTGCCGCCGTACTCCTCGTCGATGGTGAGCCCGAGGAACCCGACCTCGCCGAGCTTCTTCACGATGGACCGGTCGACCTCTTCGGCGCGGTCCCACTCGATGACGTGGGGGGCGATCTCGCGGTCCACGAAGTCCTTGGCGAGTTGCCGGACGGCGGTCTGCTCCTCGCTGAGCTCCAGGTTCATGCCGAGTCACCCCACAGATAGACGGACAGCGGCCTTCGAAAGCCGTCCATTGAAAACCGTACATTTAAATTAGCACTGCTAGTTTCTGTATGCAGCCCTACTATGTGCGCCATGGCCCGACCGCGCAAGCCCCTCCTCAGCACCGACCGCATCGTCCAGACGGCACGGGCCCTGGTGGACGCCGAGGGCCTGGCGGCCGTCTCGACGCGCAGGCTCGCGGCCGAGCTGGGGGTGAGCGGGCCGTCCCTCTACAACCACTTCCGCACCAAGGACCAGATCCTGGAGGCGGTCGCGGACTCGGTGAGCGCTCAGGTCGATCTGTCGATGTTCGAGGACGGCCGTGAGTGGCGTACGGCCCTGCACGACTGGGCCGTCTCCTACCGGGCGGCGCTGCGCGACCACCCGAACATCGTCCCGGTCCTCGCCCGCGGGCCCGGCCGCCGACCCGCCGGGCTGCGCCTTGCCGACGCGGTGTTCGGGGCGATGGTCGATGCGGGGTGGCCGGCGGCTCAGGCCACGTCGATCGGGGCGCTGATGCGGTACTTCATCATGGGGTCCGCGCTCGGCTCGTTCGCCGGCGGCTTCGTCGACGACGCGACCGCGTACGATCCGGCCGACTATCCCCACCTCGGACAGGCCCATCTCCTTGCCGAGCAGCAGGAGAAGATCGACGAGCGGGCGTTCGAGACGGGGCTCAGCGCGCTGCTGGACGGGCTGACGCTGCAGTACGAGCGGGTGACTCGGGGGGACTGAGGGTTTTTCGCCTCCGCTGCCCCTACCCGTTCCCGTCACTCGTGGGCTCCACCCCCACGACCTTTCGGTCGCCACCGAAGCGTTCATGTCGCATGCTGGGGAGCATGACGAGGCCGAAGGATCCGGTAGGCCCAGGGCTCGCGGCGTTGGCCGGGCTGATGGCGGACGAGACGCGGGCCGGGTTTCTGCTGGCGCTGCTCGACGGGCGAGCGTGGACGGCGGGTGAACTGGCGCGGTACGCCGGAGTCGCGCCTTCCACCGCCAGCGAGCACCTCGGCAAGCTCGTGACCGGCGGCCTCCTCACCGAGGAACGACAGGGCCGCCACCGCTACGTACGGCTGGCCGACGCCCGCGTCGCCCAACTCGTCGAGGATCTCGCCGCCCACGTGAGACCACATGCGGCCGAACGCCCCCGCACCCTGCGGGAGTCCAGCGCGGGCTCGGCGATGGCCCGCGGTCGCACCTGTTACGACCACCTCGCCGGACGGCTCGGCATCGCCCTCACCGACGCCCTGACCGGGCGCGGACTGCTCCGCCAGGACACGGGGTTCGCGCTCACGGACGCCGGATTGCGGTGGTTCGACACCGCGGGCATCAGCCTCGACCGCACCGGCCGCCGCCCCCTCACCCGCGCCTGCCTCGACTGGACCGAGCGTCGCCCCCACCTCGCGGGCACCGCCGGCGCGGCGCTGTGCCGTCACGCCCTGGACGCGCACTGGTGCGTACGCATCGGGTCGGAACGGGCGGTCAAGGTGACCTCCGAAGGCGAACGCGCCTTCGCGGAGCTCCTCGGGATCGAGCCGACGACGCTCCACTGATCAGGCGAAAACCCCTTACTCATGCGTCTCATGACGAGTGAAGGCGCCCCACCTGTGCCTACGCGCCGCACCACCGCGTCCGAAATCCGCCAGCCCCCACCCCGCACCCCCACCTAGCCTCAGGAGCATGATGACCAAGACCCGACCAGCCCCGCACCCCCGCCGCGCGGAACTGCTCGCCGCCGGCGCGGCGACCGTCACCGTCGTGCTGTGGGCCTCGGCCTTCGTGTCGATCCGGAGCGCGGGCGCCGCGTACTCGCCGGGCGCGCTGGCGCTGGGGCGGCTGCTGGCGGGAGCCGTCGCGCTCGGGGCCGTCTGCCTCGTGCGCAGGGAGGGTTGGCCTCCGCGCGCGGCCTGGCGCGGGATCGCCATATCCGGGCTGCTGTGGTTCGGCTTCTACATGGTCGTCCTCAACTGGGGCGAGCAGCAGGTGGACGCCGGCACGGCGGCACTGGTGGTGAACATCGGTCCGATCCTGATCGCCCTGCTCGGCTCCCGACTGCTCGGTGACGCGATGCCGCCGCGGCTGCTGGCGGGCATGGCGGTGTCGTTCGCCGGTGCGGTCGCCGTGGGGCTGTCGATGTCCGGCGAGGGCGGTTCCTCGGTCCTCGGGGTCGTCCTGTGTCTGCTCGCCGCCATGGGCTACGCGGCCGGTGTCGTCGCGCAGAAGCCGGCGCTCGGCCGGGCGAGCGCGCTCCAGGTCACGACGTTCGGCTGCCTGGTGGGAGCGGTCGCGTGCTTGCCCTTCGCCGGGCAGCTCGTCCAGGACGCGGCCGACGCGCCGGCTTCGGCCACGCTCAATATGGTCTACCTGGGCGTCTTCCCGACCGCTCTGGCCTTCACGACCTGGGCGTACGCCCTCGCCCGTACGACCGCGAGCCGCATGGGCGCGACCACGTACGCGGTGCCCGCCCTCGTGGTGCTGATGTCCTGGCTGTTCCTCGACGAGGTCCCGGGGCTGCTCACCCTGGCGGGCGGTGCGCTGTGCCTGGCGGGTGTGGCGGTGTCCCGTTCCCGTCCGCGCGCCGGGAGGGCCACGGCTCCGGAGCGCACTCCGCAGCCGCGGCCCGAGCCCGAGCCCGAGCGGGAACAAGCCTGATTCCAGGTTCCCTTCCCCTGCGTCAGTGCTCCTGCGCCGCCCGGCCCGCGAGGATCCTGATCGAGACGAGGGCGATCACCGCGAGCCCGATGATGTACGCGGACACGGCCATCGACGTGCCGGTCGCCTCGAGGAGCAGCACCATCACGAAGGGGGCGAGTCCGCCGCCGAACACGGCCGCGATCTGGTAGCCGAGCGAGGCGCCCGTGTACCGCATCTCGGGCGTGAACAGCTCGGCGAACAGGGCGGCTTGAGGCCCGTACATGATGCTGAGGAAGCAACTGGCGACGAATGTGCCGACGGCCAGCCACACCAGCGAACCGGTGTCGATGAGCAGGAACATCGGCACGGCCCACAGCGCGATGCCGGCCGCCCCGAGCGCGTAGATCCTGATGCGCCCGATGCGGTCGGAGAGCGCGGCGGACGCGGGGATCAGCACCAGCTGGGTGAGGCTGACGCAGAGCGAGACGGTGAGCACCGCGCTGCGTTTCATGTCGAGTTCGCGGGTGGTGTAGTCGAGGACGCCCGTGATGAGGATGTAGAAGGTCGCGGTGTTCACGGCGAAGGAGCCGCCCGCGAGGAACACCGTGCCGAGGTGCCCGCGCAGGATCGTGCGCAGCGGAGAGCTCCGGGATCCCTTCTCCTCGGCCGCCAACGCCGCCTCCGCCGCCCGGAATTCGGGCGTTTCCTCGACGCGGGTGTGGATGTACCAGGCGAGCCCGAGCACGAGCAGGCCGACCAGGAAGGGCAGTCGCCAGCCCCACGCCGCGAACGCGCTCTCACTGGTGGTCGCCCCGGCGACGAGGAAGACGGTGTTGGCCGTCACCACGCCGATGGGAACGCCGAGTTGGACGAAGCTGCCGTACACGCCCCGCTTGCCCTCGGGGGCGTACTCGGTGGCGAGCAGCATGGCGCCGCCCCATTGCGCGCCGACGGCGATGCCCTGCACGACGCGCAGGGCGACGAGCAGGATCGGGGCGGCGATGCCGATGGTGTCGTACGTGGGGAGCAGGCCTATGCCGGTGGTGGCCAGGCCCATCAGGGTCAGGGCGAGCACCAGCATGGGTTTGCGGCCGTGCTTGTCGCCGAGCTGCCCCGCGATGACTCCGCCGAGCGGACGGGCCAGGAAGCCGACGGCGAAGGTCGCGAAGGAGGCGAGGACTCCCGCGGACGAACTGCCCGCCGGGAAGTAGAGGTCGCCGAGCACCAGGGCGGCGGCGATACCGAAGACGAAGTAGTCGTACCACTCGACGGCCGAGGCGAGCGCGGCCGCGGTGGCCACCTTGCGTCGGTTGCGTACAGCGGGGGAAGTGGCGGACCGAGGGTGAGCGGATGCTGCGGAAGGTGCCGTGTTCATGCGTGCACACTCCGGTGGGTGCGGGGACGGAACTGGGGGGTGGCCGCGGTTCCGGGGAACATACTGACCGGACGGTACGGGGGTCAACGGGTCGTACAGCAGCAGTTTTTACCTGCACATGGCAACCATGGGTGACCGTGGGCACGCCGAAGACCCCGGGCGCCTCGGCGGCCGGGGTACCGGACAGAACCGACTAGAAGACGACCAGGGCGCGCCCGCCCTTGCCCGCGATCATGTTGTCGAAGGCCGCCGGAATGCCCTCGAGGGCGATCCGGTCGGTGACCAGGCTGCCGAGGTCGAGGCGGCCGGCGCGGACGTGCTCCGCCAGCACCGGCAGATCCCGCGCCGGGTCGGAGTTGCCGTACACGCAGCCCGAGAGCGTCCTGCCCCAGTGGAAGATCTCCAGCGCGTTGAAGGTGACCTGCTGGTCCTTGCCGCCGATGCCGACGACCGTGGTGCGGCCGCCGCGCCGGGTGGAGTCCCAGGCGGTGCGGATGGTCACGGCGCGGCCCACGCACTCGACGGCCACGTCGACGCCCTGCTTGCCGGTGAGGGCGCGGATCTCGCGTGCGGTGTTGTCGGAGGCGACGACATAGTCCGTCGCGCCCGCCTCGCGCGCCAGGGACTCCTTCTCGGGCGAGACGTCGACCGCGACGATCTTCGAAGCGCCCGCGATCCGGGCGGCCCGGAGAGCCGCGAGCCCCACCCCGCCGACCCCGAACACCGCGACGGTCTCGCCCTGCCGGACCTTGGCGGAGTGGTGGACGGCGCCGTATCCGGTGAGGACGGCACAGCCGAGGAGGGCGGCGTCGGCGAGGGGTACGCCGTCCGGTACGGGCAGGACGCATCCGGCGGCCACGACGGTCTCCTCCGCGAACGCGGCGACGTTCAGGCCGGGGTGGAGGTCACTCCCATCGGAGGCGCGATGCGCGTACACCTCCCCGGCGCCGGTCAGCGCGTTGGCGCACAGCCAGACCTCGCCGAGCGAGCAGGCGTGACAACTTCCGCAGGACGGCGCCCAGTTGAGGACGACACCGTCGCCGGGAACGACGTGCGTGACACCCTCGCCGACGGCCACGACGGTGCCGGCGCCCTCGTGGCCGAGGACGGCGGGGACGGGCACCCTCATGGTGCCGTCGGACAGGGAGAGGTCGGAGTGGCAGACCCCGGCGGCGGCGAGCCGCACGCGGACCTGGCCGGGGCCGGGGTCCGGCAGGTCGATCTCGGCGATCTCCAACGGAGCGCCCACGGCGGGAAGTACGGCAGCGCGAACCACGTGAATGCTCCTGGGCCTAGAACTGAAGGGACTTGGTCTGGAGGTACTCGGACAGCCCGTGCGAACCCAGCTCGCGCCCGACCCCCGACTGCTTGTAACCCCCGAACGGGGCAAGGGGGTTGAACCGTCCGCCGTTGATGTCGACCTGCCCGGTGTCGAGCCGCCGCGCGAAGGCGACCGCCTCGGCCTCGTCGTCCCCCCACACCGCGCCCGCGAGCCCGTACACCGTGCCGTTGGCGATCCGGACGGCGTCCTCCTCGTCCTCGTACCGGATGATCGACAACACCGGTCCGAAGATCTCCTCCTGAGCGATCGTCACGTCGGGTGTGACGTCGGCGAAGACGGTCGGGCTGACGAAGTACCCCTGATCGCGGGGAGATTCGGGGCCACCCGCGACGAGCCGGGCGCCCTCCGCGACGCCCTTCTCGATATAACTCCGCACCCGTGCCTGCTGCTTGGCGCTGACGACCGGGCCGATGCGATCGCCGTACTTCGCCGCAGCCGCCGCGGCCAGCTCGACCGCCTCGTCGTACCGCGCGGTGTGCACCAGCATGCGGGTCCAGGCGCTGCATGTCTGGCCGGAGTTGGACATCACGTTGGCGACGCCGACGTTGACGGCCTTGGCCAGGTCGGCGCTCGGCAGGATGACGTTGGCGGACTTGCCGCCGAGTTCGAGGGCGACCCGCTTGACCGCGGCGCCGGCCGTCGCGCCGATCCGCTTGCCGACCGCCGTGGAGCCGGTGAAGGAGACCAGATCCACGTCCGGGTGTTCGGCGAGGGCCTGACCGGCGACCGGACCGAGGCCGGTGACGAGGTTGAAGACACCGGCCGGGACACCCGCCTCGGCCACGGCCTCCGCGAAGAGCTGGGCGGTGAGCGGGGTGTCCTCGGCGGGCTTCAGGACGACCGTGCAGCCCGCGGCGAGCGCCGGGGCAACCTTGGCGACGATCTGGTGCAGCGGGTAGTTCCAGGGTGTGATGGCGCCGACGACACCTACAGGCTCCTGGTAGACGGTCGAGTTCCCGACCTTCTCCTCGAAGGGGTACGTCGCCGCCAGTTCGGCGTACGAGCCCGCCACCGCGATCGGCACGCCCGCGTGCACCGTCTGCGAGAACGGCAGCGGCGAACCGAGCTCGGCGGTGACGGTCTCGGCGATCTCGTCCTTGCGGGCGACGAGCACGTCACGCAGGGCGGTGAGCTTCGCGGCCCGTTCGGCGGGCGGGGTCGCGGCCCACCCGGGGAAGGCGGCGCGTGCGGCCCGTACGGCGGTGTCGACGTCCTCGGGGGTGCCCGCCGGGACCCGGCCGATCACCTGCTCGTCGACGGGGTTCACGACCTCGATCGTGTCCGCGCCGGCGGCGGGGCGCCAGGCGCCGTCGATGTACATGCCGTCCTGTGCCTTCATCGTGTTCCTCCCGGGCGGGGCCGCGTCGTCCGCACCCTAAACTAGCGATGATAGTTTTCGGGCGCCAGAGGGACCCGGCGGAACCGGGCCGGACCTGGTTCCCAGGGGCATCCTCGGCCCGTGCGGCTCAGAAGTCGACCCTGGTCCGATCGTCCACCCTGGCCACGGATTCCTGGGCGAAGGCCTTCTCGTAGGCGATGCGGATCTCCTCGATCTTCTTGTCGCTCGCGCGTGCCTGGGTCACCGGATACAGCAGGATCAGCGCGTAGGACCGCTCGCGCTCGATCGTGCCGTGCGCGTCCCGCCACTGCCCGCGCCCGTTCTGCACGGTGAGCCCGTTCGGGAAGTCCGGCGTCACCTCCTTGTCGACGAAGGCCATGAACTGCCGGTCGGTGACGGCCGCGCCGCCGTCGGGCCGTTCGGTGCCGAAGAAGAGCCGGCTCTCGATGTACGCCTCACCGCGGACCGGGACTTGAGGGTCGGGGTCGTCGAGGAGGGCGTACGCGGCCGGGGCGCCGACGGCGAGCAGGGCGGTGGCGGTCATGGCGCCCAAACGGGCGCGGGTGCCGCTGTGCGGAGTCATGCGCGCCTGCCTAGCGGAACTCACTCCTCCAGATCCGGCAGCCGCGCCGGAGCCGGGCAGATGCGTTCACCATGCTGGTCGAAGACGAACAGATGGGCGATGTCGACGAGGAGGGGAACCTGCATGCCGTGGCGGAGTTCGATGTCGGGGGTGGTGCGGACGACGAGGTCACCGGGCAGGCGGCCCTCCGGCGGCGCCGGTTCGGGGTAGTCGGATCCCGCATCCGCCGGATGCTCCATGACCACGACCGGTCCGGCCCGCAGCGCCCCGGCGCGCTCCCGCAGCCGGTCCAGGACAGTGCCGTCACGGCGCCGCCGCCGGGCCGGACGGGTCGGGCGCGGCGCCTCCAACTCCGGTACGACGGCGGGCCGCGAGCCGGTGTTGAAGTGGACGAGAACCTCGTGCCCCTGGAACTCCACGTGCTCGACGAGCCCGCTGATCGCCACCTCGCCGGGCCGCGCGGCGGACGGCTTGGCGAGCCGGACCGCCTCGGAGCGCAGCCCGACGATGACCTCGCGGCCCTGCTG
The DNA here is from genome assembly GCF_041053055.1 of Streptomyces sp. R41. Taxonomy (NCBI): domain Bacteria; kingdom Bacillati; phylum Actinomycetota; class Actinomycetes; order Kitasatosporales; family Streptomycetaceae; genus Streptomyces; species Streptomyces sp. R41. The sequence goes on from NZ_CP163443.1 coordinate 2,373,567, forward strand.
CACCCGCAGCAACTGGTGGTCCAGGGAAAGCGGTTCGGGCAGCCGCAGGTACTGCTTGCCGAGGCTGATCGACATGGCTCCGTCGAGCGGCGCCCGGACGAGGCCGCGCAGCAGGTTGATCCGCGGGGTGCCGATGAAGGCGGCGACGAAGACGTTCGCGGGCAGCCCGTAGACCGTGCGGGGCGTGCCCAGCTGCTGCAGGACACCTCCGCGCAGGACCGCGACACGGTCACCGAGCGACATCGCCTCGGCCTGGTCGTGGGTGACATACACCGTCGTCGCGCCCAACTCCCGGGTGAGCTTGGAGATTTCGGCCCGAAGGTGATTGCGGAGCTTGGCGTCGAGGTTGGACAGCGGCTCGTCCATCAGGAAGGCGGAGGGATGGCGCGCGATGGCCCGGCCCATGGCGACACGCTGGCGTTCGCCGCCGGAGAGCTGATTGGGGAAGCGGTCGAGGAGGTCCTGAATGCCGAGCATCCGGGCGGTGGCGTCCACGCGCGGACGCGGATCCTCGCCGGGTGTCTCGATGCGCAGCGGGAAGCCGATGTTGTCGCGGCTGGTCATGCTCGGGTAGAGGGCGAAGTTCTGGAACACCATCGCCATGTCCCGTCCGGACGGCGGCAGATCGTTGGCGTACTCGCCGTCGAGGCGCACCTCGCCCTCGGTGACCTCTTCGAGCCCGGCGATCATTCTCAGCACGGTCGACTTGCCGCAGCCGGACGGCCCGAGCAGCACGAGGAACTCGCCCGGCCGGATGTCGAGCGACAGCCGCTCCACCACGCGGACACCGCGGGTGTACGCCTTGCTGACGTTGTGCAGAGAGATGGCGCGTGTCATGACAGGTGCCCCCGGGGGCTCACGGGACTCTGGTGCTCCGCGGTCGGACGTCCCGTGCGGGTCGTACGGGACGTATGAGTCACGGAAGTTAACGGACCGCGCACGCCCGGGGGAAGACGCGCGGCGGGATCGGACGGTCCGGTTCGACACGGGCGGAAACGGACGATCGCGTACCGGTGGAGCGGAGCATCGCGCACCAGGTGAAGCGGACGATCGGATACCGGGGGACCGACGTCCGGTTTTTTGCGCCGCCGGGCTCGACGCGGTGGGTGCCTCACGTGGTGCGGGCCCGCCCCCGGGTCCCGGTGAGGTGGGCGAACACGACGACGTTGCCGGCGTAGCCCTTCTTGCGGTCGTACACACCACCGCACGTGATCAGACGCAGTTCGGGACGCCCCCTGTCGCCGTACACCTGCTTGTCGGGGAAGTGGGCCTTCTCGTACGTCTTCACGGCGTCCACCGTGTAGACGGCGGTCCGCCCGTCGGCGCGGCGGGCTTCGACGAGCCTGCCGGGTCGGAGTTGGTCGAGCGCGACGAAGATCGCGGGCCCCGTCCTGGTGTCGCGGTGACCGACGGCGACGGCCGTGCCCGACTCGCCCGGCGTCGGCCCGCCCTCGTACCAGCCGACCAGTTTCGGATCATCCACGGGCGGCGCGGTCAGCCGCCGCTCACGATCGAGCCGGAGACCGGCGACCGGGGCCTCCAGACCGAAGTACGGGATGCGGAGCGAGGTCGCCGGGGAGCGCGGGAGCGGCTTGGGCGGGGGTGCGGGCCGCACCGGCCGGGCGGGCGAGAGACGGCGGGGCTTCGCGCCGCGTGCGTCGCCGCCGGGCCGACGGGAGTTCGTCCCGGCGGCGGGTCCGCCCGTCCCGGCGGAGTCGGCGTACTGGGCGCCGGCCGCGACGGGCTCCGCGGGCTCGTCGTCCCCCGCCCACCGGACGCCGCCCACCACCAGACCGACGACGACCACGACGGTCCGCGTCAGGCGATAGGCGCGCGTCCGGTACCAGGGCCTGCGGAAGCGTCTACGCGGCGCCATCGGGGCGGCGGCGCAGCCGGAGGTACACGACTCCCCCCGTCACGACGAGGCCCACGGCCACCGCGCCGGCGACCGGCGCGTAGTCCCGGGGGGCGACACCGCCGCCGCCGGCGGGGGGTCCGCCGTTCGGGCCGCCGTGGCCGCCGCCGTGCCCAGTCTTCGTCGGCGTCGGCGTCGGGGTCGGCGTCGGCGTCGGGGTCGGGGTTACGTTGGTGCAGTCGACCTTGAAGACCTTGTGCTTGCCCGCGCCGCTCTCGCCTGCGAAGGTCCAGGTGAGCTTGTACTGGCCGTTCGGCAGCGAGAGATCATCGGTCCAGCCGTGGCCGGAAGGGGGGATGGTGATGCTGCCCTTGAGCGTGACACCGTCCGCCACAAGGGGTTGTGTCTCGATGGACCAGCTGACGCTCTGCAAGCCGTCGAAGTTGAAGGCGTCGAGGTAGAACTTGCACACCTTCGGGTCGTTGTTCTGAGAGTCCTCAAGTGTGCGGGGGTTGTCCGCCTTGTGGATCTTTACGTCTCCGTTGTCACCGGGAGCTGCGACGGCGGCCGGTGCCCCCAGCAGGGCGGCGCTCGCGACAGTGAGGGCCGCCAGGGTGGCGGCGGCGCCCGTGCGTGCGCCCGCGCGGCGCGAAAGAGACGAGGTGGGCATGCGCAGTCCTCCGAGTCAGATGATTGTCATACGAATCCCGCTGTCATCTGACTGCTTCTCACATCCGCCCCGGCAAGTTCGGCAACAGCGCCCGACATCCCGTCAGATATCGCTCTTGCGGCGCAACGGGACCTCGGCCCGCCGCCCCTCGCCGCGGACCCGGGCAGGCTTCGCCGGCGAGCGCAGCGCGATCCCCGACGACACCAGCAACAACGCGCCGAGCATCACGAACGGCGCGGCCACACCGGCGACTCCGGCAACGAGACCCGCGGCGGCGGGCGCGGCGACCTGTCCGAGCCGGTTGCCGGTGAGGCGCAGGGCGAGGGCCGTCGAACGGGCTTCGTCCGGGGCCGCCTGGACGACCGTCGTCATGGACAGCGGCTGGCCGACACCTAGGCAGAAACCGAGAACGGTGAGCATCAGCGCCAGCGTCCACACCGGTACGGGCAGTGCGATGCCGGCGCAGAGCACGGCCGCCAGCAGGCAGGTGACGGTGAGCAGAAGGGCGCGGCCGAGCATCCGCAGCAGCGGCGTCAGCACCAGACGGCAGGCGATGGTCGCCGCCGCGCGCAGACTCAGCAACAGGCCGATCACGGACGGCGCGATGCCCCGGTGCTCGCCGACCACCGGGAGGTAGGCGGTGAGGATGTCGGTCGCGGACAGCACGGCGAGGCTGACGAAGATGCCCGCGGGCACGCCCCGGGTGCGCAGAATGCGCTGGACGGGGACCCGGTCGCCTTGCGCGGTACGGGACGTGTCGACCACAGGGTGCTCGATGCGCCATAGCGAGGTGAACGCGACCGCCGCGACCGCACCCGCGACGAGCAGCGCGAGCGCGCTGCTGCCCGCCATGTCGGGACCACCGATCAGGGCACCCGCCGCGATCGGGCCGACCAGCTGGCCGAGCGAGGCGCCGATGGTGAAGTGACCGAAGTTGCGGTCCTGTTCGTGCGGCGCGGACTGGCGAGCGACGAGCGACTGGGCGCCGATCACGAAGCAGAGGTGGCCGAGGCCCATCACCCCACTCCAGACAGCCATCCCCCACAGGCCGTCGGCCAGGCCGCTCATCGCGCAGCCACCGGATATGAGGACGACGCCGACGGGCAGCAGAGGTGCGCAGCGCCCGTGATCCGTGCGACGACCCAGCGGTACTGCGGCGAACAGCGGCAGCAGCGCGTACACGCCCGCGATCACACCGACCGCCCGCTCGTCCGCGCCCAGCGCGAGGGCCCGGTAGGAGACGGCGGGCCGGGCCATCGACACCGCCCCTTGCGCGAAGCCGAAGGCGATGACGAGGCGCAGCAGCCAGCCGCGGTTCCGACCGGGCCCCACAGGGATCCTCCATCCGATGAGGACGACAGATGATGGACGACAAGTGACGTACGACAGATATCAGATGACGGATATCGGCTGACAGATAACAGATATCGACATCTGTTATCTGACTTCTGTTATCTGACTTCTGTCAGCTGTCAGCCGATAGTTGTCAGCCGATAGTTGTCGGTCAGATGATGCCGAACAGAATTCCGGCCCCCAACACCACCAGCGACGTGAGCGCCGCCCACTTCACCACGAACCTCGTGTGGTCGCCGAACTCCACCTTCGCCATGCCGACCAGGACGTATACAGCCGGCACCAGCGGGCTCGACATGTGCAGCGGCTGGCCGATGAGCGAGGCCCGGGCGATCTCCAGGGACGAGACGCCGTGCGCCTGACCCGCCTCGGCGAGGACGGGAAGGATGCCGAAGTAGAAGCCGTCGTTCGACATGAAGTACGTGAGCGGGATGCTCAGGACACCGGTGACGAAGGCCATGTGCGGGCCCATGCCGTCCGGGATGTTGGAGACCAGCCACTTGGCCATGTGGTCGACCATGCCGGTGCCCTGCAGGACGCCGGTGAAGACGGCGGCGGCGAAGACCATGCCGGAGACGTTGAGGACGTTCTCGGCGTGGGCGCCGAGGCGGGCCTTCTGCTCTGCCATGTTCGGGAAGTTGACGGTCAAAGCCAGTGCCGCGCCGAGCAGGAAGAGGACCGGGATCGGCAGCCACTCCATGATCATGGCGGTGAGCAGCGTGACCGTGAGCAGCGCGTTGAACCAGTAGAGCTTGGGGCGCAGGGTGGCACGGTTGGGGTCGAGTCCCTGGAAGCCGTCGTCCTCGGAGGAGTCCGCCTCCGGGGCGTCCGCGTCCGTACCGGAGCCCGAACCCCCGGTCGCCACAGCCTTCTTGCCGGCGGAGCCGGACCCCGAGCCGCGCGAGCCGACCAGAACCGTCTCCGCCTCCTGCGGCTCCAGCACCTCGTCCAGCGTCAGCACGCCCAGCCGCTTGCGCTCGCGGCGACCGAGGACGTACGCGAGGGCGAAGACGCCGAGGAGGCCGACGGCGAGTGCGGGGATCATCGGGACGAAGATGTCGCTCGCGTCGAGCTTGAGCGCGGTCGCGGCGCGGGCGGTCGGGCCGCCCCAGGGCAGCGTGTTCATCACGCCGTTGGCCATCGCGGCGACACCGGTCATCACGACCAGGCTCATCTTCAGGCGCTTGTACAGCGGGTACATCGCCGAGACCGTGATCATGAAGGTGGTCGAGCCGTCGCCGTCGAGGGAGACGATCGCGGCGAGGACCGCCGTGCCGACCACGATCCGCAACGGGTCGGCCTTGCAGAACTTGAGAATCCCCCGGACGATCGGGTCGAAGAGACCGACGTCGATCATCACACCGAAGTAGACGATCGCGAACATCAGCATCGCCGCCGTGGGCGCGAGGCTGGTGACGCCGTCGATGACGTAGTCACCGAGCTTGGCGCCCTTTCCGACGAAGACGCAGAAGAGTGCCGGAATCAGCACGAGCGCCGCGATCGGCGACATCTTCTTCAGCATGATCAGGACCAGGAAGGTCGCGATCATGGTGAAGCCGAGGATGGTCAGCATGTGTGGATACCTAACGTTCGCCCTTGAACTCCCACCAGGGCCGGCGGTAGGGCGACGTTAGGTCGGGCCCGCAAGCGTTAACAAGATGTTGACACGCGAGCAATAAGCGCAAAACTCCAGGTCACAGGCTTGTCTCGGTGAGCGCGAGCTCCACGGGCACGCCATTGAGCACCGCCGTGCCCGACAGCGGGTCGAGGAGCGAGCCATCGAGGAGCTGGTTGACGTTGACGCCCGGGTCCAGGGCGGCGTGGCTCATCCGGGTGCCGGGGCGGTCGTGTCCCCAGCCGTGCGGCAGGCTCACCACACCGCGTCGTACCGCGTCGGTGAACTCGGCGGGGGCCGTCACCTCTCCCCCGGCGCCCTTGACGCGTACGGCGGCCCCGTCGGTGAGCCCGAGGCGTTCGGCGTCCTCGGGGTGGATGTGCAGGGTGCAGCGGTTGGAGCCACCGGTGAGGGCGGGCACGTTGTGCATCCAGCTGTTGTTGGAGCGCAGATGGCGGCGGCCCACCAGCACCAGGGCCGCCGGACGCTCGCGCAGGGCGGCCCGTAGGCGCGGCAGATCGTCGGCGATCGGTCCGGGCAGCAGCTCGATCTTCCCGCTGGGTGTCTTCAGCGGCTGGGGCAGGCGCGGCCGCAGCGGTCCGAGGTCGATGCCGTGCGGATGGGCGAGCAGCTTCGCCAGGCTCAGCCCGTCCGGCCGGGCGCCGAAGCCGTCGCCGTACGGGCCGAGGCGCAGCATCATGTCGAGCCGCCGCTCGGGGCCGTTCTCACCGGTGAGTTGGGCGGCGAGTTCCTTAGGGTCGCGGCCGTGCACCGGGGAGTGTGCCTCGGTGACGGACTTGCCGAGGGTGGTGTCGATGACCATGGTGTCGACGGCGGACGGGTCGGCGCCGTGCATGCCGGTCGCGGCGAGGACGAGCCGGGCGAGGATCTCGGTCTCCGCCATGCGACCCGGCTCCAGGGGGACGGCCGGGCGGTTGTAGCGGACCTGGTTGCGTACGGCGAGGGTGTTGAAGGCGAAGTCGTGGTGCGCGCTCTGCGAGGGCGGGGGCGGCGGAAGGACGACGTGCGCGTGGCGCGAGGTCTCGTTCAGGTACGGGTCGACGCTGACCATGAAGTCCAGCGAGTCCAGGGCCTTGTCGAGGCGGTCGCCGTCCGGTGCGGACAGGACGGGGTTGGCGGCGACGGCTATGACGGCGCGGACCGGGCTGCCCTCCTCGGTCGCGGTGTCGATCTCCTCGGCGAGGGCGGAGAGCGGCAGTTCGCCCTTGGCCTCGGGATAGCGGCTCACCCTGCTGTGCCAGCGGCCGAGCGCGAAGCCGCGGCCGGGGCCGGCGGGCCGGGGTGTCTTGTCGGTCGCGGCCTGCGGGAAGAGGGCGCCGCCGGGCCGGTCGAGATTGCCGGTGAGGATGTTGAGGACGTCGACGAGCCAGCTGGCGAGGGTGCCGTGCGGGACGGTGCAGCTGCCGATGCGGCCGTAGACGGCGGCGGTGGGCGCGGCGGCGAGCTCGCGGGCCAGTGCCCGGATGATGTCCGCGTCGACGTCGCAGGCCTCGCTCGCGGCTTCGGGGGTGAAGTCGCGGACGGCGTCGGCGAGTTCGTCGAGGTCCTGGACGTGCGGCGCGAGGGCGCCGAGGTCGACGAGCTTCTCCTCGAAGAGGACGTACGCCATCGCCGCGAGCAGCAGTGCGTCGGTGCCGGGCCGGATGGCCACATGCCGGTCGGCGAGCTTCGCCGTGCGCGTCCGGCGCGGGTCGATGACCGTCAGCGTGCCGCCACGTGCGCGCAGCGCCTTGAGCTTGCCGGGGAAGTCGGGGGCGGTGCACAGACTCCCGTTGGATTCCAGGGGGTTGGCCCCGATGAGCAGGAGGTGGTCGGTGTGGTCGAGGTCCGGTACGGGGATCGCGTTGGCGTCGCCGTACAGCAGTCCGCTGGAGACGTGCTTGGGCATCTGGTCGACGGTGGAGGCGGTGAAGAGGCTGTGGGTGCGCAGCGCGGTGAGCAGGACGGGCGGGTAGAGGGCGCCGGCCATGGTGTGCACGTTCGGGTTGCCGAGGACGATGCCGACGGCGTGCGGCCCGTACTGCTCGACGACGGGCCGCAGGCCCGCGGCCACCGCGTCGAACGCCTCGTCCCAGGTCGCCTCCCGCAGTTCGCCGTCCTTGCGGACGAGGGGAGCGCGCAGCCGGTCCGGATCCCCGTCGACCGCCCCGAAGGAGGCGCCCTTCGGGCAGATGAACCCTTTGCTGAACACATCGGCGCGGTCGCCCCGGGCGCCGGTCACGCGGGTGCCCTCGATGGTGAGCGTCAGTCCGCAGGTGGCCTCGCACAGAGGGCACACGCGCGGGGCGGTGCGGGAGTCGGGGGTGGTGCCGGAGGTGCGGGACACGGGTCCTCCCGGAGGGCGGTGACGGCGGTGGCACACGGGCTGGGGCGAGCATACCGACCGGTACGCATGGCGGGGAGGGCCTCCGAGGGGTGAGGTCGGAAATTCGCGAGCGGCTCACCGCCCGTGAACCCTCAGTCCAGGACCCTGGCCAGGTACGCCCGCAACAGCTCCCGCGCCTCCTCGATGATCCGTTCGTCCCCCTCCGGCGCGACCCGGAAGGCCAGGTGGACCAGGGTGTCCGCGGTCTCCACGGCGATCAGGAAGGTGCGGCGGAGGTCCTCGTCGGGGGTGCGGTCGAGGTAGCCGGAGAGCAGTTCGGTGAGGCGGTCGGCGACTCGGGTGTTGGGCTGGGCGGTTCCGGAGCCGACGGGGATCTGGTTGCCGAAGTCGACGAGGGAGAAGCCGGGCGCGGTGCGCTTCATGGCGAGGTATTCGTCGAGCACGGCGTCCATGGCCGCGCGCCAGCCCCCGCCGCCTGTCTCCAGGAGGCGCTCGGTGACGCGCTCGGCATAGCGCTCCAGGTTGCGCTGGGCGAGCGCGTCGGCCATGGCGCGCTTGTTGCCGAAGAAGCGGTAGACGGAGCCGATGGGCACGCCGGCCCGCTGGGCCACGGCGCGGGTGCTCAGGGCGTCGTAGCCGACCTCGTCGAGGAGGTCGGCGCAGGCGTCGAGGATTCTGGTCAGTCGTTCGGCACTGCGCCGTTGTACGGGCGCTCTGCGCAGCGAGGTCGCATGGGGCACGGGCTTCATGATGCCTTTCCGCCGGGGTCCGGTGAACCTCCCGTATCAGTACGGGCCCCGGTGCCGCTCCCACTCATGGTCGTGGTCGCGGTCGGTGGCGCCGCCGACCCGGCCTCCGACGCCGTGATGTCCGCGGTGCTTTCGACGGGCTTGCCGTGGACGGCCCACACGGTGCCGTCGTCCGCGTACAGGCGCGCGGTGACATGGTGGGTGCCGCGCGGGACGAGGTCGCCGTCGAGGTGGTACTCGGCGGTGCGGAGCCGGGCGATGGTCCGGCCGTCCACGTAGAGGTGGGCGATGCCCCGGCCGGCCACGGGAACGGAGCGCGTGCCGACGGGCGAGAAGCGGAAGTGGTGGACGGTCAGCGTCACGTCCCAGCTGTCGTCGGAGTCCGGCTGGATCTCGATCGCGACTTCCGGCGCACCCTTCTTGTCCACCTCACGGTAGAGCCGCCCCTCCTCGTCGGCCTCGTCCAGCAGCTTGCCCACGGGCGAGGCCGACGGTCCGTCCTTCCGCTCGTGCGCGTCGCTGGTGGCGCAGCCCGCCGATCCGCCGAGCAGGGCGCAGACCGCGAGCGCTGCGAGCAGTCCACGCGTCCACGACATGCCGGGGAGCGTAGAACAACGCTCTGACAGTCGGATCCCCCTGGAGTCGGGTTCTTGGGCCGTACGGCCAGCCCTGAGTAGTACGCCGGGCGGCGATTTCCGTCAGGCCGGTACGCCGACCATGGCCGATCCCATGCGGTGGGTCGAGTCGACCTCTTGCGCGCGGAAAATCTGAATCCTACGGTGATGCATAGGAATCAGGCGCAAGGGAGCGATCATGAGCGGGGACGCGAGGAAGACGGCCGAGGGGCTGACCTACCTCTCCGGTTTCGGCAACGAATTCAGCTCGGAGGCGGTCCCGGGGGCGCTGCCGCACGGCCGCAACTCGCCGCAGCGCGCCCCGCTCGGGCTGTACGCGGAGCAGCTGAGCGGCACGGCGTTCACCGAGCCGAGGGCACACAACCGGCGCTCGTGGCTGTACCGGATCCGTCCGTCCGCCGCGCACCCCGCGTTCACCCGCGTGGACAACGGCCCGCTCCGCACGGCTCCCTTCACCGAGACGGCACCCGACCCGAACCGGCTGCGCTGGAATCCGCTGCCCGAGCCCCCCGCCGGGACGGATTTCCTGCAAGGCCTGTGGACCCTCGGCGGCAACGGCGACGCGACCCAGCGCACCGGCATGGCGGTGCACCTCTATCACGCCAACTCCTCGATGGAGCGGGTGTTCAGCGACGCCGACGGTGAACTGCTGATCGTGCCGGAGCGCGGCGGGCTGCTGCTGCACACAGAGTTCGGCCTGCTGCATGTGGAGCCGGGCCAGGTCGCGCTGATTCCCCGTGGTGTCCGCTTCCGCGTGGAGCTCCTGGACACCGCATCGACCGGCGAGCAGAGCCCGACCGCCCGGGGATATGTGTGCGAGAACTACGGGGCGCCCTTCCGGCTGCCCGACCTCGGCCCGATCGGCGCCAATGGTCTCGCCAACGCCCGTGACTTCCTCGCGCCGGTCGCCGCGTACGAGGACATCGAGGGCCCGGTCGAGGTGGTGAACAAATTCTGCGGCAACCTCTGGACGGCGACGTACGACCACTCGCCGCTGGATGTCGTCGCCTGGCACGGCAACCATGTGCCGTACATCTATGACCTGCGCCGTTTCAATGTGATCGGCACCATCAGCTACGACCATCCGGACCCGTCGATCTTCACGGTGCTGACGTCACCGTCGGACACCCCGGGTCTGGCCGGCGTCGACTTCGTCGTCTTCGCGCCGCGCTGGCTGGTGGGCGAGGACACCTTCCGGCCGCCGTACTTCCACCGGAATGTGATGAGCGAGTACATGGGGCTCATCGAGGGCGCGTACGACGCGAAGGCGGAGGGCTTTGTTCCGGGCGGTGGTTCGCTGCACAACATGATGTCGGCGCACGGGCCGGACCGGGAGACCTTCGACCGGGCGAGCGCCGCGGAGCTGCGCCCGCAGAAGATCGACGACGGGCTCGCCTTCATGTTCGAGACGCGCTGGCCGGTGACCGCGACGGCCCAGGCGGCCCGGGCGGAGCATCTGCAGCAGGCGTACGACGACGTGTGGCAGGGGCTGCAGCGGCACTTCCGCCCGGACTCCCGCCCGGCCGACTGAGATTCACCGCCCGTTGCATTCACGGCCCGCGACCGGTACGGATACCCTCGTGACCTCCTTCGCCCCGGACTCGATCGTCCTGAACCGCAAGCTGCCGCTCTGGTATCAGGTCTCGCAGTCCCTGCGTGCCTCCATACTCGGCCGCTCGCCCCAGGACCCGCTGCGGCTGCCCACGGAGGAGCAGCTGGCGGGGCACTACGGGGTGAGCGTGCTGACCATGCGGCAGGCGCTCAAGGAGCTGGAGGTCGAGGGGCTCATCACGCGCCATCGCAGGCGGGGCACGTTCATCGAGCCGAGCGCCCAGCGGGGCGTGCCCGTGCGGCTGCTCGGCTCGGTGGACGCGATCGTGGCACAGCAGTCCGGCATGGCCACCGAGCTGCTGGAACAGGGGAAAGCTCCGGTTTCAGGTGAATTGGTGGAGTACTTCCCGGACTTGGACGAGGTCGCGACGTATCACCGGTTGCGCGGCGACGAGAAGACGGGCGAGCCGACGAACCACGCGCGCAACTACATCAGGCCGGAGCTGGCGGAGCGCATCGACCGGGAGGATCTGATCCGCTGGCCGATGACCAAGGTGCTGCGGGACGTGATCGGCGTCAGCATCAGCCGTATCACCGACACCGTGGAGGCGCGGCTCGCGGACCCGGAGACGGCGCGACTGCTCCAAGTGCCGCTGCTCAGCCCGATCCTGCGCTACACGGGTGTCATCTACGACCAGGACGGGCAGGCCCTCGACGTCGCCGTCATCCACTACCGGGGCGACCGTTTCTCCTTCACGGTCACCCTCGACACCCACTGATCACGTCGTACGATGCCGAGCGTGACGCACGACGACGCGCCGCTGCTCGCGGACCTCATGCCGTGGTCCGTCGCACCGCCGAGGCTGGGCCGGGGGTGGCCGACGGCCCCTGATGCCGCGTCTCTGAGGGCGCGCTGGGACGCCTTGGTGAAGGCCGAAGGGCCGGACCGCGAGGCGCTGTTCGGCCCGACGCGCTCGCGCACGACGCACTCGGCGGTGGCGCAGCTGCCGGGGCAGTCCACGGGGACGGGTCGTCTGGCACGCGAGTCGGGTCCCTGCCCGGAGCCGGTACGCGTGCTGCACGGCCCCTTCGACGAGCAGTGGCTGATTCCCGACCACCGGCTGATCGACGCGGCGCGCCCCGAGTTGTGGCGGGTGGCCGACGAGCGGCAGGTGTTCGCGGTCGAGCAGACGGTCGTGCCGGATGCGTCGGGGCCGGTGCTGCTGGCAGCCTCCGCGCTGCCCCTGAGCGCCGGTCGCGCGGGCCGCGTCCGTCCCCTCTACCGGCGCCCCGGCGGCCTCGAACCGAATCTGGCCCCAGGCCTGTTGGAGCACCTCGGCACCCGCCTGGGCCACTCCCCCGCCCCCGTCGACGTCCTCGCCTGGACGGTGGCGGTCGCGCGCCCCGGCCGCGACGGACGGGCCGTCCCGCTCACCGCCGAGCCCGAAGCATGGGCGCACGGTGTCGAGTTGGGCCGCCGGATGCTGTGGCTGATGCGCCGCGACGGTGAGCGCCCCAAGCTTCCGGGCGGCCGCCGCCCGTACGTCCGCGCCCCGCTCCCTGCCCGCCCCCTGGATCTGCGCTACGACCGTGACGAGGAGGCCCTCCACCTCGACGACGGCCGGATCTCGCCCGTACCGCCGCAGGCCTGGGACTTCGAGGTGGGCGGGGTGCGCGTACTGGAGCAGTGGTTCACGGCCAGGACGGAGCTGCCGCCCGAGCCGGGCGCCCTGGAGTCGATCCGCCCCGCCACATGGCCGCAGACGTGGACGTCCGAGTTGCTGGAACTCGTCACGGTGCTGGCGCTGCTCGCGGAATTGCGGCCCCAGCAGGCCGAGTTGACGATCGAATCACCGATCACACAGGCCGAGCTGCGCAAGGCGGGCGTGCTCCCGGTGCCGGACGCGGCGCGGCGGCCGGCCTCGGTCCTCGACCACCACGAAGAGGGCCCCGAGGGGCAGTTCGCCCTGCTCTAGCCTTTCGGTTCGAACGCGTCCAGGACCCGCCCCAGCGCCCGTTCGAAGACCGCCTCCAGGTCGATGGGCCCGGCGTCCTCCATGAAGGCCGCGGCCATGCGCGGATAGGCGCCGGTCGCCACCTGCGACCCCAGATAGGCGATCCGGACCGCGTTCTCCTGCTCCTCCGACCAGGGCAGCGACCGGGTGCGTTCGGCGGTGGCCAGCTCATTGCCGACGTATGTCGTGACGACCCCGTTGAGCATCGCGATCAACTCGAACTTCGTGCCGTACGGCACGTCGAGCGGGTCGAGGCAGGCCAGGCAGTGCTCCAGGTAGCGCAGGGCGTTGGGGCTGAAGCCGTAGACCGGGGACATCAGGCCCGGCAGCCAGGGGTGACGGTGCATGAGGGCGCGGGTCTGACGGGCGACCCGGAGCATGTCGGCGCGCCAGTCGCCCGAGGGCTCCTGGATGTCGTGCTCGCCGCTGATGGCGTCGACCATCAGCTCGTACAGGTCCTCCTTGCGCGGCACGTAGTTGTAGAGCGACATCGTGCCGCAGCCCAGCTCGGCGGCCACGCGCCGCATCGAGACCGCGTCGAGCCCCTCCGTGTCCGCGATGCGCACGGCGGCGGCCGCGATGTCCGCACGGCTGTACGCCGGCCGCGGACCACGGCCCGCGCGCTCGGGACGGGCCCAGATCACTTCGGGTACGACGTTGCGCCCTGCCATTGGTCGATCACCTCGCGACCATCCTAGTTACGTACAGCGTACGTAGTGCGCTATGGTCACTCCATGACTACTACGTACACTGTACTTAGTGAGGGTCTGGTGAAGCGCTTCGGGGACGTCCACGCGCTTCGCGGCCTCGACCTGGCGGTGGCGGAGGGCACGGTCTGCGGGGTGCTCGGGCCGAACGGCGCGGGCAAGACCACGACCGTACGGCTGCTCACCACACTGCTGCGACCCGACGCGGGGTCCGCGCGTGTCGCCGGGCACGATCTCGTACGGGAGGCCGCGGCCGTCCGCCGGAGCATCGGGGTCACCGGGCAGTACGCCTCCATCGACGGCGACCTCACCGGGCGCCAGAACCTGCGGCTCTTCGCGAAGCTGCATCGCATGAAGGACGCGGGGGCGCGGGCCGCCGAGCTTCTCGACCGCTTCGGGCTGGCCGAGGCCGCCGACCGGCCGGCGTCCACCTACTCGGGCGGCATGCGACGGCGCCTCGACCTGGCGGCGAGTCTGATCCGCCGCCCCTCGGTGCTCTTCCTGGACGAGCCCACCACCGGGCTCGACCCCGCGAGCCGCAACCAGATCTGGGCGGCCGTGCGCGCTCTGAAGGGCGAGGGCACGACCGTGCTGCTGACCACGCAGTACCTGGAGGAGGCCGACCAACTGGCCGACGACATCGTCCTCGTGGACCGGGGCAGGGCCACCCACACCGGCTCGCCCGCCGAACTCAAGGCGCTCATCGGCTCGTACGCCGAAGTCGTCGTCGCCCACGCGGAGGCCATGGCCGGGGCGGCCGCCGTACTGGACCAACTCACCGGCAATGAGCCCACGTTCGCCGAGGAGCGGCACGCGGTGGGCGCCGTCACCACCGATCCGACGCTGACACTCCCCCGTCTGGTCCGTGAACTCGACGCGGCGGGCGTTCCGTTGCTCGACGCGAGCCTGCGTCCGCCGACCCTCGACGACGTCTTCCTCCGGCTCACCGATGGCCAGAGCCAAGCCCCTACCGACCACAAGGAGCTCGTGACATGAGTGCGTTGGCCTACGACGGGACCGCCATGCTGGGCCGTCAGCTGCGGCGGATCCGGAACAATCCGGGCCTGGCGATCCTCACTCAGACCATGCCGATCACCATGCTGCTGTTCTTCGGGTATGTCTTCGGCAGCGCCCTCGCGATGCCCGGCGAGGAGTACCGGGCCTTCCTCGTGCCGGGGCTGATGGTGGCGACCGCGGCCAACGGGATCATGACCGGCATGTTCCAGGCGGCCCAGGACTCACACCGGGGCGTGATGGACCGCTTCCGCACGCTGCCGATGAGCCGGGCGGCCGTCCCGCTCGGGCAGGCGGTGGCGGACCTGGTCGTCACGGCCGTCGGGACGGTGCCGCTGCTGCTCGTCGGGCTCGCGGTCGGCTGGCGGATCGAGGGGTCGGCGCTCGAAGCGGCGAGCGCCGTCGGACTGCTGCTGCTGTTCCGGTTCGCGACCACGTGGATCGGGATCTTCCTCGGCCTCCTCTCCCGGAGCGAGGAGGCCGCCGGTCAGCTGGGCAGCGCGACCTTCATGCTGCCACTGCTGTCCAACGCGTACATTCCCACCGACAATCTGCCGGGCTGGCTGCGCGCGATCGCCGAGTGGAATCCGATCAGTGCGGTCACCACGGCCTTGCGGGACCTGTTCGGGAACGCCCCCGTGCCCGAGGGGGCCGCCTGGCCGGTGGCCCACCCCGTCGCCGGGTCGCTGGCGTGGTCCTGCGTGATCATCGCCGTATTCCTGCCATCGGCCGTCCGCCGGTACGCGACCGGCCGGGGGTGAAGGGCGTACCCCTTGCCCCGCGAAAGGCCGCGCGGGGCGTCGTACTCGCCGCTGAAGCCGATGACCGGGCCTCCGTGCCTGGCCGTTCGCGGTCGTCGAGTCGTGTTCATGCTGGTCGTGCGGGTCGCACACGCGCACCTCCGGGTGAGGTCGGGTGTATCGGTCAATGAGTCGTGTAAACGATCAGCCGCCCTGGCCCCGGAAGATTGTCCCGTCAACATCCACGCATGACAAAGGTGTTACGCACAGGACATGATCCAGCGCATGCAGCCACTTCCCCTGCCCTTGGAGGGCATCACCGTCGTCGCCGTCGAGCAGGCCGTCGCCGCGCCCTTCGCCACCCGCCAGCTCGCCGATCTCGGCGCTCGAGTCGTCAAGGTCGAACGGATCGACGGCGGGGACTTCGCCCGCGGTTACGACACCGCGGCCGCCGGACTCGCCTCGCACTTCGTGTGGTGCAACCGGGGGAAGGAGTCCGTCGCCCTCGACCTGAAGGACCCGCGCGGGCTCGATGTCGTACGCCGTCTGGTCGCGGACGCGGACGTGTTCGTGCAGAACCTCGCGCAGGGTGCGGCGGCGCGGCTCGGCCTGGACGCGGCGACGCTGTGCGCCGCGCATCCGCGGCTGATCGCCGTGGACATCTCGGGGTACGGGGCGTCGGGACCGTACGCCGACAAACGCGCGTACGACATGCTCGTGCAGTGCGAGGCGGGACTGGTGTCGGTGACGGGGACGCCGGAGCAGCCGGTGAAGGCGGGGATTCCGGCGGCGGACATCGCGGCGGCCATGTACGCGTTCTCGGGGGTGCTCGCGGCGCTGGTGAGGCGCGGCACGACCGGGCGCGGAGGGCCGGTGGAGGTGTCGATGCTGGAGTCGCTCGCCGAGTGGATGGGACATCCGCTGCACCATGCGATGCACGGCGGAACACCCCCGGCGCGCACGGGTCTCGCGCACGCCGTCATCGCGCCGTACGACGCCTATCCGACGGCGGACGGCGGGCGGGTGCTGCTGTCGGTGCAGAACGACCGGGAGTGGCGGCGGCTCGCCCAACAGGTACTGGACGAGCCGGAATTGGCGGACGATCCGGCGTACGCGACGAACGCGGCACGGGTCGAGAACCGGGAGCGCACGGACGCGCTGGTGGCGAAGGCGCTGGGCATGCTCGGCACGGACGAGGCCGTGGCCCGGCTGGAGGGGGCGGGCATCGCCTGCGCCCGCCTGAGGGACCTACGAGAAGTGGCGGAGCATCCACAGCTGGCGGCCAGGGACCGGTGGCGGGAAGTGGGGTCACCGGTGGGGCCGCTGCGGGCGCTGCTGCCGCCGATCACGCTGCCGGGTGGGGAGGAGGCGCGGATGGGGGCCGTCCCCCGGCTCGGGGAGCACACCGGGACGGTGCTGCGGTCGCTGGGGATGACGGATGCGGACGTCGCGGAGTTGCTGCGGGACGGGGTGGTCCGCTGAGCGTGATTGCTTACAGGGGGCGATGACCTGCCGAGTGTGGTGACCCGCGCCCCGGCGTGGTGACCCACCGGGCGCCGCTGCCTGCCGTGGGGATGACGGACGCGGAAGTGCAGCGCTGCGCCGGGTCGGTGGTGTCGCCGGAGCGCGGGTCGGGGAACGCCGGTGTCGAACCGCTGCTCAGCGGCTGCCGAACAGCGAACGGCGCAGCCGCCTCAGCGGTGCGAAGAGCGAGACCCGCCTCACTCGCGCGCCCCTGCCGCTGCTCTCGTGCGCGGTGTCACGCGCGGTGAGCTCACGCATCAGCGACGTCGCCTCGACCGTTTCGCGCTGCGGGATGGCAGGGCCACCCAGCACCGCGAGATGGCGGTCGAGGCGCGAACTGGTCGCGCTGCTCCCGCAGGTGATCGCAGGGACACGTGCCCTGCTGCGCACTGTTATCTGTTCCATGTCACTCCCCACCCGTACGAGTCCACCCGGCCCGGGCAGGCTAACCCTATCGCTCCCTCGTGGCACTCGTGTATCGCGGGCACAGGATTCACCTTCCACGTAAGGGTGTTGACGATTACTCTCCGAATCCAACCGATTCCAGGGCGAGTTGGACAACTGGTGTGGTGGTGGGCTGTACTGAGCCCCCGTGAGGTTCGACAGTCACAGCGAGTGACGTCGCATTCGTATTCAGTCCGTCGGCGACCAAGGGCGTGTCGCTGTCGAAGAGCCCCAGGGAGCGCGGATTCTCGCCCGGGCGCATGAGCCACAGCTGGTGCACCCGCCCTCCGGAGGGAGTGCCGAGTCCGCTCACCGTCACGACGGCGCGCCGCTCCGACGCGGAGGCGACAACTCCGATTCCGCGTCCCTGTGCGTCCCGTTCACTGGTCGCGCGTGCGTCGGGTGCCGCGAGAACGTGGGCGATCTCACGTGCCTGGGCGCGCTCCTGGTCGAGTTCGTCCTGGGTCTGCGTCGCCTGTACGGCGAACAGGGAGGCGACGACGAGGGCCGCGGCGGCCGTGGTGGTGGCGAGCGGGGCGAGGAGGGGCCGGAAGCGGGGGGCACGCGCGCGTGAGGGCTGCTGGGGGGCACGCGTGCGTGGTGCCTCCTGGCGCGGCGCCTCCTGCGGTGTGGTGCGTACGGCGGTCAGCACCCGGTCCCGCAGCGCGGCCGGCGCCGGCGCCGCCGTCGACCAGGCGAGCCGCACCGCGTCCTCGGTCAGCGCCCGCACCTCGGCGGCGCAGCGCACACAGCCACGCAAGTGGCGTTCGAAGCGGCGGCGCTCGTCGGGTTCGAGGGCGTCGAGGGCGTAGGGGGCGGCGAGGGAGTGCAGATCGCGGCGCAGGAAGCGGTCGAGCAGGCTCATGCGATGCCTCCCCCGAGGTAGCGGGCGCCACTGGGACGAGCCGGGGAGCCACCCCGGCCGTGCTGGGCGCCACCGGGGCGGTACAGGGCGCTCATGCGGCACCTCCCAGGCATTCGCGCAGGCGCGTGAGGCCGTCGCGCATTCGGGTCTTGACGGTGCCCAGGGGCAGCTTGAGCCTTTCGGCCACTTCACGGTACGTGTAGCCGTCGTAGTAGGCGAGGGTGACCGACTGGCGTTGCAGGGCGGTGAGCCGGTCGAGGCAGCGCCGCACCCACTCGCGTTCGAGCCCGGCCTCGACCTCCTCGGCGACCTGGTCGAAGGCGGGGTGATGAGCCCGCCGCCCCTCGCGCTGCTCGCGTTCGGTGGCCGCGCGGGCGCTGCGGACCCGGTCGACGGCGCGGCGGTGCGCGAGGGTGAGGATCCAGGACAGGGCGCTGCCGCGTCCGGGGTCGAACCGCGCGGCGGAGCGCCAGAGTTCGAGCAGCACCTCCTGGGCCACCTCCTCCGTCTGTGCCGGGTCCCGGACCACTCGGCGCACCAGACCGAACACCGGCCCGGACACCAGTCCGTACAGCTCCTCGAATGCCTTCTGGTCACCTCCGGCCACGAGCACCAGAAGTTCGTCCGCCTCCACCCGTCCCCCTCTCCGGCCGCACACGGCCCGTCCTTTCCCCTACGTGTTCGCAGCGAGCGTGTCTATGGATGGGGTTACGGATCAGCGAACCGAAAACGCGGGTCCGCGAGCCAACAAACGCCCTCGTCGATGAAACAAGCCGACGAAGCCGCCGTAAGAACGTTTGGGATTCGACCAATCCACCCCGGCGACCGCTCCGAATGGCGTGCGTCAGGCAATTGGGACGTGAGGACGGACGGCATGACACCTTTCTCCAGGAGCGGCGCGGGACGCAGGAGTCTCGCGACCCTCGTATGTGGTGCGCTGGCCGCCGGGGGGCTCGCAGCCGCCGGCATGACCGCGCTGGAACCGGGGGCGGCCTCCGCCTCCAGCCACCGGGAGGCCCCGCTGATCTCGGGGCAGCCCCAGTACGACAACACGGACGTGTACGCGTTCGTGAGCCCCGACAAGCCCAACACCACGACCATCGTGGCGAACTGGATCCCCTTCGAGGAACCGGCCGGCGGACCGAACTTCTACACCTTCGCCGATGACGCCCAGTACGACATCCACATCGACAACAACGGTGACGCGCAGGGCGAGTTGGTCTACCGCTACACCTTCAAGACGCACCGCAAGAACGGCGACACCTTCCTCTACAACACGGGTCCGGTCACCAGCCTCGACGACCCGGACCTGAACATCACGCAGACGTACGACATCGATCTGCTGCGGCTGCACAACCAGAAGCTGGTGTCGCGGACCAAGGTCGCCGACGACGTTCCGGTGGCCCCGTCGAACGTCGGCAAGGCGTCGATGCCGGACTACGGCAAGCTGCGCGACCAAGCCGTCTACAAGCTCGCCGGCGGTTCCACGACGTTCGCCGGGCAGGCGGATGACCCGTTCTTCCTGGACCTGCGCGTCTTCGACCTGCTGTACGGCGGGAACCTGACCGAGGTCGGGCGGGACACCCTCAAGGGCTACAACGTCAACTCGATAGCCCTGCAGGTCCCGAACGACATGATCCGTGAGTCGGCCGGACAGCCGGTCGTGGGCATCTGGTCCACCACCCAGCGCAAGGACGCGCACGGCGACTGGACGCAGGTCTCCCGGCTCGGCATGCCGCTGGTCAACGAGGTCGTCAACCCGCAGAAGGACAAGGACAAGTTCAACGCGTCCGCGCCGTGGAACGACGGCCAGTTCCTGAAGAACGTGACCAACCCGGAGCTGCCGAAGCTCATCGAGGCGATCTACAAGATCAAGGCCCCGGCGGAGCCCCGCAACGACCTGGTCGACGTCTTCCTGAAGGGCGTGAAGGGCCTCAACCAGCCGCCCAATGTGCGCCCGGCGGAGGAGCTGCGGCTCAACACCTCGATCAAGCCCACCATGCATCCCAAGCGGCTCGGTGTGCTCGACGGCGACAACGCGGGCTTCCCGAACGGACGTCGGCTCACCGACGACGTGATCGACGCCTCGCTCCAGGTCGTCGAGGGTGAACTGGTCGGGTCCAAGAACGACTTGGGCGACGCGGTCGACAAGAACGACAAGAAGTTCGAGAACTACTTCCCGTACGTGGCCGAGCCGACCTCGGGTTCGCGCGGACCGCTCGCCAAGGGCACGACCAGCGGGACCGATGTGCGCAACCAGCTGGGTGACGCTCTGAAGCCCGCGGGATCCTCCGGCGGCGGCACCGACACCACGCTGATCGCGGCCTCCGCGGCGGCGGGCGCGGCCGGGTTCCTGCTGATCGCCACCGGCCTCATGTGGTGGCGCCGGCGGATGCACAACCGGGCCTACTGACCCGGTTGCACGACCGGGCCTTCTGGCCCGGCCCACGGACTGGCGCGGCCCGCACGTACCCATCCCCCACGGCGCGGGCCGCGCCGCCCCGTCCCACCCCCGCAAGCGACCGTTTCCACCAAGGACTTTGAGGAGAGGGCATGGCCCCGCGTACGAACGAGAGCGCGACGACGGACGCCGAGGAGGCCACGCCCGACACCAGCACCACGGGCGCCACGGAAGCGACCGACACCAGCACCACGGGGGCCACGGAAGCGACCGGCGACGAGCGCGTCGCCGCCGTGCGACGGCTGTCGGCGTCCCAGCGACGTTGGCGTGCGGCCCAACTCACCGCCTGCGCCGCCGCGTTGGCTGTCGCGCTCACCGCGGGTGCGGTGGTGCTCGGGGCCGTCCGGGACGGCGGAACCACCACCTCCACCGTGGCGTCCGCGCCCAGCGGCGTATCGCCGCAGTTGCTCGCCAGTGGGGATCTGGACGCGAGCATCACCTCTCTGCAGGCCCATCTCAAGGATCAGCCGAAGGACTTCGGCGGCTGGGCCACGCTCGGGCTCGCGTACGTGGAGCAGGCCCGCACGAAGGGCGATCCCTCCCGGTATCCGCAGGCCGAACAGGCGCTGGACCGATCCCTGGAGCTGCGCCCCGACAACGAGTCCGCGCTCGCCGGACGCGCCGCCCTCGCCGCCGCGCGGCACGACTTCACCGGCGCCCTGAAGTACGCGGACAAGGTGCTGAAGGAGAACCCGTACAGTGAGCGCGCCCTGTGCTCCCGCATCGACGCCCTCGTCGAACTCGGGCGCTACGACGAGGCGTCGAAGGCCGCCGACCTGGCCGACTCGCGCCGCCCGGGCGTGCCCGTCTTCACGCGGTACGCCTATGTGCGCGAGCTGCGCGGCGATGTGAAGACCGCCCGCAGGGTCCTTCAGCAGGCGCTCAGCACGGCCACGACCCGCGGCGACGTCTCCTACGTGGCGACCGCCCTCGGGCAACTCGCCTGGAACCAGGGTCAGTACGGCACGGCACTCACGTACTACGCGCGGGCGCTCGGCGCCGACGACACCTATCTCCCCGCACTCGAAGGCCGCGCCCGCGCCCAGGCGGCGCAAGGGGACCGCGCGGCGGCGATCCGCGGCATGGAGCAGGTCGTGGACCGCTATCCGCTGCCCCAACCCCTCGTGGAACTGGGCGAGCTGTACGAGGCGCGCGGCAAGAAGGGCGATTCCCAGCAGGCCCACGACCAGTACTCCCTGGTGAACGCCTGGGTCTCGCTGGCCCGCGCCAACGGTGTCAACGCCGATCTCGACACCGCCCTGGCCGCCGCCGACCACGGCGACCGCGAGGCCGCGCTGAAGGCAGCCCGCGCCGAGTGGGCCCGCCGTCACACCGTGCACACCGCGGATGCCCTCGCCTGGGCCCTGCACGTCAACGGCCGCGACGGGGAAGCCCTGCCGTACGCCCGCCGGGCCACGGCCACCGGCTACCGCAACGCGTCCTTCCTCTACCACCGCGGCATGATCGAGCGCGCCACCGGCCACTCGAAGGAGGCCCGGGCCTCGCTGACGTCGGCCCTCGACCTGAACCCGGGCTTCTCGCCGCTGGGCGCCCGTGCGGCCCGTGAGGCACTGGAGGCCGCGAAGTGAAGCCCCGTCGCGTCCTCGCCTCCTGTGCGGCCGTCCTCACCGCCGCCTGCGCGCTCGTGCTCGTACCCACCGGGGCCGCGAGCGCGCACCCGCTCGGCAACTTCACCGTCAACCGGTACGACGGGCTCGTCGCCGCCCCCGGGCAGCTCAGGGTCGACCACGTCGAGGACCTCGCGGAGATCCCGGCCACGCAGGCCCAGCCGCAGATCAAGAAGCTCGGTATGACGGACTGGGCCCGCGAGCGGTGCGCGTCGGCCGCGCGTGGCAGCGAGGTCACCGTCGGCGGGCGCGAGGTGCCGCTCGCCGTCGGCGCGAGCCACGCACGCGTGCGGCCCGGGCAGGCGGGCCTCAACACCCTGCGTGTGGAGTGCCGGTTGACGGCGCCGCTGCCCAAGGGTGGCACCGTTTCGCTCGGCTTCCACGGCGCCGGGGCCGACCGGGGGCCCGGCTGGCGCGAGATCACCGCGCGCGGCGACCGGATGACGCTCACCTCGTCGGACGTACCGAAGAAGTCGGTGTCCAAGGAGCTGACCGACTACCCCAAGGCGCTGCTCTCCTCGCCGGCCGACACCGCGACCGCGTCCTTGCGGATCCGCCCCGGCGGTCCCGCTCTTGTCGAGGAGCGGCGGGACGCGCCCGCCGCCTCCGTACTGCCGCGCGGCGCCGACCGCTGGACCCAGGCGCTCGACGGCCTGGTCGCCCGCCATGATCTGACGTTCGGTTTCGCCGCCCTCGCCCTGCTCATCTCGGTGGGCCTGGGCGCGATGCACGCGCTCGCGCCGGGCCACGGCAAGACCCTGATGGCCGCGACGGCGGCGGCACGCGGCGGCCGGGCGCGTCTGAAGGACGTCCTGCCGCTGGCCGCCTCCGTGACGGTCACCCACACCCTGGGCGTCGTCGCCCTCGGCCTCCTGGTCACGGCCGGTTCGGCCGCGGCGCCCTCCGTGATCGCGTGGCTCGGCATCGCGAGCGGCGTCCTGGTGACGATCGCGGGCATGACGCTCCTTCGACGGGCCTGGCGCAACCGCGCAAATGGGCACGGGCACTCCCATGGTCACGGACATACGCACGACCATGCCCCCGGTCACGACCACACGCACGACCACGACCGTGACCACGGGCATACGCACGACCACAACCACGACCACCCACACCATCCTCACGAGCACGCAGAAGAGCACGAACGCCCCTTGGTCCTCGCACACGCCCACGCATCCCCGGCGACGGACACCGAAAGCGGGCCCCACCCCCACGGTCGCCCGCATACGCACACCCCCCCGCCCCCTCCCCCACCCTCGAAACACCCACGGCGGCTTCACCCACACCCACTCCACCGCCCCCACTGTCCGCGGCACGATCCTGCTCGGCTTCGCCGGGGGCCTCGTGCCCAGCCCGTCCGCCGTCGTCGTACTCGTCGGCGCCGCGGCCCTGGGACAGGCCTGGTTCGGTCTCCTCCTCGTCCTCGCGTACGGCGTCGGGCTCGCCCTGACGCTCACGGCGGCCGGGTTCGCCGTCGTCAAGCTGGGCGGCGGGATGACCCGGGCCCTGGCCAAGCGTCCGCGGTGGGCCGGGGGACCCATGGCGGCCCTGTTGCGCAGGACCGCACCGCTGGGATCGGCGTTCGTCGTCGTAGCGCTTGGGGCTGGATTGGTGTTCAAGGGGGCGGCATCCGCACTCGGCTGAGCTACTTTTGTGGAGAAATCGCGCGGATGCGAATGGGGGACGCACGTGTCCGAAGATCCGGGCAGTGAACGTGTGATCGCGGGGCGCTACCGTCTGCTGTCGCCCTTGGGCGAGGGCGGCATGGGGACGGTGTGGCGCGCCCGCGACGAGGTGCTGCAGCGCGAGGTCGCCGTCAAGGAGGTCCGCGCCCCGGCCGGGCTTCCGGCGCACGAGGTCGAGCGGATGTACGCGCGGCTGGAACGCGAGGCCTGGGCCGCCGCCCGTATCTCGAACCGCAACGTGGTGACGGTGTACGACGTGGCCACCGAGGACGGCCGGCCGTGGATCGTGATGGAGCTGATCCGTGGCCTCGCCCTCTCCGACCTGCTGGACGCCGAAGGCCCGCTGCCTCCGCAGCGGGCCGCGCACATAGGCGCCGAGGTGCTCGCCGCGCTGCGTTCCGCGCACGAGGCGGGGGTCCTGCACCGCGATGTGAAGCCGGGCAACGTCCTGATGGCGAACGACGGACGGATCGTCCTCACAGACTTCGGTATCGCGATGGTCGAGGGCAGTTCCGCGCTGACCATGACCGGCGAGGTCATCGGCTCGCCCGAATTCCTCGCTCCGGAGCGGGCGTTGGGCCGCACACCCGGGCCCGAGTCGGACCTGTGGTCACTCGGGGTGCTCCTGTACGCGGCGGTCGAGGGCAACTCGCCCTTCCGCCAGAACACTCCGCTGAGCACCCTGCGGGCCATCGTCGACGAGCCGCTTCCGACGCCCCGCCGTGCGGGCTCCCTCGGACCCGTCATCGAGGGGCTGCTCGCCAAGGATCCAGCCGAGCGGTTGGGCGCCGAACAGGCCGAGCACGAACTGCGGATCATCGCCGCGGGCGGCACTCCGCCCACCCCGACCCGGGGCATGCCGTCCCCGGCACCGCTCTACGCGCAGACGCGCGCGGCGTCCCCCCAGCCTCCGCCCGGACCGCCGCAACCGCAGGGGTTCGGGCCGGCCTCGGCCACCCTGCCCGCGGCCTCCACCACGCCCGAGCCCGCACGCAATCGCCGCGCCGCCGTGGTTCTGATCGCGGGCATGGTCGCACTCGCACTCGCCCTCGGCGGACTGACGTACGCCCTGTTGAACCGGGACAGCGGAGGCAACGGCAACGGCGGCCAAGGGACCGCCGGCAACAGCGGTGGCGCCAACAACGGTTCCAGTGGGGGAAGTTCCGGCGGAGGCAACACCAACAGCGGGAGCGGCAACACCGGCGCGACCGGCAGAACTCCGTCCACCACCCAGCCCGGTGGGGGGCATTCGACCACGACCCCGCCCGCGCAGTCCGTGCAGGTGACGGTCGCGGGCCGGCGAACCGACTACTCCGGTGCCTGTCCGCCGCCCGCCGCCCAGGCCCCCGCCTTCACCGCGACCTTCACGGTCGGCCGCGTGCCGGTGGACGTCGAGTACCGCTGGGTGACGAAGACCGGCGATGTCACGGACCCGGGCTGGAAGACGCTCTCGTTCCCGGCAGGCGGCGGCAAGACCCAGCAGAAGACGGTCGTGGCGACGACGTACGACACGAGCGGGACCTTCCAGAACGAGATCAGTGTGGAGGTCCGCAGTCCCGTTCGCACGACGTCCAACTCGGTGCCGTTCTCGATCACTTGCGCGACGGAGACCCCGACGGACGAGGCCTCCGCTTCCACGTCACCCTAGGTGGATGATCAGGCCACGCCGTTCAGGACCGGCAGATATCCGCCGGACTGGCCGGCCGCGGTCGGGTGGTACGACTCGCCGATGTTCAGCCAGTTGAGGCTGTGCAGCCAGGCGTCGCTGGAGCAGATCTCATGGCCGGTGAAGGTGCCCCTGACGTCGCCGAAGGTGAAGCCGTGGTCGGCTGCGCGCTTGGCGATCGCGCTGTCCAGATAGTCGGCCGCGCCGTTGATCGCGGACCGTTTGGTCTCCGAGAGGCCCGCCGCGCAGGAGCCGCTCAGCTTGTAGAAGCGGGGGTAGCCGAGGACGACCACGTGGGCGGCCGGGGCTTTCGCGCTGATCGCCGAGTAGACGGTGTCGAGTTGGCCGGGGAGCGTCGAGTCGACGTACGCCTTCGCCGTGGCGATCCGCGCGAGGCAGGAGCTGTCGGACTGGAGCACACACGTCGTCATGACGTCGGAGAAGCCCGCGTCGTTGCCGCCGATGGTGATGGAGACGAGGCCGGTGGAGGAGTTGAGCGGGCCCAGCTGGTTCGCCGTCACATCACCCGTTCGAGCGCCCGAGCAGGCGGTGAAGTCGAACGACGAGGGTGAGTGAGCGGCAGCCCAGAGGTAGGGGTACGCCTTCGTGCTGCGCTTGCAGTCGCCGCTGGCGCTGATGTAGCTGCCCGCGCCGACACCGGAGGAGTAGGAGTCGCCGAGGGCCACATAGCCGGTGGCCGCGGCGGTTTGGGACGCCTGCGCCGTCGCCGCCCCGGTAAGGGCGAAGCCGACGGCGAGGAGGAGTGAGGTCACGTATGCCGTAATTCGGGAACGTCTCATGGAACCTCCCTTTAGCAGGATCTCTGCCATAACCGTCGTAGCAGCTACGCGTGTTGACAGGAAGTGTCCATGCCAAGACTTTTCGACCCTTACCGGTTCCCACCCTGTGTGTTCACCATGTGTTTGATTACGTGTCCATGACAGCGTTGTGACAAGGCGTCAACTCCCTTGAGCCACACCGGTGGATGACCGAGGCTTTACTCGGTCTTGGGGCGGAACGCGACGCTCCAGGGCTGTGCGCGCGATGACGCGCGCATCCCCCACAGTCGTGCGCCCCACCCAGGCGCGCGCTGCCTAGAGGAGGACTCCCTCGTAATGGCACAGCTGCGTAGCAAGAAGATCCGGATAGCCGCGGTCACCTCCGTGGCGACCGCCGCCCTTCTGGGCGGACTCACCGCACTTCCCGCCCAGGCCGCCCCGGCCGAGGGCAAGGTGCTCGCCGCCGACTCCCCCACAGCGATCAAGGGCAGCTACATCGTCACGCTCAAGAAGGGCGCAGGCTTCAAGGCCGCGTCGAGCGCGGGCAAGGGCCTGATCAACGAATACGGCGGCACGGTGAAGAAGACGTTCGGCGCCGCGCTGAACGGCTATACGGCGGGCCTCTCCGCGACCGAGGCCAAAAGACTCGCCGCCGACCCGGCGGTGGCCTCCGTCGAGCAGAACCAGACGGTGCACCTGACCGACACCACGCAATCCAGCGCCCCCTGGGGCCTGGACCGCATCGACCAGGCGGCGCTGCCGCTGTCCGGCACCTACACCTACCCGGACACCGCGGGCAGCGGTGTGACGGCGTACGTCATCGACACCGGCGTCCGCATCACCCACACCCAGATCAGCGGCCGTGCCTCGTACGGCTACGACGCCGTGGACGGCGACACCACCGCCTCGGACGGCAACGGCCACGGCACCCATGTGGCCACGACCATCGCGGGCACGACCTACGGTGTCGCCAAGAAGGCGAACATCGTGGCCGTGCGGGTGCTCGACAACAGCGGCTCCGGCACCACCGCCGGCGTCATCGCGGGCATCGACTGGGTGACCGCGAACCACACCACCCCGTCGGTCGCCAACATGTCGCTCGGCGGCTCCGCCTCCACCTCGCTGGACACGGCCGTGGCGAACTCCATCGCCAGCGGTGTGACCTACGCGGTCGCGGCGGGCAACAGCAGCGCCAACGCCTCCTCCTACTCGCCCGCCCGCGTCGCCACGGCCATCACGGTCGGCGCCACCACCAGCACGGACGCCAAGGCCAGCTACTCCAACTACGGCTCGACCCTGGACATCTTCGCCCCCGGCTCCTCGATCCTGGCGGGCTACAACACCAGCGACACCGCCACCGCGACGCTCTCGGGTACGTCGATGGCCACCCCGCACGTCGCGGGCGCGGCCGCCGTCTACCTCGCGGGCCACACCTCCGCCACCCCGGCGCAGGTCGCCACGGCCCTGGTGAACGGCGCCACCTCCGGCGTGGTCACCAGCGCGGGCACCGGCTCGCCGAACAAGCTCCTGAAGATCGTGTCGTAGTAAGTCAACTCGCCTGACCTGAACGGAAGTTCCCCGGAGGCAGCCGGCGCCTCCGGGGAACACATGTTTGAAGATGGCCAAGAACCCGCGAGAGCGTCTTCCGCACCTTGACGGCCCCCCGCCCGCTGCGCGACATTGAAGCCCGGCATCCGGCGCTTCAGGGGGCAAAGTCGCCAATGCAGACCATACGCATCAAGACACCTTCGTCCGGCAGCGCGGAGCGGTCGGGACAGGATCCGGGGAGGGACCTGTTGCCGCTGCTCGCGGGTGCCGCGACGGTGGTCGGGGTGGTCGGTGCGGTCCTCGCGCTCGCCGACGTGGACTCACCGCTGCGTGGCCCGTTCACGTTGTTCTTCCTGCTCGCGGCGCCGTCGGTCGCCATTGCTGCCGCGCTGCGCGGGCTCGAACCGTTCAGCCGCATCCTGGCGTCGGTCGCGGGCGCGGTCGCCGTCAACATGCTGGTGGCCCAGGGCATGCTGGCCGTGCACCGGTGGTCGGTCCGCGGCGGGATCGCGGCCGTGACCGCGATCAGCTCGCTCATTCTCCTCCTGGTGCTGGTACGGCGCATGCGCGGCCGTACGGCGGGAACGCGGGCCTCCTGACGTGGACATCAGCGTGTACCGCCCCGGCGAGCTGAGCGCAGCCGACCGGGCGGCCTGGACCGCTTTCCAGTCGAAGGCCCACCTGAGCGGCTCGCCCGGGTTGGCGAACCCGTTCCTGTCCCCCGAGTTCACGCTCGCGGTGGGCCGCTGCAGACGCGGCGTGCGGATCGCGGTCTTACGCGAGGACGGCGAGCCCGCGGCGTTCTTCCCGTTCCACAGAACCACCGCCGGCGTCGGCCGGGCTGTCGGCCTCGGCATCTCCGACTGCCAGGGTCTCGTGCACCGCCCCGGTTTCACCTGGGAAGCCCACGAGCTGCTGCGGGCCTGCGGGCTCGCCGTCTGGGAGTTCGACCACTTGGCGGAAGGCCAGGGGCCGTTCGAGGCGGGAGCCTCCGGCACCTTCCCGTCCCCGGTCATGGACCTCGACCAGGGCTACGAAACATATCTGCGCCGACTGCGCGCCCGGTCGCCGAAGTTCACCCGTACCACCTTCGCCAAGGAGCGCAGGCTCGGCCGGGACGTCGGCGGGGTGCGCTATGTGCACGACGAGCGCGACCCGGCGGTGCTGCGCACGCTGATCGACTGGAAGTCCGCGCAGTACCGCAGGACCGGGCGCAGCGACCGCTTCGCGCACGCCTGGATCAGCCACCTGGTCCAGCAGCTCTACCACTCCCGCTTCGATCCGTTCGCGGGGATCCTGTCGGTGCTGTACGCGGACGGCAAGCCGGTCGCCGCGCACTTCGGGCTGCGCACCGAACGGGTCATGGCGTGCTGGTTTCCGGCGTACGACCCGGCGTTCGCGAAATACTCCCCGGGCCTGATCCTGCATTTGCGCATGGCCGAGGCGGCCGCCGCCGACGGAATTGCTTATGTGGATCTTGGGCGGGGCCAGAAGGATTACAAGGACTCCCTCAAGACACGGGATCTCTCCGTGTCCGAGGGGTGGGTGACACGACGTCATCCCGTCGCATTCGGGCACCGGGCGCACCGCGCCCCGGTCCGGGCACTGCGCAATGCGGTGCTGTCCCGGCCGGAGCTGTTCGAGCCGGCCGACAGTATCCTCAAACGGATGGGGAAAATCCGTTCGAGGCGTTAGGTAACGGCCATACCAACAAAAACGTGAGGCCTCGTTCCAGGTCTTGCCATAGGGACGCAATCGTCAATACCGTCATACATCTCACCCGCATCGGTCCATCTCGCTCGTGCGATCTAGGGGAGGGCTCAAGATCGCGTAGATGGCCCGGCGCGGGGCGCGGTAGGGGGGTGCCGTGCTCGGTGACCACATCTGTGCCGAGTCGTGCCGCGCGACCGGCTTCCGCTTTCCCGAAAGCCGGCCAGCTTTGCCAGCTCACCCGGCAGGCACGGAGATCCATTTCGTCATGCCGTAAGTGAGAACCCCCCTTTCGAACCGGACAAAGAACCGGACTGCCCAGGGGCGGGCGGTCCACCGGACGAGAGGGACCAGACTCATGAGCTCAGTCCTGCGCCCAGCCATTTCGGGCCAAGATCCGTTAATGGCCAACAAGTACCGGCCCATCTCCTCTCACCTGGCCATAGCGCCACCGGTGAGTGTCGTGATTCCCGCCATGAATGAGGCCGAGAATCTCCCGTACGTCTTCAAGACCCTTCCCGGCTGGATTCACGAAGTGGTTCTTGTGGACGGCAATTCCACCGACAACACCGTCGAAGTGGCCCGCGAGCTGTGGCCGGACGTCAAGGTCGTCGAACAGCACGGAAAGGGCAAGGGCGACGCCCTGATCACCGGATTCGAGGCGTGCACCGGCGACATCATCGTGATGGTCGACGCGGACGGCTCGGCCGACGGCAACGAGATCGTGTCGTATGTCTCCGCGCTGGTGTCCGGGGCGGACTTCGCCAAGGGCTCCCGCTTCGCCAACGGCGGCGGCACGTCCGACATGACGCCGATCCGCAAGCTCGGCAACCACGTGCTGTGCGCGGTCGTCAACGCCAAGTTCGGCGCCCGCTACACCGACCTCTGCTATGGATACAACGCGTTCTGGCGGCACTGCCTCGACAAGATCGAACTCGACTGCACCGGCTTCGAGGTCGAGACCCTGATGAACATCCGGGTGGTCAAGGCGGGCCTCAAGGTGCAGGAGATACCCAGCCACGAGTACCTCCGCATCCACGGCACGAGCAACCTGCGCGCCGTGCGGGACGGGTTCCGGGTGCTCAAGGTGATCCTCAAGGAGCGCTCCAACCGGCGCGCGCTGCGCCGCAGGCCGCACGCCGCTCAGCTCAACTCGGGTCGGGGAGAGGCGTCTTGAGCGAGACGGACATCTCCGTAGTGGTCTGCGTCTACACCGAGGACCGCTGGGAGGACATCCTGGCGGCGGTCTCCTCGGTGCGGGCGCAGTCCCTGCCCGCCCTGGAGACGCTCCTGGTCGTGGACCACAACGCCACGCTTCTGGAGCGGCTGACCAGGGAGTACAAGGAGACCGACGGGGTGCGGGTGCTCGCCAACGCGGGCCCCCGCGGGCTGTCCGCGGGCCGCAACACCGGTATCGCCGCCTCGCGCGGCGAGATCATCGCGTTCCTCGACGACGACGCCGTGGCCGAGCGGGACTGGCTGCGGCACTTCGCCGCGGGGTACGCGGACCCGCGGGTCATGGCCGTCGGCGGCCGTACGATGCCGATCTGGGCGTCGGGCCGCCGCCCGGTCTGGTTTCCCGAGGAGTTCGACTGGGTGGTGGGCTGCACATACAAGGGGCTGCCGCCGGGCCGTGTGCAGGTCCGCAACGTCCTCGGCGGAAACGCTTCTTTCCGTCGTACAGCGTTCGACGCGGCGGGCGGCTTCGCGACCGGCATCGGCCGCGACGGCGACAAGCGCCCGCTGGGCTGCGAGGAGACGGAGCTGTGCATCCGCCTCACCCGCGCACGCCCGGACGCGATCCTGCTGATCGACGACCGGGCGGTCATCCACCACCGGGTGCCCGAGGCCCGCGAGCACTTCGGGTACTTCCGCACGCGCGCGTACGCCGAGGGCCTGTCCAAGGCGCTCGTCGCCCGAAGTGTCGGTTCCGACAAGGGCCTTGAGTCGGAACGCCGTTACGCGACCCGCGTCCTGCCCGCCGGAGTGCTGCGCGGACTGCGTGACGCGGCGCTGGCCCGCCCGGGCGGCGCGGGACGCGCGGGCGCGATCGTCGCCGGGGTTCTGACGGCGGCCGGTGGGTACGTTCTCGGGAGCGTCCGGGCGCGCAGGGGCGGCGCCGTCTTTTCGGTGGTCTCCGTCGTGGAGATCGAGGGGGTCCCGGGCGACGAGGGGGCTGCAGCATGAGCGAACCTGTGCCGATTCTCATGTACCACTCGATCGCGACCGCGCCCAACGACGCGACCCGCGAACTGTCCGTGGCACCCGAGGCGTTCGCCGAGCAGATGGCGCTGCTCGACGACCGTGGGTTCACCCCGGTGGACACGGCACGGCTGGCGGCGAGTTGGCGCTCGGGCGGCCCGCTGCCGGCGCGTCCGGTCCTGATCACCTTCGACGACGGCTACGAGGGCGTGCACCGGCACGGCCTGCCCGTGCTCGCCAAGCACGGCTTCGCCTCCACGCTGTTCGTCTCGACGGGGTGGATCAAGGGCGCGTACGACACCGGGGGCGGCCTCGACACCATGCTGGAATGGGACCAGGTGCGCAGGCTCGCCGAGGAGCAGGTGGAGATCGGCGGGCACAGTCATACCCACCCGCAGATGGACCAGCTCCCCGACGACGCGCTCTGGTTCGAGCTGCTGCGCTGCAAGGAGATCATCGCCGACGAACTGGGCGCCCGCCCCGTGTCGTTCGCGTACCCGTACGGCTACTCCAGCCGCCGGGTGCGCCGTACGGTGCGCGAGGCGGGGTTCGCCCAGTCGCTCGCCGTCGGCAACGGTCTGGCGCGGCGTCGTCAGGGCCCGTACGCCCTGCAGCGCGTCACCGTGCGCCGCAGCACCGGTATCGAGGAGTTCGAGCGGCTGGTCGAAGGCCGTGCGATCGCCCGCAACTTCGCCCGGGACCGCGCCCTCACCAAGGGGTACGCCATGGTCCGAAGAGCACGACAGGTCCGCCGGAAGGCCATCCGTTCCCGTGTCTGACACGACGACCACAACCCAGGCTTCCACACCCACGACCGAGGCACCCGAGCAGCAGTCGGGGCGCCGCCTCCGCCTGCCCGGCAGGAGCCGCAAGGGTGCAGGAGGGGGCAACCAGCTGTTCCGCAACGCCTACGCCCTGATGCTCAACACCGGGATCTCCGCGGTGCTCGGGCTCGGCTACTGGCTGGTCGCCGCCCGCTACTACTCCGAGTCCGCGGTCGGCCAGGGCTCCGCGGCGATCGCCGCGATGAAGCTCCTCGCGGGCCTCACCGCGGTGACGCTGACGGGCGCCCTGGCCCGCTTCATCCCGGTCGCCGGACGCGCCACCGGGCGACTCATCTTCCGTACGTACGCGGGCAGTTCGGTGGTCGTGGCGCTGGCAGCCGTGGTCTTTCTGCTCACCCTGAACCTGTGGGGACCCTCGTACCGCTTCCTGCACGGGCCGCTCAACGGCCTCGGGTTCATCCTCGCGGTCGTCGCCTGGTCGCTGCTGACGCTCCAGGACGGTGTGCTGACCGGGCTGCGCAGCGCGCTGTGGGTGCCGGTGGGCAACACCGTGTTCTCCGCGGTGAAGCTGATGCTGCTCGTCGGCCTCGCCGCCGCGATCCCCACCACGGGCGTCTTCGTCTCCTGGGTGGCGGCGATCGCCCTGTCGGTGGTGCCGCTCGGGCTGCTGGTCTTCCGGCGCCTGGTGCCCCGGCACATCAAGGCGACCGAGGAGCACGCGAAACCGCCCTCCTTCAGGGAGATCGGGCGCTTCCTGGCCGGCGACTACACCGGCTCCCTCTTCTCGCTCGCCGTGGTCTACCTGGTCCCAGTGATCGTCGCCGCGCAGGTCAGCTCCACCGACAACGCGTACTTCTACATCACCACCACGATCGGCGGCACGGTCAACCTGCTCGCCATCAACATGGGCGCGTCGCTGACCGTCGAGGGCTCGCACGACCCGGCGCGCCTGGCCGCCAACACCCGGGCCGCGCTCAAGCGGATGGCGCGGATCATGCTGCCGGTGTGCGGGCTGCTGTTCCTCGGCGCGCCGTTCATCCTGCATGTCTTCGGCGACGGCTACGCGCACGCGGCGACCCCGCTGCTGCGCTGGTTCGCCGTCGGCGCGGTGCTGCGGGTCGTCATGGAGACGTACTTCGCGGTGCTGCGCGCCCAGAGCCGCACCTCCGGACTCGCCTATCTGCAGGGCCTGTTGTGCGTGCTGGTGCTGGGTCTCACGGTGATCCTGCTGCCGCGCATGGGCCTGACCGGCGCGGGCGTCGCCGAGATCTCCAGCCTCGCGGTGATCGTGACGATCGCCTCCCCCAAGCTGTACAAGATCGTGCGGACCGCGCCGCCCGCGGAGGTCCCCGCGGACGCGGCGCCGGACGGGGACCTCGCCGACCTGGGGGCGCGCGAGGTCCCCGCGACGAAGAGCGGTCCTTCCTGGGCGAAGAAGCTGGACGCCGACACCCTCGCGCTCGGTATCCACGTCGACTTCGACCACCAGGAACGCAGGCCGGACGTACGACCGGGACCGGGCACACCGCCCACCGGGACGCCCTCGGTACGGCCGGACCACCGCCCGACATGGGCGCTGCGGCCGCAGGTGGGGCTGCCGGTCGAGGCACGGGAGCCGGGTTCGGAGGCGTCGCTGGGCCCCTCCGAGGCCCCGGAGATCGACGCGCCCTTTGAAGCGGACGCCCAGGAGAGCGCCTCTCCAGGGGCGCGGGGCGTGACATCGAGCGGCTCCGCCGCGGCGGCGCGACAAGCCACCGACGACCCGCAGCCGGCAGACGACCGCACACCCCTCTCCCTTCGCGAACGCGTAACGCACCCGACCAAACCCGGCGTGGTCCTCGGCTGCCTACTGATCTCCGCGCTACTCCTCTACTGGGTCCCCGCACTCGGCCTCAACGACGGCTCCCTCGCCCGCATGGGCGGCCTGGGCCTGATCTCCGTCCTGCCACTGCCGACCCTGGTCGGCGCGGCCCTGCTGATCACGGTCTTCGCCTCGCTGCTCTGGATGAACCGCGAGCACAAGGGCCTGCTGCTCGTCACCCTGCTCGCCACCGTGGTCTCGCTGCACGCGCTCCCCGCCGTGATCGAGACCGAGCCGCGGTTCGCGACGGCCTGGCAGCACCTCGGGTTCCTCGACTACATCGACCGGACGGGCTCGGCCGTACCCGACCTGGATGCACGCTGGAGCTGGCCGGGCTTCTTCGCCGCGGCCGCGTTCATCGCGAAGGCCTGCGGGGTCACCGACCTCACCGAGGTCATCCGCTGGTGGCCGCTGGCCATCCAACTCCTCTACCTGGCACCGATGTTCCTTCTCGTGCGCTCGATGCGGGCGAGCTGGCGGGCCAAGTGGACGGGTATCTGGATCTTCGTGCTGAGCGGCTGGGTCGGGCAGGACTACTTCTCGCCGCAGGGCTTCACGTATCTGCTCTATCTCGTCTTCGTGGCGGTTCTGCTCGTGTGGTTCCGGGCGCCGCGTGTGCTGTGGGCGAAGGCGCGCCCCGGCGAGGCGGAGGTCGAGCCGACGAACCGCCGTCAGCGCGCCGTCCTCCTCATGGTCCTGATAGGGCTGTTCGCGGCGACCGTCCCGGCGCACCAGCTCACGCCGTTCGTGATGCTGGGCGTCCTCGCGGTCCTCGTCCTCATCGGCCGCTCCGAACTGCGCGGCCTGCCCATCCTGTTCGCGGTGCTGGTCTCGGTCTGGATCGCCTTCATGGCCGAGCCGTACTGGTCGGGGCACTTCGACGACCTGTTCGGCGGAGTCGGCGGCGTCGGCGGCAATGTGTCGTCGTCCGTCTCGGGCCGTATCCAGGGCGGCAGTTCGACCCACAAGCTCGTGCTGTACACGCGCGTGCTGCTGGCCGGCGGTGTGATGGCGTTCGCCTGCTGGGGCTGGTGGCGCCGACGCGACCACAAGTACCGCGAGCGCTCGCTGCTCGTCCTCACCTTCGTACCGTTCCTGGGCTTCGGCATGCAGTCGTACGGCGGCGAAATGGCCCTGCGCGTCTTCATGTTCGCCCTGCCGGGCGCGGCCCTGCTCGCCGGTCTCGCCCTCTTCCCGCGCACCGGCGTCACCGCCAAGGAGCGGGACAAGGACCGGGTGAGCCTCGCCCCCCTCGCGGCCCTCATGGCGGGCCTGCTCCTCATGGGCGGCTTCCTGGTGGCCCGTTGGGGCAACGAGTCCTTCGAGCGGATCAGGCCGGGCGAGGTCGCGGCCATGAACTACGTGTACGAGCACGACGACCCGACCGTACGGCTGCTGTGGCTGAGCAACGACACGCTCGACAACGTGACGCCGGCGATGCCCTGGGGCACACGGGACATGGAGAAGGTGAACTACGTGCCCACGCTGGCGCCCGCCGACCCGGTCCTGGTGTCCGGGCTCGTCAAGGCGCTCAAGGACGCGGGCCCGAACTCGTATCTGATGATCAACCGCAGTCAGGTGGTCTACCTCGAGATGGATGTGGGCTATTCGGCGACCTGGGAGTCGAGGCTGATCAGCAACCTCGACGACCGGCAGGAGCTGAAGAAGGTCCTCGTCAACGACGACGTGACGATGTACGCGCTGCGCAAGCAGCCCGCGGGCAAGGTCCCCAAGGCCGATCCGGGGCCGATCGGGCCCCAGGTGACCTGGACGCCGTGGTCGGTCGTCGGCGGTCTGGCGGCGATCGCGCTCATCGTGCTGCTGACGGCACGGGAGGTCGTACGGGTCGCGATGCGGCCGAGCGTGCGGCAGCTGCGCTGGCTGCAGAGCAGCTTCTGGTTCTCGCTGCCGCTGCTGGCGGTGTTGCTGGCCTCGATGGTGCAGCGGTTCCTGACGATGAAGTAGTACGCACTGCGCGAGTACTGAAGTGGCTCACCCGGTAAGCCCCGCTTACCGGGTGAGCCACTTCACCTCGTACGCCCGCATCTCGAACCGCTTGCCGTCCACCTGGGCGCTGATGGAGCGGTCCAGGGTGTTCACCACGAGGGCGACCTTGTCGGTGGCGAGGACGCGGACGTTGGGCACGTCGTCGGCGGCGACGGACACGGTCCGGTACTTCGTCCCGGGCGGGAACTCCTTGCTGAAGCGGGAGACCAGGTCGTACATGGGGAGTGCCTTCCCCCCGCCGGCGCTGTCGGTCGGTGTCCACAGGCAGCCCGCGCAGTCGGAGCCCTTCTCCTCCTCCGGGTTCCAGTAGAAGCCGGACGAGGCGCCGCCCTTGACCATCGCGATCATTCCGGCGGCCTGGACGGCGGCGCGGTGGGTCTCCGACCAGCCCTTGCGGTCGTCGTTGCCGTCGGCCGGTTCGACGTAGTACTCGGCCCACCACAGCGGCAGGTCGTGCGTCTGCTCGCGCACCCACTCGCCGACGGCCGTGAGCTTGTCGGTGGCGGCGAACTCATTGGGCAGCATGTCGTCGTCGTTGGTGTAGCTGGAGCCGTCCACGACGACGAAGTCGGCGCCCACCTTGTTCTTGTTCCAGTAGGCGAAGGCGTCGAGGACCCGCTGGTCCATGGCGCCCCAGGTGCCCTTCACGGTGGTGGACGCGTTGTCCGTCTGACGCGGGTCGAAGCTGTCCATGACCAGGTAGGGGCCGCCCACCATGATGCCCTTGTCGACCTTCTTCAGCGCCGTGTAGACCAGGTTGTAGAGCTCGGTGTAGCCCTCGTAGTCCCAGCGGGCCTCGCTGTCGTTCCAGAAGCCCTTGAACTCGTTCCAGACGATGAAGTGCCGTACGTCCGGATAGCGTTTGGCTACGGTCGCGGCGAGCGCGGCGAAGTCCTTGTAGTGGGCGCGGTCCGGGGCGGTCTCCAAGGAGGCCTGGCTCCAGTCGGTGACGCCGGACTTGCCGCCCTTCATCCAGTCCGGGGAGCAGCACAGGGTGACGATCGGGGTGCCGCCGGACTTGCGGATGAAGTCGATACGGCGGTCCATCTCGGAGAAGTCGTAACGCCCCCTGGACGGCTCGGGGTTGCCCGCGCCCCAGCCCATGATGTGCTGGTTCTGCGGCAGCGACTGCTTCTCCAGCAGCCCCTCGGCACGCTCGGTGGCGGCGGCGTCCCCCTCGTCGGCGCTGAACTGGGTGTGGGTGAAGCCCCAGCCCACCTCCGGCCTCGGCGACTGGGGCGGGGTGACCGGAGTGCCGTGCACCTTGTCCCCGTCGCGGGTCGTGCCCGCGGTGCTCCCGCCGTCTCCCGGCAGGGTGTTGAGCAGGGTCACGACCAGGGCCAGAGCGGCCGCACCGACACCGAGCAGCGCGGTGAGCCGCCACCGTCGTGCCTCCGAATTCCACCCATGACGTCCCATCATGGGCAACAGTAACGGCGGGGAACGGCCGTAGGACAGATCCCGTAACACCACAGCCCTGTAACAGGACGGAGGGGACACACCGGAAGCGGTGGACGACAGCCGACACACAGGACGCACTGCGGAAACCGGGTGCACAGGGCGCCCGCGTGACGGATCATGGCGGCATGTCTGCGAACCCACACGACGCTCTGCCGATCCGGCTCAACGTCGACGACAGCGACTCGCCGTCGGACGTCGTCGACGCGCTGTTCCTCGGCCGCTTCGCGACGGGCGAGCAGCCGCACTCGCACGCGGCGAACATCGACCGCGTACGGTCCGGGGCGACCCTGCTCCCGCCGGGCGCCCGTGTGCTGCGCTCCGCGCGGGACGACGACCGCAGCGCGACCCTCGCCGAGGGTGAGGGCTGGACCCTCCTGGTGTCCCGCTGGAACCGCGGCGCCGATGTCACGGTGACCGCGACCAGCGAGGAACTGGCCGAGAAGGTGCTCAACCAGGCGACGGACGGCGCGGCGGACGAGCCGGAGCCCCAGCCGGAGAACGTGACGATGGGGTTCTGGTACGTGTCTCCGCGCAGAGGCCCGCACCGTACGACACGCCAGATCTCGGCGGGTACGTGGGAAGAGGTCCGCCCCAACTACACGGCACCGGTGGCGGACGCGATGGACCGCCTGATGAAGACGACGCCGGAGGACATCGCGGGCCGTCTGCTGCTGTTGCACGGCCCGCCGGGCACCGGCAAGACCTCCGCGCTGCGCACGCTCGCCCGCTCCTGGCGCGACTGGTGCCAGGTCGACTGCGTCCTGGATCCCGAACGGCTCTTCTCGGACGTCGGCTATCTCATGGACATCGCGATCGGCGAGGAGGACGGCACGGGGAAGGGCCGCTGGCGGCTGCTCCTCCTGGAGGACTGCGACGAGCTGATCCGCGGCGAGGCCAAGCACACGGCGGGTCAGGCGCTCTCGCGCCTGCTCAACCTCACGGACGGGCTGCTGGGCCAGGGCCGCAATGTGCTCGTGGGCGTCACCACCAACGAGGACCTGGAGCGCCTCCACCCCGCCGTCGTCCGCCCCGGCCGCTGCCTCGCCCGCATCGAGGTCGGCCCGCTGACCCGCCGCGAAGCGGTGAACTGGCTGGGCACGGAGGAGGGCGTCTCGCGCGAGGGCGCGACCTTGGCGGAGCTGTACGCGCTGCGCCGGGGGACGACTCCCACGTCGGTACCGGACCAGCGCGAGGGCGCGGACGCGGGGCTGTATCTGTAGCCGCCGCATAGTCCATGCGGTGCTTTGATGGAGGTATGACCCTGTACGTCGGCACGTCGGGGTGGCAGTACAAGGACTGGCGCGGCGTCCTCTACCCGGACCGGCTGCCCCTGCGGCTGTGGCTGGAGGAGTACGCGGCGCGGTTCGCGACCGTCGAGATCAACAACGCTTTCTACCGGCTGCCGTCGCGGCAGAACTTCGAGAGCTGGCGGGAGCGCACTCCCCCGGACTTCGTCGTCGCCGTCAAGGCGAGCCGCTATCTGACCCACATCAAGCGACTACGGGACCCGGCGGAGCCGGTGCACCGCCTGATGACCCACGCGGCCGGCCTGGGCGACCGGCTCGGCCCGGTCCTGCTCCAGCTCCCGCCCACACTGCGCGCCGACACCACCCTCCTCGACGACTGCCTCGCCTGCTTCCCTTCAGGCACGCGGATCGCGGTCGAACCGCGCCACGACTCCTGGTGGACACCTGAGG
Source organism: Streptomyces sp. R41 (assembly GCF_041053055.1). NCBI lineage: Bacteria > Bacillati > Actinomycetota > Actinomycetes > Kitasatosporales > Streptomycetaceae > Streptomyces > Streptomyces sp. R41. The sequence goes on from NZ_CP163443.1 coordinate 2,413,141, forward strand.
TGCGCGAGGTGCTGGAGTCACGGGGCGCCGCCCTCTGCTGGGCCGACGTCCTGGCCCGCCCGGTGACCCCCCTGTGGCGGACCACCGACTGGGGCTACGTCCGCTTCCACCAGGGCCGCGCCCTGCGGTGGCCGCACTACGGCCGGCAGTCCCTGACGACCTGGATACAGCGCATCGCCGACACCTGGCCCGACGACCACGACGTGTACGTGTACTTCAACAACGATCCGCATGCGGCGGCGGTCCAGGACGCGGTGACCTTCGCCAGGGCGGCGAGGGCGGCGGGCCTGACGGTGACCCGCACACCGGGCCACATGCCGGCGTCGTGAGGTGACGGCAGCCTTTACTCGCCGCGGCTCTCCTTTCCGCCTCTTGCCACCTGGACGGCGCCGCGGCTCTTTCCGTCTGGACGGCGCTCCCGCTTTTTCCGCCTGGACGTGCTCCGGCTCTTTCCGCCCGGCGGCGCTCCGGCACGGCGACGTACCCGGCCGGCGGTGCGAACTCGCCCGGCCGCGCCGGCAACACTCTCCTAGCCTCCGTAAGCCGCCCGCAGGGCATCCCGTACGGCGTCGAGCGCGGCCGACTCGGTGAGGCCGAGGCGGCGCGCCCGATCGGCGTAAGCCTGCGCGGCGGTCGCGGCCTCGCGTGACGCGGCGTCGCCGGCGGCGGCCACGAACGTTCCGTTGCGCCCCCGGGTCTCGATCACCCCGTCCGCCTCCAGAGCCCGGTACGCCTTGGCGACGGTGTTGGCAGCGAGGCCGAGCGACTCGGCAAGGCCGCGCACCGTGGGCAGCTTGTAGCCGACCGGCAGCGCGCCGGACCGGGCCTGCTCGGAAATCTGGGCGCGCACCTGCTCGTACGGCGCGGCCCCCTCAGCGATGTGGATCTTCAGGGTCACGCAGCGATTGTCCCGTACCCACCGGAAAATGAGAGGCATCCGCACACGACCCACGCGTAGCGTGCGACTCCATGACAGTGCTCGTTCGCGAACTGCGCCGCGGGGACCGGGCGGACGCCGAGGCCTTCGCCCGCATCCGTCACCTGGCCCTCCCGTTCATGCTCTTCACCCCCGAGTCCATCGGCTACGACCTGGAGCACGCCCACCCCGACTCCCACTACCAGCCGCTGCTGGCCGAGGAGGACGGCGAGTCCATCGGCACGGCACAGGTGGGTGTCGTGTACGACAGCCCGGAGCCCGGCCAGGCGTACGTCAATGTCTATGTGCACCCGGAGCGGACGGGACGCGGCGCGGGTGCGCTGCTGGTGCGCGCCGCCGAGGAGCGGCTGAGCGCCCTGGACGCGACCAGGCTGCACGCCTGGGTCCTGGACGAACCCCGCAACCGCGCCTTCGCGGAGAAGCACGGCTACCGCGCCGCCCGCTCGGCGCACTTCCTCCGCCTCGACCTGGCGAACGGCACCCTGCCGCCCCTCCAGTCCCCGCCGCCCGGCGTGGAGCTGCGCACCGCCGCGGACTTCGCCGACGATCCGCGACCGCTGTTCCGCCTGGACGCGGAGACGCTCCTGGACGAACCGAGCGACGTCGACCGCGAGTTCACGGACTACGAGGCCTGGCTGACGGAAACCTGGCACCACCCCCTCCTGAGCCACGAGCTGACCTCGGTCGCCGTGGTCGACGGCCGGCCCGCCGCGTTCAGCGCGGCCCGCACCGACGGCGGCACCCGCTACGGCACGGTGATGACGGGCACCGCCCGCGCCTTCCGGGGCCGCGGCCTCGCCAAGCTCGCCAAGAACGACTCCTTGCACCGCGCCCGCTCGGCCGGCTTCACGGAGGCGTTCACGGGCAACGACTCCGGCAACGGGCCGATGCTGGCGATCAACAAGTGGTTCGGATACGAGATCTGCGCGACGGAGGTGAAGTATGTCCGCGACCTCGGCTGACACCCCGGGCTCGTTGGAGGTCGTCCTCGTCAAGTACGGCCGTACGAAGATCAGTTACCCCGCGGAGCTGCTCGACGACGACGGCACGCGCGTCATCGTACGCGCGCCGTGGGCGGGCGACAGCGCACGCGACTTCGGCTTCGTACGGTTCGAACAGGGCGATGTCTTCACCGAGTACTACTGGCGGGACCGCTGGTACGCGGTGAAGGAGGTCCGTGACGCGGAGGGTGTGCTGAAGGGCTGGTACTGCGACATCACCCGCCCGGCCACCGTCTCCGGCGGTGAGCTGGTCGTCGAGGATCTCGATCTGGACCTGTGGCGCTCGGCCGACGGCAAGGCCGTACTCCGCCTGGACGAGGACGAGTTCGCGGCGAGCGGTCTGGCGACCACCGATCCGGAGGCCGCGACCGCCGCCGAGAACGCCCTGGACGAACTCGAACGGCTGGCCCGCGGGGGCGACTTCGAGGGGCTGCTGGCCTAGGGCCTGTCGTCGAATTCCCTCCTGCCCCGCGGGCAGACGGCGGGAGTTCGACGACAGGCCCCAGACCCCCGTGTTGTCACTCGACGGTGGCCACCACCGCGTACCGCTCGTCCTCCACCTCCCGGCCCCACAGCCGCGCGTCGCCCGACAGCGGCTCCACGCTGAGGTGGGTCACCAGGGGGTCGAGGAGGGCGGTCAGCCGCTCGGCGGGTATGCCGACCGGGCTCACGGTGCCCCAGACGCCCTCGACGAGGACGAGCCGCCCTCCGGGGCGCAGCAGCCCGCGCCAGTGCCGCAGGACGCGCTCGGGGTCCGGCAGCGTCCACAGCACATGACGGCAGAGCAGCACGTCGAACCGCTGCTCGCCGATGGGCGGTGCCACCGCGTCACCCACCAGGAACACCGCGTCACGGCCGGCCAGCTTTGCGCGGGCGAGGTCGACCATGCGCGGCGAGCGGTCGACCCCGGTGACCCGGTGCCCCCGCTCGGACGCGAGGAGCGACAGGCTGCCGGTGCCGCAGCCCACGTCGAGGACGTCTGACGCGCGCTCCGGCAGCCATGCCCGCAGCCGGGCCGCCCAGGCCTCCCTTACGACGGGGGCGCGCAGGCCGTGGTCCGGCTCCTCGTCGAACGAGACGGACTCCGCGTCCCAGTCGACACCCGCCCCCGGATTCATGTCACTGTTACTCGCCATGCGCCCCAGGGTGACACCCGCCACTGACAGTCGATTCGTGACAGCCGCCACAGACAGATCCCGACCGATGAGGAACTCTCCCGGAAAGGGTCTACCTCCGTACACAACGGAACCCGGTAGGCACAAGGAGGCAGCCATGCGCCGTGTGACCGTGCAGAAGCCCCTGAGGAAGTCGGACTCCCGCCGCGTTCGGGACGAGGCCGACGAGCGCCCGGCCGAGCGCCCGGAGGTCCGAAAGGACATCGCACGAACGTGGTGGCCGGACGGCTGAGCCGCCACGACCACCACCAGGAACGTCAGTCCACCGACGAAACCGTCGGTCGACCACCAGAACCGTCAGGCCAGCCGCTTGCGATAGTGGATCCGGTCGTACGGACCGTCGACGCGCCGCTCGACCACCTCGTACCCGTACCTCGGGTAGATCTTCTGGTTCTCCCACATCAGCGCGTTCGTCAGGAGCCTGATCTCGGGCAGTCCGAGCTCACGCGCGCGTGCGTCCACGAAGTGCAGCAGCCGGCGCCCGATGCCCTTGCCATGGGCGTCGGGGTGGACGGCGATGATGTCGAGGTAGAGATGCTCCTCGCGCTCCTCGACCACCACGAGCCCTGTCACCGGCTTCCCCGTCACGAACACCTGCCCCGCGGCCACGTTCGCCGCGTGATCCGCCTCCATGGGCGCCGGAACCAGCCCGATGCGCGCGATGTAGGGATGGAACGCCGCGTCGATCACGGCCTTCACGACCGGCACGTCGGCGGCGACGGCCGACCGGATCTCCTCGTCTGTCATGCCGCGAACGCTACCTACCTGATCGCAGTCTCAGCACTCCCTTAACGCGGCCATAAGGATCTCCATCACCCGCCTCCAGCAGGCGATTTCACGGTTTCTTGAGGCTAGCTTGCTGATCGCCCCCGCGGGTTCGCCGCATGTCCGAAGGACCGTTTCGAGGAGTTCCCCCATGTCTGCTCGCCGCAAGGCCGCCGTCGTCGCCGTCGGCATCGCCCCGCTCGCCCTGACCGCGCTGGCAGCCGCGCCCGCGTCCGCGCACGGCACGATGGGTGACCCGGTCAGCCGGGTGTCCCAGTGTTATGCGGAGGGTCCCGAGAACCCCAAGTCGGATGCCTGCAAGGCAGCCGTCGCGGCGGGTGGCACGCAGGCGCTCTACGACTGGAACGGGATCCGGATCGGCGACGCGAACGGGCAGCACCAGGCTCTGATACCGGACGGCAAGCTGTGCAGCGCGAACAACGACGAGTTCAAGGGGCTCGACCTGGCGCGCGCCGACTGGCCCGCGACCGGGGTGAGCAGCGGCTCGTACACCTTCAAGTACCGGGTGACGGCCCCGCACAAGGGCACGTTCAAGGTGTACATCACCAAGGCGGGTTACGACCCGTCCCAGCCGCTCGCCTGGGACGACCTGGACCTGGCGCACCCGGTCGCGACGGCCACCGACCCGGCCGCCTCGGGCGGCTTCTACACCTTCTCCGGCACGCTCCCTGAGCGCTCGGGCAAGCAGCTCCTGTATGCGATCTGGCAGCGCTCGGACAGCCCGGAGGCGTTCTACTCCTGCTCGGACGTGGCCTTCGGCGGAAGCGGCGACGCAAGCGGCGGCACCGGAAGTGGCAGCGGTGGTGCGGGGAGCGGCTCCTCCCCCGCCCCGACGGCCTCCGCGCCCTCCGAGGAGCAGATCGAGGACGGTGCCGACAAGTCGACCGTCGAGCACCACGGTCACGGTGACGACGACGCCAGTACGTCGGCGGAGCCGACGGCGGCCGGGAGCACCGCGAGCGCCGCAGCGGCCGACGCGGACGCGGCGAACCAGCCGAAGACGGACGGTTCCTCGCAGAACCTCGCCGAGACCGGTGGCGACTCCTCCACCTCGTACATCGCGATCGGCGGGGCGACCGCCCTGGCGCTCGGTGCGGCGGCGCTGTTCGCCTCGGTCCGGCGGCGCGCGATGTCGGGCGGCCGCCACGGCCGCTAGGGCGCGGGACTCCGGGGTCTGTCCGGCGGCTCAGGCCGGACAGACCCCGGCGGCGTGCTCAACTGAACACGGACGCACAGGTGGTCGCGGTGGCATGCGCCGGATCGAGGGCGTTGGCCACCTCGTGGAACGCGATCCGGTCGAGGAGTCCGATCGCCACGTGCTCGGAGAGGTCGACCGAGCACAGGTTCTGCAGCAGGACGTTGTGCACGTCGGAGCCGGTGAGGAACTGGGAGTTGTACGGCGTGGCCACCTCGTCGTACTTGGTGGCGATGACCGTGTAGTGGACGCCCGCGACGGTGTCGCCGCCGGCGTTGAGCTTGGTCAGGAACGCGGATCCGGCGACCTGGTCCGCGAGTCCCGGTGTGGCCGTCGACAGCAGGTCCTCGGCGCCCGGGAAGTACGGCAGCAGGTTGGCGAGACCGCTGAGGGTGGTGCCGTGATTGTCGGGCGCGATACCGACGAGCGCGTTCACCTTGGCGGCTCCGCCGAGGAATTTGAGGTAGTAGCGGGGCATCATGCCGCCCTGCGAGTGACCGACGAGGTCGGCCTTGGCGGCGCCGGTCGCGGCGAGCACCTTGTCGACGAATGTCTGGAGCTGTTCGGCCGACTTGTCGATGGGGCCGAGGCCGTTGAAGAGCGGGACGCCGGGCAGTTGCCCGTAGTCGACGGAGTAGACGCAGTACCCGCGGCCCACCAGGTAGGGCGCGAGGGCCAGCCAGTTGTCTACGGAATTCCCGAAAGTGCCGTGGACGAGGACGACGGGGCGGGGGTGGGCGGCGGACGGTTTGCAGGAGTAGTTGTTCCAGCCACTGCTGGGGGCGGAGTCCGCCCGGGCGGTGGCGGCGGGGACGATGGCGACGGCGGCGGTCAGGAGCAGCGCGGTCAGGGGTCTGAGCACTCGCTTCCAGGGCAGCATCGTGTGATCTCCTTGCGGCTCAAGGGAGTTGCGACGGCGTACGCCCTGTGATCCGGATCACGAGGATGCTGTTCACTCGTCAAGTTACGGGCGAGTAGCTCAAGTGTGAAGTTACGCGTCAGTAAAAACTTCCAGTGGTAACCAGGGGCAGCGGTTGCAGCCGATGAACCGTCACCAGGCGGGCCTGATGGGACCGTAGGGCGCGATGCGCACCAAACGGTCGTGCAACGCGCGCATTTCACCCTCCCCGAGCAGCCCGCCCCACGCCCGCACGACGTCGGCGGCCGCCTCCTCCGCCGCGCGTGTGCAGGCCCAGCCGCGCTCGGTCAGCACGATCAGCCGGGCGCGTGCGTCGTCGGGATGCGGGCGCCGCTCGACGTACCCCTTGCGGACGAGCTCCTCGACGAGCTGACTGGCCGCTTGCTTGGTGACCCCGAGGTGGGCGGCGAGGTCGGTGACCGTCGCACCGTCCGGGGCGAGCCGTGTGAACGCGAAGCCGTGCGCGGGCCGCAGCCCCTCGAACCCCCGGGCGACCACGCCCTCGTTAATGCGTTGCGTCAGCTCACCGGCGACGGCGAGCAGCGCGGCGGACAGGGCCATGGCCTCGGAGTTCTGCACGCATGCATTGAAACACCCTTGACGAATTGGTCAAGCAGCTTGACCATAGGAGCCACGCACGTAGTCAAGCAGCTTGACCATCTCACCCTTTCGCATCCACCTCCCCGGAGGCACCTGTGCCCGTCATCCGTCCGTCCGAAGCCGTCGTCCACGAGATCCACGGAGCCCGTTTCATCTCGCACGCCACTCCCCTGAGCGGCAGCAAGGAGCTGTGCGCCTGGCGCGGCGAGATACCCGCGGGGACCAAGGCCCCCGTCCACACCGTCAACCGCGAGGAGATCTTCCATCTCCTCGCCGGCGAACTGCTGATCACCCTCGACGGCCACACCGATCGCGTCACCGCGGGCGACACGGTGATCATCAACCCGGGCGCCACCCTCGGCGTCGAGAACCCGACCGACGAGGTCGCGATCTCCTGGGTCACCACGTCCATCGGCCTTCAGGCGGAGCTGGCCGACGGCTCGGTCCTCACTCCGCCGTGGGCGAACTGACCTGGAGGGCGAACTCGGAGCGAGTGAACTCGAGCAAGCGGACGCCCATCCAGACTTCCATGCCCCACATGACCGCCTTCACCAGGAACCAGTGATTCTCGGCAAAGGCAGTCAGTCAGCCAGAGCGGCTGGGCGTACAGCCTCCGGCCCGAAGCGTCGACGGGCACGGTCGGCGGCGGCTTCGGCTGCGCGGGCACGAGCATCGCCAGGATCCAAAGAGAGCTGCCAGTAGGCACTGCCGGCCGGCAGCAAGTGGTCAGCACGGATGGCGAAGGCCCGGACTCGTGCCCGCTGCAGCCCCAGGTCGGTCAACAGCCCCAGGGCAGCTGCGGCAAGGGCTGGTGAGTGGTCAGTGGGTTCCGACAGCCCGCGGGTACGTGTGGTGGAGCTGCGGTCGGCGTACCGCACGGTGAGGGTGAGCCGGCCGGCGATCTGCCTTTCTCCGCGCAGGCGTTGGCCCATCCGGTCGGCAAGTCCCAGGACCGCTCGGTGATGCTGTGCCGGGTCCAGGCAGTCCTGCTCCAGCACGAGGTCGGCGACCAGGCGCGCTGCCGGTTCCGACGGGGTGACCGGGCGGGGATCACGGCCGCGGGCACGCTCGGCCAGCAGCCGGGCCGAGCCGGCTCCGAGCAGTCGCTGCAGGGTTGCTGCAGGCAGGTCGGCGACCTGGCCGATGGCGTGCAGCCCATACCTGTTGAGCGTTTCCGCTGTTGCGCGGCCGATGCCCGGCAGCGCGGTGACCGGGCGGGGGTGGAGCCAGTCGGCGGCCTGCCCGTCGCGGATCCAGGTGGTATGGCCCGGCGCCGACGCGTCGGCCGCCATGGCGGCCAGCATGCGGTTGCCGGCGAGGCCGGCGCTGCTGTCGATGCCATAGAGGGCCTTCAGCCTCATCTTCGCCAGCTGGACCACGTCGTAGGGAGGCAGATCGAAGTACCGGAGCGCCGATGTCAGGTCGAGTTGGACGGCATTGGGCGGGACGGCCTGAACGTGAGGCGTGATACCAGACATCAGTTCGATTATGTCGTCGTACTGAGCCTCGCTCAGTGCTGCGTGCAGATGGAGGTGGGCGATGTGCCGCTGACGTGTGGTCATCCCGCGCTCCCCGGACTGCGATGGCCGAGCTTCTTCAGGTCGGCCGAGCGGGTACCGGCGGGCTGCAGGTCGGCGTACGGGTGCAGCCTGGCGCCTGTGGTGCCGTTGGCCAGGGTGCGCTGCGGCTGGGCGGGGGTGGGGTGCGGGTGACTGGCGCCGAGGAGGGCGAGCGCGGCCTCGGGGCCGTTGTCGCGGCGGGCCGCGGCAATCTCATCGAGGTCCCAGGCCATGGTGCCGACGACGGTGCGACGGGTGCCGCGTACCTGGACCGTGCCGCGGACCAGCAGCAGTCCGCTGTGGAAGACGGTGTGCGCGCAGGCCGGGTGGGAGTCCTCGAAGAAGGCCAGGTCGACCAGGCCGGAGCCGTCCTCCAGGGTGACGAAGATGATCCGCTTGCCGCTGGCGATCGGCGGAGTCTGGGTCGAGGCCCGTACCCCGGCGACGAGGACCTGCTGCCCGGCGCGCAGACCGGCCAGGTGCGCCGCGTCTGTCGCGCCGATCTCCCGCAGCAGCCGGTGGTGATGCTCCATCAGATGCTTGGAGACGTCGATGCCCAGGGTGCCCAACTCGGCGCTCAGGGCTTCGCGTCCGGTCATCTCCGGCAGACCGCTCGGCTCCGCTCCTCCAACAGCGCCTGCGTCAAAGGGCAGTTGACCGACACCTGCGGACCGGGTCCGGGAGGCCCGGTGGAGTTCGGCGATCTGCAGCAGCAGATCGCGCCGCGTGAGGCGTCCGTCGTGGAGACAGTTCAGGGCGCCGATCTCGGCGAGGCGTTCGGCGACCGGTCTGCTCGGGTGGGCTCGCTGCCAGAAGTCCGACAACGATCCATACGGCTGACCCTCCTCGATCCGGGCGCACTCCTCCTCGCTGATGCCGCGCACCGCGGACAGCGCGAGCCGTACGCCCCACCGCCCTCCGTCGGCCTTCTCCGCGGTGTGCATCACCTTGGAGTGGTTGATGTCGACGGGCAGAACCGGCACGCCGCGTCGACGGGCGTCGGAGACCAGGACCCGCTTGGGCCACATACCGGGGTCGTGTTCGAGGAGGCCGGCCAGCAGGAAGGCCGGGTAGTGCGCCTTGAGCCAGGCGCTCTGCAGAGCCGGTACGGCGAAGGCGACCGCGTGGGCGCGGCAGAAGCCGTACGCGCCGAAGGCCTCGACGGTCTTCCACACCTCGTCCCGTACGGTCGCGCTGTAACCGCGCGCGCGTGCCAGTCCGTCGAACCAGTCCTTGATCCTGGGGAGTCGGTTCTTGTCGCCGAGCGCCCGCCGGGCGATCTCCGCAAGGGCCCGGTCGCAGCCGGTCATCACCGACAGCGTCTCGATGATCTGCTCGTGCCAGATGGTCACGCCGTAGGTGTCGGCGAGCACCGGCTCCAGGTCCGGGTGGGCGTACCACGGCGTGCCGCCGTGGCGGGCGGCGATGTACCGCTCGGGCATGCCACCGGCGACCGGTCCGGGACGGAAGAGACTGATGTCGGCGATGACGTCCTGCGGATCGCGGGGCTGCAGCCGAGACAGAAGATCCTGCTGGCCGGGCGACTCGAGCTGGAACAGGCCCAGGGTCTGACTCTCCTGGATGAGCTTGAACGCGAAGACGTCGTCGAGCGGCACCTGCCGCGGGTCGTCCAAGTCGATGTGGTTGCCGGTGGTCCGTTCGATCTCGGCGACGGCGTGAGCCATGGCGGACTGCATCCGAACTCCCAAGACGTCCAGTTTGATATTGCCCAGCGCCTCGATCTCCTCCTTCGCCGCCATTGCCATCGGGTAGTCGCCCTGCGGCGTGGGCTGCACCGGCAGGCGGTCCAGGAGCGTCGCGTCGCTGATGACCACTCCGCAGGGATGCATGGCCATGCCGTGGACCAGGGAGTCGAGGCCCTCGGCGAGTTCCCACAGAGGTCCGTACCGGTGCGCCTCGGCCGCCAGCTGACGCAGCTCGGGCAGTTCGGCGAGTGCACCGGTGATGTCGGAGGCCCGCAGGTGCGGGAAGCTCTTGGCGATCCGGTCCACCTCCGCCGGTGCTACGCCCAGGGCCAGACCGGTGTCCCGCAGGGCGCGGCGGGCCCGGTAGGTCTCGGGCATGGCGGTGACCGCCACCCGTTCCTTGCCGAACCGGTCGAAGATCGCGTCGTAGCACTCCAGCCGTCTGGCGGACTCCACGTCGATGTCGATGTCGGGGAGCGACGCCCGGCGCACACTCAGGAAACGTTCGAACAACAAGTGGTGGTCGAGCGGGTTGGCGGTGGCGATGCCCAGCGCGTGGCAGACCATCGACCCGGCGCCCGAGCCGCGGGCCGCGACCCGGATGCCCTTCGCCCGGATGTCGGCCACGACCTGGCCGATGGCGAGGAAGTACGAGTCGTAGTGCAGTGTGGAGATCACCTCGAGTTCTTCGTCCAGCCGGTCAAGGGCGGCTCGGTCGCGGTCCAGGCCACGTCGGGCCAGACCTGCCTCGCATTGTCGGCGCAGCAACTGTGCCGTTCCTCCCGCTCCGGGCCCGGCACCGAAGAGCGCCGGTTCCGGGAAGTGCCGCGTGCCCAGCCCGAGGTCCGCTTTCGGGTCGACGACGCACTCGGCCGCCGTGGCGGCGGTGTCCGCCATCAGGCGGCGGGCCCGCCGGGCGTCCGTTCCGGCGCATTCGGCGACCAGCTGCGCGACGGCTGTCATCGCCCTCTCGTCCTTGAGCCAGCGCTGCCCGCTGTCCAGGCGACGCCGGTCGATCGGCCGCAGCAGCCTCGCGGCGTCCAGGACATCGGCGAGCCGGTGCTGGTCCGGGTCGGCGTAGCGAACGGCGTTGGAGAGCACGGCGGTGGTGTGAGTGCGGTCGGCGAGTGCCAGGGTTCGTGCAGCCAGCCGGAGTGATCCAGGCCCGGTGCCGAAACGTTTATGCACAACAGCTTCCAGCCTGATCCCCCCACCGAAGATCTCCCGCCACGGCGTCAGCAGCTTCACCGCGACGTCCTCCCGTCCCGCCGACAGCGCCCGCACCGGCTCCGAGAGCGGTCCGAGCAGCACTGTCAGGCCAGGGCCGCCGTACTCGCGCAGCGCTTCCCACGGCACCACCGGTGGTGCGCCGGCTCCGGAGCGAGCATGGGCGGCCGATGTGATGCGGCACAGCCGCGCCCAGCCCGTTCGATTCTGGGCGAGCAGCACGAACCGCAGCGGCGGCTCGACGACGTGGGCGCCGCCGCGCGCCGGGGTGCGGCGTCGCTGCGCAGGAGGCGGCGGCGCGAGGGCCTCCACCGCCAGGTCGACACCGAAGATCGGCCGAATGCCGGTCCGGGCGCAGGCCTGCGCGAACCGGACGACACCGGTGACCGTGTCCCGGTCGGTGAGCGCGAGCGCCGGCATGCCCCGCTCGGCCGCCCGCCGGGCGAGATGCTCGGGGTGGGCGGCACCGTAGCGAGCGGAGTAACCGGACGCGACGTGCAGATGGGCGAAGCCCGCCATGCCGCACCTCCATCACTCCGCCCCTTTTCAGCCATACACCCGATATGTTCATCGTACGCCCGTTCGATTACTCTAACCTCATCAGCCCCGGTCAGCGACCTTATTCGAACGTGGAATCGAATCCGGGAGGACCGGAGAGGCGGCCGAAACAGGCGCCTTCCCGTCACCTCCGCTGCAGGGCAATGCACTTGGGGGCAATCGCCCTCCGCGCGCCCACATCCGCCCGCCGCGATGAGGTTCCTCACGTGACGCAGAGCGTGGGCCACCCCTGGCGGCCACGGCGATGGGCCGGCCCGCGATCACTCGAACCCGACACTGATGACGAGCACTGGAACCAGCACCGCGAGAAGCGCCCGCCGGTCCGCGGCGCGCGGTGATCCGGCTCCGCCGCACCCGGGGCACCCAGGGCACCCGGGGACGGCCGCACGGCATCGCGACAGACGAAAGCCCCGCCCCCGCACAAGGCGGGAACGGGGCTCCGTCGGACAGTGCCGGCCGTCAGCCGATCTGGGCGCCGAACGTCGAGAGCGCCTCGGTGACCGGCTGGAAGAAGGTCTCGCCACCCGAGGTGCAGTCGCCACTGCCGCCGGAGGTGAGGCCGATCGCGGAGTCGCCGTCGAACAGCGAGCCGCCGCTGTCACCGGGCTCGGCGCAGACGTCGGTCTGGATGAGTCCGTTGACGATGTCGCCGTTGCCGTAGTTCACGGTGGCGTCCAGGCCGGTGACCGTGCCGTCGTGCACGTGGGTCGTCGAACCGCTGCGGGTCACCTTCTCACCGACGGTCGCTTCGGCCGCCTTGGTGATCTTCTGCGTGGAGCCGTTGTAGAGGTCGACCTCGCTCGGGTGGTCCACGTTCCCGGTGTACTTGACCAGACCGAAGTCGTTGTCCGGGAAGCTGGACTGCTCGTTCGTGCCGATCTCGTTGCCGCTGGAGTCCGACCAGGTGGAGATCGCCTCGGTGCAGTGCCCGGCGGTGATGAAGTACGGCTGCCCGCCCTTGACCACGTTGAAGCCGAGCGAGCAGCGCCCGCCGGAGCCGCTGATGGCGTCGCCACCCGCGATGAAGGGCTTGAACTCCCCCTTCGTGTACTGGAGTTCGGCCTTGGCGCCGAGACCGTCGACGACCTTGGTCAGCTTCTCCAGAGCGGCGCCCTTGACCGTACGGTCCGCGGTGACGACGACCTTGTTGGTCGCCGGGTCGGTCGCCCAGGACGTGCCCGGGATGGTCGCGTCCTGCTTGAGCGTGGTACGGGCGCTCTTCAGCTCGGCGAGGGAGTTCTCGACGATTCTGGCCTTGGCGCCGGCCGCCGCGACGGTCTTGGCCGCGGTCTCGTCGAGCACGTTGACGACGAGGTGCTGAGACTTCGCGTCGTAATACGTTCCCGCCGCGTCGGCACCCAGGTCCTTGCCGAGTGTCGAGGCGAGCTTTCCGGCCGCTGCGACCGAGAGCGTGTGCGGCGCGGAGGTCTTGGGAGCCTCGCTCGCGTTCGCAGTCTGGAAGGTGACTCCGGCGGCGACGAGTGCGGCGATGCCCGCACCCGTCATGACGGCACGCCTCTTGGGTATGCGTCGATGCTTCAACTTACGTCCTCCTGTGGGGGGTTGGTCACGGAGGTTGTGGGGACCTCCGTGACCGGAAGGCGTACGGACATGGACCCGGCGCACGACAAAAAGTTGCGCCGAAACGCATTGAGCCGTGTCCATGCCAGTTGTTCGCGGCCCACTATTCCGAGGCGCACAGGGGGCACACAAGGTCGACTTCAGGACGTGCGTACACCAACGGGCGTACGCCCCCTGCGCCTTGACTGTGCGTGGTCACACCACGTCGGTTCCCAGTGCAAACACTGCGTGCGTGTGACCGTCGTACAGCCTGTGAGGTCTAGTCCTGTCTGGTTTTCGATCCCTCGGCGTCCGGATCCAAGGAGGCGTCCAGCGAAGGCGGTTGCTCCTGCACCGGTTGCTGAACCGCGGGCGGCGCCTGCTCGGGTGCCGGGGCGACCGGCTGTTGCGCCCGCTCAAGGAAGCGCAGCAGCTCCACCGGGAAGGGCAGCACGAGCGTGGAGTTCTTTTCGGCCGCGACGGCCACCACTGTCTGCAGCAGCCGCAGTTGGAGCGCGGCGGGCTGCTCCGACATCACGCCGGCGGCCTCCGCCAGCTTCTTCGACGCCTGCAGCTCCGCGTCCGCGTTGATGACCCGGGCGCGCCGCTCACGGTCGGCCTCGGCCTGCCGGGCCATCGACCGCTTCATCGTCTCCGGCAGCGACACGTCCTTGATCTCGACGCGGTCGATCTGCACACCCCAGCCGATCGCCGGGCTGTCGATCATCAACTCGAGACCCTGGTTGAGCTTCTCGCGATTGGACAGGAGGTCGTCGAGGTCGCTCTTGCCGATGATCGAACGCAGCGAGGTCTGCGCCATCTGCGAGACCGCGAAACGGTAGTCCTCGACCTGGATGACCGCGTCGGCGGCATCGATCACCTTGAAGTAGATGACGGCGTCCACCCGGACCGTGACGTTGTCCCGGGTGATGCCGTCCTGCGCGGGCACCGGCATCGTCACGATCTGCATGTTGACCTTACGCAGTCGGTCCACGAAGGGCACGACCATCGTGAACCCCGGCCCGCGCACCTCCGAGCGCAGCCGGCCCAGCCGCAACACCACGCCCCGTTCGTACTGTTTGACGACGCGGGCCCCGGCCATCACATAGACCAGCCCCACGGACGCGACGGAGACTCCCGCCGCCACCAGTTCACCGACCATTACGGCCCCCCAGGGTCCGAAGTGGTGCATCAGGCGTGTACAGCGTGTACTTCGACGGTAACTCCGTCACCTGACCAAGGGCGAGCCCCCGCACGTCAGTTGCGTGCGGGGGCTCGCCTGCTGCTGGCTGCAGGTCTGGCCGTGCGGAAGCCGTGTGGGGGGTGGCAGCCAGTCGGTCAGCCGACGCTCACGCCGTAGTAGTTCAGCGCCTCGACGACCGGCTGGAAGAAGGTCGTACCGCCGGAGGTGCAGTTGCCGCTGCCGCCGGAGGTGAGGCCGTAGGCGACGGTACCCGCGTAGAGCGGACCGCCGCTGTCGCCGCCCTCGGCGCAGACGGTGGTCTGGATCATCTGGTAGACCACGTCACCGCCGCCGTAGTTGACCGTGGCGTTCAGGGCGGTGACCCGGCCGCTGTGCGTGCCGGTGGTCGAGCCACGCCGGTAGACGGTCGTGCCCACGCTGGGCGTGGCGGCGCTGGAGATGGTCTGGCTGCCGACCGCGCTCGGGTGGGCGATCGAGGAGTTGGTGTAGCGGACCAGCGCGAAGTCGTTGGTCGGGAAGCTGTAGCTGACGTTCGTGCCCAGCGTCGTGGTGTGCCCGGAGTTGGAGTACCAGGTGGAGGCGACCTCACCGCAGTGGCCGGCGGTCAGGAAGTAGTAGGTGCTCCCGCTGTGCACGTTGAAGCCGAGAGAGCAGCGGTACTGGCCGCCGTAGATGGCGTCGCCGCCGGTGATCAGCTTCTTGAACTTGCCGGCGGTGTGCTTGATGGTGAGGGCGGAGGCGTTGCTGCCCGCGTCCTTCTTGATCTTCGCGATCTCGGCCTTCGAGACCGTGCTGTCGACGGTGACGACCACGCGGTTCGTCTTGGCGTCGACCGCCCAGGCCGTGCCCGCGATGTCGGACTTGAGTACCGACTTGTTGACACTGCTCAGCTGAGTGGCGCTGAAGGTCTGGACGTCGGACGCGTTCGCGCTGGGGACCGCGAACGATGCGGCGGCCACGAGGCCGGTGGTGACGGCGATCAGCCGGGTCCGTCTCGTTATGCCACTGCGGGGGGTGGTGCGCTTGATCCTCACGTTTCGTTCCTCCGAAGGGAAGTCGGGGGCCCCTCGTGTCGTGGGGTGGGGGGCCCGTGAGGCGCAGCCGGGGGCCGCACATCCGGATTCCGGACAAGCCGTGCCCCTGACAAGCGCTGTGGGGGAGTATTCGGCCGCACGGCCGACCGGCGCAAGGGCGCCTTTCGGCCGTGCAGCGTTCAACTTACGTACCCCGTACGGGGGTTGATCTTGCGTGGCAATCTCTTGCGGAGCTCTGCGCGGGGCCCGGTTCAGACCCCGTACGGATCAGTAGATGCTGACCCCGTACGCGCTGAGCGCCTCGGTCACCGGCTGGTAGAACGTCGTGCCGCCGGTCTGGCAGTCGCCGCTGCCGCCCGAGGTGATGCCGATCGCCTTGGTGCCGTCGTACAGCGGACCGCCCGAATCTCCGGGCTCCGCGCAGACGTTGGTCTGGATCATGCCGCTCACCGTGCCGCCGCCCTGGTAGTGGACCGTGACGTTCAGCGCGGTGACGGTTCCGCTGTGGGTGCCGCTGGTCGAGCCGGTGCGCCTGACCGACTCGCCCACATAGGCGTTGGCCGCGCTGTAGCCGCCGGGGTGGCTGAGCGCGGTGTTGTCGTAGCGCACGAGCGCGTAGTCGTTGCCGGGGAAGCTGTAGCCGATGGTCGGGCCGATCAGTGTGTTGTGCGCCTGGTCGGTGTACCAGCTCTTGGCCACCTTGCCGCAGTGACCTGCGGTCAGGAAGTAGTAGGTACTGCCGCTCACCACGTTGAAGCCGAGCGAGCAGCGGTACTGGCCGCCATAGATGGCGTTGCCCGCGGAGAGCAGCGGGCTGAAGACGCCCGCGGAGCGCTGGACTCTGAGGGTGCTCGCGTCGGCGCCCGCGGCCTTCTTGATCTGCGCGATCTCCGCCTTGGAGACCGTGCTGTCCGCGGTGACGACGACGCGGCCCGAGGCCTGGTCCACATACCAGGCGGTGCCGCCGACCGAGGCGCTGTGCACGGCGTCCTCGACCTGGGCGAGTTGGGCGGCACTGGGGGCGCTGGTGCTCGTGGCCGCGGCCGTCCCGGCGCCGGGCAGGGCGACCACGGTGGTGGCGACGAGTCCCGCGGCGACGGCGAGCAGTCGGGTGCGCTTGATCCTCACTGATCCTCCTCGTGGGAAGCGGAAGGCCCTACGGGGTGGGGGCCCGTGAGACGCTGCCGAGAATGGCGTGTTCCTGACATGCACCGTTGCGAGGATGACGCCGGACCAGAACGCGCACAAGAGGCTCACAGCAGAGGAAACGGGATGGGCACGCCAACGCAACGCGCGCGCCGACGGTGGTGATGCACCGTCGGCGCGCGCGTCAGGCCGGAACGGGATCGCGTTCCGCCGACCGAGGTTCGGGCCGGGTTCCGCCGACCGGGGTTCGGGCCGGGTTCCGCCGATCAGGGGTCAGGCCAGGTCCCGGCGATCGGGGTCAGGCCAGATTCCGCTCCCCCGCCGCGATCGCGGCGCCCAGCGTGTTCCCGGGCGGCGGGAACGGGCAGATGAAGTGGTCCGCGAAGGCGCACGGAGGCAGCAGCGCCCGGTTGAAGTCCACCGTCGTACGCCCCTCCGCGTCGGGCGCCGCGGGACGCAGGAACCGGAAGCGGTAACTGCTGTCCCCGCTGGTGGCGTCGGCGAAGACGGCCCACAGCGAACCGTCGCCCTCGACCGACACCTGGAGCGTGAGGTCCTCTCCGTCCAGGGTGAAGGCGAGGACGCCGCCGAGCCCAAGACCGCGGGAGACTCCGTCCGCGTTCTCCACACGTACGGTGCGGTCCTCGCCGTACGGCGTGAAGTGTCCCGGCACCGACCAGCGCGGATCGTAGGGGGTCGCCTCGATGCCCTGGAAGGCTCCCCGCGCGGGTGCGGCGGGGTCGTAGTCGCGTACGCCCCAGATCCCTTCGCGCACCAGGACGACGAAGCGGCGCTCGCCGCGCCCGACGCGGGCCCCGGACGCCGGCCCGAGGTCGGCGTCGAGCACGACCTCGCCGGCGAAGGGCTCCCCGTCGAGGGTGAGTCCGTCCTCGGCCGTCGCCGTCAGGACGACCGCGTCGTCCTTGGCGGCCCAGTGCCCGGGGATGTCCGGAAGTCGCCCCTCCGGATAGTCCTCGATCCAGTGCGTGCCCGTGAGCGCGAGCGGTCCGTAGGGCGCGGACACCGTCTCGGTGCGGTGCTCGTGCCAGTGCTTCCAGTCCTCGGATACGTCCGTCGTCATGTGATCAACCCTTCCATACGGACTCCGCCAACCCGAGGTGTGAGCGCAGCGTCGTGCCCGTGTATTCCGTGCGGAACGCGCCGCGCTCCTGGAGCAGCGGCACCACCCGGTCCACGAACTCGTCGAGTCCGCCGGGTGTCAGATGCGGTACGAGGATGAAGCCGTCGGCGGCATCCGTCTGGACGAACTCGTCCAGCTCGGCGGCGATCGCGTCCGGGGTGCCGATGAAGGACTGCCGCCCGGACGCCTCGATGACGGTCTGCCGGATGGACAGGCCCTTCTCGCGCGAGAGAGTCCGCCATTTCTCGGCGACCTCGAAGGGGTCGGCGACACGCACCCGGCCCTGCACCAGGGTCGACTCCGGGTCCGGGTCGATGTCGGGAAGCGGCCCGTCGGGATCGTACGAGGAGAGGTCGACGCCCCAGATCTGCTCCAGGGTGAGGATCGCGTTCTGCGGCGAGATCTGCTGCCGCCTGATCTCGGCGGCCCGCTCCTGCGCCTCGGCCGCCGTGTCGCCGAGCACGAAGGTGACCCCAGGCATGATCTTCAGGTCTTCGGGCGCCCGCCCGTACGTCGCGAGCCGCCCCTTCACATCGGCGTAGAACTCCCGGCCCGCCTCCAAGGTCCCGTGCCGCGTGAAGATGACGTCGGCGGCGGACGCGGCGAACTCGCGGCCCTCCGGCGAGTCCCCGGCCTGGATGATGACGGGGTGCCCCTGCGGCGAGCGCGGCACGGTGAATTCGCCCGCGATGTCGAAGTGCCGCCCTCGGTGCGCGAACGGGCGGGGCAGGCCGTCAGGTGTCCAGGAGTCCCACAACTC
This sequence comes from Streptomyces sp. R41, assembly GCF_041053055.1. NCBI lineage: Bacteria > Bacillati > Actinomycetota > Actinomycetes > Kitasatosporales > Streptomycetaceae > Streptomyces > Streptomyces sp. R41. Next base: position 2,431,649 of record NZ_CP163443.1, read on the forward strand.
CCGGGCCGTCGCCACGAATTCGGCGGCGCGGGTGTACCGGTGGGCGCGGTCGAGATAGCCGCCGCGCCGGAAGTTCTCCCCGGTGAAGGCGTCCGACGACGTCACCACGTTCCAGGCGGCCCGGCCCCCGCTGAGATGGTCCAACGAGGCCAGCCTGCGGGCGAGTTCGTACGGCTCATTGAAGGTCGCGTTGACCGTGGCGGCGAGCCCCAGCCGCTCGGTGACGGCGGCGAGGGCGTTCAGCACGGTGAGGGACTCCGGGCGTCCCACGACGTCGAGATCGTGGATACGTCCCTTGTGCTCGCGCAGCCGCAGTCCCTCGGCGAGGAAGAAGAAGTCGAAGAGTCCGCGTTCGGCGGTGCGGGCGAGATGCGCGAAGGAGGCGAACTCGATCTGGGATCCAAAAGAGGGGCGGCGCGATGGGGGTCCCCCCAGGCGTTCAGCACTGGGGGAGCCTCCTGCCGGGGTGGTGGTCGGGTGACGGGAGGGACGGTCGGCCCAGACGGTGGTGTTGTTGACGCCCGGGAAGTGGGCCGCGAGATGAATCTCTTTGCGAGGCCGTACGGTCATGACGCTCCCCCTGCCACGGCGTACTGGTTGGCGGGCCGGGCAAGACCCAGGTGTTCCCTGAGCGTGCTGCCCGGATAGAAGGTGCGGAACAGACCGCGGTGCTGGAGCAGCGCGACCGTTCCGTTGACGAGCCGCTCCAGGTCACGGCGCGGCTCGACGGGCGTGAGGTGGAAGCCGTCGGCGGCGTCGGCCCCGTGCCAGGCGGCGATCAGCTCGGCGAGGTCGACGGGGCCGCCGCGGTACAGCGGACCCTGCGCGGTCTGCCGGGGCCCACCGCCGCCGTGGCCCGGCTCGGCCGCGTGCTCGCCGTCACCGAGGTCGACGGTGAGCCCGGCGAGGACGCGCAGATCGTCGGGGTTTCGCCCGAACTCGGCTGCCGTGTCGCGCAGTTCGGCCCGTATGGCGCGCACCTGTGCCGGGCCGGCGACCCGGACGAGCGCCACGTCCGCGTACCGGGCCGCGATCCGCCGGGCGGGCCCCTCGGTCGCGTCGACGATCCGTACGGGGTGGCCCTGCGGGGGCCGCGGCACGATCGAGGGGCCCTTCACGGAGAAGGTGGCGCCCTCGAAGTCGACGTAGTGCAGCTTGTCCCGGTCGATGAAACGGCCCGTGGCCTCGTCGCGTATCTCGGCGTCGTCCTCCCAGCTGTCCCAGAGCCGGGCCGCCGCATCGGCGACTTCACCGGCCTCCTGCCACAGCGCCTCGGCGGGGGCTGCGTGACGCCGGCCGAACAGCCGGGCCTCGCCCTCGGTCGTCGACACATCGATGTGCCAGCCGGCCCGGCCGCGGCTGACCCAGTCGAGGGTCGCTACGGCGGCCTGGACGTGGAAGGGCTCGGTGTGCGTGGTGGTGACAGTGGGCACCAGACCGATCCGGCCGGTGGCGGGCGCGACGCGGGAGAGCACGGCGAGCGCGTCGAGCCCGGGCCGCGCGAAGGTGTCGCCGAGTGTCACGAAGTCGAGCGCGCCGCGCTCCGCGAGTTGCGCGAGCTCCACGTGCGAGGCGGCGTCGTAGGCCGCCTGCTGATCGAGGGCCGCGGCCAGGTGCAGCAGCGCCCGGCCGTGCGGTGCGGTCATGCGGTGAACCTTTCTGTGGGGTGGCTTCGGATGACCAAGGCGACTGGATTCACAGGACCTTGGAGAGAAACGCGCGGGTGCGCTCGTGCCGCGGCCTGTCGAGTACGTCGGCGGGGGCGCCCTGCTCGACGATGCGGCCGTCGTCCATGAAGACCACGGTGTCGGCGACCTCGCGGGCGAACCCGATCTCGTGCGTGACGACGATCATCGTGGTGCCTTGGTGGGCCAAGTCCTTGATGACATCGAGGACTTCACCGACCAGCTCCGGGTCGAGCGCCGAGGTCGGCTCGTCGAAGAGCAGCAGCTTCGGTTCCAGCGCGAGGGCGCGGGCTATGGCGACGCGCTGCTGCTGGCCGCCGGAGAGCTGCTTCGGGTAGGCGTCGGCCTTGTCGGCGAGCCCGACCCGGTCGAGCAGCTTCCGCGCGGTCTCGACGGTGTCCTTACGGGGCCGCTTCAGGGCGGAGACCGGCGCCTCGACGATGTTGTCCAGCACGGTGAGGTGCGGGAAGAGGTTGAAGTTCTGGAAGACGAAACCGATCCGGGTGCGCTGCTTGAGGATCTCGCGCTCGGGCAGCTCGTACAGCTTGTCGCCGGACCGGCGGTAGCCGACGAGCGAGCCGTCGACACTGATCCGGCCCCGGTCGACCTTCTCCAGGTGGTTGATGGTCCGCAGCAGCGTCGACTTGCCGGAGCCGGAGGGCCCGAGGACGACCGTGACCTCCCCGGCCCGTACTTCGAGGTCGACGCCCTTGAGCACCTTGAGCGGACCGAAGCTCTTGTGGACGGACTTGATGTCGACCATGGCCGTGGCGTCGACCGGATCGTCCTTGGTGAGTGACGCGCTCATAGGGAAGTTCCTCACAGGTGTGGGTGATGTGGGCGGGGCGCGTTCAGGCGGCGGCGCGACAGGACAGCGCGCGCAGGAACGCCAGCGCGGCACGCGCCGTCGCGTCGTTCTGCCGGAAGGCGGGGCCACCGGTACGCGGCCGGGTGAACGCGCCCGAACCCCGGGCATCGGTGTGCGGGCCGAGGGCGAAGCGCCGGGGGTGCGGGGTGCCGGAGCGGTCCAGGACCCGCCCGTCGGCGGGGTCCACGGCGAGCAGTCCCTCAGGAGTGGCGGCGGCCCCGTCGGCGTACAGCTCCCGCAGCAGCGAGTCCCGGGTGCGCTCGACCGTGGGGTGCGGCAGCCGCGCTTCGACGAGCGCGCGTGCCTCGATCGTCGCGCCGGGCACGGTGGCGCTGCCCGCCCGGAAGACCCCGCCCTCGGCGGTGACGGTCATGTCTGCGCCGACGAACTTCAGGATCCCGGCCCGCGACAGCGCGAGCATCTGACGCAGCCGCGGCCCGGGCGGCCCCGACGCCAGATAGCTGAAGAAGCCGTGCCACCAGGACCCGATGTCACCGAGCCTGACCAGCTGCCCGTAGACGGAGAGCAGCCCGAGGAAGACCGCCAAGTCGGGGCTGTGCGAGGGGTCGTGACGTCTTTCCAGATCTCCCTCGATGTACCCGCGCAGGCCGCTTTGGAGCTCCTCGTACGAGGTGTGCCGCACCCCGTCCAACGGGTGATCGAGGGCGTCGAGGTCCAGCCGGTCGGCGGGGTCGGGCACGGCGGACGCCACCAGCGCCTGGATCTCGACGCCCTCCGCGGCCGCGTACTTCTCCTCGAAGTCCGTCCAGGCGATCCGGGTGCGCTCGGGGTGCGCGGCGAACAGCCGGTGGTAGTGCGCGAACCCCAGCTCCTTCTCGGCCAGCGGCCAGACGTCCCGCCGGAAGTCGAAGCCGCCGGGGCGCGCGAGGAGTTCGTCGATCTGGGCGGGCCCGAAGAACCGTGGCAGCGGGGGCCGTTCGCCCTCCCAGCCGTAGCCGATCTTGGAGTGGTAGGGGACACCGCGCCGCGAGCCGACGTGCAGGATCGGCTCCCGCCCGGACGGTTGGTACGTCTCCCCGTCGTAGCGTCCGCCGCGCCCCTCCGTCAGCAGCACCATCAGGTCGACGAAGGCGAGCCCGAAGCCGCGGACGAGGACGGGTTCGCCCGGAGCGAGGGCGGACAGATCGCTGTCGGCGGTGAAGTCCGGCGGCAGATGGACCAGCCCGTGCTCACGCGCGTACGCAGCCAACTCACGCTGTTCGTCGTCGAGTTCGGCGTCGAGGTGGCCGAGGGCCAGCACGACCAGGTCGGCGAGGAGCGGGCGCGGCCGGCCCTCCAGCCACACCTGCTGGCGGCCTTCGCGGGGTCCGTTGACGCGCAGGGCACGGCGCTGATGGTGCTGGACCCGGATGCCCGGCGGCAGGGCGGCCACGGCACGCTCGTACACCCAGCGCATGTACGCGCCCTGCCGTGGCCGGTCCGCGAAGGTGCGTCCGTCGAGGCTGGCCCACTCGTGCAGGGTGGGGCCTTCGAGCACCGGCCCGGCCATGTCCACCGTCTCGTCGGTGAACATCGTGACGTCCTGGGCCTCGGAGTTCATCCACAGCAGCGGCGACTGCTCCTCGCGCCAGATGCGTCCGGCGCCCGGCGGATACGGGTCGACGAAATGGATGTCGAGACCTTCGATGCCTTGAGTGCCCGAATCGCCGTACAGCTCGGGCGCGTTGGCGGCGATCCGCTCCAGGAGACCGGTCCCCCGCGGCCCGGCCCCCACGATCACGAGCGAGGGACGTCCTGTACTCATCGGCCGCGCTCCGAACCGCGCGCGTAGTGCTTCTCGGCGTAGTACTGACCGACGCTCAGCACCGAGGTGACGATGACGTACCAGAGCGTGGCCACCATCAGGAGCGGCATGACCTGGTAGGTGCGGTGGTAGACGAGCTGAACGGAGTAGAGCAGGTCCTGCACGGCGATGACGCTGACGATGGAGGTGCCCTTGAGGGTGCCGATCAGCATGTTCCCGGCCGGCGGCACGATGGAGCGCATCGCCTGCGGCAGCACGATCTTCCACCAGCGGCGCCATCGGCTCAGGCCCAGCGCCTGCGCGGCCTCGATCTGACCGCGGTCGACGGAGAGAATGCCGCCGCGCACCACCTCGGCGGCATACGCGGCCTCGTGCAGGGTGAGGCCGACGACGGCGACGGTGACCGGGCCGAGCAGATTCACCGTCTTCACGCCGAGGATCTGCGGGTAGAGCGCCCCGATGTTGAACCAGAACAGCAGCTGCACCAGGATCGGCATCGACCGGAACAGCCAGACGTATCCCCAACTCACCGCCCCCAGCACGGGATTGGTGGAGAGCCGGAACGCGGCGAGCAGGGTGCCGAGCGCGAAGCCGAGCGCCATCACGACCGCGGTCAGCCAGAGGGTGAGCCAGAGGCCGCGCAGGACGGAGGCCGAGGTGAAGTAGTCGCCGACGACGCCCCACTGGAACGCGTCATTGCGTACTACGGAGTTGAGGGTGAGCCCGAGCAGGGCCAGGACGACGACGGCGGCGGTCCACTGGCCGGGGCGGCGCTGCGGGACGATGCGCAAGGGCGCCGCGTCTTCCGGATCTTCCGGTGCGGCCGCGGCGGCCTTGGTAAGGGTGTCGGAGGACATGCGAAGGCTCCGTGATGCGTCGGGATCGAACGCGGCTGATGCCTTCACACGGAGCGCCACGAGGCGCGTACGGCCGAGCCCCTCAGCAGGACCGTCCACCGAGAGTACGGGGACGTTTCCCCTCACTGTCAAGGCTGTCCATACTGTGAGCGTTACGTCTCAGCACAGTTGACGCGGAAACGGATGCCTGTTCCACTTGGGCCCATGAATCGGCAGCAGTGGCTGGTCACGCGCTCCCACATCGACTTCGGTCGAGTGTGGTCCTCGTCCTGTTGAGCTGACCCCCTGCGCGCCCGCTTCTGACGGGCGCCTTCGCGTTCTCCCTCGCCTTCACACGCGCACCCCTCCCCTCGCGCTTCCTTCTCTCACCTTCTGCTTCCAGGAGACCGCACACCATGCGTACGCCCACGCGTGCCCGCAATCGGTATTTTGCGCCCTTTGCCCTGATCGCTTCGGCGACCCTGCTCCTCACCGCATGCGGCTCCGGCTCGGACGACTCCACCGGCGGCACCGCCCAGGCCGCGGCCAAGTCGGACAAGATCCCCACCACGGACGTCGTCTCCGCCGTCAAGAAGGACGAGGCCGCCGCCAAGCTGCTGCCCTCCGGAGTACGGAGCCTCACTGTCGCGGTCAGCGTCGGCGGTACGCCGCCCGGCACCGCGTACCTGAACGATGGCAAGACCCTGACCGGCCAGGACGTCGACTTCGCGAACGCCGTCGCCAAGGCGCTCGGCATCAAGCTCAAGACGGAGCAGGCCTCGTTCGAAGCGATCCTGCCGGCCCTCGACAGCGGCAAGTACGACTTCGGGGCCAGCAACTTCGGCGTGACCGACGAGCGCCGCAAGGTGATCGACTTCGTCACCTACATCAATGACGGCCAGGGCTTCGCCACCCGCAAGGACAGCAAGCTCACGAAGGTCACCGACCTCAAGCAGCTGTGCGGCCTGAACGTCGCGACCGGCGCGGGCACCACCTTCGAGGCGACGCTGGAGGAGAACAAGAAGGTCTGCGCCGACGCGGGCAAGAAGGCGTACAAGGTGCAGACCTACAGCGAGCAGGGCGCGATCTGGTCCTCGCTGCAACAGGGCCGCAGCGACATCGTGATGAGCACGATCAACGGCCTGCGCTACGCCGTCGCCCACCAGCAGGGCGTGAAGTTCCTCAACGAGTTCCATCGTCTCGATGTGGGCTTCGCCTTCAAGAAGGGCACGAAGCTGGCGCCCGCCTTCCAGGCCGCCGTGAACAAGCTCCTCGCCGACGGGACGTACGAGAAGATCCTGACGAAGTGGGGCACGACGGGTTCGGCGATCGAGAAGTCCCAGATCTCGCCACCGGAGCTGAAGAACTGAGGTACACGGCGCCTTCCCCGCGCCCTTCGCGGGAGCGCCCCGTCAGGGGCGCGGGGAACTTCGTGACCAGCCACGTACAACCCGCGGCTAACGAACGACCAACGCAGCCGTACGCCGCCGCGGCACCGCCCGAGTACCGATCACCCGATCCATCAGCGCGGCCAGCACATCCCGCACGGAGCTCCGGTCACGGGCGTCACACTCCAACACCGGTACGTCATCGGGGAGTTCAAGCGCCTCCCGCACCTCGTCAAGTGCGAACCGCTGAGAACCGTCGAATCGGTTGACCGCGAGTACGAACGGGGCGCGATGGGCCTCGAAATAATCGAGGGCCGGGAAACAGTCCTCGATACGCCGAGTGTCGACCAGGACAACCGTGCCGAGCGCCCCCTCGACCAGGTCGTCCCACAGGAACGAGAACCGGTCCTGCCCGGGCGTACCGAAAAGGTAGAGCGCGATCGACGGATCGAGAGTGATCCGTCCGAAGTCGAGGGCGACGGTGGTGGTCGTCTTGGACTCGACACCGTCGAGCGAGTCGACTCCGACGGACACCTGGGTGATCGCCGCCTCCGTGTCGAGGGGTTCGATCTCCGAGATGGCACCGATGAACGTCGTCTTGCCGACCCCGAGTCCGCCGCTGACCACGATCTTCACGGCCAGCGGCACGATCCTGTCAGAGCGCGCGGACATGGTCCCTGATCCTTTCGAGCGTGTGGAGCGGCAGCTCCGCGGGTTGTTGACAGGCGAGCCGCCCGGCCACGACGAGGTCGGAGATCAGCACCTTGGCGACCCCGAGCGGCACCCCGACGGCGTCGGCGATCTCGGCGACGGTCGTGGGCCGCTCGCACAGCGCGACGATCTGCTGCCGCTCGAGCGCGAGCGGTTCCTCGGACACACCGACGGCGACGACCAGGGTCTCCAGGCGCAGATCCGCCTGCGCGGGCTCGGACCGGCCGCCGGTGATGATGAACGGCCGCACGAACGTCGCCTCCTCCATGGGCTGTTCGCCGCTCACCGTGGCAGCACCTGGCGCAGATCGGCGATGAGTGCCGGGGTGAGCAGATCACCCGCCCGCTCCGCGAGCACCGCCATCTCGTAACCGACCAGGCCGAGTTCACCGCTGCTGTCGGCCAGGACCCCGAGACAACTCCCGTCCCGGACGGCCGAGACGAGCAGGAACCCACGCCCCATCTCGATCATGATCAGCTTGACCCCGTCGAAGCCGTACCGCTTGGACGCGCTGCGCGCCAGGCTGCTCAGCCCGGACACGATCGCCGCGAGATGGTCGGCCTCGGTCCGCCCGAGCCCGTCCGACACCGCGATCAGCAGCCCGTCCGACGAGACCGCGACGGCATCGCGCACCCCGTCGGTGTTCCGGACGAAGTTCGCGAGCAGCCAGTTGAAGGTCCGCGAGTCGTTGTGCGTGTCGAGGGTGGTCACTTGGCTTCACCCTTCTCCACGGAACCGTCCTCGACGGAATCCGTCTCGGCGTAGCCCGACTCGGCGTAGCCCGACTCGGCAGAGCCCGACTCGGGGGAGCCCGACTCGGCGGACTTCCCTGCGGACTTCCCGCTGGCGGGCGGTGCGCTCCTCCCCCTGTCGCGCCCTTTCTCCTTCTCCTTCTCCTTCTCCACGCTGATCCCGCCCCGCATGTGCGCGCTGCGCAGGGTCGAGAGCATCCCGGAGATCTCCTCGGGGCTGCGGTCGGGGGTCGGTTCGGAAGGTGCCGGACGGCTGGGGCGGTCGGTCTCGCTGACGGCCTCTGAGATCGCGCTGCGGCGGGGGCGCTTGACCAGCCCGTTGCGGGTACGTGCGGCCGAGGCGCCACGGGCGGGCTCCCCGCGCTGGGCGACCGTGTTCGCCGTACGCGAGGCGGGAGCATCCTGCGTACGTGAGGCAGGCGCGTCTTGCGTCGGTGAGGCAGGCGCGTCCTGCCTGCGTGAGGCGGACGCGTCCTGCGCACCTGAGGCGGACGCCTCCTGCGCGTCCTCGCCCGACCCGACGCGCGTGTCCTTTCCCGACCCGACGGAGACGAGCAGTCCGCCGCGCTCGTCGGACGGTGCGGCGCCCCGCCCGGCCGGCATCACGTCGGCCGCGCCGCGCGGCGAGGGCAGCGCGGCCTTCTCCTTCGGTGCCGCCACCGCCGGGGCGCCTTCCGTGAGCAGCGCCGTGGGGATCAGCACTCGCGCGACGACGCCCGCGGCGGGCGCCTCGCCCAGCCGTACCTCGATCCCGCACTTGCGGGCGAGCGCTCCGACCACGAAGTGGCCGAGGAACCGGGTGGGTTCGGCCATGAAGCTGGCGGTGCCGGAGAGCCGTACGTTCGCCTCGGCGAGTGCCTGGGTGTCCATGCCAAGCCCGTGGTCGACGATCGCGACCAGATACCCGGCACTGGTGCGGCGCCCCTCGATCTCCACATCGGAGTCCGGCGGCGAGAAGCCCAGCGCGTTCTCCACCAACTCGGCGAGCAGGTGCGCGATTTCGGCGACGACCGAGCCGTTGATGGACGCGGGCTCGATGCGGCGCAGCGTGACCCGGCGATACTCCTCGACCTCGGAGAGCGAGGCGCGCAGTACGTCCGTGACCGACAGCGGCGTGGACCAGGGCCGGGGGCTGGACTCCCCGGCGAGCACGAGCAGGCTCTCGGCGTTGCGGCGCATACGGGTGGCGAGGTGGTCGAGTTCGAAGAGGTTGGCGAGGGTGGCCGGGTCGGCGTCCTCGTGCTCCAGCTTGTTGATGAAGCTGATCTGACGACGCACCAGGTTCTGGTTGCGACGGCCGAGGCTGACCAGCGAGTCGGTGGTGTTGCGGCGCAGCACGGCCTGCTCGGTGGCGAGGTCGAAGGCGGCCCGCTGCACCCGGTCGAAGGCTTCGGCGACCTCCCGCACCTCGGCCCCGGCCTTCTCGGGCACGGCGAGAGGCGCGGGCGGCTCGGGGTTCTCCCCCGAGGACGCGGCCTGCACTCGGGCCACGGCCCGGGGCAGCCGCTTGCCCGCGACGTCGCGGGCCTGCTGGGCGAGGTCGGTGAGAGGCGTGGACACGGAGCGTACGCAGTCGAGGGCGAGCCCGCCGAGCGCGGCGATCGTCCCGAGTGCGAGCAGCACGAACAGCAGCAGATCGCGCTGGGCGGCGCTCTCCAGCCCGGCGGCCCGGTTCTCGACATCGGCGCCGAGCGAAATCTGCACGTCCCGCAGACCGTTGATGGTCGAGGTCATGCTGTCCCACCACGCCATCGGCGGGATGCCGCGCGAGCTGAGCTGCCCTCCGCCGTGCACGGCGACACTCTCGTACGACAGCGCGCGCTCGGCGTCGGGCGTGGTCAGCGCCGCGTCCAGGCGCCGCACCTGCGCGTCGGAGGCGGAGCGCGGGAACGCGTCGAGCGCGGCGAGTCGTCCGGCGCGGATCTCCATGAACCGGCTGTAGTCGTCGCCGCGGAACCGCCCGGCGCGCACCGAGCCGAGCACGATGGCACGTTCCTCGCCGGTGAACTCCTTGGCGTTGCCGAGGACTTGGAGCGTCTGATAGGCGTCCCGCAGCGTGCTGTCGTGGACGTCGTCGAGGCCGAGCCCGAGCCGGTCGAGGACGGTGATCGTGGTGGTGAAGTAGTCGAAGGTGTCCTTCACCACGCCGCTGCCGTCGTCGGCGTGCTTGCGGATCCCGGCGAGGCCCTTCAGCCGGCCGAGGGACTCGCGCACGGAGTCGGCGGCCTCGTCGCCGCGCCCGGCGAGCGCCCGGTCGAGCTCCGCCCGCGCCGCGTCCGTCGCCTTGCGCTGCGCGGGCAGCTTCGCGCTGAACTGCCGTACGCCGCCCACGAATCCGGTGGTGAGGCCGCGCTCCTTCTGCAGCTCGTGGACGAGGCCCTGGAGGGTGATCTCCAGGCGCGCGTTGTCGGCCGTGGTGGCGGCATTGCGATAGGCCACGATCTGCTCGACCGCGGCGGTGCCGAGCAGCGCGAGCAGCACGGCGAGGGCGAGGATCAGGATTCTGAGGAGCCTGGTGCGGATGGTGCGGGGAGCCGTACGGCCCGTCCCGCCGCGGGCGCCGGGCACGCGCCCGGTCGTCGCTTTCGGTGTGACGTCCACTGAAGTGCCTTATGGGGAGGACGAGTTGATGGCAGGCAGAAATGGTTCTGCGCCGGACCAACGACCCTCACGGCACCTCGGTCACCCGATCATGTTTTTGTTTTACCCTCCGGAAACAAGAGGTCCACGGTCCCGCAGGTCGGGTCCTCGCCGCCGAGCGACCACGGCACGGCCGTATACGCGGATCGTCACAATCCGCAGTCGCAGCACGAGCAGCACTCACAGCATTCGCAGGCCTCGCAGCAGCCGCAGTCACCATCGCAGTTGCTGAGGCACCCTTCGCGCTTCTTGCGCGACCACGGGCCCTCGTACTCGTCGGCGCAGCACACCTTGCATGTGCAGCACAGCCCGATCGCGGCCGCGCACCCGGCCCAGAAACCGCGCTTGCCGGGCCCCGGCGGCTGGAAGGAGGGCCCGCCGCCGAAGGGGTTGCCCCCGCCGACGTGGGGGCTCCCGGGGTCGTACGGGCTCTGCGGACTGTACGGCCCGCCCTGCTGCGGCGGCCCGAACGAGCCCTCCGGCGCGTGCCCGCAACCCGACGTCCCGAACGCCCGGTCCACCGACCTCGCGAGCTCGTGCGTGAGCAGCACATGCGCCAGCTTGCTGTCGGTGCTGTGCTTTTCCCGGGGGACCCCGGACCCCCAGGCCACCTCGCGCAGCGCGAGCCGTATCCCGTGCAGGGCGTCATCGGCGAGCCGGCGGGCCTCGGCCAGGGACGTGCCCGTGGCTGTCAGCGGGTTCCACGCCCCCGACGCGGCGTCAGTTTCCCTGTCCTCCACGGCATCCAGGAGATGCGCGAGCCGTCCGAAGAACCGTCCGGCCTCGGCGAGCGGCTCGGCGTTGCCGGGGCGCCCGGCCAGCACGGCCGTGTGCGCGAAGGCCGCGGCGGTGGCGGTCTCGGTCGGTTCGGTGACGCTCAGCAGCGGCGTTCCGAGCCCGGCCAGTGTCTCGATGCCGACCTGCCGGTCCACGGCGTCGACGAGTACGGCGGTGTCGAAGCCGACGTCGGAGCCGGTCCGCGCACCGGCCTTGCCCCAGCTCGCGGCGACCCGGCGCGCGGCGAGCGCCACGGGCCTGCGGGCCAAAAGCCCGTCACCGTCGGCGACATGGTCACGCACCTTCGCCGAGGCGAGCACCAGCGAGACGGCGGCGGCGAGCCGCGCGCCCTCGCCCCGCGCGACGGACGCGGTCCGCATACCCCGCAGCGGACAGGGCCCGGCGGTCCGTCGCAATCCTGTCGTCCGGTCGGCCTGAGCGTCCGTCAAAACCGATATCAGCAGCCCGTCGTAGTTGGTGACAACCCTGGCGAACTGACCGTGGTCCCCGCGCAGGGCGAGGCACAGCCCGCACAAATGCGCCATCCATTGCGTCTTGAGTCCTTCACCGAGGCGGTGACTGCAGGGCCTCACAATTCCGAACACGACACTCCCCCGTGACACGTACGACGTTGAGGTGCGGCATCGTATCGACCACTTCGTTCACCCGTACGCACCGCCCGTCACCCGAACGCCGTGAGAAATCATATTTCACTCTCAGTCAGCAGCCGTACACGGCAAGACCCTTGGGACACGCGGGCTCTCGACGGATTCGCTGTGCACCAGTACCGTCACGAAACCCCCGCGCGGCGTCTATCCACTTGGCGCGACATCCGCATCATGGACGACCATGGGGATGCGGAAAGCAAGAAAGACCGCTGTGAGAGGAGGCGTCCATGGGATCGGTGCGCAAGGCGAGTGCCTGGCTTGGCCTCGTCGACGACAACGATGACGAGCGTTACTACGACGACGACTACGCCGAGGGTCAGGAATCCGGCGATGCCTGGGTCACCGACCCGCGGGTGAAGGTCGCGTCCGAGACGGCGGAGGAGAAGGGCCGCCGGATCGGCACGGTCACCCCGGACAGCTTCCGGGACGCGCGCGGCATCGGCGAGCTCTTCCGGGACGGTGTCCCGGTCATCATCAACCTCACGTCCATGGAGCCCGCCGACGCCAAGCGCGTGGTGGACTTCGCGGCCGGCCTGACCTTCGGTCTGCGCGGCACGATCGAGCGGGTCGCCACCCGTGTCTTCCTGCTGACGCCTGCCAACACGGAGATCGTCAGCGGCGAGGCCGCGGGCCGTCAGACGGACGGTTTCTTCAACCAGAGCTGAGGCAGGGCCGCTCACCGGCCCTGCCCCATGGGGTCCCTCAAGGGTCCTCAGCGGAAGGCATCGAGTCCGGTGAGCGCCTTGCCCAGCACGAGTTGATGCATTTCGACGGTGCCTTCGTAGGTGAGCACCGACTCCAGATTCGTGGCGTGCCGCATCACGGGGTATTCGAGCGAGATGCCGTTGGCGCCGAGAATCGTCCGCGCGGTACGGCAGATCTCGATGGCCTCCCGTACGTTGTTGAGCTTGCCGAAGCTGACCTGTTCGGGGCGGAGCCGTCCCGCGTCCATGCGCCGCCCCAGGTGATGGGCGAGCAGAATCCCCTTGTGCAGCTCGACCGCCATGTCGGCGAGCTTGGCCTGGGTGAGCTGAAAGCCGCCGATGGGCCGTCCGAACTGCTCGCGCGTCTTCGCGTACTCGACGGCGGCCTCGAAGCTGGACCGCGCGGCGCCCATGGCACCCCACACGATCCCGTACCGCGCGTGCGAGAGACAGCTGAGCGGCCCCTTCAACCCGGTCACCTCCGGCAGCACGGCGTCGGCGGGCAGCCGTACGTCGTCGAGGATCAGCTCGCTGGTGACGCTGGCCCGCAGCGACCACTTGTGCTTGATCTCGGGAGCGGAGAATCCGGGCACGTCCGTGGGCACGACGAACCCGCGGATCCCGTCGTCGGTCTGCGCCCAGACGACGGCGACCCCGGCCACGGACCCGTTGGTGATCCACATCTTCCGCCCGTTGAGGACCCAGTCCCCGCCGTCGCGCTTGGCGTGCGTCCGCATGGAGCCGGGGTCGGACCCGTGGTCGGGCTCGGTGAGCCCGAAGCACCCGATGACGTCACCGGAGGCCATGTCCGGCAGCCACCGCTGCTTCTGTTCTTCGCTGCCGAACCGATGAATGGCGTACATGGCAAGGGAGCCCTGCACGGACACGAGCGAGCGAATCCCGGAATCGGCGGCCTCGAGCTCCAGACATGCGAGCCCGTACTGAACGGCACTGGCCCCCGCGCACCCGTACCCCTGGAGCGACATCCCGAGCGCCCCGATCCCGCCCAGCTCCCGCGCCAGCTCCCGGATCCCGGGCAGCTCCCCCTTCTCGTACCACTCGGCGACGTACGGCAGCACCCGGTCCGCGGCCCAGGCCCGCACGGTCTCGCGGATCGCGAGATCCTCCGGCTCCAGGAGGTCATCGATGCCGAGGGGGTCGGCGGGGTCGAAGGGCGGGAGCTTCGAGGACGCGGACATGGGGCAGCCTCCGGATGACTAAAACTAGCACCGCTAGTTACGATTCCGACCCGACGTTACGACGCAGTGTCCCGCAAGTCCAGGCCCCGCCCGACGCCGACCCGGCAGCCGCCGACGGCGCCCCGTCCCCGCAGGAGACCAGCACTTGCAAGCGTGGCAGAAACGGACATTGCGTGGGCGGGAGAAGAAGTCGGCTACGCGGACACGCGCGACTCGGCAACTTCCCTGGGCGCGGGAATCGCCGAGCCCGCCGCAGGCGCCCCGCACTCCATGACCCGCGGCAACCGCAGCGCCATCACGGCCCCCAGCATCAACAACCCCGCGCTGACCAGCAGGGTCACATGCAACCCGTGCACAAAGGAGTCCCGAGCAGCATGCCGAAGCGCCGCCCCGGGAGACCCCCCGAGCCGCCCGGCAACCTCGTACGCCTCCCCGAGCGAGTGTCCCGCGGCACGTGAATCGGCCGCCGAAACGCCGGGAACCGACGACAGTCCGGGCGCGTACGCCGCGTTCATCACGCTCCCCAGGAGCGCGATACCGATCCCGGCGCCCAGCTGGTACGAGGTCTCGCCGATCGCGGCGGCCCCACCCGCCTGCGCCGGCGGCGCCTCGCTGAGCATCGACTCGTACGCCCCGAAGAGCGTCGTCTCCAGCCCGAACCCCAGCAGAATGAACCCGAAGAGCAGCAGCCCCGTGTTGTCGTCCGCGCCCATCGCCGTGAGCGTCACCACCGCGGCCGCGGTGAGACAGAACCCGAAGCAGACCATCGCGCGTGGCCCGAACCGCCGCAGCATCTTCGCCCCGGCGAGCCCCGACGCCATCGCCGCGACCGTCAGCGGAAGCAGCCGCAGCCCGGTCTCCAGCGGCGACAGCCCGAGCACGAGCTGCAAGTACTGCGCGGCGATCAGCTCGAGCCCGACGAGGGCGAGCATGGCCAGCACGATGCACCCCACGGACGTACTGAACGCGGGCCGCGAGAACATCCGCAGATCGACCAGCGGCTGCTCACGCCGCCGCTGTCGCCGTACGAACCCGGCCATCAGCGCACCGCCCACGAGCAGCGGCACCAGCGTGAACGGACTGAACGGCGCCTCACCGCCACCGAGCCGCTTCACTCCGAGGACGATCCCGAAAAGCCCGGCGGCGGCCATCAAAGCCCCCACCACATCCCAGGGACCGTTCCGGTCGCCCCGCGACTCGGGCAGCAGCAGCCGCCCGATCGGCAGGCTGACCAGCATCAGCGGGATATTGACGAGGAAGACGGACCCCCACCAGAAGTGCTCCAGGAGGAAGCCGCCCAGCAGCGGCCCCACCGCCGCTCCCACCGCGGCGACCGCGCTCCAGATGCCGATCGCGAGCGCCCGCTCCCGCCGGTCGGGAAAGACCTGGCGCAGGATCGACAGCGTCGCGGGCATGATCATCGCGCCGCCGACGCCGAGCAGGGCGCGCGCGCCGATGAGGACCTGGGCGTTGTCGGCGAGGGCCGCGATCCCGGAGGCGACGCCGAAGAGCCCGTACCCGAGAAGGAGGACACGTCTGCGGCCGACGCGGTCACCGAGCGTGCCGAAGAGTATGAGCAGCGAGGCGCAGACGAGCGGGTAGACGTCGACGATCCAGAGCAGTTCTATCGCGCCGGGCTTGAGGTCCTCGGTGACGGCGGGCACCGCGACATGCAGCACGGTGGCGTCGAGGGCGACCAGCAAGAGGCTGACGCAGAGGACGACGAGGACGACCCAGCGGTTGGCACCGGCCCCGGCCTCCCGACGGCATCGCGCAGCGGCCGTGGTCGTCCCGGACATGTACGTACCTCCCAGATGTTCCCTCGCGTTCGGCGGAACCTCAGGGTGGGGACTCCCTGGGGCTGCGGCCTGGGAGAGCGGAATCCCGGGGCCCACGCAACAAAGGCGAGTGAGCGGCCAGCGTACGCGAGTTCCCGCCGATGACGCGTGGCAGACCTCTCACGTTCTTCCCGCCGAGCGTGTGGCGTGCGCCACGCTCCCCTTGGTGCACCACGCCCCGCGGGGCCTGCCGGTTCCGGGAGCAACCGATAATCGAGCCCGTGACCGATCTTGAGACGCCTGTCGCGACACCGCCCCGCACGGGCGCCCTGCGCCGGGCCGCGCCCGCACTCCTGGGGTACGCGGCCGTGCGCGCCCTGGGCCTCATCGCCCTGGCCGTGTGGAGCGCGGCGCACGGCAAGAGCGCCCACACGCTGCTGACGGCGCGCTGGGACTCGCTCTGGTACACCCGGGTCGCCGATCTCGGCTACGGCTACGAGGTCCGCCTCCCGAACGGCGACGTGCACTCGAACCTCGCGTTCTTCCCGCTGCTGCCCTGGCTGGAGCGGCTCGTCTCGGCGGTCACACCGCTGTCGTACGCGGACGCGGGCCTGCTGGTCAGCACCTTGGCCTCGCTCGCCGCGGCCTGGGGGATCTTCGCGGTCGCGGACCATGTGTACGGCCGCCGGGTGGGTGTCTGCGCCGTGCTCGTGTGGGCGGTGCTGCCCGTCGGCATCGTGCAGTCGATGGCGTACAGCGAGTCCCTGTTCACGGCGCTCGCGGCCTGGTCGCTCTACGCGATGCTGACCGGCCGCTGGCTGACGGCCGGCCTGCTCGCCTCGCTCGCCGGGCTGACCCGCCCGGTGGGCATCGCGGTGGTCGCTGCCCTGTGGACGGCGGCGATTACCTCGTTCGCGGGAGAATTCGTACGGGACCGGAGCGCGCCGCGGCCGGACGGCGCATTCGTGTGGCCGCGCGCCCTCGGCATGCTCCTCGCGCCCCTCGGTGCCGCGGGCTACGTGCTGTGGGTCGGCCATCGCACGGGCAAGGGCCCGCTCGGATATCTCGACGTCCAGGCGGGCTGGCGCAACGGCTTCGACGGCGGTTACGCCTTCGCCCGCTTCATCGGCGACAAGTTCACGTCATTTCCGTCGGCCCTGGCCGGTGTCGGGCTGATCGTCGGGGTCGCGCTGATCGTCTGGCTGTACGTGACGTGCGTACGCCAGGGGCAGCCGCTGCCACTCCTCGTGTACGCGGGTGTCGTCACCGCGCTCGCCCTGTGCGCGTCGAGCTACTTCGGCTCGAAACCGCGCCTCCTGCTGCCCGCCTTCCCCCTTCTCCTCCCCCTCGCGGTGGCCCTGGCCCGGCTGCGTACGTCCAGGTCAGCGCTGGTTCTCGGCGGTGTGGCGGTGGCTTCGGCGGTCTATGGCGCGTTCTGGCTGAACGGCTCCGGGCCGCCGTGATCCACTCCCCGGGGCCCGGTGAGCGGCCGGAGAATTCCAAGCCAGCATTCGGTGAACGAATATATAAGCGCCATAAAACCGAAGGCCGTACGAGATCAATGGAATTGAAGGGTCCGGGCGCCGATCATTAGTGATTCATTGGAAATAAACATGGTTCTGAGAGGAATCCCACATCACATCGTCATCACAAAGCGAGTGATTCGGCCTGGAACACAGCTCACTCGCTGTAACGTCGATTGAGTGCGTACCGAACGAAACCTCACCCGTCTGGACCGGGTCTTCGCCCGGCTGGACCGTGAGCCGGAACGACCGGCCCACATCGATGTGCCGAAGATGAGCCGGCACAGGGTTGTGCTCTTCGGAGCCACCCTGGCCTTCTACGTGGCCATTGTGTGGGCCGTGGCGATCACGTCGTGGCTTGTCCGGTTCGACTGGCAGGTCATGTTCTTCCGGCCCTATCAGCAGTGGCCGGAGATCCACGCGTTCCTCGACTACTACGTGGTGCTCGGCCAGCGCGGCCCCACCGCCGTGATGGTCGCCGCCTGGCTCGGCTGGCGCTCCTGGCGGCAGCACACCCTGCGCCCGCTGCTCACGCTGGGCGCCTCGCTGCTGCTGCTCAACATCACGGTCGGCGCCGCCAAGCTCGGCATGGGCCGCCTCGGCCCGCACTACGCCATCACGATCGGCTCGAACGAGATGGGGCTCGGCGGCGATATATTCCCTTCGGGCCACACCGCGAACGCCGTCGTGACCTGGGGAATCCTGGCCTATCTGGCCTCGACCCCAAGGGCCCGACGCTGGCTGTCCGCCCTGTCCGCCGTGACCTCGCTCGGCGTCGGCCTCACCACCGTGTACCTCGGTACGCACTGGCTGAGCGACGTACTCCTGGGCTGGGCCGCGGGTCTGCTGATCCTGCTGGCGCTGCCGTGGGTCGAGCCGCTGATCGCGCGTGCCGAGGCCGGGATCTTCTCGCTGCGCGACTCCTGGCGCGCGCGTCGCGACCGCAGCGTGCCCGCTCCGACGGCCTCGCCGGTCGCCGCGCCCGTCATGGTCCCGCAGCCCACCGGCGCGGACGGGGAGGTGCCTGCCCGCGAGACGGTCGGCGCCGCCCGCTCGCCCCGGGCGCCCGTCTACCTGGCCCCCGGGCCGCACACCGCCCGCTCGGAGCGCACCCCGGTCACGCCGGTCGGCAGCCGCCGTCCGCCGCACCCGGACCGCGTGGCACGCGGGACCACGGCCGCCTCGGCTCGCCCCCTGACCGGCGGCTGAGGACAATAGGACAGCGGGGCCGGTACGCACAGCCTCTCCCCGCACCGCGAAGGCCCCCGGCTCCTGACGAGCCGGGGGCCTTCGCACGTTCCGTGGGCTGTGCCGTCAGCCCTTCCAGCAGCGGGTCACCCTGCCGTCGGTGACCTCGAAGTTCAGTCGCCCGAAGCGGTACTCCATGGTGATGATCGCGCCGGGCGGCAGCGAACGCACCGAGGACCAGCCGTGCTCGCGGGCACGACGCTCGGCGCTGTTCGCCTCCAGCCCGACATAGCTCTCCGGACTGTCCTGGGGCTCCGCGGGAGGGGTGGGAATGGGTGCCATGACCGCCACGTTAGGCGGCACACTCCTGCCGGGGAAGCCCGAACCCGCCACCAAGCGTCACCCATCCCCCTCCGGTCACGCTTCTGTCACAGGATCACGACACGCGTTTCGGCCGAACTCCGTCACACGTACGAGGGGTTCCGTACGTGTTCCGCACGCCTTCGAACGTAATTCGGAGCTAACGTGGCGCAGTCCCGAATAGCCCAATGGAATGTGCGGATCCGACGGTGCGGCCAAGCCTTTTCATTCCGATTCCGGAGAGTGCCGTGGAAGCTGATGCCACATAGGAAATACACGGTTTAAGCACACAACCCCCGCACGCCCCCTGTCGGAGCGCGGGGCGACGCGAGCATCATGGCGTGAGCTTCAGCAGGCCCAGAACGCGCGACGGCGAAGGGGCGAGCGATGGGGACGGACACCGCGCAGGCGACGGCGCGACCCGTGCGGACCAATCGGCCGGGGCGACTGGTCGTCGACTGGCTGACGACCACCGATCACAAGAAGATCGGCCACCTCTACCTGGTCACGTCCTTCGCGTTCTTCCTGATCGGCGGCGTCATGGCGCTGATGATGCGCGCCGAACTCGCCCGGCCCGGCCTGCAGATCATGGACAACAACCAGTTCAACCAGCTGTTCACCATGCACGGCACGATCATGCTGCTGCTCTTCGCGACCCCGACGTTCGCCGGGTTCGCCAACGAGATCATGCCGCTGCAGATCGGCTCCCCGGACGTCGCGTTCCCGCGGCTGAACATGCTGTCGTACTGGTTCTTCCTCTTCGGCGGTCTGATCGTGCTGGGCTCGCTGCTGGTGCCCGACGGACCGGCCGCCTTCGGCTGGTTCGCCTACGCCCCGCTCAACAGCCTGGAGCGCTCGCCGGGCATCGGCGCCGACATGTGGATCATGGGCCTCGCGCTGGCCGGCTTCGGAACGATTCTCGGCGCGGTGAACTTCATTACGACCATCGTCGGAATGCGCGCGCCCGGCATGACGATGTTCCGGCTGCCGATCTTCACCTGGAACACCCTCTTCACCTCGATCCTGATCCTCTTCGCGTTCCCGGTGCTCGCGGCGGCGCTGCTGGTACTGGAGGCGGATCGGCGGTTCGGCTCGGTGGTGTTCGAAGCGGCCAACGGCGGAGCGCTGCTGTGGCAGCACCTGTTCTGGTTCTTCGGCCATCCCGAGGTCTACATCATCGCGCTGCCGTTCTTCGGGATCATCACGGAGATCCTGCCGGTCTTCAGCCGGAAGCCGATCTTCGGCTATCTGACGCTGGTCGCCGCGACCATGGCGATCACCGGTCTCTCGATCGTCGTATGGGCACACCACATGTTCGCGACCGGCGCGGTGTTGCTGCCGTACTTCTCCTTCATGTCGTTCCTGATCGCCGTGCCGACCGGCGTGAAGTTCTTCAACTGGTCCGGCACGATGCTCAAGGGGTCCCTGTCCTTCGAGACACCCATGCTGTGGGCGACGGGCTTCCTGGTGACGTTCCTGTTCGGCGGCCTGACCGGGGTGATCCTGGCCTCGCCGCCTATTGACTTCCACGTCACCGACTCGTACTTCGTGGTCGCCCACTTCCACTACGTCGTCTTCGGTACCGTCGTCTTCGCGACCTTCGGCGGCTTCTACTTCTGGTGGCCCAAGTTCACCGGCAAGATGCTCGACGAACGGCTCGGCAAGATCCATTTCTGGACGCTGTTCATCGGCTTCCAGACCACGTTCCTGGTGCAGCACTGGCTGGGCGCCGAGGGCATGCCGCGCCGGTACGCGGACTATCTGGCCGCCGACGGCTTCACCGCGCTCAACACCATCTCCACGATCGGCGCCTTCCTGCTGGGCATCTCGACCCTGCCGTTCCTCTACAACATCTGGAAGACCGCCAAGTACGCCGCGAACGTCGAGGTCGACGACCCCTGGGGCTTCGGCCGCTCCCTGGAGTGGGCGACCTCGTGTCCGCCGCCCCGGCACAACTTCGTCACGCTGCCCCGGGTCCGCTCCGAGTCCCCGGCGTTCGACCTGCACCATCCCGAGTACGCGGCGCTTGAGCCGAAGCCCGGTCCAGAGCCCGAGACAGCCGGTCCCGGGACGTCCTGATCGCGTCGGTGAGCTCGGCGGGTTCGAGGATCTCGAACTCGAAGCCCATCAACATCACGTGAATGACCATCACGTCGAGGCTCGCCGCTCCGGTGCGCAGAACGCAGCTGTCCGTCCCGTCGGCTTCCAGGGTCCCGGCGGAGGGTGAGATCCGCTCGGCCGCCTCCTCCAGGGGCACGAGCAGCCTGATGGCGGCGTGCGAGGCGTACGCGCGCGTGGAGACGCCCTTGGAGACGTACGCCGCCAGGTCCTCGGCCGGTGGCGTACGGGGCGGGAAGCGCGGTCCGTGCGGCGGCTTGGGCTTGATGCGGTCGACCCGGAACGTACGCCAGTCGTCGCGGTCGACGTCCCAGGCGACCAGGTACCAGCGGCGCTCGGTGCACACCAGGCGGTGCGGTTCGACCGTACGGCGGGTGGCCGCACCGCCGTGGTCGCGGTACTCGAAGCGCAGCCGCTCCGAGTCGCGGCACAGGTTGGCCAGCTCGGTGAGGACGGCGGGGTCGACGGCCGACGGCTGGGGGCCGCGCAGCATCGGCACGGTGAACGCGTTCAGGGCGCCCACCCGGCGGCGCAGCCGGTGCGGCAGCACCTGTTCGAGCTTGGCGAGGGCGCGTACGGAGGTCTCGCCGATGCCCTCGATGCCCTGCCCGGCGGCCGTGCGCAGCCCGACCGCCACGGCCACCGCCTCGTCGTCGTCCAGGAGCAGCGGCGGCAGTTCGGCGCCCGCGCCGAGCTGGTAGCCGCCGCCCGTGCCGGGACTGGCGTTGACGGGATAGCCCAGCTCGCGCAGCCGGTCCACATCGCGGCGGACGGTCCTGGGCGTGACGCCGAGGCGGTCCGCCAGGTCGGCCCCGGACCATTCGCGGTGGGCCTGCAGCAGCGAGAGCAGGCGCAGGAGTCGTGCCGATGTCTCCAACATGGTTCCGAGTCTGCCAGGAGTTGCGGACAGTAACTGTCCGCAAGGGTTCCTACCGTAGGAGACATGGCAGACAACGCAGACACCACGGTGCACCCCTTCCGGATCGAGATCCCCCAGGCGCAGCTGGACGACCTGCACACGCGCCTGGACCTGACCCGCTGGCCCGACGAGCTGCCGGACGCCGGCTGGGAGTACGGGGCATCACTGCCGTACCTCCGCGAGCTTGCGGCCTACTGGCGGAACGCCTACGACTGGCGCAAGCACGAGGCCGCGCTCAACGAGTTCCCGCAGTACGTCACGGAGATCGACGGCGCCCGCGTGCACTTCCTGCACGTGCGCTCGCCCGAGCCGGACGCCGTGCCGCTTCTGCTGACGCACGGCTGGCCGGGCTCGATCGTCGAGTTCCTCGGCCTGATCGGTCCGCTCAGCGACCCGCGCGCCCACGGCGGCGATCCGGCCACCGCCTTTCACTTGGTCATCCCGTCCATCCCCGGCTTCGGCTTCTCCGGCCCCACCAGGGAGCGCGGCTGGAACGTCAGCCGTACGGCCCGGGCGTGGGCCGAGCTGATGCGCCGACTCGGCTACGAGCGCTACGGCGCCCAGGGCGGCGACCTCGGCGCGCTGATCTCGCCCCAGCTGGGCCGGATCGCGCCCGAGTCGGTGATCGGCGTCCATGTGAATGCGGCGTCGGTGGGCTTCATCCCACTCGGTCCGGTGCCCGACGATGTGCGGGCCGAGCTGACGGAGAAGGAGCGGCGACGCCTTGCGTCCATCGCGACGTTCACGACGGACGGCTTCGGCTACAACGCGATCCAGTCGACCCGCCCGCAGACCCTCTCCTACGGCCTGACCGACTCGCCCGTCGGCCAACTCGCCTGGATCTTCGAGAAGTTCAAGGAGTGGACGCACTCCTCGGCGGAGCTGCCCGAGGACGCGGTCGACCGGGACGTCCTCCTGACGAACGTGATGCTGTACTGGCTGACCGGCACGGCCGGTTCGGCGGCCCGCATGTACTACGAGAACAGCCACTCCGGCGACTGGTTCCCGGTCAGCCGCTCCGACGTTCCCACCGCCGTCGCGAACTTCGACGAGGACGTCGCGATTCGCCGCTGGGCCGAGCAGACCAACACCGTGGTCCGCTGGACGGAGTTCGAGCGGGGCGGGCACTTCGCGGCCCTGGAGCAGCCGGAGCTGCTGACGGGGGACATCCGCGAGTTCTTCAGCACGCTGCGGTGACTGTGTAGGTTTTCGCGCCCCTGGAGGGGCGCGGGGAACTGCGCGACAAGCCCCCACCGGCCCGCGCCAAAAGAACAACCCGGGGGGTCTGGGGGGCAGAGCCCTCAGGTACGGGAATGGGTAGGGGCGGCGGGGGCGAAAAACTCAAGGCCGATACGACAGCTGCGGCACGTCGAAGCACGTGGTGTTCATGTTCCCTTGCGAGACCCAGCCCTTGCCGTCCTCCCAACGCGTCACGGACAGACACGTCCTGCGGGTCTTCGGCGGCTCGGGCAGACGCTCGTACGTGACGGGAACCAACAGCCCACCGGCGGTGTAGGGCTCGCCCCGGTTCATGAAGTCGTCGACGCACGCACGCGTGACCCCCGTACGCGCACAGGACTTCGCCGCGTCGGTGAACCACATCGCGGCGGCCCACCCCTCCAACTGCCACTGGGAGTGGGTGCCCAGCCCCTTGGTCGCGTCCCGGAACTCCCGTACGGCCGGATCCCCCATGTCCTCGTAGTTGCGACTGGAACCGGTGGCCCACAGGACATTGCGGCACCGCGGCGAGTCCCTGTAGTCCTGGGGAACGGTCGAGGCCCAGTTCTGCACATTGGTGACCTTGGCAATGACCTTGGCCCCGACGTCGTCCATCGCCTTGCACAGCTGCGCGTTCCCATGCGTGTCGATGGCGTCGAAGACGAGATCGGCGCCCTGCTCCTTCAAATCGGCTGCCGCGGCACGGAAGTTGGGCAGCGCGAAGTCGACCTGCTCCGTGACCACCTTGTAGCCCTCGGCCTTCAGCCCCTGGGTCACGAGCCGGGCGTACGCGGCGGACGCGGACTGGTTGTAGGAGATGACGGCGGCGGTCCGGGCACCCTGCGCGCGCTTGAAGTAGCGGTAGACCTCGGTGCCGCCGTACAGCTTGCCGTCCCAGCCGGTCCTGCCGTTCCGCGGAGCGAGGCTGCCGTAGATGCCGTACAGGTGCGGATACGTGTCGTACGCCGGGCCGATGGG
Organism: Streptomyces sp. R41; assembly: GCF_041053055.1. Classification (NCBI taxonomy): domain Bacteria; kingdom Bacillati; phylum Actinomycetota; class Actinomycetes; order Kitasatosporales; family Streptomycetaceae; genus Streptomyces; species Streptomyces sp. R41. The sequence continues at coordinate 2,455,724 of NZ_CP163443.1, forward strand.
CTGGCCGCCGATGTCGGGCACGCGCGCGTGGGACACGCGAGAGGCGCCCGCGTAGTCGAGGGCGGTGGTGGCGACGAGGGCGACGACCTTGTCCTCGTCGACGAGTTTGTGCACGCATTCGTTGTTGCCCACGCCGCTGCCGCCGTCGTCGCACAGGCGTACCTCGACCCGGCGCCCTTCGATGCCACCACGGGCGTTGAGGCGGTCGAAGTACGCCTTCGCCCCGTCCCGTGGCCCGGTGAAGGTCGAGCCGCCGACCGGGCTCGTGGCGCTGGTGATGACGCCGACGCGGATCGGGGCGCTGCCTCCTTGCCGCGTGGGCGTGGAGCGGTTCTCGAAGTCGCTCTCGGGGAGGCGGCTGCCGCAGGCCGTGCCGAGGAGGAGCAGCAGGCCCAGGGCAGCGCACTCAGCAGCCGGGGCCCGGCGACTCATTGCCGCTCAGCTGGACCAGCGCGCACAGCGTCTTGACGGATACCTTCCAGGTGCCGTCCTGTTCGACGGCCGTCCCGGAGGCGCCCGGCAGGGCGGTCGCGCCCTTCAGGGTCAGCGAGTACGTCACGTTCGCGTCGGTCGGCGAGGTGAACTCCACCTTCTCGACCTTCGCCTGCACCTGCCGGCCGCGCTTGTCGCCGTTGAAGCTCTGCAGGACCTTGGTCATCTGGTCGCCGTTCTCCAGCACGGCCTGCTTGTCCTTCTGCGCGACGGCGGGGTCGAAGAACTTCTCCCAGTTCTGCTTGATCTCCTGTTCGGCGGCCGCCGGATCGGACGGGGCCGTGGGACTGGGCTGGGCGCTGCTGGACTGCTGCACGGAGGGGGTGGGTGGGGCGGTGCTCCCGCCACCGCTCTCGTCGCTGCACGCCGTGAGGGCCGCGGCGAGGACGAGAACCGCCACCGCTGCCGCGCCCCCGCCGTTGCCCCGCCTGAGATCGCTCCCGAGAACCATCTGGCTCACCACCGGTGTCGGTCCGGGACATGTGCGCCCGGAGCTTTCAGGGTCAGCTTGCAGAAGGCATAGTGCAAGTCCATTGGCGGACTTGGAAGACAGACAGACACACGACGTCTGGGAGCCCGGATGCGGACAGCTCGACTGCGGACTGTGCACCCCGTCCTGTGGGCCGGGTGGGCCGCGCTCGCCGCCGGAGCGGTGTTGTGCGTCATCGGCTGGTACGGCATCTCGGGCGAGCGGTACGCGGAGCGGCAACTGCCGTATCTCGCGTCGTGCACGGTGCCCGGCGCGGCGCTGATCATCGCGGGCGCGGTGCTGCTCACACACGGCAGGAACGCGCTGGCGGCGGCGCGCGTCGAGGAGTTGTACGGGCTGCTCGTGGCGGCCGAGCCCGCCGACGTGGACGAGTCCGGGCAGGTGGCGGCCGCGCCCCTCGCCATCAGCGGCGAGCTGCTGATGGTGCCGGGCGGCACGCTGTGGCACCGCGCGGACTGTCCGCTGGTCGCCGGCAAGCCGGAGGCCGTCCCGGTGGACTCGCGGGTGCTGGCCGGCGGGGAGTTGGGGCCGTGCCCGATCTGTGAGCCGTCCGCCGCGGATCCGGTCGACTGATGGCGTCGCTGACGTACGACCTCACGCTCGCCGGTCTCTCGGTCGGCAGTGCCGCCGCGCTCACCGGGATCGGACTGGTCGTCACCCACCGGGCGACCGGCGTGCTCAACTTCGCGCACGGCGCGATCGCGATGGTGTGCGCGTATCTGCTGCGCCAGTTCACGGTCGAGTGGGGCTGGCCGCTCGCGCTCGGCGCCTCGGTGACACTGCTGCTGGTCGCACCGGCGATCGGCATGATCCTGGAGCGTTTCGTCTTCCGCCCCTTGTCGGTCCTCGGCAGCGACCCGGCGCAAACGCTCGTCGCGTCCATCGGCGTCTTCGTGCTGCTGGTCGGCGGGGCCGCGCTGGTGTGGGGCACAGGGGCGCGCGCGGACGCGCCGACGCTGGTGTCGGCGGATCCCTGGGGGCAGTTGGCGGTGGCCCTCGCGCTGGCCTTGGGCGTCGGCGCCGTGACGCGGTGGACCCGGTTCGGCACCGAGCTGCGCGCCGTCGTCGACGACCGCTCGCTCGCCGTCCTCGGCGGCATCGACGCGGACCGGGTGGCCGCGGCGGGCTGGGCCTTCGGCTCGTTCACGGCGGGCCTGACGGGCGTGCTCCTCGCGCCCTACGTGCGCCTCGACCCGTACGGCATGCCGCTGCTCGTCATGGAGGTGATGGCGGTGGCGGTGGCCGCCCGCATGCGCAGCCTCCCGGTCGCCGTCGTGGTGGCCCTCGGCATCGGGGTCGCCCAGAGCCAGCTGACGCGCCTGCACCCCGCGGGCTGGGCCGAACCACTGCTCCAGGCGGTCGGCGCGAACCTGTTCGTGGTCGCGCTGCTGATCGCGGCGCTGGTCCTCCCCGGCATCGGCACCCGCGACGCGCTCCCGCGCTCGGCGACGGCCCGCGTGGCGACGCCGCCGGGCGCGTGGATCGTGGCGGTCGTCCTCTTCCTGCTGCCCCTCGGCTTCGCGGGCTCCGACCTGCATACGTCGGTGCAGGTCCCGGCGTTGGGCGTGGTGCTGCTGTCGCTGGTCGTCGTGACGGGCCGGGGCGGCCAGATCTCGCTCGGGCAGGCCGCGTACGCGGGTCTGGGCGCCCTCTTCACGGCGCTGCTGGCGGCGGGCCGCTTCCCCGGCCTGCCGCGCCTGCCCGAACTCGCGGCGCTGGCAGTGGCCGTGATCCTGATCGCCCCGCTCGGCGTCCTGACCGGCTGGCCGGCCATCAGCCGCCACGGCCTTGCCCTCGCGCTGGCCACCTTCGCGGTCGGCGTGGGCGTCAGCCGCTTCGTCTTCGCCCAGCCGTACGCCACGTCGGGGCTCTCCCTCGACCGCCCGGCCGGCTTCGACGGCGACCGCGCCTACTACGTGCTCGAACTGGCCCTGCTGGCCACCGCGTTGCTCACCGCGAACGCCCTGCGCCGGGGCCGTACGGGCCGGGCCCTGGCCGCCATGCGCGACCACGAATCGGGCGCCTCGGCGGCGGGCGTCCGCGTCCCTGCCCTGAAACTGACCGCGTTCGTCGCGGGCGCCGCCCTGGCCGCGCTCGGCGGCGGCATGCTCGGCATGGGCCTGCGCGCCTTCGACGCCACGGCGTACGACCCCGTACGCGGGCTGCTCTGGTTCGCGGCGGTCGTCGTCCTCGGCGCCGACAGCGTCCTCGGCGCACTGGCCGCCGCGGCCCTCCTGGTGGGGCTCGACGCGGGGGCCCGGGGCGGCGTGGCGGCCGCCCTGATCGGCGTACTGGCCGTCCTCGTCGGCCGCTTCCCCGGAGGCCCGTACGAAGCGCTGCGCACGGCGGCCTCCCGACTGCGACTGCGCCGCCGGGCGACGCTGACACCCCTGGGGACACGGGTCCGACGCCAACTGCGGCCGGTGGAGCCGAGGAGAGCCGGGGCGCTTGTACCGACGGGGGCGACCGCGATGGCGGACACGGGGAGGAGCGCACCGGGCGTAGCGGGACGGCGCCCGGGAGCACCCGGTCTTGACGAGCCCGACCGACCAAGGGGCTCGGCACCGCGTCCGACCGCGCGGCGTCATCCGGAGACACCCGAACCGCGAAGCACCCGACACACCCCGGCCGAGCCCGCCCACCCCAGCGGCGGGCTCCTGGGGCCCGCCGCCCCCGCGCCCAGCACGACCGGATGGCCCGGCACCGGCCGGAAGGCGCGGGCCACCGAGCGGCCGGGCAGCACGGCAGAGCCGCTGAGCGAGACTCCCGCCCGGAAGCCGGGCGAGCCCCCGAACCACCCGGACGACGCCGCGCCACCCCGACGCGACGCGCCCGACGAAGAGCCGAGCCCCCCTCCGAACCGACGGGCCAACACTCCACCACCACGCGACGACACATCCGCCCACGCACGCCCCGGCCGACAGGCCGACCCCGCACCACCCGGCGACGGCGCCCCCGGCCAAGAACCGGACACTCCACCGAACCCACCGGCAAACACCCGACCACCACACGACGACGCGCCCGACCAAGAACCCCACGCACCGCCGGACAGCCCCCTGAGGACGCCCGGTACGGCGGCCGTACCGCGGCCGAGCTCGATCGGAGGGGCTCCGGCCCCGCGCCGCGCGATCGGCGCCCCCCGTCGTTCACGCGCCCCTGTCGAATCCACCCCCCAGCCCCTGACCGCCCGCCGACTCCACGTCACCTACGGCGGCTTCACCGCCCTCGACGGAGTCTCTCTCGATGTCCGGCCCGGGCGCGTCACCGCGGTCGTGGGACCCAATGGCGCGGGAAAGAGCACCCTCTTCCACTGTCTCGCCGGGACGCTGCGCCCTTCGCGCGGGCAGGTGCTGCTCGGGGGGCGGGACATCACCAGGACGGCCGCGTACGCCCGTACCCGGCTGGGGGTCGCGCGGACCTTTCAGCAGCTGGCGGTTTTCCCCTCGTTGACCGTGGCCGAGAATGTTCGGGTGGGCGCCGAGCAGGGACGGATCGCCGATCCGGGGGCGGTGGAGCGGGCGTTGCGGCTGCTCGCGCTCGACGGGCCGGTGCGGGCGCTGCCCGCGGCGGGGCTGCCGACCGGCACGCTCCGGCGCGTCGAGCTGGCGCGGGCGCTAGGCGGGAGTCCGCGCGTGCTGCTGCTCGACGAGCCCGCGGCAGGACTCGACACCGGTGAAGTGACGGCGCTGGCCCGCGTGTTGCGGGCCCTGGCCGCGGACGGCATGGCCCTGCTCGTCGTCGAGCACGACCTCGACCTGGTCGCCGACCTGGCGCATACGGTCCATGTCATGGCGGCGGGGCGGATCGTCACCTCCGGTCCCGCCGACCGCGTACTGGAGACGAGGGCCGGCGGATGAGCATCGCCCTGCGCCACGCGCACGTGCGCTACGGCCCCCTGGAGGCCCTGCACGGCCTGACCCTCGTCGCGCCGGGCCCGGGCCTCACCGTGCTGCTGGGCCGCAACGGCTCCGGCCGTACGACCGTGCTGCGCGCCCTCGCGGGGACCGTGCCGCTGTCCGGCGGCGCGGTCGTCTGGGACGGCGCCGATGTGACGCGCATGCCCGCGTACGAGCGCGCCCGGCGCGGACTGTGCCTCGTCCCGGAGCGCCGCGCCGTGTTCGGCTCGCTCACCGTCCGCGAGAACCTGGAACTGGCCGTGGGCGACCACACCGCCGCCCTCGACGCCTACCCACAGTTGGAGCCCCTCCTCCCCCGCCGCGCCGGCACCCTCTCCGGCGGCGAGCAGCGCATGCTCGCCCTCTCCCGCGCCCTGCTGGCACGCGCGCGCGTGGTGCTCGTCGACGAACCCGCACAGGGCATGTCGCCGTCGGTCGCGGCACGGACGTACGAACTGCTGAGCGGTCTCGACGCGTGTGTGGTGGTCGCGGACCAGCGGCTGCCGCCCGGCCTGCGCGAGCGGGCGGGCCGGACGACGTACGTCCATGAACTGCGCCGCGGAGCGGTCGTGTTCAGCGGAGAGGCGGCCGAGGTCGCACGGGGGACGACGGGGCGAGGGGCGGGCCGAACAGGACGCGGTCCGCGTGCCGGGCGCCGCCCGAACCCTTCGGGATGACGAGCAGCGTGCCCACGCTCAGCCGGCCCGGATCGCTGCCGATCATCTGCTTGTTGGCCTTGTACAGCGCCTTCCAGCCGCCCTTGACCTGATACTTGCGGGCGATGGAGGAGAGCGTGTCGCCGGCCTTCACCACATGCATACGGCCCTGGAGTTTGTACCTCTTGGCACAGACGGGCCAGGCCTCCCATCCCTGGAGGGCGAGCACCTCCTCGGCGACCTTGATCTGCTCCTCGCGCGTGGCGAGATCGGCCCGCGGGGCGTACGCGAGCCCACCGAACTCCTCCCAGGTGGGCTGCCAGAACTGCAGCCCTCCGTAGAAGGCGTTCCCGGTGTTCGCGTCCCAGCGTCCGCTGCTCTCGCACTCGGCGATGCAGGCCCAGGGCCACTGGTCCTTCACGCAGTCGTACGGCACCCGTACCGACTGGGAGCCAGGAAGCGGGGGCGGTGGCGCGGCGGCCGCCCCCGAAGGAGGAACGAGGACGGCCAGGACGGCGGCGATCACGGCCGCGCACCGAACGCGCCTGGTGTACAGGGTCGGCACGATCCGCGTGGTCGGCATCAGGAACATCCGGCCACGCTAAGCAGCGCGCCCCGCCCGCCCGTTGAGCCACGCCCGGGGCGGCCAGGGCCCCACCCGGTCGGAGGACCGGGTGGGGCCCCGTGCCCGGGACCGGGGGGAGCGGGACTCAGAAGTCGAGCCGCTGCCCGGGCACGATCATATTGGGATCACCACCGATGACCGCCCGGTTGGCGGCGTAGATCTTCCGCCAGGTGGTCCCGTGCCGCGCGGCGATACCGCTCAGCGTGTCTCCGCTGCGGACGGTGTAGTCGCCGCGGGAGGAGCCGCGGTTGGTGTGGCCCGACGTACGTGCCGGCGCCTTCGACGGCTTCGACTTCGACGGGGCCGACTTGGGTGTTGACTTCGTGGCGGCCGACCCTCCGGTCGACCCGGCGCCCGAGGACGCGGGCGCGTTGCCGTACGCTCCGGCGCGCGCCGAACAGGTGGGCCACGCGCCCCATCCCTGTGCGCGCTGGACCTTGGTGGCGACGGCGATCTGCGCGGCCTTGGAGGCCTTGTCGGCGGTCGACCCGTAGGCGGTGCCGCCGTAGGCGCGCCAGGTGCCGGCGGAGAACTGGAGTCCTCCGTAGTAGCCGTTGCCGGTGTTGATGTGCCAGTTCCCGCCGCTCTCGCACTTCGCGATGCGGTCCCACACTCCACTGTCGGCCGCTGCGGCGTTGCCGGTCGCGGCGAGCAGTCCGAGCGGGGCGAGCAGTGCCGCCCCGGCGAGGACCGCCGTCGTACGAGCCTTGGTCGTCGTACGAGCCTTATGAGTGTTCTCGGCACATGCGGACATGTATTTCCCTCTCGAAACACCCGGGGTCCCCCAAGGCGGGGCACGATTCCCTGCGCATAGGACGCCGGTCGTCGCGCTCCGCCCCGTCCGCCGGAGGCTGTGCTGCGAGCTGGCTTGGTTCGGCCGGCGGACGTACCCGAGCGGTGCTCGTTGCACACGGCCGAGGAATCTAGGGAGCTTGTCGCCCCGATATCAACCAACTCCTTGTCATTCGAGGCCAGTTCGCCGTTACCGCGAGTATCGTCGATTTTCGGCCACCCACTTCATTGGGTGATTTCCGGATTTGTCGACCTGTCACCCTGGCGATCTGTGACTCACTTCACCGCCTCAACTTCCTTGGCAGTCCGAGAAGTTGACTTGGAGTAACCGATTCCGCAGGTCAGCTCACCCTGCGCGTCGGATGGTTCGATTCCGTTCGCTCTCGGGCGTGACTCCGGCCACAGATCGCCCGTTGTCATCTTCATGAGCCGGGGACCCCCCGGCCTCATGGGCCGGGAGCCACCCGGCACCGCCACGCACCGCATCCCGAGGAGCCACCGTGCCGCGCATGCTCGACGTCAGCGACGACGTACGCGCCGAGATCGGCGACGAAGAAGCCGACCGGCTGCTCGCCGGAGAGAACGCCCCCGGCAGTTACGACTGCACGTCCTGCCGCACCCCGGGCGACTCGGAACAGGAGCGCACCAGCACCGTCCTGTTCATCGGCGACGAGACCGCCGTCCTCGCCTTCGCCCACGCCACCTGTCTGCCCTCGCAGGTCGTGCAGGTCACCGAGGAGCAGCTGCAGGGCGCCGTCCGCTCGATCAACCCCGACGGCCCGCCCGTCGAGGCCGCGCCCGAGCAGGCCGTGCTCGGTGTCACCAGCGGACTCGTCCTGATCAGCGGCGAGTTGCACCCGGCGCTCGTCGTCGAGCCGACCGGCCCCATCGTGCGCCCGGGCTCGACCGACGTCGGCGACGACTTCCTGCCCCTTCTCATCGAGCAGGGCTTCATGCCGGTGACCGAGCTGAACTCGGTGCCGCCGGTGCTGCACGGCTGGTCCGTACTGCTCGCCATGGGCCAGCTGCACGCCGTGCTGCAGCCGGGCACCGGCGGCGGCTCGCCCGTCGCCTGGTGGCAGGCGCACCAGGCGCTGCAGGTCGCCGAGAGCTGGCGGGCGGCCGCCAACAAGCACCAGCAGGTGCTCCTGTTCGCCGCCCCGGTCGGCTCGATCGGCCGCCAGCCCCGCGAGGACCTGCTGCGCGACGCGCTGGACAAGGCGGCGGCCAACGGCAAGCTCGTCGCGGCCGCGATGCCGCTCGCGGGGACCTGAGCCGGAGCCTGAGCCGGAGCCCGGACCGCAGCCCGATCCCGATCCCGATCCCGGGCCCGTACCCGAGCCCCGACCGGAGCGCGGACAGTCCGAAAGTGCGCCGGGCACACTCCGGTTGACCTGCGAAAAGCGACGCGGTGGCCGCATCCGTTGGGCGGCGGGGTCGTTGGCACATACGTGCACACCTACGACGTCCCCCGCCGCCAGTCCTTCCCGTCGGACCCTCCCCCAAGCTCTCAACTTCGTTCGAGCAGGGAGGTACCCCCGGCGCGACCGGCTCAGGATCCTCCGGGCAGCCCTTCGGCCACGCCGATCTACGACGCGCTCTCCGCCGAGTGGGTCAGATCCTTCAGGGCCCTGCCCGGCGACCGGCACGGCGAAGAGAACCTCGGCTTCACGGCTTTCGGGAGCCTCCCGCACGGCATGGGTTCGTACGGTGCGTCGAGCTCGTACAACTCCTACAGCTCGTACAGCGCGGGTGCGCACTCGGCGCGGCAGAGCGGCGCGCAGCACGGTCACACCGCGACGGCGACCGTCGTCTGGCAGACGAGCGGGCGGCAGCACAGCACGGGGATGCATCACATCCCGGCGGCGCTGCCGCCCGCACCCCGCAGAGGGCTCTGACGCACGCACGGGTAAGGGGCGGCTCCTTGAAGGAGCCGCCCCTTACGTTGTCGCTACGTCACTTCTTCTTGGCGCCGCGCTTCTCGCGCACCCGCACCGAGATGTGGATCGGCGTGCCCTCGAAGCCGAACTGCTCGCGCAGCCGACGCTCGATGAAGCGCCGGTAGCCGTGCTCGATGAAGCCGGAGGCGAAGAGCACGAACCGCGGGGGCTTGGTGCCCGCCTGCGTACCGAAGAGGATCCGGGGCTGCTTGCCGCCGCGGATCGGGTGCGGGTGGGCGGCGACGAGCTCGCCGAGGAAGGCGTTCAGCCGGCCGGTCGGGACGCGGGTCTCCCAGCCGTCCAGCGCCGTCTCGATCGCCGGGACGAGCTTCTCCATGTGACGCCCGGTGCGCGCCGAGACGTTCACGCGCGGCGCCCACGCCACCTGGAGGAGCTCGGTCTCGATCTCGCGCTCCAGGTAGTAGCGGCGCTCCTCGTCGAGGGTGTCCCACTTGTTGAAGGCGAGGACGATCGCGCGGCCGGCCTCGACGGCCATGGTCACGATGCGCTGGTCCTGGACGGAGATGGTCTCGGACGCGTCGATCAGAATGACGGCGACCTCGGCCTTCTCGACGGCGGCGGCCGTGCGCAGCGAGGCGTAGTAGTCGGCGCCCTGCTGGAGGTGGACGCGCTTGCGGATGCCCGCCGTGTCGACGAACTTCCAGGTGACACCGCCGAGTTCGATGAGCTCGTCGACAGGGTCGCGGGTGGTGCCCGCGACCTCGTTGACCACCACGCGGTCCTCGTTCGCCACCTTGTTCAGCAGCGAGGACTTGCCGACGTTCGGGCGGCCGATGAGGGCGATGCGGCGGGGGCCGCCGACCGCGGCGCCGAAGGTCTGCTCCGGGGCCTCGGGCAGCGCCTCCAGGACGGCGTCCAGCATGTCGCCCGTGCCACGGCCGTGCAGCGCGGAGACGGGGTGCGGCTCGCCGAGGCCCAGGGCCCAGAGATACGAGGCGTCTGCCTCGCCGCTCGGGCCGTCGACCTTGTTGGCGCACAGGACCACGGGCTTGCCGGCCTTGCGCAGGAGTCGTACGACCGCCTCGTCGGTGTCGGTGGCACCGACCTTGGCGTCGACGACGAAGACCACCGCGTCGGCCGCCTCGATCGCGTACTCGGCCTGGGCGGCCACGGAAGCGTCGATGCCGAGGACGTCCTGCTCCCAGCCGCCGGTGTCGACGAGCTTGAAGCGGCGGCCCGCCCACTCGGCCTCGTAGGTGACGCGGTCGCGGGTGACGCCGGGCTTGTCCTCGACGACGGCCTCGCGGCGGCCGATGATGCGGTTCACCAGGGTCGACTTGCCGACGTTGGGACGGCCGACGACGGCGAGGACGGGCAGCGGACCGTGGCCCGCCGCCTCGATCGCGCCCTCGACGTCCTCGATGTCGAAGCCCTCTTCCGCGGCGAGCTCCATGAACTCCGCGTACTCGGCATCGCCGAGCGCCCCGTGGTCGTGCTCTGCCGAGCCCTCGGGCTGGATGTCGTCGTTCATGAAGTCCGTACCTCGTCGTTCATTCGTGGTGATCGGTGGACCACCCGCATATCGGGTGATCCACTACTCAAGTGTCGCCTAGCGCCCGGTGGGGCGCCCGGCGTTTTCCCGGCGTCCGGTCAGACGCCTGGCGTGGTCCAGATGGGCGCTGAGATGCTTCTGGATGCGGGCGGTCGCCTCGTCCAGCGCCTTGCGCGTACGCCGTCCACTGCCGTCGCCCGCCTCGAAGGGGTCGCCGAAGACGACGTCGACCCGGCTGCGCAGCGGGGGCAGCCCCTTTATCAACCGGCTGCTCTTCTCGGAACTTCCCAGCACCGCCACCGGGACGATCGGCGCCCCGCTGCGTACCGCGAAGTACGCGAGCCCGGCGCGCAGCGAGGCGAAGTCGCCCTCGCCGCGGGTGCCCTCCGGGAAGATACCCAGGACGCCGCCATTGTCCAGGACACCCAGCGCCTGGGTGATGGCCGTGCGGTCGGTGGTCTCGCGGTCCACCTTCAGCTGGCCGATGCCGAGCAGGAAGGGGTCGAGCGGGCCGATGAACGCTTCCTTCTTGATCAGGAAGTGCGTGGGCCGGGGCGCCACGCCCATGACCATCGGGCCGTCGATGTTGTGCGAGTGGTTCACGGCCAGGATCGCCGGGCCGGTCGCCGGGACCTTCCAGGCGCCGAGGACACGCGGCTTCCACAGCCCGTACATCAGGCCGACGCCGATACGGCGCCCGACCTCGGCGCCCCGCTCCGAAGGTGCGGTCACTTGGCGGCCCGCTTCTCCTCGACGAGGGTGACGACGCACTCGATGACCTGCTGGAGCGTGAGGTCGGAGGTGTCCACCTCGACCGCGTCGTCCGCCTTGGCGAGCGGGGAGGTCTTGCGGCTGGAGTCGGCCGCGTCGCGCTTGAGCAGGGCCTGGCGCGTCTGGTGCACGTCGGCGCCCTTCAGCTCACCGCTGCGGCGGGCGGCACGCGCCTCCGGGGACGCGGTGAGGAAGATCTTCAGGTCGGCGTCCGGCAGCACGGTGGTGCCGATGTCCCTGCCCTCGACGACGATCCCGCGCTCCGCGGACCCGGCGAGCGAGCGCTGCAGCTCGGTGATCCGGGCACGCACCTCGGGCACCGCGCTGACCGCGCTCACCTTGGAGGTGACCTCCTGCGTACGGATCGGGCCCGCGACGTCGGTCCCGTCGACGGTGATCGTCGGCCCGGACGGGTCGGTGCCGGAGATGATCTCCGGCTTCTCGGCCGCGGCGGCGATCGCGGACGGGTCCGTGATGTCGATCCCGTTGTTGACCATCCACCAGGTGATCGCGCGGTACTGGGCCCCGGTGTCCAGGTAGCTCAGTCCGAGCTGCGCGGCGACGGCCTTCGAGGTGCTCGACTTGCCCGTGCCGGAGGGTCCGTCGATGGCGACAATCACAGCCGGGGCGGTCCGGGCGGCCTTTTCCACGGTGACGGACACCTTCCTGGTACGGGGTGGTGGGTATGTGCGGGACACGAACGCGCCCCGCACAAGGTTACTGGGTGCGCCGAGCCGCCCGGCACGCCGCTGCGCTCGGGGGTTCCAGCCCGTCCGGCGTTCGAGGACGAGCGCGTCGGCGCGATACGGGGGGTCTGGGGGGGCGGAGCCCCCAGGAAAGGGACGGGTAGGGGCGGAGGGGGCGAAACCGCCCTCACGCCGGCCCCCGCGCACCTACTGCCGCAACGCCCAGCCCCGCTCCCGCAACGCCGCGCTCAGCACCGGCACCGCCTTGGGCTCCACCATCAGCTGCACCAGACCGGCCTGCTGCCCGGTCGCGTGCTCGATCCGCACGTCCTCGATGTTGACCCCGGCCATCCCCGCGTCGGCGAAGATACGGGCCAGCTGGCCCGGCTGGTCGTCGATGAGGACGGCCACGACCTCGTACGCGCGCGGAGCGGACCCGTGCTTGCCGGGCACCCGGACCTGGCCCGCGTTGCCGCGACGCAGCACGTCCTCGATGCCGTCGGCGCCCTCACGACGCTTCGACTCGTCGGAGGACTGGAGGGCACGCAGGGCCTGGACGGTCTCGTCGAGGTCGGCGGAGACGTCCGCGAGGAGGTCGGCGACCGGCCCCGGGTTCGCGGAGAGGATGTCGATCCACATCCGGGGGTCCGAGGCCGCGATGCGGGTCACGTCACGGATGCCCTGACCACAGAGCCGTACCGCCGCCTCCTCCGCGTGCTCCAGGCGCGCGGCGACCATGCTGGACACCAGATGCGGCATGTGCGAGACGAGCGCGACCGCACGGTCGTGGGCGTCCGCGTCCATGACGACGGGCACGGCACGGCAGTGCGAGACCAGCTCCAGGGCGAGGTTGAGGACCTCGGTGTCCGTGTCCCGGGTGGGCGTCAGGACCCAGGGGCGCCCCTCGAAGAGATCACCGGTGGCGGCCAGGGGACCCGACTTCTCACGGCCGGACATCGGGTGCGAACCGATGTAGGAGGAGAGGTCGAGGCCGAGCGCCTCCAGCTCGCGGCGTGGGCCGCCCTTGACGCTGGCCACGTCGAGGTAGCCGCGGGCGACCCCGCGCCGCATGGCGTCCGCGAGGGTCGCGGCCACGTGCGCGGGCGGCGCCGCCACGATCGCGAGGTCGACGGGCCCCTCGGGCGCCTCGTCCGTGCCGGCGCCGAGCGCGGCCGCCGTGCGGGCCTGCTCCGGGTCGTGGTCGGCGAGGTGCACGACGACGCCGCGCGCGGCCAGCGCGAGCGCCGCCGACGTACCGATCAGCCCGGTTCCGATGACGAGTGCGGTCCTCACTGGGCGATGTCCTTGCGCAGCGCGCCCGCGGCGCCCAGGTAGACGTGCACGATGTCGGCGCGCGGCCGGTCGGACTCGATGTGCGCGAGGACCCGTACGACACGGGGCATCGCGCCCTCGATGTCCAGCTCCTGCGCACAGATCAGCGGTACGTCGACGATGCCGAGCTTGCGCGCCGCGGCCGCCGGGAAGTCGCTGTGCAGATCGGGCGTCGCGGTGAACCAGATGCTGATCAGGTCGTCCGTGGTGAGCTCGTTCCGCTCCAGGATGGCGGTGAGCAGCTCGCTGACCTGCTCGTCCATGTGCCCGGCCTCGTCCCGCTCCAGTTGGACGGCGCCCCGGACCGCTCGTACCGCCACGGTGATACTCCTCGCTGATCTGTCTGCACGTCTTGTCACACCAGCGTAGTCAGCCCGCAACACGCGGGTGCGCGGCGCCCGCCTGACGAGACGGCCGCCGCGCACCGGGCACGGCTCAGAGGTTCTGCGCCTTGATGATGTCCTCCAGGGAACCGGACGGCATCTCTCCGGTCGGCGTCAGCCTGTCGACCGCCTGGGGCAGGACCTGCGCGATCTGCTCCGCGGCGTGTTCCGGGCTGACACCGGCCTCGGCCGCGACCTTCTGGAGCGCGTCGTCGGGCAGCGCCTGGGCGACCTGCGCGCCGCTCACGGGCTTGTTCTCCCCGGTGCCGACCCAGGACTGCGCCTCCTCGGTCAGCCCGGACCTGGCCAGCATGTCCACCAGCCCGCCGAGCGGATTGCTCCCGCTGCCGCCGCCCTGGCCCTTCATGAGGGCCCCGAGCAGCGAGGCCAGGATGTTCCCGCTGCCGCCGGAGGTACCACCCTGGCCACCTCCGCCGAGGAGACCGCCGAGCAGGCTGCCGAGATCGTTACCCGCCATGGTCACGCCTTTCGAGAGTGCGGCCGGGGGCAGGTCCCCGCCCGGCCTCAAACCCTGCCAATGTCACTCGAATCGCCCCATTCCGCCACTTGTAGTGAGAACGCACCCGTGCGCCTCTGGACGCGCGGGCACGGGTCCGCTCTCATGGCAGGAGACTCGCCTCGGGGGAGGCCCGTATGAAGCGTCCAGGACCCCTTCTCACTCTTCTCGCGGGGCTGCTGCTCGGGGTGTTCATGCTGTCGCTCAACGCGACGACGGGGACGAAGAGCGCGTCGTCCTACCGGGAGGAGTCGCCGGGCGTCACGGTGTCGCCGAGCCCGCCGCCCAGTTCGTCGCCGACGAGGACCACTCCGTCACCGTCTCCTTCGAAGAGCGCTGCGCCCAACGCCGACTACGCGGGCCGAACCGACGACGACTCCTCCGCGGTCGCCGTCTCCCTGCGGAACGGCAAGGCGATCGCGTACTTCTGCGACGGGCACGACAAGGAGTCGTGGCTGAAGGGCGACGTCAAGGACGACGGCACCATGAAGCTCACCGGCAAGCACGGCGCCGAGCTGAACGGCACCCTCAAGGAGGGCAAGAGCATCCGCGGCACCGTCGACCTGGGCGGGCAGCGCTACGGCTTCACCGCCGACAAGGCGGTCAGGCCGTCCGGGCTGTACCGGGCGACGGCCACCGTACGGGGTGCCAAGCTCGACGGCGGCTGGATCGTGCTGCCCGGCGGCAAACAGGTCGGCATCCTCGACCGCGACGGCAAACCCGCGGCGGCACCCCGGATCGACCCGGAGACCGGCGCCGTGACGATCGACGGCGAAAAGCTCACCGCACGGCCCGTCACACCCTGACCCAGCCCCGCTCCTCCCGTTCCGACCCCCTCCTCCGCAGGGAGCCGATCATGACCGTGGACCCGAACGCAGCCACCCAGGGCTTCCCCTCGCCCCAGCCCGCCCACCGCCGCGCGAGTGCGGCGCGCTATCTCGTCCCGGCGCTGGTCGCCGCCGCGGTCGCGGTGGGGCTCGGCGCGTACGGCAAGGTGCACGACCCAGCGGGAACCGCCTTCAATCTCGCCGGTTTCAGCAGCACGGGCGCCGTGAAGTCGTGGCTGGCGACGACGGCGTTCGCCTTCGCTCTTGTCCAGCTCGTCTCGGCTTTCATGGTGTACGGAAAGCTGCCGGGGCCGAGTTGGGCGCCGGTACTGCACCGCTGGTCGGGACGGATCGCCTTGCTGGTGGCGGTGCCGGTCGCGGTGCACTGTCTGTACGCGTTGGGCTATCAGACGTACGAGCCGCGCGTGCTGTGGCACTCGTTTCTGGGTTGCTTCTTCTTTGGGGCATTCAGTGCCAAAATGCTCTTGCTCCGCTCGGAGCGACTGCCCGGCTGGCTGCTGCCGTTCGTCGGGGGACTCGTCTTCGTCGTCCTCACGGCCATCTGGCTCACGTCGGCTCTCTGGTTCTTCCGCACGTTCGGAGTGACGACATGACGAACCCCCCTGCGCGGCGCACAGTTCTTGGAACCGGCGCGGCCGCCGTCCTGCTCGTGGGGTGCAGCAAGTACGGCGACAACAACAGCAGCAGCAATAGCAGCAGCAACGCCTCCCCGGCGGCGGCCGGCGGTGACGTACTCGCCAAGACGTCCGACATCCCGGTCGGCGGGGGCAAGATCTTCAAGGACAAGAAGGTCGTGGTCACCCAGCCCAAGAAGGGCGAGTTCAAGTGCTTCTCGGCCATCTGCACGCATCAGGGCTGCACGGTGGGCAAGGTCGCGGACGGCACCATCGACTGCCCCTGCCACGGCAGCAAGTTCCGCATCACCGACGCTTCGGTGGCCCATGGGCCCGCCACGCGTCCGCTGCCCGCGGAGAAGATCACAGTGGACGGAAATTCGATCCGCCTGGCCTGACCGGGCACGTACGCTCCGGGGCATGGATTCCGAGGCTCTGGAGCCTGCCCACGAGGCGCTGGTGCGCGACCACACGATCTACTCCTGCGTGATGGGTTCACGCGCCTTCGGTCTGGCCACGGACACCAGCGACACGGACCGCCGGGGCGTGTTCCTCGCCCCGACCCCGCTCTACTGGCGTTTCGAGAAGCCGCCGACGCATGTCGAGGGCCCGGCCGAGGAGCAGTTCAGCTGGGAACTGGAGCGCTTCTGCGCCCTCGCGCTGCGTGCCAACCCGAACATCCTGGAGTGCCTGCACTCCCCCCTCGTCGAGTACGCCGACGACACGGGCCGCGAACTCCTCGCCCTCCGCGAGGCGTTCCTCTCCCGCCGGGCGCACGACACGTTCGCCCGCTACGCCCTGGGCCAGCACAAGAAGCTGGAAGCCGACGTACGCAAGCACGGCGCGCCCCGCTGGAAGCACGCCATGCACCTCCTGCGCCTCCTCATGAGCTCCCGCGACCTCCTGCGCACCGGCGTCCTGACGATCGACGTCGGCGACCAGCGCGCGCCGCTGCTCGCGGTGAAACGGGGCGAGGTCTCCTGGCCGGAGTTCGAGACCTGGATGTCCCGCCTGGCGACGGAGGCCGACGAGGCGGCCTCGCAAAGCCCCCTTCCACCCGAGCCGGACCACGCCCGCGTGGAGGACTTCCTGATCCGCGTGCGCCGCGCCTCAGCCCTCCAGGCCGTCCCGCTCGCCCCCGAAGCCCTCCAGGCGGACACGTACGACGAACGCGTGCAGGGCGTCGTACACGGACGGGGCGTCCGGCAGCGCTGAGGCGTTCTGCGCTTCGTCCAGCAGGGCGTGCAGCCGCTCCACGTCGTCCTGCACGCGCGCGTGGTCGACGTCCGCGTCCGAGTGTTCCTGTTCCGCCTTCGCGGCGATCAGGTCCGGCAGATACGCGGGAGCTTCGACCTGCCCGATCAGCGTGGGCAGATCGGCCTGCACCTCGCCGCTGCGCATGAGGTGAATGCCGGTGAGCAGCACGCGGAACGTGTAGAGCAGCGGCTTGAGTTCGCCGGTCTTCTCGAACAGCCGCCACTGCGTCGTCGCGAACCCCCGGTAGTGGTGGGCGTGATGGCTGGTGAGGACGCCGGGGGCGAGCGAGACCAGCTCGCGGTGTGCCTCACTGGTGTGCACGACGAGCGGCGAGAGCAGCTGTTCCAGCACATAGCCGTTGCGGCGCAGCATCAGCCGTACGAACTTGCGCAGGTCGTGCGTGACCAGGTCCATCTCGACCCCGTCCCGGTCCCACATCCGCGACCGGGTCTCCTCGGGCTCGCGCAGCCCCACCAGTGCGGCGGTCGGCAGCAGATGGACGCCCCGCAGGTCGACGTCCGAGTCGCGCGAGGGGAAGCCGTACAGGTGCGCCCCGGAGACGGTGGCGAACAGCACCGGGTCGGGCTGCTCGGCCACCACGGCCGCGAGGTCGATGTCCAGGACGTCGTCAGTCATCCCTCAAGCGTCCCAGAGGGCTCCCAACGACATCAGGTCGCCCTGGTACTCGATGCGGTCGGCCCACTCCGTCGGCCAGGCGTCCGAGCCGTGGTAGGCGCCCGCGAAGGCGCCCGTCAGGCAGGCGATGGAGTCGGAGTCGCCGGAGGTGCAGGCCGCGCGGCGCAGCGCGGTGACGGGTTCGTCGACCAGGAGCAGGAAGCACAACAGGCCGGTGGCGAGCGCCTCCTCGGCGATCCAGCCCCCACCGGTGGCCAGGCACGGGTCGGTCTCGGGCGAGACGGTGCGCACGGCGTGCCGGAGGTCGTCCAGGGCGCCCAGGCACTCGTCCCAGCCGCGGGAGATGAACTGCTCCGGCGTGGGGTCCTCGCTGTAGGTCCACAGGTCGCCGAGCCAGCGGGAGTGGTAGCGATGACGGTTCTCGTACGCGTACGACCGCAGCCGGCCGACGAGTCCCATCGGCTCGGCGCCCTGGGTGAGGAGCCAGATCGCGTGTGCCGTGAGGTCTGCCGCGGCGAGCGCCGTGGGGTGTCCGTGGGTGAGCGCGGCCTGGAACTGGGCGGCGCCCGCGCGCTGTTCGTCGCTGAGCCCGCGTACCAGCCCCACGGGCGCCACGCGCATGTTGGCGCCGCAGCCCTTGGAACCGATCTGGCTGGCCTCCTGCCAGCGGCGCTTCTCGTTCTTGAGGAGGTTGCAGGCGACGAGGCAGGTGCGGCCGGGCGCACGGTTGTTGTCGGGCGACTGGTACCAGTTCACGAACTCCTCGCGCACCGGCCGCTCCATCCGCAGCGGGCCGAGCAGGCCGCGGTCCGTGGCCGTGCGCAGCCCCCGCGCCAGCGCCAGCGTCATCTGTGTGTCGTCGGTGACCTTCGCGGGCCTGGGCAGCTTCATCTGCCGCCAGGGCCCGCACTTGGCGAGGATCGCCGGGACGGAGTTGAACTCGGTCGGGAACCCGAGCGCGTCGCCCAGCGCGAGTCCGATCAGGGAACCGGTGGCGGCGCGCTTCGCGAGCGTCGTGGTGGTCATGAGGGCCGTCCTTCCGAAGTGGGACGCAGCAGGGGTGGGTGCAGGGCTTTGGCACCGCCCGCCCGGTAGAGCGCGGCGGGCTTGCCCCGGCCTCCGGTGAGGCGCGCGGCACCGGGGATCCGTTCGACGAAGCCCGGCGTGGCGAGGACCTTGCGCCGGAAGTTGGGCCGGTCGAGGGCGGTGCCCCACACGGTCTCGTAGACCTGCTGCAGCTCTCCGAGGGTGAACTCGGGCGGGCAGAAGGACGTGGCGAGACAGGTGTACTCGAGCTTGGCGCCGACGCGTTCGTGGGCGTCGGCGAGGATCCGGTCGTGGTCGAAGGCGAGCGGACCGAGCGCGTTGTACCGCAGCCACTGGGCCTGCGCCGCGTCACCGCCGCCGCGCGGCTCGGGAGGGTCCGGGAGCAGCGCGGCGTAGGCGACGGAGACGACCCGCATCCTGGGGTCGCGGTCGGGTTCCGTGTACGTCCGCAGCTGTTCCAGATGGAGTCCGGAGACGTCCGACAGGCCGGTCTCCTCGGCGAGTTCGCGCCGGGCCGCGGTCTCCGCTGACTCGTGCGGCAGC
This sequence comes from Streptomyces sp. R41, assembly GCF_041053055.1. Lineage (NCBI taxonomy): Bacteria > Bacillati > Actinomycetota > Actinomycetes > Kitasatosporales > Streptomycetaceae > Streptomyces > Streptomyces sp. R41. The sequence goes on from NZ_CP163443.1 coordinate 2,474,762, forward strand.
ACGAAGCCGCCGGGCAGTGCCCAGCGGCCCGCGTAGGGCTCCTGCCCCCGCTCGACGAGCAGCGCTTGAAGCACTCCCCCGCGAACCGTCAGAACGGCCAGGTCGACGGTGACGGCGAAAGGCTCGAACGCGTACTTGTCGTAGCCCTCCGGTGCCTTGCCGCCGGGCGCGCGGCCTTCCCGTGCGAGCACGCCCACCCACCCCCTATTAATAGTCAGATCGACTAATAGTCATTACGACTATAAAGAGGTGAGCGGGCGTCTACAAGCCCCCGGGCGTGGGGAATTAACGGTTTTTCAAGCACCGTTCGCGAAAATTGTCAGCCCCTGAGGCCGGGGCGGCGGAAGGTGTCAGCCCTGAGCACGGGCGCGGGAAACATCCGGCTTCCGAGCCCCGGCGCGGGGAGCATCCGGGCTCTGGGCCCGGGCGCGCGCCGGTGCGAACGCCGCCACCACCGCGCCCACCGCAGCGACTCCCGCCGATACCCACAGCGCGGGTCCGCAGCCGTCGACGAAGGACTCCGCCGAGCCGTAGCCCCCGTACCGCGTGAACACGGCCGCGGCGACGGCGACTCCGAAGACCCCGCCCAGCTCGCGCAGCGCGTTGTTGACGCCGGCCGCGACGCCCGCGTCCCCGAGCGGCACCGACGAGGTCACGGCGTTCGCGACGGTCGGGAAGACCATGGAGATGCCGATGCCCGCGACGATGAGCGGCACGACCAGGCTTCCGTAGCCGACGCCTGGCTCCACCTGCCAGGCCAGCAGCCCGAGGCCCACCGCCTGCAGGACGAGGCCCGTCAGCATGAAGGGCCGGTTCCCGAACCGGTCGGCGAGCGCGCCCGCGAGCGGCGCGACGACCAGCGGCATGCCGGTCCACACCAGGATCCGGACGCCCGCCTGCAACGGGGAGTTGCCCAGACCGAGTTGGAAGAGCTGCGTGATCATGAAGAGGGAGCCGAGCAGTGACATGAAGGTCAAGAACGCCACCCCGTTGGCGGTGGCGAAGCCGCGCCTCCTGAAGTGCGCGAGCGGCAGCATCGGGTAGCGCGCCCGCGACCGCTCCCAGCCGAGGAAGGCCGCCAGGAAGACGACGCCGACGGCCAGCGCGCCCAGGACCTCGACGCTCCCCCAACCCGCCTCCGGGGCGCGCACCGGCGCCCAGGCGAGACCGGTCAGGCCCACGGCCGCCAACAGCAGCCCCACGACGTCGAGTTGGGGACGGGGGCCGTGGCTCTCGCGGAGCTTGAGGGCGGCAAGCGGCAGCATCGCGAGCCCCGTCGGCACGTTCAGCCAGAAGATCCACTGCCAGGACAGGCCCTCGGTGACAGCGCCGCCGAGTACCGGCCCCGCGGCCACGCCGAGCCCGGTCACCCCGCCCCACACGCCGATCGCTACGCCCCGCTTCTCGGCCGGGAACGCCTCGCTGATCAGGGTCAGTGTGAGCGGCAGCAGCACGGCCGCTCCGGCGCCCTGGACCACCCGCGCGGCGATGAGCTGCCCCGGGCCTCCCGCGAGCGCGGCCAGGGCCGAGGCCAGCGTGAAGACCGCGAGCCCGACGACGTACATGCGCCGCCGCCCGAAGCGGTCCCCGAGCGCCGCTCCGGTCAGGGTGAGGCAGGCGAAGACGAGGTTGTACGCGTTGATCGTCCACTCCAGGTCGGACAGGCTCGCCCCGAAGTCGGCCCGCAGCGCGGGCAGCGCCGTGGCGACGACGACCACGTCGAGGGAGCAGAGCAGTGCCCCGAGTCCGGCCAGTACGACGGTCCAGGCGCGGTGCGGCGGCGCGGCACCGGCAGCCGGTGCGCGGACCGGGGCACGCAAAGTGTCAGCCATGACGGTTCCTTCCATGAGGTCAAGGGATCACTCACGGAAGGCAGACCGGGCCCGGTCCGGAAAGGAATCGCGGCGCCTCGGGAAGCCGCCCCAGGAAGGCGAGCAGCCGGTCACGGGGCGGGGCGGACGGCGACACGGCGACCGGCTGCGCGAAGCGCACGCCGCGATCCTCGTCCGCGACCACGCACCGCGCCACGGGCAGCAGTTCGACGGCGAGCGCGGACGGAATCGGCCGCGCCTGTCCGCAGGCCTGGGACACGTCCCACCCGTGCACGGCGATCTCCACGGCACCCACGGCCGTCATCACCCGGGCGTCCAGCGGCCGGTCACCCACCACCACGGCCTCCGGGTGCCCCGCGGCCCACGCGCCGAGCACGGCGCAGGCCCGCCTGCGGAAGCCGCAGACGGGGTCGGAGTCCGCTTCCAGGAAGAGCCCTCGCGGGAAAGGCCCTTCGGGAAAGAGCCCGATGGGCCTGCCCGTGAGTCCCTCGTACAGGGCGTCCAGCGAGTCGTCGAGGTGCCCGAGCAGCTCCCCCAGGTCCCACTCCGCGCAGGGTGTGACCCGCTCCAGACTCCCGGGTACGACGGCGGAAACGCTCCCCAGGGCGTAGGCGAGCGAACGCTCCAGCAGCTCCCCGGGGTTCACGACAGCACCGCCGGCATCCCGAAGCGTGCGAAGAGCCCCGGGTCCAGGAAGACGGTGATGCGCGCGATCGCCGGTTCCTCGGGCGCTCGCCCGACCGCCCCTTCGACCGCTCGCCCGACGGTGAGCACCTGCAGGGAGTGGGCCCTGAAGACGCCGTCGCCGCCGCGTTGGTACATGGCCGCGGTCGGCTGCCCGTTCGCGCGCGTGGGAAGCATCCGCAGCCCTCCCTTGACGTGTGCCCGTGTCTCCAGGAACCGCAGCACGTCCTTCTTGCCGCTGAACCACTCCACGTAGGGAGGCATTTCCAGTTCGACACCGTCCTGGAGGAGGCCCAGAAGCGCGTCCATGTCGGCGCGTTCGAAGGCCGCCATGTAGCGGTCGATCAGCTCGCGGTCCCCGGGGACGTCGGGCTCGGTCACCAGCTCCTCGTCGGGCGCCACCTCGTCGAGCCGGGCACGCGCGCGTTGGAGGCTGCTTTTGACGGCCGCCGTGGAGGTGCCGAGCAGGGCGGCGACCTCGGGTGCCCGCCATGCCAGCACGTCCCGCAGGATGAGCACGGCCCGCTGCCGCGCCGGCAGGTTCTGCAGCGCGGCGACGAGCGCGAGCCGCAGACTCCCCCGTGCCGCCACCACCCTCGCCGGGTCGACGAGCGCGTCGGGCAGCGGCTGCAGCCACGGCACGTCCGTAGCAGGGGCCCCCAGAGGCTCCTCAGGCCCGTCCGAGGGCCCGCCGAGCCCAGAGGGCAGCGGACGGCGCACACGGCCCTCCAGAGCCGTCAGACACGTATTCGTGGCGATCCGGTGCAGCCAGGTGCGCAGCGACGCCCGGCCCTCGTACCCCTCGTACGACCGCCAGGCCCGCAGATACGTCTCCTGGACGAGGTCCTCGGCGTCGTCGACCGACCCGAGCATGCGGTAGCAGTGGGCGAGCAGCTCCCGCCGGTACGGATCGGTCAGCCTTACGAATTCGTCGCGGTCCGTCGTCGTGGTCATCCCCGCTCCCTTCGCACACCGGCACGCGCCGGGGGATCGTCCACCGGCACACAGCGGTGGATCGTTCACCGGTACAGACCGGCGGAGCGGCGAAAACGAATCGGCCGGTCCCGGAGAAGTTCCGGGACCGGCCGTCGTATGGATGTGCTCTGCGAGCTCCAGAGCCCGACTGGATGTGCTCTACGAGTTCTAGAGCCCGACCTCGGCCATGAGCATGCCGACCTCGGTGTTCGACAGGCGGCGCAGCCAGCCCGACTTCTGGTCGCCCAGGGTGATCGGGCCGAAGGCGACGCGCACGAGCTTGTCGACCGGGAAGCCGGCCTCGGCGAGCATGCGGCGCACAATGTGCTTGCGGCCCTCGTGGAGGGTCACCTCGACGAGGTAGTTCTTGCCGGTCTGCTCGACGACGCGGAAGTGGTCCGCCTTCGCGTAACCGTCCTCCAGCTGGATGCCGTCCTTGAGCCGCTTGCCCAGGTCACGCGGGATCGGGCCCACGATGTGCGCGAGGTAGACCTTCTTCACGCCGTACTTGGGGTGGGTCAGGCGGTGGGCCAGCTCACCGTGGTTGGTGAGCAGGATGACGCCCTCGGTCTCGGTGTCGAGCCGGCCGACGTGGAAGAGCCGCGTCTCGCGGTTCGTCACATAGTCGCCGAGGCACTGACGGCCCTCGTTGTCCTCCATGGTCGAGACGACACCGGCGGGCTTGTTCAGCGAGAAGAACTGGTACGACTGCGTCGCGACCGTCAGCCCGTCGACCTTGATCTCGTCCTTCTCCGGGTCGACGCGCAGACCCTGCTCCAGGACGATCTCGCCGTTGACCTCGACCCGGGCCTGTTCGACCAGCTCCTCGCAGGCGCGCCGGGAACCGTAGCCCGCGCGCGCGAGCACCTTCTGCAGGCGCTCGCCCTCCTGCTCGGCGCCCGGGAAGGTCTTGGGCAGCTTGATGTCCTTCTTGCCCGCGTACCGATCCCGGTTGCGCTCCTCGGCCCGCGTCTCGTACTCGCGGGAGCGCGCGGGCTCCGTACGGCCGCCGCGCTGCTGGCCCTGCTTGGGTCCGCCCTTGGCGCCGCCGCGGGCCGCGTTGCCGCGCCCGGACTTCGGGCCGTCCTTGGAGGCGCCGGGGCCCACGTCGTAGCGGCGCTCCTCGGGGCGGGGCCTGCCCTCGCGCTTCGGCTTGTCGTCGCGCCCTGCTCCGCTCCTCGGCTGGGAGCCGCGCCCACCGGTCCCCCGGGCGCCGCCGCCCCCACTGGTCCCCCGGGGGTTGCCGCGCCCGCTGTTCCTGCCACTGCCACTGCTTCGCATCAAAGTTCCGTCGTCGTCGTGTCGTCTGCATCTGCATCCGGTGCATCCGGATCGAACGACGGGACCCCTTCCAGCGTCTCGGCCTCGATCGCGTCCGCCTCGGGGAGGAAGGGCGCGAGCTCCGGGAGCTCGTCCAGACCGCGCAGGCCCATTCGCTCCAGGAAGTAGTTCGTCGTCGTGTACAGGATCGCACCTGTTTCGGGTTCCGTGCCCGCCTCCTCGACCAGACCGCGCTGCAACAGGGTGCGCATCACACCGTCACAGTTCACTCCGCGGACCGCCGAGACCCTCGAACGGCTGACCGGCTGGCGGTACGCGACGACCGCGAGGGTCTCCAGAGCCGCCTGCGTGAGCCGGGCCTGCTGCCCGTCCAGGACGAAGCGTTCGACGGCCGCCGCGTACTCGGGCCGGGTGTAGAACCGCCACCCACCCGCGATGAGCCGCAGCTCGAAGCCGCGGGCCTGCACGGTGTACTCGTCGGCAAGCTCGCGCAGCGCGTCCGCGATCTGCCGCCGCGGCCGCTCCAGGATCTTGGCGAGGTGCTCCTCGGTCGCGGGTTCGTCCACGACCATGAGGACGGCTTCCAGGGCGGGCTTGAGATCGAGGTCGGCGACGGTGCGCAGCCCTGCCGGGATCTCGGTGGTGTCCTCGCTCACGCCTTCTCCTTCTTGGCGTCGTCCTTGAATTCCTCCGGCGGCCGGTCGAACTCGTCCGTGACGGTCGGCTGCTCGTCCCCGTCCCCGCCCGTCCAGCGCACCATCAGGTCCCCGAGGGCCTCCTCCTGGTCGAGCACGACGGCCTTCTCCCGGTAGAGCTCCAGAAGCGCCAGGAACCGCGCCACGACCGTGAGGGTGTCGTCGGTGTCCTCCACGAGCGCGCGGAAACTGGCCTCCCCGAGCTCCCGCAGCCGCGCCACCACGATCCCGGCCTGCTCCTGCACGCTGACCAGCGGCGCGTGGATGTGGTCGACGTACACCTGCGGCTTGGGCTTGGGCTGCATCGCCTTCACGGCGAGCTTCGCGAACCCCTCAGCCCCGATGCTGATGACCACCTCGGGAAGCAGCTCGGCGTGATGGGCTTCGAGCCCGACGGTACGGGGGTAGCGGCGGGCCTCTTCTGCCAGCCGCGCGTTGAAGATGTCCGCGATCTGCTTGTACGCGCGGTACTGCAGCAGCCGCGCGAACAGCAGGTCCCGCGCCTCCAGCAGCGCGAGGTCGGCCTCGTCCTCGACCTCGGCGGAGGGCAGCAGCCGAGCGGCCTTGAGGTCGAGCAGCGTGGCCGCGACGACGAGAAACTCGGTCGTCTGGTCGAGATCCCAGTCCGGCCCCATGGCCCTGATGTGCGCCATGAACTCGTCGGTCACCTTCGACAACGCGACTTCGGTCACATCGAGCTTGTGCTTCGAGATCAACTGAAGCAGCAGATCAAAGGGCCCCTCAAAGTTCGAGAGCCGCACTTTGAAGACACCGTCACCCGGCTCGGCGGAAGCTTCGGGCTCGGGCTGGGGCTCGGGCTCGGGGACGGCGACGGCATCGGGCTCGGCGACGGCTTCGGCAGCGGGCGGTTCCTCGGCCACTCCGCCGGCGTCGTGGGCAGTCGTCCCGCTGGGCGGGACGGGTGGGCACGACGCCCCACGATCTGCAGCCGAAGAATCCGTCTCGACCAGAGAAGCGCTGTCCGCCGCAGGCGGCTCGGGCTCCGCGGCAGGCGGAGCAGCCTCAGGCTCCGCCTCCGCAGGGGGCAAGACCTCAGCCGGAGGCTCAGCCAGGGGCGCAGCCCCAGGCCCCCGCCCGAGCGCACGCCGACGCCCGGCGGAGCCGGAAGCGGAGACAGGGGCGTCGTTCGAGGTCATAGCCGTCGCAGGCTACCGCTACCGCCCACGCAGCCGTCGTACGAGGATGCTCGCGTCCCCCCGGGACTCAAGATCCGCGAGCACCACGGCAACCGCCTCGCGGACGATCCGCCCACGGTCGACCGCGAGCCCGTGCTCCCCGCGGAGCACCAGCCGGGCGTGCTCGAGATCCATGAGCTCCTCGGCGGACACATACACCGTGATCTTCTCGTCGTGCCGCTCCCGCCCACTGGGTCGACGGTTGGCGGCACGCCCCCGCTTGCCGCGGGAGGACTGCCCGGCGGGGGCAGAACCTTCCTGCGCCGCCGGACGACGCCCGGAGCGCTCCGGAGCCGCACCCCGGCTGCGGGACTCTCCCGCGTCGGACTCGGCGTCGGCAGCGACGTGTTCGTCGCCCTCGCCGTCACCGCCCTGGACGGGCACCGACTGGGGCGCGTCCTCCCCGGCGGCCGCCGCGTCGCTCTCGCCCGCGGGAGCCGGCACCCGGGCCTCGCCGTTGGTCCGGCGTGAGGGCGTGGACGCCTGGAGCGCCATTCCCCCGGTGGTACGGAACAGTTCGTCGGCCCCCGGCAGACTCACTCGGCGTGACACCGGGCGAGCACCTCCCTGGCGAGCTGGCGATAGGCGGCGGCACCGACGGAGTTGGAGGCGTACGTGGTGATCGGCTCACCGGCGACGGTGGTCTCCGGGAAGCGGACGGTCCGGCCGATCACCGTGTGGTAGACGTGATCGTCGAAGGCCTCGACCACGCGCGCGAGCACCTCACGGCTGTGCACCGTGCGGGAGTCGTACATCGTGGCGAGGATGCCGTCGAGCTCCAGCTCGGGGTTGAGCCGCTCCTGGACCTTCTCGATGGTCTCGGTGAGCAGCGCGACACCACGCAGCGCGAAGAACTCGCACTCGAGCGGCACGATCACCTTGTGAGCCGCCGTCAGGGCGTTGACGGTGAGCAGGCCGAGCGAGGGCTGACAGTCGATCACGATGTAGTCGTAGTCGGCCATCAGCGGCTTCAGGGCGCGCTGCAGCGTGGACTCGCGGGCGACCTCGCTCACCAACTGCACTTCGGCGGCGGACAGGTCGATGTTGCTGGGCAGCAGGTCCATGTTCGGGACCGCCGTCTTCAGGAGTACGTCGTCGGCCGCCATGCCCCGCTCCATGAGCAGGTTGTAGACGGTGAGGTCGAGCTCCATGGGGTTGACGCCGAGACCCACGGACAGCGCGCCCTGCGGGTCGAAGTCGACGAGCAGGACCCGGCGTCCGTATTCCGCGAGCGCGGCACCCAGGTTGATGGTCGACGTGGTCTTGCCGACGCCGCCCTTCTGGTTGCACATCGCGATGATCTTCGCGGGGCCGTGGTCGGTCAGCGGGCCCGGGATCGGGAAGTACGGCAGCGGGCGCCCCGTCGGGCCGATGCGCTCACGGCGCTGACGGGCAGCGTCGGGCGCGAGCGTGGCCGCGTACTCCGGATCGGGCTCGTATTCGGCGTCGGGGTCGTAGAAGTGCCCCTCGGGCAGTTCGTCGTAGTCGGCGAAGTGGGTGTGGTTCTCGCCACTTCCGTTGCCGGCCATGGCGTTCACGTGATGGCCATCCATGCTCTGGTGTGCTGTCTGAGTCATCCGGGGACTCTTTTGGGCTGCGAAGGTTCGGACAGCGACGGAGCCGACAGCCTCGAGCCCCGTGGGGCTCTGGCCCCGCGCCGGCATTCCTGGTTGACCACCCCCGGGAGAAAATGTCGACTCATTCACAAGTCGTCTTACCTCCTTGGTGACCAGGAAACTTCTAGATAGGTCAGCGTGGCACCATGCCGACGGTTGGCGACTCTATGGCGTGTCACCGGTCCGCAGCAACACAATCCGCCGGACCCGACCCGATGTGTCGGCAACCGAACACCCCTCTGTCAAGGGCGTAAGGGCGTCGCACGGTAGGTTTCACCGGTGTGCGAATCGGTTGAAGAGTTACGTTCGTGGCGAGTTGAACGAGTGTCGCAAAGTGACCCGACACACATCCGGCCGGACCTTGTCGAGCAAGGTCCGGCCGGGTGCGCTGGGTTGACGACCTGTATTGACGTATCGCCTTTTACCCGTTGATGACTTAACCGAGCAGGGTCTCCAGCTCGACGTGCTCCAGGCCGTGCGCCTCGGCGACCTCGCGGTAAACCACTTGGCCGTCATGGGTGTTGAGACCCTTGGCGAGCGCGGGGTCACGGCGCAGCGCCTCGACCCAGCCGTTGTTGGCCAGCGACACGATGTAGGGCAGCGTGGCGTTGGTGAGGGCGTTGGTGGAGGTGTTCGGCACAGCGCCCGGCATGTTGGCGACGCAGTAGAAGACCGAGTTGTGGACCATGAAGGTCGGCTCGGCGTGCGTGGTGGGACGCGAGTCCTCGAAGCAGCCGCCCTGGTCGATCGCGATGTCGACAAGGACACTTCCCGGCTTCATGCGGGACACGAGCTCGTTGGTGACCAGCTTCGGGGCCTTGGCACCCGGGATGAGGACGGCGCCGATGACGAGGTCGGCGTCGAGGACGGCCTTCTCCAGCTCGAAGGAGTTGGACATGACGGCCTTGATCTTCGTGCCGAAGATCTTGTCGGCCTCACGCAGCTTGTTGATGTCGCGGTCGAGCAGCGTCACGTCGAAGCCCATACCGATGGCGATCTGCGCGGCGTTCCAGCCGGAGACGCCACCGCCGATGACGACGGCCTTCGCCGGGACCACGCCCGGGACACCACCCGGCAGGACGCCCCGGCCGCCGGCCGCGCGCATCAGGTGGTACGCGCCGACCTGCGGGGCCAGACGGCCCGCGACCTCGGACATCGGGGCGAGCAGCGGCAGCGCGCGGTTCGGCAGCTCGACCGTCTCGTAGGCGATCGCCGTGGTGCCGGACTCGATCAGCGCGTCCGTGCACTCCTTGGAGGCGGCCAGGTGCAGGTAGGTGAAGAGCGTCTGGTCCTTGCGGAGGCGGTGGTACTCCTCCGCGATGGGCTCCTTGACCTTCAGCAGCAGGTCGGCCGTGGCCCAGACCTCGTCGGCGGTGGGAAGGATCTGCGCACCGGCGGAAACGAACTCGTCGTCCGTGATCGAGGAGCCGACGCCGGCGTTCTGCTCGATGAAGACCTGGTGGCCGCCTCGCACCAGCTCGTGCACGCCGGCAGGGGTGATGGCCACCCGGAACTCGTTGTTCTTGACCTCGCGGGGGATACCGACCTTCACGTCGATCACGGTCCTTGGCTCAGGGGATGTGGTGCATTACAAGACATACCCACATGTGCGGGGGCACATCGGGAGACACCGCAGGAGAAGGTGCGGCAGAGCCAGTTTAATGAAGGTGTTCTCTCTGTCTAGCCTTTCATTGCATCAATCTTCCGCGGATGTACTGCGGATTTCGCAGGCGTTAGCGCCTTGTTCCCTGGCCGAAGCAGTCTCCGGGAGCTCATCACCCAGCATTCGCTCGGCCGCGCTGCGGTGCAGCCGGGCGGCCGCGGGGTCGCCGAGCCGGTCCAGGGTGTCGGCCAGCCTGAGCTGCAGCGCGGCCTGCAGCCGTACGTCGTCGGCGCGGCGCGCCCACTCGACCGCCTCCTGGCAGGTGCGCAGCGACTCCTCGGGCCGCCCCGCGTACTCCTGGACCCGCGCCAGCTCGCTCAACGCCCGGGCCTGGGCGGCCACATCACCGTTCTTGCGGTGACCGCTGACGGCGGCGCGCCAGTTGCGCAGCGCCTCGCCGTAGCGGCCCGCGTAGGTGTGCGCCGTGGCGATCCGGCCGTACAGCCGGGCCGCGTCCACGCGCTCGTCGCGGGCGAGGCGCTGGGCGAGCGCTCTTCCGTACCAGTCGGCGGCCCGGTCGTAGTCCCCCAGCTCCTGGTGGGCGCCGCCTACGGATTCCATCGCGCGGCCGGTCGCATACGGGTCATTCGCTTCGCGCCCGGCGTCCAGGGCGGCCCGGTAGCGGACCAGCGCCTCGGTCGTACGGCCGGTCTGCGCGTCCAGGTCGGCGAGGTTCAGCAGGGCCGCGGCCTTCTCGCGCGGCAGGTTCCGTCGCTCGGCGACGTCCAGGACGAGCCGGTGGATGCCGTACAGCTCGGGCGCCGCCGCCCGCGTACCGACGTGCGCGACCATCGCCCTCACCAGCGCGGCCATGAGGCGGCGGGCCAGCGTGTCCAGCTCTCCGTCGGCGACCGCGAGCCGGGCGGAGGCCAGCAGCGCGGGCTGCCGGATGCGCAGCCAGTCGGCGGCGGCCCGGGGATTGGGGAAACGCAGGGCGCGAGGCATTCCGGCGAGCTTCTCGCGGGCGGGCGAACTGTCGGTCTCGGTGATCGCGCGGCAGGACACCAGCAGCCGTACGGTCCGCTCGAGCATCCGGGCGCGGGCCAGCTGCAGCTCGGCCGGGCGGTCGTGAGTCTCGGCGAGCGCGCGCAGCAGCGGCTGCAGACAGCCGGGCACCTCGTACTGGGGCAGCGGCGACTCGACCGCCCTGACCAGGCCGAGCGCGGCGAAGTCGTCCAGTGCGGTGCGGGCGGCGCCCACCGAGCAGCCGGCCAGCGCGGACGCGGTGTGCGGGTCGACGAGGCCGGCGGGGGCCAGCGAGAGCAGTCGCAGTATCCGCGCGGCGGTGCTCGGCAGTGAGGCGTAGCTGAGCCGGAAGACGCGGGCCAGCGGGGTGCCCTCCTCACCGTCGCTGCGCAGATTCTTGGCGAGGTCGGCGACGGCCGACTGCGGGCGGGCCGCGAGCCAGCCGCCCGCGAGCACCAGGGCGGCGGGCTGGCCCGCGCACAGTTCCACCAGGCCCTCGGCGGCGAGCGGGTCGACGGTGATGCGCACCGAGCCGGTGAAGCGGTCGAGGAGTTCCAGGGCGGACTTGGTGTCCAGACCGCCCAGGGTGCAGGGGCGGACATCCGCGATGCCGGTGAGCGGTCCGCCGGAGACGGCGACGACCAGGCATTCCGGGGTGTCGGGCAGCAGCGCGTCGACCTGCTCGGCGTCGGCCGCGTCGTCGAGCAGGAGCAGTACGCGACGGGTGGCGAGGGCCTCGCGCACCGCCTCGCTCAGGTCGTCGGCGGCGGCCCCGGGCGGTGTGGGCCGCTCCAGGGCGCAGAGGAGCTCCCGAGCGGTGCGTTCGGTGGGCACCCGGGTGCCGTCGGGCTCGGTGAGCCGGGCGCGCAGCACACCGTCGGGGTAACTCTCGGCGACCTGCCGTACGAGCTCCTCGGCGAGCGCGGTGCGGCCCGAGCCGGGCTTGCCCGCGATGAGCAGCACGCGCGCGCGTGGCGCCTTCCTGCCGGAGAGGGTGTCCAGGCCCGCGCGCTCGATGTCGGCCCGGAGTTCCTTCAACTCTCTTGTACGGCCGAGGAACTGACCCTCCGTAGGAGCGGACCCGGCAGCCGGGCGCTGCCCCTTGGACGACACCTTCGTGCCGCCGTTGTCCACCGCCTGATCCGCCACGGGCCACACTCCCGTCCCACTGCACGCTGGGGCCCGCCGGGACTCCGGTTCGGGCGTTTCCAGAGCCTAGTTCACGCTCTGCGACGATCCGGGAGGAGCGCGGCGGACACGTCCCCCGATCGGATCAGGCGATCGTAGGACTGATGGCGTCGCGGTGCGTCAGAGGTGCGTCAGACCTCGAAGGGCCGCGCGGGCCACGGCGCCTCCGCCTGGCGCAGCGCGTCGAGGCCGTCGCCGTGCCGCGCGGCGACCAGGGAAAGGACACCGACGACGAGGCAGTTGTTGTGCAGGTCACCAGCGAGCACGCCCCGTACGAGCTCGTCGACGGAGACCCGGGCCAGCTCCATGTCGGCCTCTTCGTCCTCGACCTCGAAGCGCTGCCCCTCGGCTTCGGAGAGGTCGCGGGCGAGGAAGATGCGCACGGCCTCGTCGCAGCCGCCGGGCGTCGTGTAGACGTCGGTGAGCACGCGCCAGTCCTCGGCCTTGACGTGCGCCTCTTCGTAGAGCTCGCGCTGGGCGGCGTGCAGCGGGTTCTCGCCCGGGATGTCGAGCAGGCCCGCGGGGATCTCCCAGAGCTTGTGTCGTACGGGGTGGCGGTACTGGCGGATGACCAGCACACGGCCCTCGTCGTCGAGGGCGAGGACGGCCACGGAGCCGGGGTGGACCTGGTAGTCGCGGCGGGCGACCGATCCGTCGGGCATGACCACGTCGTCGGTGCGCACCGAGGTCTTGTTGCCCTTGAAGGGGGTCTCGGTCGCCCGGACCTCCCACTCCTCGGCGGTGTCCTTGAGCGTCATGGCCTGTCCTTCCCACACGTACAACAGAAGCCGGTCACGGCCGAAAGAAATCGGCCACAGCGGGGCTGCAACGGAAACCGGGGCGCGCACCTCGAAAGACGCGCACCCCGGCCACCGTACAACCCTTGTGTTACTTGCCCGTCTTGCGCTCCACCGCGGCCTTGACCAGGCCGGCGAAGAGCGGGTGCGGGCGGGTCGGGCGGGAGCGCAGCTCGGGGTGCGCCTGGGTCGCGACCAGGTAGGGGTGGACGTCACGCGGGTACTCGACGTACTCGACGAGCTTGCCGTCCGGGGAGGTGCCGGAGAACTGCAGAGCGGCCTTCTTCTCCAGTTCGGCACGGTAGGCGTTGTTCACCTCGTAGCGGTGACGGTGGCGCTCCTCGACGTACTCCTTGCCGTCGTACACCTCGCGCACGATCGAACCGTCGGCGAGCTTGGCCGGATACATACCAAGGCGCATCGTGCCGCCCATGTCGCCCTCGCCCGCCACGATGTCGAGCTGCTCGGCCATGGTGGAGATGACCGGGTGGGCGGTGGCGGAGTCGAACTCGGTGGAGTTGGCGTCCGGGATATCGGCCAGGTTGCGCGCGGCCTCGATCACGATGCACTGCAGGCCGAGACAGAGTCCGAGCAGCGGGATCTTGTTCTCGCGGGCGTACTGGATCGCGCCGACCTTGCCGGAGACGCCGCGGTCGCCGAAGCCGCCGGGGATGCAGATCGCGTCGACGTCGCCCAGCTGCCCCGCGGCACCCGCCGGGGTCTTGCAGTCGTCCGAGGTGACCCACTTGATCTTCACGCGGGCCTTGTTGGCGAAGCCGCCGGCGCGCAGGGCCTCGGTCACGGACAGGTAGGCGTCGGGCAGGTCGATGTACTTGCCGACGAGCGCCAGGTTGATCTCGTGGATCGGGTTGTGGACGCGGTCGAGCAGGTCGTCCCAGGTCGTCCAGTCCACGTCACGGAAGGGCAGGTCCAGCTTGCGCACGACGTACGCGTCGAGACCCTCGGTGTGCAGGACCTTCGGGATGTCGTAGATCGACTTGGCGTCGATGGCCGCGACCACGGCCGCCTCGTCGACGTCGCACATCAGCGAGATCTTGCGCTTGATCGCCGTGGGCACCTCGCGGTCGGCGCGCAGCACGATCGCGTCCGGCTGAATACCGATGTTGCGCAGCGCCGCAACCGAGTGCTGCGTCGGCTTCGTCTTCAGCTCCCCGGACGGGCCGATGTACGGGAGGAGCGAGATGTGCACGACGAACACGTTGTCGCGGCCGACCTCGTGACGGACCTGGCGGACCGTCTCCAGGAACGGCAGGGACTCGATGTCGCCGACCGTGCCGCCGACCTCGGTGATGACGACGTCGACGTCGTCGGTGGCCATGCGGCGGATGCGGTGCTTGATCTCGTTGGTGATGTGCGGGATGACCTGCACGGTGTCGCCCAGGTACTCGCCGCGCCGCTCCTTGGCGATGACCGTCGAGTACACCTGGCCGGTGGTGACATTGGCCGAGCCGTCCAGGTCCACGTCGAGGAAGCGCTCGTAGTGACCGATGTCCAGGTCGGTCTCGGCGCCGTCGTTGGTGACGAACACCTCACCGTGCTGGAACGGGTTCATGGTGCCCGGGTCGACGTTCAGGTAGGGGTCGAGCTTCTGCATCGTGACCCGCAGACCCCGCGCCTTGAGCAGCGCGCCCAGGCTGGAGGCGGTCAGGCCCTTGCCGAGGGAGGAGGCGACACCCCCGGTGACGAAGATGTGCTTGGTCGTCGTGGCTGTGCTGTTTCGAAAAGCAGCGGGCGGCATGGCCAAGAGGGGGCTCCCGTGGTCGCGGTCTGGGTGCGTACCGGCGTGGTGTCCGGAGATTTCCGGAGGCGCCGTCGCTGCGGTTCGGGGGTTTCTTGCCCACCGGTCCACGGGCTACCAGGGTATCAGCGACGGGACGAGACCGCTTCCGGCCACGCTCCGCACACACGTCGGCACAGACCCCACACGGCGCTCACTCGATCGGCCCCCCCGGGTTGCCGGGAGCGGCACGCGGATCTTCCACGTGCGTCGTATCCTGCTCGGACACTCGCTGCCGAGCCCGGCCGGCACACGGCACCATCCCCGCCCGTACCCCGGAACAACGAGAGCTCGTCAGTTCGTTTCGAAACGACAATCGCAACGACAATCGAACCGACAATTGACGTTTCGCAGCGACACATGACCATCGTTCCGCACAACTGACGTTCCCCATCAACCGACGTTCCGCATTAACAACGTTCCCTGACCGCAGAGCGACCGCCCCTCGGGGGGCGACGTGGCCGTTCGACTGGAGATGCACGTGGCCGGGCGCATCGAGGACTACGCACTCATCGGAGACATGCAGACAGCTGCGCTGGTCTGCCGGGACGGCACAGTCGACTGGCTGTGCCTGCCCCGCTTCGACTCGCATGCCATCTTCGCGGGACTGCTCGGCACGGAGGAACACGGATTCTGGCGGCTCGGTCCCGCGCACGCGACCGACGCCGAACCGCCGACGGCGGCGCGCCGCAGGTACCGCGGGGACTCGCTGATCCTCGAATCCGAGTGGGACACACCGCGCGGCACGGTCCGAGTGACCGATTTCATGCCCCCGCGTGACGGCGCCCCGCAGCTGATCCGGATCGTCGAGGGCGTCACGGGCCGGGTGCCGATGCGCTCGGCTCTGCGGATGCGTTTCAGTTACGGCCGAGTGGTGCCCTGGGTGCACAAGCACGAGGGGCGGACGGTCGCCGTCGCCGGGCCCGACTCGGTGTGGTTCGACACCGCCTGCGAGACCTACGGCAAGGCGCTGACCACGTACGCGGACTTCACGGTCGCGCCGGGTGACCGGATCGCGTTCACCATCTCGTGGGAACCGTCACACAAGGAGCCGCCCGCGCTGCCCGAGCCGGAGCAGTCCCTGGAGGCCACCGAGGACTTCTGGCGCGAGTGGGTCGAGCAGTGCACGTACCACGGCCCCTACCGCGAGGCCGTCGTCCGCTCGCTGATCACGCTGAAGGCCCTGACGTACGCGCCCACGGGCGGCATCGTCGCCGCCCCGACGACCTCGCTCCCGGAGGAGATCGGCGGTGTACGCAACTGGGACTACCGCTACACGTGGCTGCGCGACGCCGCGATCACCCTCTCCTCGCTGCTGCGCACCGGCTACCGCGAGGAGGCCCGCGCCTGGCGCGAATGGCTGCTGCGCGCCGTCGCCGGCGACCCGGAGAACCTGCAGATCATGTACGGCATCGCGGGCGAACGGGAGTTGGGCGAGGCGGAGCTCGACTGGCTTCCCGGGTACGAGAATTCGGGGCCTGTACGGGTGGGGAACGGCGCCGCGCACCAGCTTCAGCTGGACGTCTACGGCGAGGTCACCGAGGCCCTGCACCTGGCCCACATGACGGGCCTGTCGCGCAACGACTACGCCTCGCTCCTCCAGTTGAAGCTGATCCGCTACCTGGAGAACCACTGGGACCAGCCGGACGAGGGCATCTGGGAAGTCCGCGGCCCGCGCCGCCACTTCGTGCACTCCAAGGTGATGGCCTGGGTCGCCGTCGACCGCACCATCAAGCTCATCGAGTCCGGTGACGCGGACGGCCCGCTGGAGAAATGGCGCGAACTGCGCGACGACATCCACCGTGACGTGTGCGAGAAGGGCTACGACAAGGAGCGCAACACGTTCACGCAGTCGTACGGCTCCAGGGAGCTGGACGCCTCGCTGCTCCTCATCCCGCAGATGGGCTTCCTGCCCCCGGACGACAAGCGGGTGATCGGCACCATTGAGGCGATCCAGCGCGAGCTGTCCACCCCGGACGGCTTCATCCTGCGCTACCCGACCATCGGCGAGGAGGCGGGCGTGGACGGTCTGGAGGGCGACGAGGGCGCCTTCCTGGCGTGCTCGTTCTGGATGGCGGACGACCTCGCGATGATCGGCCGTGTGGACGAGGCCCGCAAACTCTTCGAGAGGCTGCTGGCACTCAGGAACGACCTCGGTCTGCTCGCCGAGGAGTGGGACCCGCGCCTGCAGCGACAGGTCGGGAACTTCCCGCAGGCGTTCAGCCACGTGCCCTTGATCGACACGGCACTGAGGCTGACAGCGAGCGGCGCGTACGGCGGCTGATGCCGAGCAAGTAGTGCAACCGCGCCCCGTGAGGGGCGCGGGGAACTGCGCGAACCAGCCACGGCCGGCTGCACAGCTCCGAACGGCGCCCGCCCAGGAGAACGCCTACGCTGAAAACAGCTCCTGTCCCCTGCTGAAAGGGGGCGGCTGCCATGGCTCCCCTTTCGAAGGCGCACGCGGCGCTTGCCGCGCTCCGCGCGGATTTGGTCGGCGACGTCTTCGCCCCGGACGACCAGGGGTACGACGAGGCCCGGACGGTCTTCAACGCGATGATCGACCGGCGCCCCGCCGTGATCGCGCAGTGCGAGAGCGAGGCCGATGTGGTCCGTTCGGTGCACTTCGCGCGCGACCTGGACCTGAAGATCGCGGTGCGCGGCGGCGGCCACAGTGTCTCGGGCATGTCGCTCAACGACAACGGCCTGGTCGTCGACTTGCGCCGGATGCACACGGTGACGGTCCATCCCGGTTCCGAGACGGTGCGGATCGAGGGCGGCGCCGTGATGAGCCACCTCGACCGCGCCACCCAGCCGTACGGCCTCGCGACCACCGGCGGCCGCGTGTCGACCACCGGCGTCGGCGGCTTCGTGCTCGGCGGTGGAAACGGCTGGCTCGACCGGACCTTCGGCCTCGCCGTCGACAACCTGCTCGGCATCGAACTGGTGACGGCCGACGGCTCGACGGTTCTGGCCACCGACCATGAGAACCCGGAACTGTTCTGGGCGCTGCACGGCGGCGGCGGGAACTTCGGCGTCGCGACCGCGCTGACCCTGAAGCTGCACCCGCTCCCCGAGCTCTCGATCGCCCTGCTGATGTACCAGCCGGACGCCGGCCCGGACGTGCTCCGCATCTACCGCGAGGTCATCGAGAACGGCGCGTCGGAGGTGAGCGGCGCGTTCATGTATACGACAGGGCCGCCCGAGGAGTTCGTCCCCGAGCACCTGGTCGGCAAACGGCTGATCGTCGCCCTCCTCACGTATGCGGGCAGCGAGGAGGACGTGCGCAAAACCGCCCAGCCACTGCTGGCACTGCCCCACGAGGCGGAGACCCTCACCGCCATCCCCTACGCCGACCTCCAGTGCATGCTCGACAACCCGCCCGGTATGCGGAACTACTGGTCGGCGGAGTTCCTGACGGGCCTTCCCGACGAAGTCGTGGACGTCTTCTGCGCCCTCGGCCGGTCCGTGCCCGTGCCCACGGGAACCCAGCACATGCTGTTCCCCCAGGGCGGCGCGATCGCCTCGGGCCCGGCCCGGTTCCCGGTGCCCTTCCGGGACGCGCTCTGGGGTGTGCACCCCTTCGGGATCTGGGAGGACCAGGCCGACGACGAGCGGTGCGTCCAGTGGGTCAAGAAGGTCCGCGAGGAGGTCCGGCCCTGGAGCACCGGCGCGGTCTACCTCAACTTCATCGGGGACGAAGGCGGCGACCGGGTCGTGGCCGGCCTCGGCGCGGAGAACCTCCGGCGCCTGTCCGCCGTGAAGGCCGAGTACGACCCGGACAACGTCTTCCGCTTCAACCACAACATCAGGCCCGCGTAAGCGTTTACGCAAGCGTATGAATAACCGCGCCCACGACGGCGATACCGGGAGCGGGGGAGGCAGCGGCGGCGTCTCCGGGAGCGGCCGCCACGCTCGCGGTCGTGGTCGCCGTAGCGGTCGCCGCGAGGGCCGCCGCGCCCTTCGGGAGGGAGCGCAGATACAGGAGGTCGCGCAATTTCGGCGCAGCGGCCGACGCATTGTTCGCGTGCATGCCGCCCGCCGTAGCCGGTCGGAGATGTCCCCGGAACGCGACCGCGGGTAGCGTCC
Source organism: Streptomyces sp. R41 (assembly GCF_041053055.1). NCBI lineage: Bacteria > Bacillati > Actinomycetota > Actinomycetes > Kitasatosporales > Streptomycetaceae > Streptomyces > Streptomyces sp. R41. The sequence continues at coordinate 2,493,539 of NZ_CP163443.1, forward strand.
GCTGCATGGACAGCCGTATGGACAGCCGTTACGACACCCAGGGCGCCGGAATCACCGTGCAGCGGGCGCTTGAGCTGCCCGGGCTGCGCAGTGGGCTGCCGGAGATCCTCGCGGGGGCCGACCGGCTGCAGCGCACCGTGCGCTGGGTGCACGCGGGCGAGGTCCCGAACATCGCCTCGCTGCTCAAGGGTGGCGAACTCCTGCTGACCACCGGCTACGGCCTCGGCACCCGCCCGGCCGATCAGCGCGCCTTCGTCCGCACCCTGGCCGAGCGCGGCATCGCGGCGCTGGTCGTGGAGCTCGGGCCGCGCTTCACCCGGCTGCCGGCGGCCCTCGTGGAGACGGCACGCAGCGCCGGCCTCCCGCTGGTCCAGCTGCACCGCGAGGTGCCCTTCGTGACGGTCACGGAGGAGATCCACACCGAGATCGTCAACGGCCACTACGCGCTGCTCCAGCAGGCCGAAGAGGTGCACCGACGATGCACCGAAGCGCTCCTCGGCGGCGGCGGAATCCCCCAAGTCCTCGGCATCCTCGCGGACTTCAGCGGCAACCCTGTCTTCCTGGAGACGGCGGACGGCCAGCTCCTGTACGCCGCCGGGGCCGGCTCCGCGGGCGCCGATCCGCTCCAGGTGTGGGACGGGCTGCGCGGCCAGCACAAGGAGCAGCCGCCCGCCGGAACGACCCTCGTGGACGTGCCCGGCGGCGGCCCCGGCACGGGCTCGGTACGGGCCCGGCTGGTCCTCCTGCCCGTCAGCTCCCCCGTCGCGCCGGTGCACCGGATCGCCGCCGAGCGGGCCGCGGGCATCCTGGCCGTCGTCCTGATGCAGGCCCGCCAGGAGGAGGAGCTCGCGGCGCGGGGGCGCGGCGACTTCCTCACCGACCTCGCGGAGGGCCGCATCGAGGCCGAGGACGCGCCCGCTCAGGCCCGCGTGCTCGGCTTCAAGCCCGGCAACAGCCCGCTCCTGCCGGTCGTGATGCGGCTCGCCGACGGCCTGTCCCCCGGCGGCGGCTGGGCGGTCCTGGCTCGGGCTGTCGCCGAAGAGCTGGCCTCCGTGGGAGTCCCGGTGCTTCTGGGCGTACGTCCGGTCGAGGGCCGTGTCCCGCTGCTCCTGGGCCTGCGCTCGGAGTCCGAACGCGCGGCCGTGGCGGACCGGGTCGCGGCGGCACTGCGGGCGGGCGTGGAGCGCGCCGGCATGCAGCGGCCCGGTGCGCAGCCGCCGGTGGTGGTGGTCGGGGTCGCGGGCGGCTGGGCGGCCGCGTCGGCGGGCCTGCGGCACGCGGCGGAGACGGCGACGGCGGCACAGGGCCTCTCGGACCGCCCGTGGTACGACGCACGCCGCCTGGACATCGACCTGCTCCTGTGGCGCCTTCGCGAGCACCCGGACCTGGCCGCCTTCGTGGACCGCGCGATCGGCCCCCTCCGCGACCACGACAACCGCTCCAAGCCGCCGCTGCTGCCCACCCTGGAGACGTACTTGGCCCACGCCGGCCGCAAGGCGGAGACCGCTCGCGAGCTGCACCTCAACCGGCAGACCCTCTACAACCGCCTGGCCCGGATCGGCGAGTTGCTGGGCACGGACCTGGACGACCCGCAGACGGTGCTGGCGTTGAGCCTGGCGCTGCGGGCGCGCCGACACGTTCCCTAGCCGAGACGTCCCCTAACCAAAGGGCCTGGGCTGGGTCAACTCGTCATAGACGCTGAGCACTTGGGCCACGGTCTCGTCCTCGGTGGGCCAAGTGGCGGCCTGTCGGGCACCCTTCGCCTTGAGGAGCTCCCGGCGACCGGGGTCGTCGAGGAGGCGGACGACGGCGTCGGCGAGCGCCTCCGCGTCCCCGTACGGGACGAGTTCGGCAGCGTCGCCGACCAGTTCGGGGATGCCGCCGACCGCCGTCGCGACGAGCGGCACGCGCGCGTGGAGGGCCTCTTGCGCGAGGACGGAGCGGGATTCCCAACTGCTCGGCAGCAGCGCGAGATCGGCGGCCGCGAGCAGCTCCGTGATGTCCTCGCGCCGGCCGATCAGCCGGACGGGCAGCCCTTCGTCCTCGATACGGCGCTGCAGAACCGTCCGCAGCGGCCCCTCCCCCGCGATCACGAGCAGCGGCAGGGGATCGAGGCGACGCCACGCGCGCGCGGCGTCCAGCAGGGTGTCGTAACCACGATGCCGGTCGAGCGAGCCGACGGCCATGAGCAACGGCCGGTCGGTGGCGCCGAGTTCGGCCCGCGCCTTGTGCCGCAACCGGTCGGGGTCGCCTTGCTCGACGGGCGTGCGCGGTGCGGGGAAGGCGACGGCGGCGAGCCGTGCGTCGCGCGCTCCCCTGCTGCGGGCACGGTCCACGAGGTCGGACGAGGTCCCCAGCACGACTGCCGCCGCTCTGGCCACCCTCCGCTCCAGGAGCCGCAGCAAGTGGGCCCGTGCCCCCTCCGCGTGCGAGCGCGTGTGCCAGGTGACGACGAGCGGCACGCGCCGCCCGCTGAGCGCGAGCGTGGCCCGCAGCGCCGCGTGCAGCCCGTGCGCGTGCACCAGGTCGGCGTCCGCGCAGGCCGTCCGCAGCGCGGCCACGGAGGCCGGGTCGCTGCTGCGCGGCACCGGAACGTGCTGCGCGCCCACGCCGGTGAACCCGTACGCGCGATCGGCCTCGACGGGTGCGCAGACGGTGACCCGCACACCCCGGGCGACGAGCCCCGAGGCCAGCGACCGCACATGCGCACTGCTGCCCGCGCTCCCGCCGCCGAGCACCTGCACGGTGCGCAGCGGCGACTGGCCGTGCGGTGAGTGGCTGCTCACGTGGCTCACGTGGCCGGGGCTCCTGGTTCGGCGTCGGACGGTCACGAAGAAACGTACAGAAGGATCGCGCAGAGGGGGGTGTACCGCACGTCGTGCTCCGCGTACTACGCCAAGGATGCCAGGCCGCACGGGTGTTCCGGGACGGCCGCCGAACGATGGTCGCGGGGAGTTGGGCAACACGCCTGGGGTAGTCACTCACACGAGTGAGAAGTGCGGGGGTTTTGGGTGGAGTTGGGGCGCTGGGGTGCTGGGAAGTTGCCGGGAGGCTTCGGGGGTGGGTCGCCGGGGGCGCCGGAAGGCGCTTGGGTGTGGGCGGCTGCGGGGCGCGCGCTTGCCGCCGCTCGGCGCGCCGGGGCGCGGGTCGCGAGCGTCCGACCTCTCGGCGGGCGTTAGTGTGCCGCGCTTTTAGAGCGGCCGTCCCAGAACGTCTTGAGCTTGATCGTCCGGATTGTTTCAGGGTGATGAGACGGAGGGAGGCCGGGCCGTCGTGGGCCGTCCGAGGTCGACCAACAACGACAGCCGACGGCAACTAACGGTAAGTCTCCCCCAGTTCGGAGACGGTCGCAGGTGTCCACCTCCGGAGCAGAGTTGAGGAACGACAGACGCCCGCTGTAGCGGGACCGCCTAGATCCAAACCGACCGGGCGCCTGCCACTGTCGCGATGACGACACCCGCGCCGGCGAGCCAGGCCGGACCACGGAGATCTTCCATCGCCTGTTCCCAGACGAGACGCTGCGCCCATTCGTAGCTGTACGCCAGGCGGCCCGTGTTGAAGGCGGGCTGACGGATGGCCGTCATGGCTGCCGAAGGGTCAGGGTAGGTCCCCGCAGGTGCTTGGATGATCTGGTCGATGGCTGTGAGGTCGGCTACGAGGCGTCGGTAGTCTCGCCGCAGGGAGACACCGCCCCAGATGACGGCCGCCAGCGGCAGAAGACCGCCACAGATGGTCATCAGGGTCAAGGTCAGTTTCATGGCCAGGCCCGGCTCCTCTGCTCGATGACGTGGCCGGCAGGGACAGCACGGCACGCTCACCCTGTGAAGATGCTGACATCCAGCCCTGACATCAACGCTGGCGGACGGGGGCAGACAGTGACGGTCCCCAGCGACTATGGTCACCGGCCGGTGCCCCTGGTCACCTGCGGAACCTTCACTGTTATGAGAACCCTAGGCATGCGCGGGTGTCACGCTCCCTAACAGCGCGCGCTGACACCCCCCTGACACCTGGCCCTGACACCCGCGCACGGTTCCCCCACGCTCCTGCAGACGGCAGCAGGCGGCAGACGTGGGCAGGTGCCGCCGGGCCTCCCCGCTCTCTGTGGTTCACCACGGCTTTTCAGGCGGGGCGGGAAGCCGGGCCCGCGATCCCGCCCCGCCTGAAAAGCCATCCCCAGCAAAACTTGAGAGTTAAGGGAAAATAGCGTCCGCAGCGTCCGCCGGGGATCGCTCGCCCCCCTCTGACCTGAACTTTTCCTGCGGACGCCAAACAGAATGTGTAGCGTCCGCCAGCGTCCGCAGTGTCCGTCCACCCTCCGCCACTAAGAGCGCGTTTCCGCAGGTCAACAGGGCTATGAGCATTGGGCCGGTTGCGGACGCTGCCCCCTCCAGAACAACGAAGGGACCACCCATCCGGCCGGGGTGGTCTCTTCGTTCCAGGGCCTGTCCGACGGGTCCCGTCACCGACCCCGCACCCGACAGCTTTTTCACCCGAATGGAGCAACATGACGTGCCACCCACATGGGTGAAGATCAAGCTGACTAGTGCCCCAACCGAGGCAATCCGTGAAAAGGGGAACCAAATGCGCATTCGACGAATCCTCGCCGCCGTCATCGCCACGGCAGCCCTCGCTGGACTCGGCCTCACAGGCGCCGTCACCGCCACCGCCGCCACCGCACAGGGTGCCCCTTCCTACGTCACCCCTTCTCAGTGCAAGCAGGGCGGCGGAACGCCCGCGATCAATGAGGCGGGCAACTACTGCAAGGGCGGTACGTACGACGGGGAGCAGATCGACTAAACCCCACAAGGCGCCCCGCAGCCACGCGCCGCGGGGCGCTCCCGCGCGAGCGTAGCCGGGAGAGTCGCAGGGACTGTGCCGACCCGTCGAACACGCTAGGTCCGAGTCGGCCCGGAAGCACGCGGCGGGCGGGAGCTCCCGAACGCCGTCGCGCGCGAGCGCAGCGAGCTGCGGCATGGCCGTAATCGGGGTCACCGTCAGCCACGGCGTGGAGCAGGCGGAGCCAAGGCAGGCGACTGCCGAGGAGGCATCACTGCTCGGCATTCAGAAGGCCGCGCTCGTCACGCACATCCGGCGGACGTACTACAGCGACCAGGGGCGGCCCGTGGAGACGGCGGACATCGTGGTGCCCGTCGCTCATTGCGAGATCGTCTATGAGATCCCGATCAACCGTTACTGACTTTTGCGGCGTGATGTCGTTGAGGGATGACGATGTGTGATCGTCGCGGTATGCCGGTTGTGTGAGATATCCGCAGGGTGGTGGGCTGACGCCTGAACGGCAGGCGTTTCGCGAGCGGATCCGGCTGGAGGCCGCGGAGCGCTTCGCAGTCGGTGCCTCCACCGCCGAGGTCGCCAAGGAATTACGGGTGAGTGTGCGCTCGGTGCAGCGCTGGCGCCGGGCCTGGCACGACGCCGGCGCGGAGGGGCTGCGGTCTGCCGGACCGGTATCGCTGCCCAAGCTGAGCGAGAAGCTGTTCGCCGTGCTCGAGCAGGAGCTGGCCAAAGGGCCGGTCGCCCATGGCTGGCCGGACCAGACGTGGACGCTGGCGCGGATCAAGACGCTGATCGGGCGCCGGTTCCACAAAAGCATGACGCTGTCGGCGATCGCGCGGATGCTGCACCGGCACGGCTTCAGTCACCAGGTCCCAGCCCGCCGAGCCATCGAGCGCGACGAGGAGGCCGTGGCGGGCTGGGTGAAGGAGACCTGGCCGCAGGTGGAAGGGCCGTGGCGGCGCTCGACGCCTGGCTGTGCTTCGAAGACGAAGCCGGGTTCTCGATGACGCCGCCCACCGCACGGACCTGGGCCCGACGCGGCCACACACCCGTCATCCGGGTCCGGGGACGCTCCCAGCGCCGCTTCTCCGTTGCCGCGCTCGCCTGCTACAAGCAGGGCGAACACTCACGGCTGATCTACCGGCCCAAACGGCATCTCGATCACAAACGCGGTGGCAGACGCAGTTTCACCTGGACCGACTATCGCGACCTGCTCATCGCCGCCCACCGGCAACTCGGCGCACCGATCGTGCTGGTGTGGGACAACCTCAACGTCCACAAAGACCGCCGATTACGGGAGTTCATCGACACCCACGACTGGATCACCTGCTACTTTCTGCCGGCCTACGCACCCGACCTCAACCCCGTCGAGGGCATCTGGTCCCTGCTGCGGCGCAGCAGCCAGACCAACACCGCCTTCACCGACCCCGACCACCTCATCAGCACGCTTCGGCACGGTCTCCGCCAGATTCAGTACCGCAGCAAGCGCATCGACGGATGCCTCGCCGAAACCGGCCTCACCTTGACGACATCACAGCGACAACGTCAGTAGCGGGCGGGCGACCGGCGGCGCGTTGGTTCTTCGAATGCCAGATCTCAGGCGTGTCCCACGCGTGCCCCTTCCGTGCCCGACAGACCGGGAAACCACGCGACCCCAGAGCAGCAGGCCCGCCCCGCCGGGCGGGACGCGGCCAAACCTCCCCGCCCGACGTGGTCACGGAGTGGGTCCGAGGCCTGTCTGCAGCCGTCGGCGGTCGGGCCGGCCGACGGCGTCCGCGTCGGTCAGCGCGTGCGGAGACTGCTGGTGTACACGTCCGTACGGTTCTGTGGTGCGCCGGAGTGGGTCTCGGTGAGCACCGCCCGTACTCCCTTGCCGTCTGCCACCAGGCCTTGGTAGTCACCGAGGAAGTAGCCCCCGGCGAACGGCGCCTGCAGCCAGTCGAAGACCCGCGAGATCCGTCGTTCGGTCCGGAGCTTCGGGTTTCCGTGCTGCAGCGTGGCCAGTTGGTGGGCGGTGGGCAGGGTGGTGGTGTTGCCGGGCTTGAGGAAGCGCAGGTCGTAGTAAGTGAGCGCGACCGTGCCCCGCTCGGCTACCGCGATCGACGGTGAGAAGGCCGGAACGCCCTTGGGGCTGACCAGCTCCGGGGTCCCCCAGGTGCGTCCGCCGTCGGTGGACCGCACAAGCTGGACGGAGTCGAACTTTCCACTGGAGAAGTCCGAGCCCTCGTAGGCCATGTACAGCGTGCCTGTCTTGGGGTCGACGGCCGGGCTCGGCAGGGTGGCCGCGGCGCGCAGCAGTTTGGTGGGGTCGTTCGGGTCGACCTCCGGTACGGACGTGTCCCGGGCCACGGTGACCGGGGCACTCCAGGTCTCTCCGGCGTCGGTCGAGGTGACCACCTCGTAGCGGGCTTCGACGACGGTGCTCAGGTCGTCGGAGTAGCTGATCCGGTCGAAGAAGTCGTACAGGGTGCCGGTGCGCCGGTCGGCGACGATCAGATGGCCGATGGTCTGGGTGTTGGGCACGGTGCTGGTGTCGACGAACGGCCGGGCCTTGCTCCAGGTACGGCCGCCGTCGCGGGTGAGGGAGATGTAGCCGGGACCGTCGAGGGAGCTGGGGCCGGGTGGGTCGTTGTCGAGGCGGTTCCAGACCTGGTAGGCGGTGCCCTTGCGGATCGGGTCGGCGGTGAGTGAGGGCTTGTCGTTGAAAAATGGCTGCTCGTCGACGTGCGTGGTGGTGAGGTTCTGCCAAGTGCGGCCGCCGTCGCGGGACGTGACTGCCAGGAGGGCGCTGCGCGTGCTCTTCGTGAAGTCGACGCCCTCCCCGCCGGCGTAGACCGTGCCGTCCGGTCCGGTACTCACCCAGGGGTCGGAGGCCCGTTCGTAATCCGCGCCGCCGGGGGCGCACAGGCTGAACGGCAGCGTGCTCCGGTGGAAGGTGTGGCCGTCCGTGGTCCAGCCGGCCGCCAGGCCACGCGCGCCGCCGTCGTTCCAGCGGTCCTGCTGGAACACGGTGACCACGCGCTTGGGGTCGCGCGGATCGACGGACAGGTACGGCTCGACCTCGGTGGCCGGGTAGACGATGCTGTCGGGGGACCTCGCTCCGATGGTGCACTTCGCGTACGGGTCGCCGTGGGACACCTTGACCAGTGGTGGGCCGTCGGGGTTCCGGTCTGCTGCGGCGGGAGTCGCGCCGGTGACCGTGACGAGCAGGAGCGCGGCGGCGGTGACGGCGGTCAGGGGCAGGAAGACGCGCATGCGGGATTTCCTCCGCGGGCCTGTCGGCCGGGTACGGGACCGCCGTCATCGGGGCGGACTGGGGCGCGGAGGCGTACGGGAACGCGAGGGTGGGGCGACTCCGCTTGGTCCTTTTCGGCGTTGCAGCCGGTGCCCTTGATGGGCCGAACGACGGAGTCATCCCCGGGGTCGTCGAGGAGCACGGCGGAGCCGACCGGCGGGTGCACCGTGCCGGTCGGCTCCTTGGTCGTGCTGTTACGGCGCCGTCTCGTAGGTCCCCGGAGAGGGCCGTGGGCCGCGTGCCGGTTGGCGATGCCGGCGGGGTCGGCCTTGGCTCAGACGGGTTGGAGCGGGATGGCCTGCTGGACCTCTTCCACAGTGGGGATGAGTCAGGGCATCGGCAAAGGGCCACCTCAATGCCGACAGCGGCGCGATCATCGCCCGCGCCAGAAGGAAGACTCCATCACCGTCGGCACATCCAGGCTCGAGGCCGGCGGGACTGCTCGTTCTTCTGCGCCTGTTCAAGACCTGCCGAGTGTCAACAACGCTCGTGATCAATACAGCTGGGAAATCCCAATCAATACAGCTAGGAAATGCGAACGACCTCGTCGGTCACTGTATGACGACATGGCCGAGGCCGTTCAGGACGGCGGCGAGCGCGGTGTTCAGGACAGCGCGGACCGTCTCGAAGCGGTGACGGCCTTGGCTTCGAGACGGTCGGCGTCCACCATCGCGAGTGCCGCGGTGTCGAGACGAGCGCGGGCGATCCACCCGACGGTGGACCGGGTGCCGTTACTCCATACCCACCGCGCCGGGTGCACCGGCCGGACTGGTTGCCCAGCCGTGCGCCGATCCCTCAAGTGATCGCCTGCGTGGTCCCGTCAGGCAGCGCGCAGGCCTCGCCGGCGTAGGGGCGTGAAATGATCTGTCCGCCGGCGGCCGTGCAGTCGTCTCTGGAGATTTTCGGAGACGAGGCGGCCCCGGCGCTGACAGCGCCGACGGCGCTCACGCCGACAAGGGTTGCCGCGGCCAGGGCGAGGCCCAGGATTCTTCTCATGCGCATGACTTCCTCCTCCTCTCAGGCGCCTTCGTTCGGCCTTCGGGAAGGACAAGTCTCAAGACGACGGCGCCCTCTTGCTCAGCATGGGCGCTCCGCATGAGGCCCGCGAGGCGAGGCTGGGCGCCGCGCCCGGGCGGTGACTGCCGGCCCCGGAGAGGCATGACGTCACCGACCTCGACCGGCCGCATCGGTACGCCGCGTACGCGTCGGTAGGAGCGGGGCGACGTCGATGTC